>CAVRNK010000043.1:0-16039 GCA_963721995.1 uncultured Acidobacteriaceae bacterium | reverse complement strand
CGGTTGGGCGCCGCGGAAACATCGAGCTTCGAGTACTGTTCCATCTCGCCGCGTACTCGCCGCTCGCGGTTCTGCACCTCTTCGTTTCGGATCACCTCGTCTTCGAGCACCAGCACAACCATGCCGACCGCGGTCACCACCTTCATCAAGTTCACCGCCCGCAGATACATAAGCATGACCGGATCGCCCTGATGAAGCAGGAAATCCACCACCATCGGCGTGCTCCATACGAACAGGCCAGTCGCGGTAAAGATGACTCCCGGGCTCCATCTTCGGTAGGTCGCTAATACCAGCGCTGCGGTCATCAGGCTGATCCCGCTGTGGGCCAGGCGCAGCACCAGATCGTATTCGCCAATAATCGCCAGCCAGATACATGTCCCGGCAACGCACGAGACGAACGCAAGGGTAAACCAGCGCGGCAGCTGGCTCTTCTGCGCGCTCCAATGCACGGCAATGGCCACAGCAGCAATAGCAGCCGCCCAATCCAGCACCCGCAGATAGACTCCGGGCGCGGGATAAAGCGAGGTAAGCACCGAGTACAAAATCAAAGGGGCCGCGAAAACCGCGATGTACGAGGCCTTGATCTTGTTTTTGACGTGGATCGGGGACACGGACCCCAATAACATGAGCGCCGCCAGCGCCATGGCTGTGTTTGAGACGGCCAGCCCGATCCCATGCCTGCCGTACGAGCTCCCCTGCATAGCCAGCCGCGTAATCGCCATCGACCAGCCGAGCAGCCAGAGAAGCGTTCGCAAGGTCCGCGCACGCGCATACAAAACGGCAAAGACGGCAACCAGGATGCTTAAGAGCGCGAGCGTCGGAACCCGATAGTATTCGTCCATTGCTGGCTTGACCAGGGGGAAGGAAGAAAACCCAGTGTACTCCGCGGCCCCGGAAGAGCGGCCGTTCGCCCAATTCGAATAGACGGGCCTTTTCTCCCGCAAGTTGCGTCTATCGTATTAGGATCGTTCTATACGGGACGGTTCTCGAGGGTACCTTGACCGCACTCCCACATCGACGTATCGCATACGGGCTCTTTGTTGTTGGCGTCGCCTTGATTGCTCTCACAGTTTCCGCCCGGGGCCAGGTTTCCTACACTTCCATGCCGCTCGACAAGGGATTCGGCGCCCTGGATACCTCGCAGCCCTCCATACCTCCGCAGCAGATCATCGATCAGTTCACTGCCAAGGAGAGCCTCTTCCGCCGCGCGATGTCCAATTACACCTACGAGCGCAGCGTCAAGGTGGAAACGATCGACGACGACAACAAGGTCGACGGGCAGTACTTCCAGGTAACAGACATCTCATTCGATCCCAACGGCAGGCGGTTTGAACACGTCGTCCTGGCGCCGGCCAACACCCTCGAGCGCATCAGCATGTCGCCGGCCGATTTCCAGGACATCGAGCAGCGCCTGCCCTTTGTCCTGACCAAAGAAGACGTCGGCCAGTACGACCTGTCCTACATCGGCAAGCAGAAGGTCGACGAGGTCGACACCTATGTCTTCGAGGTGAAGCCCAAGGTGATCGAGAAGAACAAGCGCTACTTCCAGGGACGCATCTGGGTCGACCAGCATGATCTCCAGATCGTCGTCACCAACGGTAAGAACGTGCCCGACGACACGCGCAAGGGCCACGAAGACCTGTCGCCGCCCTTTACCACCTATCGCGAGCAGATCGATGGCAAGTACTGGTTCCCCGTCTATACGCGCGGAGAAGGCATTCTGCATTTTTCCGCCGGCAACGGCTATCTCAGCCAGGATGTGCACATCCGCGAAACCCTGAAGTACACCGACTACAAGCAGTACCACGCCAATGTTCGCGTACTCTTCGAAGGCCAGGACATCAGCAACAACAACGATGGATCCACTCAGGCTCCCAGCCAGCAGCCGCCGCAACAGGGAAAGCCCCAGTAGAGATCCGTTAGCTTACGTCGCCTGCGATCAGGTTCTGGTTAACGGAGCACCATGTGTACTCACTGCCTTTGAGGTCCAGCACCCAGACCAGGTAGAACACGTCAGGAAATTGCTTCGGCATCGCTGAGTAGTTCGCGATCGGGTAGCTACTCTGAATGTGCCCGATCATATCCGGCGTGATATGCAGGTGCTCCCAGCTGATAAGCACCGGGCTGCCGTGCTCAAGGACGCTCTTGACCAGGTGCTTCTCGTCGCCAACGGCGTAGTCGACGTTGAATTGCGAGCTGCCCTGCTTGTATTTCAGCCACGCCGCGAGCGGCGTTACCGTTTCCCACGGCCGTTGCGTTTCGCCTTTGGGATTCGCAGCGTAGATGTGGTGGGGCATCACGATTTCCGGATTCACGGGCTTCGACTTGTACGGGGCAAAGAAACCACTCAGCGCTCCCGCCCGCTGCCATCCCTGCACAATAAGCGACTTTCCGTCTCCAGTCTTCCCGTCCAGTTGCACATCCCAGGGACCTGTTTTATTGGGCGGATTGGGAGGTTTCTCCGCGTGGCGGATAATCATGATCTTGCTCGGGGGCGGTGATCCAGCCATCGGGCTATCTCCTTTCGGCGCAGTATGATCTGCGTCCCGATCACTCTATTCCCGAAAGCGATCTCCGTCAGCTACGTTTTCTGTCGAGGTCAGGGCTGCGATGCCGCTCCAGGCGCGACCGCCCGCACCAGGGGCTTCGGCTCCGGCCTGGCCGCGGCCGCAATCTGCTTTTCCCGCGGCGAACTGGAACCAGGCGGAGTGTCTGCGGGAAATACCTCGTCCGGTTTGTCCGCGATCACAGCCTTCATGAAATCCATCCAGATGGGGAGTGCCGCTTTCGCACCCGTCTCCTTGTCGCCCAGCGACTGGCGGTTGTCGTAGCCCATCCACACTCCGCAGGTCACCGAAGGCGAGAAGCCGAGGAACCAGGCGTCAGTGAAATCGCTCGTCGTGCCGGTCTTTCCCCCCAGGGGATGATTGAGCGATGCAGCTGCCGCGGCCGTCCCGCTGCGCGTCACTTCCTTCAGGAGAACCATCATCGTCCGTGCCGTCTTCGCGCTGATCACTTCCTGCACCTCAGGCGGATCCTCGCTCAGCGGTGCTCCCTCAGCCGTGGTCACCCGCCGCACCAGCCGCGGCGCAACCCGGATGCCGTCGTTGGGAAAGACGGAATAGGCTGCCACCTGCTCCCGCAGCGTGATCTCCACCGCGCCCAGCGCTACCGGCAGATACGCCGGAATATTGCTGGTCACACCGAACTGGTGCGCCGTGCTGATAACCTTGTGGATCCCAACGCGCTCGGCCAGCTTCAGTGCCGGAATATTTCGCGAATCCGCAAAGGCCTTGAGTAACGTAATACTGCCCAGGTAGTTCCCCTCGTAATCGTGCGGCGTATAGGACCCGAAAGAGGTCGGACCGTCCACGATCATCTCCTGCGGTTTGGCGCCTTCCTCCACCGCCGCGGTGTAAACATAGGGCTTGAACGACGAGCCCGTCTGCCGCTCCGCCTGCGTCGCCCGGTCGAACTGCGAGAGATTGAAATCCCTGCCGCCCACCATCGCCAGAACATCCCCGGTCGCGTTGTCCATCGCCAGCAGCGAGCCCTCTGCGCCGGAATCCTGCTCCAGTTTCCCGCGCAGCATAGCGCCCTGCTGTCCGGTTTGGTCCTGCCCTGTCAGGTGAACGTAAATAATGTCCCCCTGGTGCAGAAACTCCTGCGCCGTCTTGAACCCCGTCCAAGCCCAGTCCTCGGCGGTCAGCATCACCTGCTGCTGGCCGATACGCGCCGTCACCTGGTAGGGCAGCGCGCCCATCACCAGCGCATGCACATAGTCTCCCGGCGCCGCCGGCCCATTCCAGTCCGGATGCTTGAAGCTCTCAAGGTCGGACCCGCCCGAGATCACGTTAAGCAGGTGCCCCTTCCATCCGTGACGCCGCTCATACGCTGCCAGCCCGTCGAGCACCGCCTGGTTCGCCGTGTTCTGTAGATCGAGATCGAGGGTGGTGTAGACCTTCAGCCCCGCCTCGTGCACCTGGTCCGAGCCGAACTTCCGCTCCAGTTCCCGCCGCACTTCTTCTACAAACCACGGAGCCACGCTGTTCGGCGGCGCCTGAATATGCAGCCCCAGTCGAGTGGTCCGCGCCGCCTCGGCCTGAGCCGCCGTAATCGCCCCGTCTTCGAGCATCGCGTTGATCACGGCATTGCGGCGGCGCATTGCCCGGTCGGGGTTTTGCAGCGGGGAAAACTCCGACGGCCCTTTGGGCAGCCCGGCCAGCAGCGCGGCCTCCGGCAACGTCAGTTCGGTCGCATGTTTTGAGAAGTAGTAATTCGCGCCCGCCTCGAAGCCGTAAACTCCGTGCCCGAGATAGATCTGGTTCCCGTAGAGCGTGAAGATCTGCTGCTTGGTGAACCGGTGCTCGATCTGCAGCGAAAGGAAGACCTCCTGCAGCTTGCGGCCAAAAGTCCTCTCGTTTGAGAGAAATAGATTGCGCGCCAGCTGCATGGTCAGCGTGGACGCGCCCTGGGCGCGGCCCTTCGAGGTCAGGTCGTGATAAGCGGCACCGATCACGCGAAACATGTTCACGCCCCAGTGGCTCTCGAAATTCTTGTCCTCGATCGAGATCACCGCCTGACGCAGCAGCGGCGAAAAGCCGTCATAGCCCACCACCACGCGCCGCTCCATCGCGAATGATCCGAAGATCCGCCCGTGCACGTCATAAAGTTCCGTGATGGTGCTCGGCCGGTAACGCTCCAGATCCTCGATCTGGGGAAGATCGACCGAGTAGACAAGCAGCAGCCCGCTCAGCGAGCCGACGGCAATGGCCAGCACCGCCAGAAAGGCGACCGCCACACTGCCCGCGACCTTGTGGCGGCCGGCCGGGGCGCGAAAGTTGGAAGCTGGACGAGCAGCGGGGCGCGTGGCCTCCGCCTTGGTCTCAGGAGGCGTCCATGGACCGCGGGATTTCAATCCGATTCCCTCGGGGAGATCTACGCGTTCTTCTGCTTCAGAACGTCGAGTGCCTTGTTGAGCTGGTCGTCAGTGCGAGGCACCGCTTTGTCCTCGGGTGTCTTGCTGGTATCGATGTCCGCCTCGGCGAGGTACTGGTCGATGCTCTCCGTGACCACGATGTTCGGAGTCACTGCCTGATCCTGGATTGCCTTCCCTGAAGGCGCCTCATACTTGGCCACCGACAGAATCAACGCCGCTCCATCGGGCAGCTCGATCGTCTTCTGAACCGTGCCGTCGCCGAAACTCCGGTCGCCCACCAGGTCGCCGCGCTTGTTGTCGAGAATCGCCGCCGCGACAATCTCCGCCGGACCCGCCGTCCCATGATTCACGAGCACCACCAGCGGTGCGCCGGTAATGAACTTCGCCGGGTCAGCTGTAAAGGTCTGCTTGGGAACCTTCTGCCCCTCAAGCGACGTGATCGTGCCCGACTGCAGAAAAGCATTCGCAAGGTTGACCGCCTGCGCCGGATCGCCTTCGGCCACATCGCGCAGATCGAGCAGCACTTTCTTGTTTCCGTTCTTCTGCATGGCCTTCAGCCGCGCCTCGACCTCAGTCACCCGCTCCCTGGTCAGCACTACCGGCTTCAGATAAAGGATCGAAGAGTTCTCATACTGTTGCTCGGCCAGAGCCGGCGCATCGATCTGCTGCCGCGTCAGCGTCATCTTCTGCGGCTCCGCCTTGCCCGGGCGTACCAGCGAGAAAGTCACATCGGTGCCCGGCTTGCCCTCGAGCAGCAGCCGCACCATGGCCAGCGAAAGCTCCCGTGTCGACTGTCCGCCAATCGACTCGATAATGTCTCCGTCGGAAATCTGTTCCTTCTCCGCCGGGCTGCCGGGCATCACTGACACCACAGTCGCGTAGCCATAGCGGCGCGATACGTTAATGCCCACCTGCGCCGTGCCTTCGTTCTGGTGAGCTTTGTATGCGGCATTCTCCGTCGGCGTCAGATAGCTCGAGTCCGCGTCCAGCGACTCGAGCAGCCCGTGAAGAGCCCCGTCCGTCACTTTCCCGATGCTGGGATCCGTCACGTAGTCGCTCTGCACCTTGTGCAGAACTTCTTCGTAGACGCCCATCTGGCGGTAAGCTCCATCACTCTGGCTGCCGGCTCGTACGCCGCTGGTTACAAATCCGCCAAGAAACACAACCACAACGAGGGCAACAGAGATGCCGAAGACTGCGCGCTTAAAGTTTTTAGACATGTTCGCCAGGCCGGACACACAGTCCGGGAATTAAACCGATGATACTCCACATTCGACGTGCCAGAACGGGAAGAAGATAGCCGGATGGCTGATTCGATTGGTGGCGGCGGGCAGAGTTTGGCAAAACCCAGCAATACACCGAGAAGTCTGCAGCCTGGTAGACATCTGTTGTTTGCTACTCGGCGGTTGGTCAGCCGAACGCCAACTCAACGAACGAGGGGCGTCCCAGATCCCTCTGCGATGGCCTTCTTATTCAAAGCCTCGCGCGCCAGCATGGGCTGCTTGAGGGTCTCGTAGATGGGCTCGCTATTGAGCAGGATCGCAACCACCATGGCCATCAATGAAGCTCCAAGCAAAGCAAGCGTCAGATCCCCGCGGCCCGTCATTTCGACCGCGAGCACAATTCCGGTCAGAGGCGCACGTACGCTGGCCGAGAATAGCGCGGCCATCCCGACCACAGCACAGGCGACAGGTGAAAGGTTCAACAATGGAATGGAATGATTCAGGACTCCGGCGAAAAGTGCGCCGAACGAGGCGCCGAGCACCAGGAGCGGGGCAAAAATACCTCCCGGCAAAAGACCAGGGCCCGATAAGAAAGCGGGCGAGAAATACCGTCACCAGGCCCCCTATCGCGTATTGATCGGCAAGTATAGCCTGGCTCAACACCTCGCCGCCTCCAACGAGAGAGGGAGCAAACCAGGCGAACCAGTCCGATTGTCGCGCCTATGAAAGCGGCACGGTATACGGACGAAATGCCGTAAAGCCGGTCCGATAGGCGCAGCAAACCTACGGTTACGGCGTTATTGAGGGCACCGACGGCACCCAGCAATGCACCGAGAGCGAGAAACGGTGCAACTTTCCAGTCGTGGGTCGCGCTGACATGCTGCACCGTAAAGTCGAGGGTGTTGCCCAACATCCCTCGCATGATCCATACCGCGACCGAGCACGCGGCCAGAGTGGCCACCAGTAGCCAGGGCGTGAAGCTGCTGGTGAGTTCCTCGAAAACGAAGACGGAACCGCCGACAGGAGCGTTGAACGCAACCGCGAGCCCTGCGCCCGCGCCGGCGGCCTCGATAATCTTTCCATCCTGGTCGTCTTCGGTGAGTAAACGCGAAATAGACCGACTAAGGGTGGCTCCCATTTGGACAGTCGGGCCCTCACGGCCGAGAGCAAGGCCGGAACCTATGGCGATCACGCCGCCGAAGAACTTGACGGGCACGACGGCATATGGGACCAGCTCCACCTCGTCTGCGATGTCAGCCTCCACGCGCTGTACACCACTTCCCTCGGCGATTGGGGCAAAGCGAACCACCAGAAAGCGGGCCAACCCCGCGCCGGCAAGCGCTAACGCTACCGGAGCCGTCCAGCCAAGGTGGGGCCACGCATGCGCCCCGGTGGTTAGCGCATTCCGCCCATTATCAACGGCAATCAAGCAATAGCGAAAAGCGCCACCCACCAACCCAATCAAGGATCCGGTCAGGATGCTGGCGATAGATATCCGGATTACACGCGAATTCAATATCTTCATGTGAAGATGGCGGTTAGCCGTTGCCCTATTGCAAAGCTGGTCGGAAGAGGCTTCCGATGTCGTCGTTCCAGTCGATCTGCAATTTTTCGGAGCGATCGTTTGCCTGCGAGCCGCCAGCAATGCGCTTCACGGGGTCCGGATCTTGAGCAATGGCAGGGTCATACCTGCTGGACCACGTGAGCAGACAACTGTATAGGTAGGTGTCTACTCGTGCCACTGGCGAAAGTGCCAGTAGCGGTAACGGAAGGCGCTCGTTGGCTGCCATACCGGAAATAGCCCGGCCGCCTTACGCGAGACGCATGAACCTGAGATTTCGTCGGATATGATCTGCCTGGTGGCGGCGGGCAGAATCGAACTGCCGACCTACGGGTTATGAGTTCTTTCAAGTTCATTGATTCTGAAGAAGATCAAGAACTTAGCTCGGCAGGATGCGGCAAATCGCGGAAGGATCCGCAACCTCCGCGCAACCAAAACTTGACCTGAACGGCGACCCGGTTGGAATGGAAGGAGAACCATCTCGCGGTTTGCCTTGCCTGTGGTGGTATCGATGGCCGCGTACCCGAGGCTGAATTGAAGATGCTCCGGGAAGCATCTGCTGATTGACGTAGTCTTTGAATAGTAAACGAATATCGGAAGGAGCTTTAAGGAGGTTTGATTACTTTACGAATCACTTTCCTATAGACGGCGTCGAATACCGGAGTAATGATGGCATAGGCAGCGAAGAGTCCACCGGCGTAGCTGGAGCGGGCATCTACAACCACCAGAGGACAACCTCCTGGTGGTTTTTGTTTTCTGCAACCCAGGGTGCGATCCAGAAAGGATGCAAGCAATGGCTTTTTATCTCAATCGTTCAAATAGCAATGGTATTCCCGACGATATCTACCAAGTGATTATGGCCTCTGAATCGGAAATTAAGGGTAATTGGAGGATTTCTCTGATCTCGGATCCACAAAACGACATATGGCATTTCAAGCTCGGTCCCGAGGGGGGGAAGCAGAGGACCTGCAATCTCTTACCGGGACATCAAAATGTCAGATCTGTGCGCGAGGCGCTTCGAATGCTAACCGATTGAGCGTTGGATCTTATCCAGCTTAGATTGTGCATTAGCATCGCCTTGGTCGGCGGCTTTGCGAAACCATGCTGCGGCTTCGACCGGATCCTTGGGTACTCCTTCGCCATCTTGGTACATACAACCTAGCCACCACTGTGCGTTTGAGTCCTCTTGGACTGCAGCTTTGCGAAACCACAATGCCGCCTCAGTCAGGTTTAACGAGACGCCTCTGCCATAATAGTAGGCGCAAGCCAGCTTGAATTGCGCATCTGCATCTCCGTGATCCGCTGCCTTTCGGAACCATTCAGCGGCCTGTGCATAGTCTTGAGGGACACCCTCACCATCCTCATACATGATTCCCAAGCAACGCTCTGCGTATGGGTAACCCTGATCAGCGGACTTGCGGTACCACGTCGCTGCTTGGGCCAAGTCCTTCTGCACACCCTCGCCGGCGTAAAGCATCCACGCCAGGCAGGATTGAGCGTGTGCATGCCCCTGCTCAGCAGCTTTCCGATACCACCTCGCAGCTAGGGGTAAGTCTTGGGATACGCCGACTCCGTCGTAGTACATCCCACCCACTGCAAATTGGGCACTTGCGTTACCCTGGTCGGCAGCTTTGAGATACCATCTGGCGGCCTGATCGAGGTCTAGGTCCACGCCCTGTCCATAAGAGTAGGCCCAACCAAGTGAGATCTGTGCTCTCAGATGATGCGGATTCAACGTCACTGCTCGCTGGAGAGATTCAAAGAACTCTGTAAGCCGATTGTCGCTCTTGGCTTTCGTGGCTTTTTCAAACCATGCTTCCGCATTCTCCAGTGATTGCAGATCGCCCAGCCCGCGCTTTGCCAACGCCACTGTGCCCTGGCGTGAGAGAGCAGCGGTTTGGAAGGTTATAAGGGCGGTTTGGGAATCAGATTCGCTCATTCACCTGCCCCAGCAGTCGATCTTTTCTCAAACAGCTGGCAGGCCACGTTAACGCGGCCTTGAATGCTGGTTGCCATCTCCGCGAGCAGATCCCGTCCCTCTGTCGCAGCAACGTCCGCCTTTGCCTTCAGCTTGGCCATGTCGGTTTCCGACAGACTCGCCACTTCAAGCTCAATTGCAGCGATACGATCCCGCACCTGCTTCAATTGGCGCAACACGCGAATCAGGTCAACGCCGACGCCAGAACCCCGTACCGCATCAGGGCTGATATCAAGATTGGCCAGAATGCGGCGCAGTGTGTCCTCATCGCCAGCCGCATACGCAGCGTTGACCTGTTGCATCAAGCGCTCGCGTCGTGCACGGTCAGCCTCATCGGTCGCGGTATCCGGGTGTACCCGCCTAGCGGCCTCGCGGTAGAGCTTCTTCAGCTCAGGCGACGGAGTAAACGGTTGAACCTCGGCAGCCTCACCATGTGCTGCTGAATAAGACTCCTCTGCCTGCGCCCGTGCTTCCGTCGCCTCAGTTTTCGTCTCAGGAGCCCCCGCCTGTTCCGCTCGGAGTTCAGCGAGGCGTGCGTTCCATTCGTCAAGTTCGGCGTAAAGAACCCCTACCCGACGAAGGTACAGCCCCTCAAATGCTGCCAGCTCTGCCTTCAGGCTGGCAAGCAGAAGTTCCTGCTCCGCAAGCTGCGCTTCGAGCCGCGCCAAGTCTTCTCGCTTTACAGCAAGCTCTTCCTCTTCTGGGGATAGTCGGCGCACAACCTCGGTCTTCAATTAAGGATCCTCTGGAGTTACAGCAGGAAGCCATTTTACCGCCAAATGGTTCAGTATCCATCTGCCCTGGAATTTGCATACGCACAGAAAGGAGGTAAAGAAAGAATGAAGAGCGTCATCGTGATTATTCTCGGCGAAGTCCTCAGCTTGTTGCTGATGGGCCTGGCATACGCACTGCTTCGTCGCAGCTATAAAGCTTGGCTGAGATAGACCAACGCCGTCTGCCGCGTCAGGGCCGCGAGATCACTCCGGCCCTGAACATTTATTGGATTGGACACGCGCGTTTATTCCTCCAGCTTGAACGCCTGTTGGCCTTCTTGAATCTGCTTTTCCTTTTGAGGCTTTTGAATTGGTGATTTGGATGACAGCAATGCCCTGAGTTCTGCTTCAAAAGACGCCATCCGATCACGGGCCATGATGGTCGTCGTCACCAATCGTAGGCGCTCGTCAGCCTCCGATCCCCCTATCGTGATCCACTGCTGCCGTTCCAGCTTCTTCATGAGCTTGCTCAAGCGCGGCTGATTGATCCCCAGCTCACGTTTCAATTCTGACTGTGAGACACCCTCACCACGCTGGCACAATTGCGAAAGGCGGATCAGTACAAGGGGGTCTTCCCTCACCAAGGTTGCCGGAAGGGCAGACCGCCATTTCAACCACATCTGAACAAATGTCTCGGTCCGCGAACTCACTTTCTCCGCCATGCCCCCAGTAAACATTCCACATGGAATGCAGTCAAGTCATCGGAATATATATATATTCCGAATGGAATGCATCTCATAGGTCGGGTTTGATTGAGACACCGCCTCCATTACATTCCAGATGGAATGCAAGAAGCCATCCTTCTACAAGCCGTTTTAAATCAGTTGTTTACCAGAAACCTCGTGCTTGCTCGGGCGCACTCTTTGGTAGGTGAACGCCTCCATTGCATGCTGTCACTGTGATCGGCAAAGTGTCTGGACGAGGGCTGCGGAGTTCGCTTCTTGGCCCTGTCTTTGGTACATGCCGGTCCTCACGCAAGGATTGCGTCAGGAGCACGGAATGGATCTGCAACTCTTAACACCTGAGACTGCGGCAGCAATACTCCGCCGGCACGATGACGGCCTCGAAGAACTTACAAGGGCCAGCAAGCTCACCTTAGTTTCCATCCGCGGCAAGCGTCGGTACATGCGACAAGAGGTCGAGGCGCTCGCAATGCTGGAGCATGCGGCGTGATGCTGCCACCTGACAACCAACTCCTGGATGTCTCCCAGGTTGCCTCCCTTCTTGAACTGGAAGAGGCAGATGTCCGGTGGCTCATCGATACCAAGCAGTTACCGGCCCGGGTCATCCACAACAAAACATTCATAACCCGCGAAGACGTGCGGAGGTTACTCGAAACGTACATCGCTGTCGCACGACGAAGGAGCAATTGATGGCAAGTAAGAAGAACAAGGTATGCACCTGTGAAGTTTGCAACGAAGTTGTTCCCGGCTTCGAGAAGTGGCGCGGCCGGCTGGTTCTCTGCGGCAAGGCGGACTGCCTGGAGGAAGCCAGGAAGGTTGGAAAGGGTGGGCGTCAGGTGGTCGAGCCCAACACGCTGAAATGCACCTGGCCCGACTGCAACAACTTTGTGCCCGGTGGGGTTTTCATCGGGCAGGCGCGCGGGCTCACATGCAGCGAGAAGTGTTACAAGCGCTCGAAGTGGAACTACGAGACACTCACGTGCGCCAACCAGGAATGTGGTCGCACCTACCGGGGTAGAAGCCGAGAAGGTCGTCTCACGTTTTGTGGCCCAACATGCCAGGCTGAGCATCCCCGCGTACAGACAGCAAATAGATGCGGTATTTTCCGTCCCCTTTACGAGGAATATATGGTTGTCGCGCGGCAGCGTGTGAGATGTCTGTCTAGTGTTTCAGGTGGGCTCTCGCTCTTCTTCCAATATCTGACCGAAGAGGGTATTGCCAATCTCGATGAAGTTGACTCGCAGACAATCACGAACTTTCTGGAGTGGGGCGAGGAGACTGATCGTCCCAGCGTCTGGAACGCAGTCTGGCCGGTCTCGAGTTTCATGAAGTGGCTGATCGTTACGGGCCGACGGAAGTTCGCGAACCCGGTGATCCCGGCCTTTCACTCCAAGAAGAAAGCGCATCGTCTCCCCAGACCCTATACCGAGGAAGAGATGGCTCGTATCTGGGAACTGCTGGATGAGCGTGGCAGCACGATGGTTAAGGCCGCCGTTGCGATCGGCGAGGAATCCGGTTTACGGATTTCCGAGATCGCGAATCTTCGTGTCTCCGATATCGATTTGAAGCAACAGAGACTGTTCGTCAGGTTGCCGAACAAGACCATGACCGAAGCCTACGTTCCGTTTCATGACAAGGCCGTTAGGTGGGTAGGTGCGTGGCTTAACGAGCGCGATCCGGACCTCAACCACGATCACTTGTTCCTTAACGGATACGGTTGTCCAGCGACCAAGGAGTCACTGCGTAACGCGATCGCTCTCACTCTCTGCAGGACGTATCGCGGACGTCAGGTAAATGAAGACGGACTAGAAACCTGGAGCAACCATAGGCTGCGGCACACCATGGCCAGCCGTCTGGCCGAAGGTGGCGCGGACGCGGCAGCCATTATGGCAGTTGGCCGCTGGGCCTCCTTCAAAAGTATGACTGGCTATACCGTCGTCAGCGAGCAGAAGAAATCGAGCAGCTACAGCGAAGCCATGACGCGCGCGAAGGAAAACAGGAAGAAGGCGCCTAAGACCAGTTCCAGCTTCCGCAAGTACGTCAATCAGTCTCCATCACAGGCCAAAGCCAGCTAAATCAATGGATTGCCGAACGTTGCGGGTAATTCTTCTTATCCGCAACGTTCACCCTTCAATCAATTTGTGCTCTTTCAGCACACAAGGAAACCTGTATATGAACTTCTCTGATTTCCTCTCGGAGCTCCAGCTTCGGGAGTATAGTCCGGCAACATTGAAAGCCTATAAGGGCGATCTCAATCACTTCAGCGACTTCCTGCGAAAGCAAAGGCTACGGGTCAGCCAGGTTATGCCGGAAGTAATCGGAGCGTATCGCCAGGAGATGCGCTCAGCCACGAATCACCAATCAGGCACCAGGGGCTTGAGTCAGGCAACTATCGACAGGCGCCTGGCGGCGGTATCGAGTTATTACGAGTATCTGCGGAGACGAGATCGCCGTCGCATCAATCCGGTTGCAGCCATTCAATCGGTCCGATCACGTACCTCGAAGATCCAGGATCACCAGGGTAAAGCGGTCGACGAACACTCGCTCGATGTGCTCCTCCAAGGCATCGATAATGCGCGGGACCGCGCCATGTTTTCACTGTTTCTCACCTCCGGCCTCCGTCTGCACGAGCTTGCAAAGCTGAATGTTGAGTCAATCACAGAGGAAACCGAACAGGATGCCGACGGCAAAACGCGCACCTATGGGACAGGAATTGTCATTGGCAAGGGATCGAAAGAGAGACGATTTCACTTCGACCACGATACCGTCCGTACGGTAGCCGCCTACCTTGAGACGCGCACAGATACTTGTCAGGCGCTGTTCCTGTCCGAGAGAGGTTCACGACTTTCGGAACGAGCCATTCAAGACACCCTGGCGCGTTGGTGCCGAAAGCTCGGCCTGAACCATATGCACGTGCATCAGCTCCGCCATACCTTTGCGACCCGATTGGCAAATGCCAATATCGACGCATTGGTTCTCAGAGATTTGATGGGACACTCACGGTTCGAAACAACTACGCGGTACTTCCGACTGGCGGAAGAGAACAAGGCACGACAGTATTTCGCTGCCATGGAATCGCTCCGAGATTCCGATTCAAACACAGTTTAGGACAGTTCTCTGAGATCAATGATCCGGTGAATATTTGGCTCACCGCCTATTCTTGCTAGCTTCGCATCAGCATGAAGTCGAATCAGTCACAACCCGGCACGTACCCCGAGTGGATGGACCTGAAGACCATCCAGCAGTACGCATGCGTGTCGGATCGGACCATTCGTGATTGGATTCACCGGCCACATGATCCATTGCCCGCGGTTCAGGTGGGCAACAAGATCTTGATCCGGCGCAGCAGCTTCGATCTCTGGCTCGAATCACACCCGATTCAATCTGCCAGTGCGATCGACATAAACGGAATCGTCGAAGAAGTCATGAGAGACATGAAAGGAATGATCAACTGATGGGTGTCACCATTAGAAAGAAGCGTGACAAATGGTTCGTATTCATCAATCACAGCGGCCGACGGAAAGCCAAATGTGTTGGCGAAAATCGCGCCGCGGCAGTCCAAGTAAAACGCATTCTGGAGGCAAAGCTTGCGTTGGGTGATCTAGGGGTCTTCAACGAGACCGAGGACCAGGCACCACTATTCAATGCCTACGCTGACACTTGGATCAGACAGTACGCTAGAGTGCAATGCAAGTCGTCGACGGCCGATGGTTACGAAGGCGTGCTGCGGCAGTACCTCCGGCCGAAGTTCGGGTCCCAGCGCCTCAGTGAGATCAGGCGCCAGGAAGTTAAAGATCTCATAAGCGATCTGGTAGCTAAGGAGCTGAGCAGAAGCACAGTTCGGAACGCGCTGAGCGTTCTCCGAGTCATCTTCGGTCAAGCCATCGAGGACCGCATCATCGAGTCAAATCCGGCAGTATCTCTGGGACGATTCACGCGGGCTGCCAAAGCAACGAAGCCAAAAGGCATTGCGCTCACCCCAGCGGAGGTTGAACAGTTCCTGAGAGCCGCTCAGGAAATCTGCCCCGAATACCACGCCCTATTCCTCGTTGCAGTGAGAGCAGGTTTGCGCCGGGGCGAGCTCGTCTCGTTGAGGTGGAGCGATCTCGAATTCGGCAACAGTGAACGCGACGCGAACCGATTCATCCTGGTGCAGCACAATTATGTTCGGCGTGAACACACGACGACCAAGAGCGGTAAGAGCCGCAGGGTAGACATGTCACGCGAACTCCGTCGCACTCTTAAAGTGCTTCGGGAATCACGCCTCGAATCGAAGAATCAACAAGGAACCGCTGATATCTCCGAGGAATTGGTCTTTCCTTCGCCGGCTGGATGCATCCTGGATCCGGACAACCTTTACCACCGTTATTTTGTTGCGGTTTTGAGGAGAGCTAAGATTCGTAAGATTCGCTTGCATGACCTGAGGCACAGCTTTGGTTCCCAGCTCCTTCAGAACGGTGCTTCTGTTGTGTACGTCAAGGAACAGATGGGACACTCAAGCATTCAGGTGACGGTGGATACCTATGCCCATCTCATCCCGGGTGCGAACGTCTCTTACGTAGATCGTCTTGACACCAAACCGGCTAAGAAGACTCGGAAGAAGAAACAACCGGCCGCAACCCCCGCGCAACCACACGAGAAGCACGAGACCGAAATTGCAGCGTATGTTGTTGATCCGCTTGGTGGCGGCGGGCAGAATCGAACTGCCGACCTACGGGTTATGAGTCCGTCGCTCTAACCATCTGAGCTACGCCGCCTGATTGAAGAGGAGCAAGTTCAATGATACGAAGCGCGACACAGAGGGTCAAATAAATGCTGGCCGCGTCAGGTCAATTTCCTCGCTCTTGCCGTTAACGCATCTCTTCTCACCGCCTGCCCCGTC
>CAVRNK010000042.1:0-68284 GCA_963721995.1 uncultured Acidobacteriaceae bacterium | reverse complement strand
GCGGAAACATCGAGCTTCGAGTACTGTTCCATCTCGCCGCGTACTCGCCGCTCGCGGTTCTGCACCTCTTCGTTTCGGATCACCTGCCGTTTTCGAGCACCAGCACAACCATGCCGACCGCGGTCACCACCTTCATCAAGTTCACCGCCCGCAGATACATAAGCATGACCGGATCGCCCTGATGAAGCAGGAAATCCACCACCATCGGCGTGCTCCATACGAACAGGCCAGTCGCGGTAAAGATGACTCCCGGGCTTCATCTTCGGTTAAGTAGCTAATACCAGCGCTGCGGTCATCAGGCTGATCCCGCTGTGGGCCAGGCGCAGCACCAGATCGTATTCGCCAATAATCGCCAGCCAGATACATGTCCCGGCAACGCACGAGACGAACGCAAGGGTAAACCAGCGCGGCAGCTGCGCTCTACTGCCCCCTCCAATGCACGGCAATGGCCACAGCAGCAATAGCAGCCGCCCAATCCAGCACCCGCAGATAGACTCCGGGCGCGGGATAAAGCGAGGTAAGCACCGAGTACAAAATCAAAGGGGCCCCGAAAACCGCGATGTACGAGGCCTTGATCTTGTTTTTGACGTGGATCCGGGACACGGACCCCAATTACATCAGCGCCGCCAGCGCCATGGCTGTGTTTGAGACGGCCAGCCCGATCCCATGCCTGCCGTACGAGCCCCCCTGCATAGCCAGCCGCGTAATCGCCATCGACCAGCCGAGCAGCCAGAGAAGCGTTCGCAAGGTCCGCGCACGCGCATACAAAACGGCAAAGACGGCGCCAGGATGCTTAAGAGCGCGAGCGTCGGAACCCGATAGTATTCGTCCATTGCTGGCTTGACCAGGGGGAAGGAAGAAAACCCAGTGTACTCCGCGGCCCCGGAAGAGCGGCCGTTCGCCCAATTCGAATAGCGGGCCTTTCTCCCGCAACTTGCGATTTATCGTATCAGCATCGTTCTATTCGGGCGGTTCTCGAGGTACCTTGACCGCACTCCCACATCGACGTATCGCATACGGGCTCTTTGTTGTTGGCGTCGCCTTGATTGCTCTCACAGTTTCCGCCCGGGGCCAGGTTTCCTACACTTCCATGCCGCTCGACAAGGGATTCGGCGCCCTGGATACCTCGCAGCCCTCCATACCTCCGCAGCAGATCATCGATCAGTTCACTGCCAAGGAGAGCCTCTTCCGCCGCGCGATGTCCAATTACACCTACGAGCGCAGCGTCAAGGTGGAAACGATCGACGACGACAACAAGGTCGACGGGCAGTACTTCCAGGTAACAGACATCTCATTCGATCCCAACGGCAGGCGGTTTGAACACGTCGTCCTGGCGCCGGCCAACACCCTCGAGCGCATCAGCATGTCGCCGGCCGATTTCCAGGACATCGAGCAGCGCCTGCCCTTTGTCCTGACCAAAGAAGACGTCGGCCAGTACGACCTGTCCTACATCGGCAAGCAGAAGGTCGACGAGGTCGACACCTATGTCTTCGAGGTGAAGCCCAAGGTGATCGAGAAGAACAAGCGCTACTTCCAGGGACGCATCTGGGTCGACCAGCATGATCTCCAGATCGTCGTCACCAACGGTAAGAACGTGCCCGACGACACGCGCAAGGGCCACGAAGACCTGTCGCCGCCCTTTACCACCTATCGCGAGCAGATCGATGGCAAGTACTGGTTCCCCGTCTATACGCGCGGAGAAGGCATTCTGCATTTTTCCGCCGGCAACGGCTATCTCAGCCAGGATGTGCACATCCGCGAAACCCTGAAGTACACCGACTACAAGCAGTACCACGCCAATGTTCGCGTACTCTTCGAAGGCCAGGACATCAGCAACAACAACGATGGATCCACTCAGGCTCCCAGCCAGCAGCCGCCGCAACAGGGAAAGCCCCAGTAGAGATCCGTTAGCTTACGTCGCCTGCGATCAGGTTCTGGTTAACGGAGCACCATGTGTACTCACTGCCTTTGAGGTCCAGCACCCAGACCAGGTAGAACACGTCAGGAAATTGCTTCGGCATCGCTGAGTAGTTCGCGATCGGGTAGCTACTCTGAATGTGCCCGATCATATCCGGCGTGATATGCAGGTGCTCCCAGCTGATAAGCACCGGGCTGCCGTGCTCAAGGACGCTCTTGACCAGGTGCTTCTCGTCGCCAACGGCGTAGTCGACGTTGAATTGCGAGCTGCCCTGCTTGTATTTCAGCCACGCCGCGAGCGGCGTTACCGTTTCCCACGGCCGTTGCGTTTCGCCTTTGGGATTCGCAGCGTAGATGTGGTGGGGCATCACGATTTCCGGATTCACGGGCTTCGACTTGTACGGGGCAAAGAAACCACTCAGCGCTCCCGCCCGCTGCCATCCCTGCACAATAAGCGACTTTCCGTCTCCAGTCTTCCCGTCCAGTTGCACATCCCAGGGACCTGTTTTATTGGGCGGATTGGGAGGTTTCTCCGCGTGGCGGATAATCATGATCTTGCTCGGGGGCGGTGATCCAGCCATCGGGCTATCTCCTTTCGGCGCAGTATGATCTGCGTCCCGATCACTCTATTCCCGAAAGCGATCTCCGTCAGCTACGTTTTCTGTCGAGGTCAGGGCTGCGATGCCGCTCCAGGCGCGACCGCCCGCACCAGGGGCTTCGGCTCCGGCCTGGCCGCGGCCGCAATCTGCTTTTCCCGCGGCGAACTGGAACCAGGCGGAGTGTCTGCGGGAAATACCTCGTCCGGTTTGTCCGCGATCACAGCCTTCATGAAATCCATCCAGATGGGGAGTGCCGCTTTCGCACCCGTCTCCTTGTCGCCCAGCGACTGGCGGTTGTCGTAGCCCATCCACACTCCGCAGGTCACCGAAGGCGAGAAGCCGAGGAACCAGGCGTCAGTGAAATCGCTCGTCGTGCCGGTCTTTCCCCCCAGGGGATGATTGAGCGATGCAGCTGCCGCGGCCGTCCCGCTGCGCGTCACTTCCTTCAGGAGAACCATCATCGTCCGTGCCGTCTTCGCGCTGATCACTTCCTGCACCTCAGGCGGATCCTCGCTCAGCGGTGCTCCCTCAGCCGTGGTCACCCGCCGCACCAGCCGCGGCGCAACCCGGATGCCGTCGTTGGGAAAGACGGAATAGGCTGCCACCTGCTCCCGCAGCGTGATCTCCACCGCGCCCAGCGCTACCGGCAGATACGCCGGAATATTGCTGGTCACACCGAACTGGTGCGCCGTGCTGATAACCTTGTGGATCCCAACGCGCTCGGCCAGCTTCAGTGCCGGAATATTTCGCGAATCCGCAAAGGCCTTGAGTAACGTAATACTGCCCAGGTAGTTCCCCTCGTAATCGTGCGGCGTATAGGACCCGAAAGAGGTCGGACCGTCCACGATCATCTCCTGCGGTTTGGCGCCTTCCTCCACCGCCGCGGTGTAAACATAGGGCTTGAACGACGAGCCCGTCTGCCGCTCCGCCTGCGTCGCCCGGTCGAACTGCGAGAGATTGAAATCCCTGCCGCCCACCATCGCCAGAACATCCCCGGTCGCGTTGTCCATCGCCAGCAGCGAGCCCTCTGCGCCGGAATCCTGCTCCAGTTTCCCGCGCAGCATAGCGCCCTGCTGTCCGGTTTGGTCCTGCCCTGTCAGGTGAACGTAAATAATGTCCCCCTGGTGCAGAAACTCCTGCGCCGTCTTGAACCCCGTCCAAGCCCAGTCCTCGGCGGTCAGCATCACCTGCTGCTGGCCGATACGCGCCGTCACCTGGTAGGGCAGCGCGCCCATCACCAGCGCATGCACATAGTCTCCCGGCGCCGCCGGCCCATTCCAGTCCGGATGCTTGAAGCTCTCAAGGTCGGACCCGCCCGAGATCACGTTAAGCAGGTGCCCCTTCCATCCGTGACGCCGCTCATACGCTGCCAGCCCGTCGAGCACCGCCTGGTTCGCCGTGTTCTGTAGATCGAGATCGAGGGTGGTGTAGACCTTCAGCCCCGCCTCGTGCACCTGGTCCGAGCCGAACTTCCGCTCCAGTTCCCGCCGCACTTCTTCTACAAACCACGGAGCCACGCTGTTCGGCGGCGCCTGAATATGCAGCCCCAGTCGAGTGGTCCGCGCCGCCTCGGCCTGAGCCGCCGTAATCGCCCCGTCTTCGAGCATCGCGTTGATCACGGCATTGCGGCGGCGCATTGCCCGGTCGGGGTTTTGCAGCGGGGAAAACTCCGACGGCCCTTTGGGCAGCCCGGCCAGCAGCGCGGCCTCCGGCAACGTCAGTTCGGTCGCATGTTTTGAGAAGTAGTAATTCGCGCCCGCCTCGAAGCCGTAAACTCCGTGCCCGAGATAGATCTGGTTCCCGTAGAGCGTGAAGATCTGCTGCTTGGTGAACCGGTGCTCGATCTGCAGCGAAAGGAAGACCTCCTGCAGCTTGCGGCCAAAAGTCCTCTCGTTTGAGAGAAATAGATTGCGCGCCAGCTGCATGGTCAGCGTGGACGCGCCCTGGGCGCGGCCCTTCGAGGTCAGGTCGTGATAAGCGGCACCGATCACGCGAAACATGTTCACGCCCCAGTGGCTCTCGAAATTCTTGTCCTCGATCGAGATCACCGCCTGACGCAGCAGCGGCGAAAAGCCGTCATAGCCCACCACCACGCGCCGCTCCATCGCGAATGATCCGAAGATCCGCCCGTGCACGTCATAAAGTTCCGTGATGGTGCTCGGCCGGTAACGCTCCAGATCCTCGATCTGGGGAAGATCGACCGAGTAGACAAGCAGCAGCCCGCTCAGCGAGCCGACGGCAATGGCCAGCACCGCCAGAAAGGCGACCGCCACACTGCCCGCGACCTTGTGGCGGCCGGCCGGGGCGCGAAAGTTGGAAGCTGGACGAGCAGCGGGGCGCGTGGCCTCCGCCTTGGTCTCAGGAGGCGTCCATGGACCGCGGGATTTCAATCCGATTCCCTCGGGGAGATCTACGCGTTCTTCTGCTTCAGAACGTCGAGTGCCTTGTTGAGCTGGTCGTCAGTGCGAGGCACCGCTTTGTCCTCGGGTGTCTTGCTGGTATCGATGTCCGCCTCGGCGAGGTACTGGTCGATGCTCTCCGTGACCACGATGTTCGGAGTCACTGCCTGATCCTGGATTGCCTTCCCTGAAGGCGCCTCATACTTGGCCACCGACAGAATCAACGCCGCTCCATCGGGCAGCTCGATCGTCTTCTGAACCGTGCCGTCGCCGAAACTCCGGTCGCCCACCAGGTCGCCGCGCTTGTTGTCGAGAATCGCCGCCGCGACAATCTCCGCCGGACCCGCCGTCCCGTGATTCACGAGCACCACCAGCGGTGCGCCGGTAATGAACTTCGCCGGGTCAGCTGTAAAGGTCTGCTTGGGAACCTTCTGCCCCTCAAGCGACGTGATCGTGCCCGACTGCAGAAAAGCATTCGCAAGGTTGACCGCCTGCGCCGGATCGCCTTCGGCCACATCGCGCAGATCGAGCAGCACTTTCTTGTTTCCGTTCTTCTGCATGGCCTTCAGCCGCGCCTCGACCTCAGTCACCCGCTCCCTGGTCAGCACTACCGGCTTCAGATAAAGGATCGAAGAGTTCTCATACTGTTGCTCGGCCAGAGCCGGCGCATCGATCTGCTGCCGCGTCAGCGTCATCTTCTGCGGCTCCGCCTTGCCCGGGCGTACCAGCGAGAAAGTCACATCGGTGCCCGGCTTGCCCTCGAGCAGCAGCCGCACCATGGCCAGCGAAAGCTCCCGTGTCGACTGTCCGCCAATCGACTCGATAATGTCTCCGTCGGAAATCTGTTCCTTCTCCGCCGGGCTGCCGGGCATCACTGACACCACAGTCGCGTAGCCATAGCGGCGCGATACGTTAATGCCCACCTGCGCCGTGCCTTCGTTCTGGTGAGCTTTGTATGCGGCATTCTCCGTCGGCGTCAGATAGCTCGAGTCCGCGTCCAGCGACTCGAGCAGCCCGTGAAGAGCCCCGTCCGTCACTTTCCCGATGCTGGGATCCGTCACGTAGTCGCTCTGCACCTTGTGCAGAACTTCTTCGTAGACGCCCATCTGGCGGTAAGCTCCATCGCTCTGGCTGCCGGCTCGTACGCCGCTGGTTACAAATCCGCCAAGAAACACAACCACAACGAGGGCAACAGAGATGCCGAAGACTGCGCGCTTAAAGTTTTTAGACATGTTCGCCAGGCCGGACACACAGTCCGGGAATTAAATCGATGATACTCCACATTCGACGTGCCAGAACGGGAAGAAGATAGCCGGATGGCTGATTCGATTGGTGGCGGCGGGCAGAGTTTGGCAAAACCCAGCAATACACCGAGAAGTCTGCAGCCTGGTAGACATCTGTTGTTTGCTACTCGGCGGTTGGTCAGCCGAACGCCAACTCAACGAACGAGGGGCGTCCCAGATCCCTCTGCGATGGCCTTCTTATTCAAAGCCTCGCGCGCCAGCATGGGCTGCTTGAGGGTCTCGTAGATGGGCTCGCTATTGAGCAGGATCGCAACCACCATGGCCATCAATGAAGCTCCAAGCAAAGCAAGCGTCAGATCCCCGCGGCCCGTCATTTCGACCGCGAGCACAATTCCGGTCAGAGGCGCACGTACGCTGGCCGAGAATAGCGCGGCCACCCCGACCACAGCACAGGCGACAGGTGAAAGGTTCAACAATGGAATGGAATGATTCAGGACTCCGGCGAAAAGTGCGCCGAACGAGGCGCCGAGCACCAGGAGCGGGGCAAAAATACCTCCCGGCGCACCTGCGGCAAAAGACCAGGGCCCGATAAGAAAGCGGGCGAGAAATACCGTCACCAGGCCCCCTATCGCGTATTGATCGGCAAGTATAGCCTGGCTCAACACCTCGCCGCCTCCAACGAGAGAGGGAGCAAACCAGGCGACCAGTCCGATTGTCGCGCCTATGAAAGCGGCACGGTATACGGACGAAATGCCGTAAAGCCGGTCCGATAGGCGCAGCAAACCTACGGTTACGGCGTTATAGAGGGCACCGACGGCACCCAGCAATGCACCGAGAGCGAGAAACGGTGCAACTTTCCAGTCGTGGGTCGCGCTGACATGCTGCACCGTAAAGTCGAGGGTGTTGCCCAACATCCCTCGCATGATCCATACCGCGACCGAGCACGCGGCCAGAGTGGCCACCAGTAGCCAGGGCGTGAAGCTGCTGGTGAGTTCCTCGAAAACGAAGACGGAACCGCCGACAGGAGCGTTGAACGCAACCGCGAGCCCTGCGCCCGCGCCGGCGGCCTCGATAATCTTTCCATCCTGGTCGTCTTCGGTGAGTAAACGCGAAATAGACCGACTAAGGGTGGCTCCCATTTGGACAGTCGGGCCCTCACGGCCGAGAGCAAGGCCGGAACCTATGGCGATCACGCCGCCGAAGAACTTGACGGGCACGACGGCATATGGGACCAGCTCCACCTCGTCTGCGATGTCAGCCTCCACGCGCTGTACACCACTTCCCTCGGCGATTGGGGAAAAGCGAACCACCAGAAAGCGGGCCAACCCCGCGCCGGCAAGCGCTAACGCTACCGGAGCCGTCCAGCCAAGGTGGGGCCACGCATGCGCCCCGGTGGTTAGCGCATTCCGCCCATTATCAACGGCAATCAAGCAATAGCGAAAAGCGCCACCCACCAACCCAATCAAGGATCCGGTCAGGATGCTGGCGATAGATATCCGGATTACACGCGAATTCAATATCTTCATGTGAAGATGGCGGTTAGCCGTTGCCCTATTGCAAAGCTGGTCGGAAGAGGCTTCCGATGTCGTCGTTCCAGTCGATCTGCAATTTTTCGGAGCGATCGTTTGCCTGCGAGCCGCCAGCAATGCGCTTCACGGGGTCCGGATCTTGAGCAATGGCAGGGTCATACCTGCTGGACCACGTGAGCAGACAACTGTATAGGTAGGTGTCTACTCGTGCCACTGGCGAAAGTGCCAGTAGCGGTAACGGAAGGCGCTCGTTGGCTGCCATACCGGAAATAGCCCGGCCGCCTTACGCGAGACGCATGAACCTGAGATTTCGTCGGATATGATCTGCCTGGTGGCGGCGGGCAGAATCGAACTGCCGACCTACGGGTTATGAGTCCGTCGCTCTAACCATCTGAGCTACGCCGCCTGATTGAAGAGGAGCAAGTTCAATGATACGAAGCGCGACACAGAGGGTCAAATAAATGCTGGCCGCGTCAGGTCAATTTCCTCGCTCTTGCCGTTAACGCATCTCTTCTCACCGCCTGCCCCGTCAGTGCGAATACTTCGCCTCGCCCACCGGCAGCGCAATCGCCAGCCGGTTCTGCTCCGGAGGCAACGGACAGGTCGCGTACGCGGTATAAGCGCATGGGGGATTCTGCAAGCGGTTGAAGTCCAGCGTGAGATGCCCCGGCTGATCAAGTCCGTGATCGGGAAAGTCGGTGTAGAGAAACCGGGCCGCACCATAACTGGTAGTCCGGCTGGTCGTATCGCGCAGGATGAAAAAAAGCTGCTTCGCATCCGGCTCCTCGAGCACCGGCTCAAGCTGAAATGTCTTCCCCTCGAGCGTGAACTCCGCCTCGCCCGGGGCAGGCATCTCGTCCGTCACCCCGATAATCGACGGCACCTTGATCTTCTTCGCCGGAACAAAGGGAATCCAGCGCGCCTCCACCCGATAGTGCGGATCGGGCTCGTACCAGTGCAGCCCGTGGAAGTTCAGCCGCGTGGCAGCCTGCGAGTCCTTGATGCGCAGCGCGTAGCGGTCGCCCCGATGGAGCACCAGGATGGTCAGCGTCCCTGCCGTCAGCACCGACGGCTTTTGCGCCTCGTCGTCTGCCAGTTTCGCCGCTCGCGCCGGAGCCCCATCAAGCTGCACGTCGGCGGCGAACCCTCCTGCCGGCGATGACAGCTGGATATCGCTGCCACTGACCTCGATCACTCCGAGATGTGCCGGCGCGGCTGCCGACAGCCGGATGCGGTTATCCGGAGCCGAGCCGACGGTATTCGCTCCCGGCTTGAGCCACTCCAGGCCAACCAGTGTCAGCCAGCCGTCAGGAGCCGACAGGCGCTGCTCGCGGTGCGTCCGCCATGCCAGCAAGCCGGTCTTCCAGTCCGATGTGGCATCGGCAAACAGCAAAGCCGCAACGGAAAGGGCTGCAACGGAAATGGCGACAGGTGCAGATCGATGGATTTTCATGCTTCCTCTGAACGGTTGGGAGGGTACGTGACGGCGCAAAACGCAGAGCAGCAGATGCTAGCGACAACAAGCGGCGAGAGGGACGCCGATGGGGAGCGCGGAAGCCATCACGAGATGAGAGTATCCCGGCATGGGTTTTGGGGTCAATCGTCGTCAGCCATCGCGATCTGAATCTTGTGAGCGTGTGCCGAATTGAAAACAACACCGCATGGGAATTGTTAAAAGAACGCCGCGGGTCTCGCGTGCCGTTTCAGCTATGTGATAGAAAAGTTCGTTTGTGCTGAGTCGCGCATGAAGGCGATCAGCATCTCTTGTGTGGACGGGCTGCGCCGCACCTGACCTGATGTACGATGAGCGGCGAGCCGGAGGCAGTATGAACGGTTATCGGAGATGGGGAATCGCTTTCGCGGCGATTCTGGTGCAGATGGCGCTGGGCGCCGTGTATGCGTGGAGCGTCTTTCGCGTTCCCCTGTCAAAGCTCTTTCACTCGACCATTTCGGAAGTAACGCTGACGTTCACGATTGCCATCTTTGTGCTGGGGTTTGCGTCCTTCTTTGGAGGGCTTTGGCTGAGCCGTGTCGGACCCCGCGTCGTCGTCATCGTCGGCGGGCTACTCTACGGCGGCGGAGTTTTCCTTGCCAGCTTTTCCTCGGGCCTGCCATGGCTCTATCTCACTTACGGAGTGATTGGCGGAATCGGCCTGGGCTTTGGCTACATCGTTCCGATATCCGTTCTGGTGAAGTGGTTTCCCGACCGCCGCGGGCTCATGACAGGAGTTGCCGTCGGGGGCTTTGGTGCCGGCGCACTGGTCACCGCTCCGGTCGCCACCCGGCTTATTCAGAGTGTGGGCGTACTGCACACCTTCGCGTATCTGGGAATTGCCTACCTGATCGTCACTTGTGCGGGGGGGTGGTTCATGGTCAATCCTCCCGCCGGCTGGCTGCCGGAGGGATGGACGCCCAAACCCCTCGAGACGGCTCAGCGCGCGACGAAGGACTTCACTCTGGGTGAGGCACTGAAGACCTGGCAGTGGTGGGCATTGTGGCTCCTGCTGTTTCTGAATACATCGGCGGGAATTTCAGTAATCTCGCAAGAAGCGCCGATGTTTCAGGATCTGGCAAAGATCACCGCCATTGTCGCCGCGGGTATGGTGGGAATCGTGAGCATCGGCAACGCGCTCGGCCGCGTCTTCTGGGCATGGGTATCGGACGGGATTACGCGGCGCGCGACCTTCGCCGTAATGTATCTGCTGCAAGCGGCGCTGTTCTGGTTCCTGCCCTCGATTCACTCAGTGGCCGGCCTGACCGCAATCACGTTCGTTATTTTGATGTGTTACGGCGGCGGATTCGGCACCATGCCCGCGTTTGCCGCTGACTACTTCGGAGCAAAGAATGTCGGCCCGATTTATGGGCTCATGCTCACCGCCTGGGGATTCGCGAGCGCATTCGGGCCGTTGCTGATTGCACATATGCGGCAGTCCACCGGCGCCTATGGAGGCGGCCTGCATGTGATTGCTATCGTCATGGTGGTTTCGATCGTGGTGCCGCTGCTGGTGAGACCTCCGAAACCGGCAGCCGGGAGCCCGACCGCGGGCAGCGAAGTTGCAACGCGGACAGCTCGATGAAACCCTCTCATCGATATTGCCCGAACAGCCTTACCTGAATCGCGGCGCAGCCAGGTTTTTTGCTCAGCTCTTGCAGCGCCGCCCGAAACTCAGGCTGTTCGCTGGTAGCGGATCTGTTGCCACTTCCAGGCGCTGTCGATAATTTCATCGAGGCTGGTGCATTCCGGCTTCCATCCCAGCTCGGCGCCGATCTTTTCCGAGCTGGCAATAAGCACCGCCGGATCACCCGGGCGCCGAGGGCACTCCTCGACCGGAATCGGATGGCCGGTAACGCGTCTCGCCGATTCGATTACCTCGCGGACACTGAAGCCCACGCCGTTGCCAAGGTTATAGATCAGCTTGTCGCGCTCTTTCAGCGCCTCGAGAGCCAGCAGGTGCGCGTGGGCCAGATCCTGCACATGGATATAGTCGCGAATGCAGGTGCCGTCCGGCGTTGGGTAATCCCGTCCAAACACCTTGATGCTCTGCCGTCTGCCCAGCGCCACATCGAGGATCAGGGGAATGATGTGCGACTCGGGCTCGTGCGCCTCTCCGCGTCCTTCAATCGCTCCCGCGACATTGAAGTAACGCAGGCTCGCATAGCGGAAACCGTGGATGCGGTTCAGCCAGCCGAGCATGTGTTCGACCAGCAGCTTCGACTCCCCGTAGGCGTTGGTTGGCCGCAGCGGCGCGTCTTCGCGGATCGGAGTCGATTCAGGCTCGCCATAAACCGCAGCCGTCGAGGAAAAGACCAGACGCTGTACGCCCGTCGCCAGCATGGCTTCGAACAGGGTCAGTGCGGAGGCGGTGTTGTTGCGAAAATAGATCTCCGGCTTCTTCATGCTTTCGCCCGCCTCGATGAGAGCGGCAAAGTGCATTACGCCGTCTATTCCTGTGTGGAGGAGTTTTTCCATCGCAGCGCGGTCGGCCAGATCGCCTTCAACAAATTCAGCTTCTGCGGGAATCATCGAGCGGTGAGCGTGGCAAAGGTTGTCGTAGATGACCACCTGATGGCCCTGATCCAGCATGAGCCGGGCCACAGTTCCGCCCACATAGCCGGCTCCGCCGGTAACGAGTATTCGCAATTTCCTCTCCTCTTCTGGTGCGCCAGCGGCCCGTCTCTAACCGAAGCGCATGCCCAGGAACAACAGTTTTATCTCTGCCATGCAACCGCCGGAGCCGAAAAGCCTTCGAATAAACGCAGAAAGCGTGGGGGTGGGCGTCCGGCAAGATTAAGAAAAATTTACGTGGTGGCTTGGAAAGCAAAAGTAAGGGTTACCCAAATCAACTTGGTCGAGATTATAATTCGACTGACGGCACATTACCGTTGCATTACTTTTGTAATGAGACGTGTTTTGTCGCGATGTAGTTCTATAAGAGGTCCGGCTGGCGGCGTTGATCGAATGGTCCCCCCTACTGCCTGCCCGGACGTAGAACGAAGGTTGCACAACCCTACCCCTCCGTTTGTGGAATTTGGAATGCAGCTAACCCGGAGTAGTGTCTAAACAGGTCTAAGTCAATAGTGAAATTTTTGGGCAACAAATTTTGAAGAACTAGGTTGGGATAGAAAGGCTATGGCGAGCAATCCTTCGATGCAAGGAAACTTGGGGCTTCTGCCCGAACCGGGTGGGCGGTTTGGTTCCTTCAGTGTGAGCCTGGTTGTAAACGTAGCCGTCGGTGCTCTTCTGATTCTGTTCGCCGCGGCCCGCGTTCACCAGGTGAAGGTGCAGAAAGAGAACACGGCGGTGTTGATCTTTCCTGTTGAGCAGCCCAAGCCCTACGTACCGCCTGTGCCCAAGGTCAAGGTGGTTGCACCTCCTCCCAAAGTTGAGCCGAAGCCCAAGATCCAACCACCCAAGCCGGTCGTAGAACCGCCCAAGCCGGTCGAAGTGAAGATTCCCACTCCAGCGGTTCCGAAGATCGCCCCCGCGCCGCCCAAGGCGGTTGCCCCTCCTCCGCAGCCTAAGGTGGGAATGTTCAAGAGCTCTCAACCCACGCTGGTGGCAAATAACAAAGTTGCCCCCACTCCCAAGACCGGCGGCTTCGGCGATCCGGTTGGCGTAACGCCGAACCCTAACGCCACCCGGCCGGCCAATATCGCTTCGGTGGGCTCATTCGCCGGCAGTCCGGGCGTCGGACAGCCCGGAGCGGGAGCCGCCCGCCAGGGATCGGTGAAAGGCGTGGACTTTGGTTCCGGCGTAGCCAATGGCGTCCCCGGCGGCAAAGACGTGCATGGAACCGTCGCCTCGGCCGGATTCTCGAATGGCGTAGTTGGAGGGACAGGCAAGCCGGGAGGAACCGGCAGAGTGGAACAGGCCGGGCTCTCGGGCACTGGCTTTGGCCAGGCCGCGCCTAGTGCTCCTAAGGTGCAGCAGGCCGAGTCCACACCTATCGTGGTTCTCTCCAAACCGAGGGCCGCCTACACCGCCGAGGCCCGGCAATTGAAGATCGAGGGCGACGTCAAGCTCGAGGTGCGGTTCACCGCCAGCGGACGTGTTGAGGTTCTGCAGGTGCTGAGCGGCCTTGGACACGGCCTCGATGAGCAGGCCAGGACGGTAGCGCAGGGAATTCACTTTAAGCCCGCCACGAAAGACGGCCACCCGGTGGACCAGGTCACGGTCATCCGAGTTACTTTCCAACTGGCCTGAGCAGATGTGCCTGAATCGTCAAGAGTGGATTTGGTTCGAAGTCTTTGCTGCCTGCTTTCGGTTCAGTGACAGAGATCAGGTCTTGTGTGGAAAATGTAGCTCGAAATGAACAAATAATTAAGAATTGAGTGAACTGAAAGTACCGTTTTCGAAGAACTACCCATTCGAAGCAAGATTGAACGAGAAAGACTAGGAGCCTGTAAATGTCTCACCGCAATATCTGCATTCTGGGCCTGGCAGTGATCTTAAGCGCCACCGCCGCTCAAGCCAAGAAGGAGGCCAAGTATGTGCCTCCGGTGCCCCTGACGCCCGAACAAGCGGCACTTGTCCAAAAGGCCGTCGAGCGGGAAAAGGCGACGGTAAAAATGATCCAGAAGAGCACGCCGGTCGTGCAGACCTACATCCAGAACATGCGGCCGGACCCCAAGCTCCAGTCCGTTCCTGTTTCGGATGAGTACATCGTCGCCCGCGTGGATTTCGGCAAGACATTTACCGCCAATCCTTACGAGACGAAGACCAAGTCCAGGGGCTTCTTCAAGGGCTCGATGAAGTTCATGAGCGATCTGACCAAGAGCTTCAGCCTGAGTTATTCGGCGACCGGCTTCATGGACATGATGTTCCTTGACCCGACGAGCTTTGACCAGCAGCACTATGACTTCTCCTACGTGCGCCGCGATTTTCTGGGCGGAGTGCGTACGCTGGTCTTCGACGTGAGGCCGAAGCCCAAGGAAGGATATGGCCGTTTCTTTGGCCGCATCTGGATTGAGGACCAGGACGGCAATATCGTCCGCTTCAACGGCTCCTATACGGGAAACAAGGACGATCAGGTCGCGCGCTATTACCACTTCGACAGCTGGCGCGTGAATGTTCAGCCTGACGTCTGGCTGCCCACCGCGATCTATGTCGAGGAGACCGCGCAGAGCCAGGCAAAGCACGCCACCGGCATGCGCGCGCAGACTTATTTCTGGGGCTACTCGCTCAAGCTGCCCACGCGTGAATCGGACGCCGAATCCATCCAGGTTGAGAATGCCCAGGACCAGAGCGATCAGTCGCAGGACGTAAGCCCGCTGCAGGCCCAGCGCCAGTGGGTCTCCCAGGCCGAGCAGAATGTGCTTGACCGGCTTACCCAGGCCGGACTTCTCGCTCCTCCGAGCGACTTCGACAAGGTGCTCGAGACCGTTACCAACAACATCATCATCGGCAACAAGCTGACGCTGCCGGACGATATTCACTGCCGCGTGCTGCTCACCACCCCGCTTGAGTCGCTGGCTGTCGGCAACACCATCCTGATCAGCAAGGGTCTGGCCGACGTGCTTCCGTCAGAAGAAGCCCTGGCCGCGATCCTCAGCTTCCAGCTTGCCCATATCGTCGAAGGCCATCACATCGACACCCGCTATGCCTTCAACGATCGGCTGCTCTTCCCTGATGAAGCGACCTTCCAGCGCTTCAATATGAATCACTCTGCCATCGACAACCAGGATGCCGCAAAGAAGGCCGTCGAGCTGTTCAACAACTCGGTGTACAAGGACAAGTCGGCGAGCGTAGGCCTCTTCTTCCAGGCCCTACAGGCCGAGGAAAAGCAGGTGCCTTACCTGCTGACGCCGCGGCTGGGCGACTCCCTCATCAAGGCAGACGGAACTCCGTGGCTCGCCGCGCTCGGTAACGGCGCTCCCAAGCTGGACATGGACAACCTGACGCAGATTGCGGCACTCCCACTGAACAGCCGTCTGAAGATCGATCCATGGGACGACAAGGTCGCACAGTTGAACGTAAAACCTGCTCCCCTGCTGAGCGCGCGCGACAAGATGCCGTTCCAGGTAACGCCGATCTACTATCGCCTGCAACGCTACCAGCCGCCTGCACAGCCAGTTCCGTCGACGGCAACGGCAGCTCCGGCGCCGCCAACAACTCAACCCGCTGCTGCACCTGCGGACGCCAACCAGGCTCCGCAGCCTGCGGATACAAACCAGGCCCCGCCACCACTGCAAACCCGCAATAGCGATGCACGGAACGCGGCGCGCCGGTTTCGGACATGCACCTCCTGCGCGCCTCGTTACAAAGTTTGAACTATCACTTGGTCTTTTAGTCCGGATCTACAGCATTTTTATTTCGGAGAGAGTGAACACGTGCTCAAGAAAATTCTGATTCTCACCTTTCTTCTGGCGTCTGGAGCGGCATATGCCCAGGTTGCCCCTTCCGTTCGTGGCGGAAATTCAACTCTGTGGGCTGGGAGGCGAATTCGGGAGCTTCAATTCTGACTTCGACACAGTCACGCGCATCGTCGGTCCGGGCGTGGACGTGGACTTCAACCTCACTCCAAAGATCGGCGTGATCGGAGAGGCTCGCTGGCTGCACTGGAATGGCCACGACTCCCAGACCCAGTCTGATTATCTTGCCGGCGGGAAGTACGCGTTCTTTCGCTTCCACCGCTTTACGTTCAACGCAAAGTTTCTGGTCGGCGGAGTCTGGATGAAGTATCCGGTCAATAGCGACCGGCGGCTCTACCGGAAGCTATTTCGCCTATGCTCCCGGCGCCTCGGTTGATTACCGCCTCGCTCACCGTTTGTCAGTATTCGGCGCCTACGAATACCAGATACTCCCGTCCGCGCCGGGCTTTGCAAGGCCAACCCAGTCAATGGGCTTACGCCCAACGGATTCAGCGTCGGCGTCAAATACCGGATTCTCGGGGTCAGATAGGTTCAAACATAACCGCAGAGTGAGAAAGGGCCAGGCATTGACCTGGCCCTTTTCCTTTGCGCGCTTCCTGCAACCGGCATCCGCGATCAGAAGCCCGTGAAAAAGCCTCGGCCCGCTTCCGGATCGAGGCTTTCTTTGCAGATGAACTATCTATTTTAGAAGTGGTAGGCAACGCCGATTACCGGATCGCTGATGTTGTAGTAGCGGCCGGTATTCAGATTGTTCTGGTTGAAGCTGGGAGCCTTCACGACAATTCCTCGATACTCGACGCGAATATCGAAGCTGGGGCTGAGCTCGTAAGCGAAGCCGCCCCCATAAAAGCCGCCGAAGCTGGTAGACTTGCCGGCACTCTGAGTCTGCGTCTTACTATCCAGAATTGGGTCGAAGATAATGCCGGCCGGACCGCCTTCGAGAAACGGATTGAAGTTTCTGAAGACAAAGTTATGAACGTAAGCTCCGGAGATCTCCTGGAAGCGATCGTGGATCAGTATATTGTTCGTCGGATTGATGTAGTGCTGTATCTGTTGCGCGTACTGGTAGTTCACTTCAAGTCCACTATGGGGGGTCAGCAGGTACCGGTAACTGCCCAGAAAACCAAACCCCGTCGTAGCGTGCAGTTGTACAGCATTCCCGGTAATGAAAGGCGGAATCACCGCGGTTCCGCTCACACTGACGTCCTGACGGCTCTCTTGGGCAAAACCCGCCGCTGCCGTCAGCGGCAGCAGCAAAAACAACAACAGACTCTTCTTCATGCGTCTCGTGAACCTCTGACCCGCGACGACGGGCGCAACGCCTCTCGGGCATGTCAATTTTGTGGCGACGGGATCTCGCCCCGCTCCACTTGGTAATTGTACCTGCCGAATCCGGTTTCGACAGCATTCGTCCTGATTCGCGAGCAATCAGCGGCCATGCTCGGCGCGAAAGCTGAACGGAGCACCCCGTTCGTGCGACAGAGATTTGACTGCTTTCAGAAAAGCCAGCGCAGCGTGAGACAAGGTTGCATTCCGGCGGTGAGCGAGAAACAGTTGCCGCTCGATCTTCAGCTCCGGCACCTGAACCTGTACCAGTTCACCCCGCGCCAGCTCATCCTGCACTGTCAGCCCCGGCACCAGGGCGACGCCGTTGCCCATGGCGACAAAGCGCTTGATAGCCTCCAGGCTTGGCAGTTCGACATTCATATTCAATGGCGTCTTATGTTTTTCGAAGAGGTCGATCACCCGATGCCGCAGCGGGGAGACGACATTGTGAGCGATGAAGTTTTCCGCTCCCAGATCGCGGATCGCCACCTTTTTCTCGCGTGCCAGAGGGTGCCGCGGATTCACTACGAAAACAACGGAATCCGTGTAGACGCCAATCAGGTGGAGTTGTTCCTCAGGCGGCCGAAAAGTCACGATGCCAAGCTCCACCGTTCGCTCGACAATCTGTTCAGGAATGCGGCTGGCCAACGCCCGCTGCACCAGGACGCTGATGTGGGGGCACAGCCGCCGAAATTCGTCGAGCACCGGCAACAGATATAGGCAGGTGTATTCGTTGGCCGCCAGATGCAGGCGTCCGCGCTCCAGCGAACGCAGCTCCTCGATTGCCGACGCCGCTTCGCCGCGCAGCTTCAGCAGACGCTCGGCATATTCGCGCAGCAGCACCCCGGCGGCCGTCAGCGTGCCCTCTCGTGAAGTCCGCTCGAAAAGCGGATCGCCAATCTCCTCTTCGAGACGGCGAATAGTGTGGCTCACCGCCGGCTGCGTGCGGTGCAGACGCGCAGCGGCGCGCGAGAAGCCGCGCTCCTCTACGACCGCAAGAAAGGTTTCGAGCTGAGAGAGGTCCATAAAAACGGCATCGCGCCTGGGCTGGGCGCTCTGGCTTATATTACTCAAATTTATGGATTCGGTAAAAATTATAAATTTGAATAATGAGCCGTATTTTGGCAAACTTAACAGATAGAGAGCCTCACGATGCAGATGCCCCCAGACCGCATATATTTTTTCGATACGACCCTCCGTGACGGCGAGCAATCGCCGGGCTGCAGCATGACGCAGCACGAAAAACTCCAGATGGCCCACTCCCTTGCCGACCTCGGCGTGGACATCCTGGAAGCCGGCTTCGCCATCTCATCCGACGGCGATTTCGCCTCCATAGAAAACGGTCGCGCGCGAAGTTCGCGGCCCGGTGATCGCCTCCCTTGCGCGCTCCAAGCGCGGAGACATCGAGCGTGCCGCCAAGGCCCTCGAACGCGCAGAGAAATCGCGCATCCACATCTTTCTCGCAAGCTCTGACCTTCACCTCGAATACAAGCTGAAGATGACCCGCGCCGAGGCGCTCGATCAGGCCGCTCAGTCCGTCGCCCTCGCGCGCACGCTTGCCGACGAGGTTGAGTTTTCTCCCGAGGATTCCACGCGCACCGATCCCGATTTCCTCTGCAAGATCGTCGGCGTGGCGATCGAAGCAGGCGCGCATGTCATCAATCTGCCCGACACCGTCGGCTACGCCACTCCCACCGACTACGCAGCGATGTTCCGCATGATTCGCGAGGGCGTGCCGGGTGCCGACAAGGTGATCCTTTCCGCTCACACGCACGACGATCTCGGGCTCGCTGTCGCCAATGCTCTCGCCGCTATCGAGGTTGGAGCCCGTCAGGTGGAGTGCACCGTCAACGGCATCGGCGAGCGCGCCGGCAATGCTGCCCTCGAGGAGATCGCCGCTGCGCTCCATGTTCGCGGCGACCGTTATCCGATGCAGACCAGCCTGAAGCTAGGCAAGATGTATGCGGCAAGCCAGCTGCTCGGACACATGATCAGCTTCACGCCCACGCCGAACAAAGCCGTCGTTGGCGATAATGCCTTCGCCCACGAAGCCGGCATTCACCAGCACGGAGTGCTTTCAAATCCCCTTACCTACGAGATCATGACGCCGTCGGTATTCGGCATTCCCAGCAACCGTCTCGTGCTCGGCAAGCACTCCGGACGCCATGCGCTCCGCTCGCGTCTGATTCAGCTTGGTTACGATCTCGCGCCGGCAGACCTCGACGTCGCGTATCGCGCGTTCACCGAATTGGCCGACCGCAAGAAGGCCATCTACGACCAGGATTTGATCAATCTGGTGGCGCATCACCAGCGGCACGAAGACCTGATCAGCGAAGAATCAGCCGCAAAGCTCAACTGAGACTTCGGCGATCGCGAATTCAGCCATTCCTGGCAGGGAGACAATGATGAAGCTCAAGATACTGGTCGTCGCCGGAGACGGAATCGGCCCCGAAGTCACAGCCGAGGCAGTGCGCATCCTGGAGTCGGTCGCCGAACTCGGCGGATACGACTTCGAATTCAAAAATGCCCTGATCGGCGGCGCCGCCATCAAGGCGCAAGGCTCGCCGCTGCCCGAATCGACACTCGATACCGCGCTTGAGAGCGATGCAGTTCTGCTCGGCGCCGTCGGCGGCAACGAATTCAATTCCCTTCCCCCAAACCGCCGCCCCGAGGCCGGCCTGCTGCAGTTGCGGCAGGCCCTCGGCGGCTTCGCCAACCTCCGTCCTTCGTTCGCATGGCCGTCGCTTTCCTCGAACTCTCCGCTCCGAGCCGAAGTGGTCAACGGCGCCGACATTCTCTTCGTGCGCGAGCTTCTCGGCGGCCTCTACTTTGGCGAGCCGCGCTCCTGGGATCGCGAGGCGGGCTCTGCATGGAACACCATGCGCTACACCCGCGACGAGGTCATACGCGTAGCCCGGATTGCCTTTGAGCTCGCATCGGCCCGGCGCAAGAAAGTCACTTCGGTCGACAAGGCCAATGTCCTCGAAGTCTCGCAGCTCTGGCGCGCGACCGTGACCGAGATCGCTGCGCAATATCCCGACGTCGCCCTCGAACACCAGTACGTCGACGCCTGCGCCATGCACCTGATGAATACGCCGCGCAACTTCGACGTCGTTCTGACTGAAAATCTCTTCGGCGACATCCTCTCTGACGAAGCTGCCGTCATCACCGGCTCGCTCGGCATGCTGCCCTCGGCGACCATCGGTGGCCAGGTAAATCTGTACGAGCCTGTCCACGGCTCAGCGCCTGATATTGCAGGTAAGGGTCTTGCCAATCCGCTGGGCGCAATCCTCACCGCGGCCATGCTGCTGCGGCACTCGGCAAAACTCGAGCAGGATGCGCAAGCCGTCGAAACCTCAGTTCGCAAGGTGCTCGAACAGGGTTATCGCACCGCGGATCTAGTACGCGGCGAGTCGAAGATGACCGTCTCCACGCAGGAGATGGGCAAGCACGTTCATCAGGCGCTCAACGAGAACATCGACTGCCGTCAGGCCATGCACGCGGTCTAGGTGCTGACCGGGACGGGCCGTCCAGCGCCGCCGGCGCACAACATCGAGCTCGCAATAGTGGAGTTACACAAAATGTCTGTAGCGAAAACACTTTTCGAAAAAGTCTGGGAATCGCATCTGGTAGCCGAGCCGGCCGATGAGCCCACGCTCCTCTATATCGACCTGCACCTCGTCCACGAGGTGACTTCACCGCAGGCGTTCGAAGGCCTGCGCCTTGCTGGCCGTCCACTTCGCCGCCCCGACCGCACCGTGGCCACCGTCGACCACAACGTCCCCACCACAGCCAACCGCCTCATCATCGAAGACGCCATCGCCGCCAGGCAGATAGACACTCTGCGCAAGAACTGCGCCGACTTCGGCGTTGAGCTCTACGATGTCGAGTCGCCAAACCAGGGCATCGTCCACGTCATCGGACCCGAACTCGGCCTGACCAAGCCCGGCATGACCATCGTCTGCGGAGACTCGCACACTTCCACCCACGGAGCCTTCGGGGCTTTGGCTTTTGGAATTGGCACATCCGAAGTCGAGCACGTGATGGCCACGCAATGCCTGCCGCAATCGAAGCCGAAGACCTTCCGCATCACCATCGACGGCGAACTGCCCGACGGCGTAACCGCAAAAGACGTAGTCCTCGGCATCATCGGACGCATCGGCACTGACGGCGCAACCGGATATGTGATCGAGTACGCAGGCTCCGCCATCCGCTCGCTCAGCATGGAAGGCCGGATGACCATCTGCAATATGAGCATCGAGGCCGGAGCGCGCGCCGGCATGATCGCTCCCGACGAGACCACCTTCGCGTATCTCAAGGGCCGCAAGTTCTCGCCGCAAGATTCAGACTGGGACAAGGCCGTCGCGGAGTGGCGCAAGCTCATCTCTGATCCCGGCGCAAAGTTCGATCGCGAACTCGTGATCCCCGCTATCGAGCTCACTCCTTACGTGACCTGGGGCACCAGCCCGGGCATGGTAGTTTCCATCACCGATACTGTTCCCTCGCCTGCCAACGCCGCGTCTGACGCCGACCGCCGTCACTTCGAGCGCGCTCTCGAGTACATGGATCTGAAGGCCGGCACGCCCATCGAAGAAATCACCATCGACCGCGTCTTCCTCGGCTCCTGCACAAATTCACGCATCGAAGATCTCCGCTCCGCGGCAAAGGTCGTCATCGGCCATCACGTTCATCCCCACGTTCGCGCCATGGTTGTGCCCGGATCGCAGCAGGTCAAAGCACAGGCCGAGCGCGAAGGGCTGCATCACATCTTCCGCGAGGCGGGATTTGAGTGGCGTGAGCCCGGCTGCTCCATGTGCCTGGGCATGAACCCCGACATTCTCGCACCCGGCGAACGCTGCGCGTCAACGAGCAATCGCAACTTCGAAGGCCGCCAGGGACGCGGTGGCCGCACGCATCTCGTCAGCCCCATGATGGCCGCCGCAGCAGCGATCACCGGACACTTCACCGACGTTCGGACCTGGGAATTTAAGAAGGAAGAGGTTTTGGCCTAATGAAGCCGTTTCGCAAACACAGATCGAAGGTGATGCCGCTCAATCGCGCGAACGTCGACACCGACCAGATCATCCCCAAGCAGTTCCTGAAGCGGATCGAGCGTACCGGTTACGGCGACTTCCTTTTCCACGACTGGCGCCAGGATTCCGACTTCGAGATCAATCGCCCCCAGCACAAGGGCGCGGAGATCCTCGTCACCGGCAAGAACTTCGGCTGCGGGTCTTCTCGTGAACATGCTGCGTGGGCGCTCAACGACCACGGCTTCCGCGTCGTCATCGCACCCAGCTTCGCCGACATCTTTCATTCGAACGCCGGCAAGAACGGCATCCTGCTGGTAACACTGCCCGACGATCAGGTCGAGCTTCTGCTTGAGCGCGCCTCGACCATCGACAACTACCACCTGAACGTTTCGCTCGAGGATCACCTGGTCCACGACGATCACGGCTTCTCGGCAACTTTCGCCATCGATCCCTTCCGCCGCTACTGCCTGCTGGAAGGACTCGACGACATCGGCCTCACCCTGCGCCACTCGGAAGCGCTCGACAAATTCGAACAACAGCACGATGCGGCCTTCTGGGTCGCGCCTCGTCCTCAGGAGACACCGCAAGCATGAGCGCAAACGGCAAGAACGGCTCGCATAATCCCAAACTGCACTCCATTGCCCTGACCGAAGGAGCGCATCGCGCTCCCGCGCGCGCCATGCTTCGCGCTGTCGGCTTCTCGAAAGAAGACCTGCACAAACCCATCATCGGCATCGCGAACACCTGGACCGAGATCGGCCCCTGCAACTTCCACCTGCGCCATATCGCCGAAGCGGTGAAGCAGGGCATCCGCGAAGCCGGCGGCACACCGATGGAGTTCAACACCATCACCATTTCCGACGGCATTACCATGGGCACCGAAGGCATGAAGGCTTCGCTGATCAGCCGTGAAGTCATCGCCGACTCGGTAGAACTGGTCGCGCGCGGCAACCTCTTCGACGGCCTCATCGCCATCGCCGGCTGCGACAAGAACATGCCCGGCACTGTGATGGCGCTCGCGCGGCTCGATATCCCCTCGCTCATGTTCTACGGCGGCTCCATCGCGCCCGGTCATCTCAACGGAAAGAATCTGACTGTACAGGATGTCTTCGAAGCGGTTGGCTCGCACGCCGTCGGCAAGCTCGACGATGCAGGCCTCGAGGCCGTTGAAGCCGCAGCCTGTCCCGGCGCGGGCGCCTGCGGAGGACAGTTCACCGCCAACACCATGGCCATGGCCTGCGAATTCCTCGGCATCTCTCCCATCGGCATCTCCGGCGTGCCGGCGTTCCTGCCGGAAAAGCTCGACGCCGCCCGCGAAGCCGGCCGCCTGGTCCTCGAGCTCGCCAAGAACGAACTGCTCCCAAGCAGGATCATCACCGCGCAGGCCATCGAGAACGCTATCGCCAGCGTCGCGGCCTCCGGCGGATCGACCAACGCCGTCCTTCACTTCCTCGCCATCGCCAATGAGATGGGCATCCCCCTCTCCATCGATGATTTCGACCGCATCAGTTCGAAGACACCGCTGCTCTGCGACCTCAAGCCCGGCGGCCAGTACGTTGCTGCCGATTACCACGCTGCGGGCGGCAGCCGTCTGCTCGCCAAGCGCCTTCTCGACGCCGGCCTGATCGACGGCACCGCCTGGAACGTTACCGGCAAGACCCTCGCCGAGGAGGCCGCGCAGGCAAAGGAGACTCCTGGCCAGAAAGTCATCCACGCCCTCGACAATGCCATCAAGCCCACCGGAGGGCTCGTCATCCTCAAGGGCAATCTCGCCCCCGAAGGCTGCGTCATCAAGGTCGCCGGACACAAGCGTCTCGAGCATCGCGGACCGGCGCGCGTCTTCGACTCCGAGCAGGACGCCTTCCACGCCGTCGAAGGCGGCAAGATCAAGCCTAACGACGTGATCGTCATCCGTTACGAAGGTCCAAAGGGTGGCCCGGGCATGCGCGAGATGCTCGCCGTCACGGCGGCGGTCGCGGGCATTCCTGAATTGAGTGGGACCGTCGCCCTCCTCACCGACGGCCGCTTCTCCGGAGCCACGCGCGGCCTCATGGCCGGTCACGTCGCACCCGAAGCAGCCGTCGGCGGCCCCATCGCTGCCGTCCACGAGGGCGACATCATCCATTTCGATATTCCCAACCGCAAGCTCTCGGTCGAAGTCTCCGACAAGGAGCTTGCAGAACGCTTGAAGTCCTGGGAGAAGCCCGTCCCCCGCTTTGCCCGCGGAGTTTTCCGCAAATACACCGACACGGTTTCGTCGGCGTCCTTGGGCGCGGTAACACACTGAAATGCTGTAAGGAGCAGGAGATGAGTGAAGCGAAATCTGAAGGCACACGTTTAACCGGATCCGAAATCCTCTGGGCTACTCTCGAAGGCGAGGGCGTGCGCGAGGTCTTCGGCTATCCCGGCGGCGCAATCCTTCCCGCCTACGACGCGCTGCGCAAATTCCCCATCCGCCACATCCTCGTCCGCCACGAGCAGGGCGCGGTGCACATGGCCGATGGTTATGCGCGTGCTTCGGGCAAGGTCGGCGTAGCCGTCGCTACCTCCGGACCCGGCGCCACCAACATGGTCACCGGCATGGCCACAGCGATGATGGACTCCATCCCCGTGCTCTGCATCACCGGACAGGTCTCAAGCAAGGTTCTCGGCTCTGACGCCTTCCAGGAAATCGACATCACCGGCATCACTCTGCCGGTGACCAAGCACAACTACCTCGTCACGCGCGCCGAAGATATCGCTCCCGTCATCCGCGAGGCCCTGCTCATCGCGCAATCCGGCCGCCCCGGTCCCGTGCTGGTCGACATCACCAAGGACGCCCAGCAGGCAACCGCCAGCTACGATTTTGCTGCCGCCGCACCGCGCCCCTATCGCCCTCATCCCATGCTCCGCGCCGAGACCAACTCCGTCCTCAAGGCTGCCGAATTGATCCGCAACGCTAAACGCCCCATCATCTTCGCCGGGCACGGCATGATTCAATCCGGCGCACGCGAGCAGGTTCGGGCACTCGCTGAGCGCCTGCAGATCCCCGTCGCGTCCACCTTGCTCGGGCTCGGCGGCTTCCCCGCATCGCATCCGCTCTCGCTGGGCATGATGGGCATGCACGGAGAAGCGTGGGTCAACCACGCCATCCAGCAATCTGATCTGCTCATCGCCTGCGGCATGCGCTTCGACGATCGCGTGACCGGCTCTCTCTCGACCTACGCGCCCAACGCAAAGAAGATTCACATCGAGATTGATCCCGCCGAGATCAACAAGAACGTCAAGGTCGACGTCGCGCTCATCGGCGATCTGGCTCAGGTCCTCGAAGCCCTGCTGCCACATCTCGCCCCCCGCTCCGGAAGCGAATCCCCGTGGCTGCGCGAGGTGAACGCAATGAAGGGTGAATGCGCCGTACGCGACATTCAGAACCTTCCCGACAACGGACACCTCTACGCCGCTCACGTCATGAACGATCTGTGGCACGCGACAAACGGCAAGGCCATCGTCGTCACCGACGTCGGCCAGCACCAGATGTGGGAAGCGCAGTACTACAAGCATGAAGACCCGCGCACGCTAGTCACCTCCGGCGGACTCGGGACTATGGGCTTCGCTCTGCCCGCAGCCATCGGCGCAAAGGTCGCCTGCCCCGATAAAGAAGTCTGGGTTGTCGCTGGAGATGGCGGCTTCCAGATGACCGCAGCCGAGCTTTCCACCATCGCGCAGGAAAACCTCGACCTCAACATCGCCATCATCAACAACGGATACCTCGGCATGGTGCGCCAGTGGCAGGAGTTCTTCTACGACAAGAACTACGAGTCCTCGCCCATTCTCAGCCCGGACTACGTCAAGCTCGCTGATGCGCACGGCATTCCGGGCGCGACCGTGCGCACTCGCGCCGAGGTATTGCCGGCGGTCAGCGCGGCACGCGAACGCAAGGGACCGTTCCTGATCAACTTTCTGGTCGAGAAGGAAGATTCTGTATATCCCATGATCGCTGCCGGTTCCGCGCTCCATGAAATGATCCGCCGCCCGGATAAGGACCCGCTGATCGAGACGGCGCAGGACGCATAACCGCGAGAGGAAGACTTTGTAACCGTATGCTGCACACATTCGTAGCGATTGTCGAAGACAGACCCGGAGTCCTCACGCGCGTCGCCTCGCTCTTCCGCCGGCTGAACGTTAATATCGTCTCGCTCACCGTCGGTCACTCGGAGAAGCCCGGAGTCTCGCGCATGACCATCGTCTCCGAGGCCTCGCCCACGGCCGGCCACCGAATCATGGCCAGTCTTTACAAGCTCGAGAACGTCCTGCAGGTCGACGACATCGGCCAGCACTCCAGTGTCAGCCGCGAGCTTGCTCTGATCAAAGTTGCCGCCACACCCAAGACGCGCTCGCACATCTTTGAACTCGTCGAGGTCTTCCGCGCGCGCATCGTCGACCTCGCTCCCGAGTCGCTGATGATCGAAATTACCGGCGTCGAAAGCAAGATCGAAGGACTTATTCAGGTACTGACCGAGAGCGAAGATCGTATCCTTGAAATCTCCCGCACCGGACGCATGGTCATGCGGCGCGGTCAGCACACTAGCCGTGTGCTCGACGCCATGCGCGTCGCCACCCCCGAGACAGAAGCCGAAACCATCCCGGAAGCAGAAGCGGAAAATGTAGAGGAAGCCGATCTGCCGCAGTAACCAATACACTTTCAATCCAATCAAAGAAGACACGAGGAATTACGAAATGCCGAAGACCTATCACGATCAGGACGCCGACCTGTCGCTCATCCAGAAGAAGAAGGTAGCCATCATCGGCTACGGATCGCAGGGCCACGCGCACGCCCTCAACCTCAAGGATTCGGGCGTCGAAGTCCGAGTCGGTCTCCCCGCGACCAGCAAATCAATCGACAAGGCCAAGAAAGCCGGCCTCGAAGTCAGCACCGTGAGCGACGCCGCCGCCTGGGCCGATGTCATCATGATCCTCACGCCCGATCATTCGCAGGGCGACACTTACAAGAGCGACATCGCGCCCAACCTCAAGGCCGGCAAGACGCTGATGTTCGCCCACGGCTTCAACATCCGCTTCGGCACCATCGATCCGCCCAAGGACATCGACGTTTCGCTCGTCGCGCCCAAGGCCCCCGGACACCGCGTGCGCGAAGTCTTCACCGAAGGCGGAGGCACGCCCGGCCTCGTCGCCATCCATCAGGACGCATCCGGAAAGGCCCTTGAGCTGGCGCTCTCGTACGCGAAAGGCATCGGCTGCACCCGCGCCGGCGTCATCCAGACCACGTTCGCCGAAGAAACCGAAACCGACCTCTTCGGTGAGCAGGCCGTTCTCTGCGGAGGCGCCTCAGCTCTCGTGAAGGCGGGCTTCGAAACGCTCGTCGAAGCGGGCTATCAACCCGAGATTGCCTACTTTGAGTGCCTGCATGAGCTCAAGCTCATCGTCGATCTCATGTACCGTGGCGGTCTCGCCTACATGCGCTACTCCATCTCCGACACCGCGGAGTACGGCGACTACACCGCCGGCCCGCGCATCGTCACCGACGAAACCCGCGCCGAAATGAGGAAGCTCCTCAAGGAGATTCAGGACGGCCGATTCGCGAAAAAGTGGATCGAAGAGAACAAGACCGGCCGCAAGCATTTCACTGAAATGCGCAAAGCGGAAGCCCAGCACCCCATCGAGAAAGTGGGCGCCACGCTGCGCGCGGCCATGCCCTTCCTCGATCCGGTCACCGTCAAGGACAACGCGCCCGAGGCCGCGGAAACCGTTAGCGCCTAGCCTCGCTGTATCCATATTGGCCGCGGATATCCGATCCGCGGCCACAAACGTCGATGGTGAATATGGCCACCTACCGTTCCCCCATTCTCGTCGCGTTCGCCCTATTGGCCGCGACAGCATTCGGCCAGGCAAGCCTCAAGTGCCAGGTGCAGCCCAAAACGCTTACCGCGATGCGCCACTGCTACCGTCCGCTGCTGGTCTTCAGTCCCTCGGCTACAGACGCACGCCTCAAGCGCCAGAGTGAAATTCTCGACGCCGATGCCGACGATATGATGGACCGCTTCGTGCTGTTCACCCCTATTTTGCCCTCATCCAAAGGCTATTCCGCACCGCTCGACACACCCTACGTGCTGCTCGGTGCACAGCAGACGCAACTCATCCGCTCTCTGTTCCATGTGCCTCAGGAGACCTTTGTGGTCGTCCTGCTTGGCGAAGACGGCAGCGAGGCTCTGCGCAGCACACGACCCGTAGATTCCGATCACCTGAACGCGCTCATCGACACCATGCCCTCACGCAAGATGGAAATGCAACGCCCCCACGCCAATTGATTATTGTGCACACCTCGACCCTGTCACCGCATCGGTTACCATCAGAAGAAGAGGCAAGATTATGACCACTGCCAGCACCGTCCCCGCGCTGGAATCGGCTGATCGAAAGTCTGCTCCCCGGCGCACGCCGATCCCCGAAATCGTCGAGGCTCTCAAGCGTGTGCCACCCCTGCACGGCATGGAGCCGAGCGAATACGAGTGGCTGGCCGCGCATGGCGTCGAACGCTTTGAGCCAGCGGGAACCACGCTCTTCGAAGAAGGCGATCCCGCGACCACGATGAACATCCTGCTCAAGGGTGAAATTCACGTCCGCCGTGGACGCGGCGCTCCAGCGGCCTTCTTCATTGGCCGCACCGGCCTCATCACCGGCCTGTTGCCCTTCTCGCGCATGAAGACCTATGGCGGCCACGGATACGTCGTCACCGACGCATGGTCGCTCGACTTCGACCGCCAGCTGTTTCCCGAGATGCTTCGCGAGGTGCCCTCAATGGCGCAGCGCTGCGTCTCTGTTCTGCTCGATCGAGTCCGCGAAATTACCCGCCTCGAGCAGCAGACCGAGAAGCTCAATGCCCTCGGTAAGCTCGCCGGAAATCTTGCCCACGAGATGAACAACCCGGCATCGGCGGCGCAGCGTGCTGCCTCCGGCCTGCTTGAGGAACTGCGAGTCTATGGTCAGGAAAAGTTCAAGCTGGGCAGTCTCTGTCTCGACGAAAAGCACTTGCTGCAGGTAAGGAAATGGCAGGAAGGCATTCGCGAGCAGGCCCGTACCGAGTCGCCTGATACGGTCCAGCACGCGGCGAATGAAGACAAGCTGCAGGCCTGGCTAAGGGATCACGGTGTCACGGAGACGTGGAAGGTTGCTCCTGAACTTGCCGAACTCGGCGTGACCGCCGAGCAGCTTAATCCGCTGGGCGAAGTTCTCAATGCCGATTCCCTCTCCATCGTGCTCGCGCAGTTTGCCTCTTCCGTGCGCGCCGAGCGCATCGCCGAAGCCATGCTCGACTCCACCGCCCGCATCTTCGACCTCATCCGCGCCATCAAAGACTACTCCTACATGGACCAGGCGCCGATTCAGGAAGTCGACGTTCGTCAGGCGCTGGAGAATACGCTGACCATGCTGCAGTCGCGCCTCACGAATGTCGAGATCGAGCGCCGCTACGAAGACGACCTGCCGCTTATCGCCGCCTATGGCAGTGAGCTGAACCAGGTGTGGATGGCGCTACTTGAAAACGCGCTCGATGCGATTCAGGATCACGGCAAGATCACGCTTGGGGTCCAGTTCTCCGGGGACATGCTCCTCATAGAAGTCTGGGACAACGGTCCCGGCATTCCCGAGGATCTGCAGGATCGCATCTTCGAGCCCTTTTTTACGACCAAGGCTCCCGGCTCAGGGCTCGGCCTTGGTTTAGACACCGCCCAGCGCGTCGTTCGCCGCCACCGCGGCTTCATCCGCGTGCAGTCGGAGCCGGGTGCGACCTGCTTCCAGGTGCGTTTGCCTATTGACCAACTGCAGGCTTATTAATTTGCTGGTGCCAGAATTGAAAGTTGACCTCGTCGGCGTTGGACTGAACGCCACAGACACACTTATTCCGCTCGCCGCTTTTCCCGAGCGTGGCTCAAAGATCGAGTACAGCTCGCCAACCGTCCTTCCCGGTGGACAGGTCGCTACCACCGTCGTCGCCTGCCAGCACTGGGGCATGCGTACGCGATACGTAGGCAAACTGGGAGATGACGACGCGGCCGCGCTCCATTGCCGCGAATTCTCGCGCGCAGGCGTAGAAGCACAGCTTGTCACCGTGCCTGGCTGCGCTAGTCCGCAGTCGCTCATCCTCGTGGACGCTGCCGGCGAGCGCACTGTTCTCTGCCGTCGCGACGAGCGGCTGATTCTCCAGCCCAGTGAGCTCAAGCGCGAATGGATCGTCAACGCCCGCGCGCTCCACGTCGACGGCCACGACACCGCTGCCGCCACCCTCGCCGCCCGCTGGGCCCGCGAAGCCGGTATCAGCGTCGTTGCCGACCTCGACGAAGCCTATCCCGGCGTCGAAGATCTGCTCGAAAACGTTGACTATCTCGTCGTCAGCCGTAATTTCCCCACCCTGATCACCGGTGAGCCGCGACTGGAAGACGCCCTTCGCCTCATGCGCAGCCATTACGGCTCCGTCCTCACCGCCGCAACCCTGGGAGAAGAAGGCGTGCTCGCTTGGGACGGCAAGCAGTTCCTCCACGCCGCGGCCTACCGTGTACCTGTCGTCGACACCACCGGCGCAGGCGACATTTTCCACGCCGGATTCATCTACGGACTCCTCCAGGGCTGGCCGCTCCAGCGCCAACTCGACTTCGCCTGCGCCGCCGCTGCCCTGAACTGCACCGCAACAGGAGCCCGCGGAGGCATCGCCTCAGTCGCCGCGATCGAACACCTCATGACCACCGGCTCACGTTACGAAACCCACTTCAGCGCGTTATCCGCTACTCGCTGAAGCTGCGCTCCTTAGTCGGCGCGCAAAGCCTCCACCGGATTCACCCCGGCCGCACGTTGCGCCGGCAGATATGCAGCGAGCGCCCCGCTCAGCATGAGCACAATCGCCACCACCGCCAGCGTCCACCCATCGTGTGCCGATACACCATACAGATAGCTGCGCACCAGTCTCCCCGCTGCGAACGCCATAACCAGCCCCAGGGCCACGCCCGTCACCACCATCGAGCCCGCCTGCCGCATCACCAGCCACACCACATCTCCGCGCTGCGCACCGAGAGCAAAGCGCACGCCCAGCTCGCGTGTGCGCTGGCTCACGACGTATGCCAGCAGCCCATAGAGCCCTGCGACGCACAGCAACAGCGCCGATCCCGCGAAAATCTCCAGCAGGTGCGCCGCCAGCGCCTGACTCCCATAGGAATCTTCCACCACCTGGTTCATCGTCGTAAAATTGCTCCCCGCCAGCGCCGGATCTGCCTGTCGCATCACCTCGCGCAGTTCGGGAATGATCGTGCCCGGATTTCGATTCGTTCGCACCGCAATATCCATCGCAATGGCTTCGATTGCCTGGTAGAAGCCGCTCTGTTGCGTCACCTGCGCGAGCGAAACCTCAACCTCCGGCTGCGTCGGCTCCGCGATCGCCTTCTGCCGCAGATCATCGACCACTCCGACAATGTGTGCCGGTCGATTCGGAGTCAGGTGCCACAGCGCCATCCCCACTACCTTATTCAGGTCCTGCTGATTCGGTGCGAACTCTCTCGCAAATGCCCTATTCACCACCAGCACCGGCGGGGAAGACGCCGTATCGTTCTCGTTGAGGAATCGTCCCGCCAGCATCTTGAAGCCGAAGACTTTCTGCAGATCGGGACTCGCCGCATTCAGCCGTGCTATCACGTCTTTCGACTTCCCTCCCGAACTTCCCGGATCGCCCTTCAACGTAAGCAGGAGCTGAAATGTCTTCCCCAGCGGCACTTCCGACATTAATCCCGCCGCCTGCACACCCGGCACATTCCTGATCCGCTCCAGCAACGGCGCGTAGAGATTGTCTCCCATGTTGTGTCCCGCAAATTTGTAACCGGGAACCTGCAGATTCGCGACAACGATGTGATCCGTCCGGAATCCGAGCGGCACATGCCGCAGCGCGTAGATCGTCCGCAGCAACAATCCGCAGCCCACCAGCAGCGTGAGCGACATGGCAATCTCCACCACCACCAGCCCGCCGCGCATCCGATGCTGCGCGCGCGTGCTCCCGCTCTGCTGGTTGCCGTGCTTCAGAGCAGGCTCAATCGGCGACCGCGCTGCCAGCCACGCCGGCCACACCGACGATACCAACGCCGAAATCACCGTCAGCGCTACCAGCGCCGAAACCACCCGTCCATCCACCGCCGCCGGAACCGGAAACGGCAGGCGATGCTCCATGCCGTGAGAAAACGCCTTCACAATCAGCAGCGCCAACCCGGCTCCTGCCAGCGCAGCGCAACCACTCAGCAGCAATCCTTCGACAACGAACTGCTGCACGATCCGTCCGCGCCCTGCTCCCAAAGCTCCGCGCAGCGCGATCTCCCTCTGCCGCACCATGGCCCGCGCCAGCAGCAGATTCGTCGCATTTACGCACGCAATCAGCCACAGCACTCCCGACGCCGCCAGCAGCATCTCCAGCGCGCCCTTGACGTCCTTGTCCACGAGTGAAGCCGCGTAGCTTGTGACCACAATGTTGGACCGCTCCTTGCGATCATCGGCATCGACGTAACCCCTTACAACCTGCTGCTGCAGCGTAGAAAGCCGAGCCTGTGCCTGCGCGGCCGTCACTCCGTCTGCCAGCCGCGCGATCACGTCATATTCGGGAGTCTTATCCGTCCGCCCGCGGTCCTCGTTGCCGGGCTGCGCCAGCGTCCACACCTGCGGGAACCTCACGTCGAAAGGAAATGAAAACCCGCGCGGCATCACACCCACCACCGTGTAAGGCTCGCCGCTGACCTTCACCGTCCTGCCTAGCACCGACGGATCTCCGCCGAATACCTCGCGCCACGCGCCGTCGCTCAGAACCACGCTGGTCGCATCCGCGCTCTTCGCAAACCCATCCTGCTCGTTGCGGAAATCGCGTCCCATCTCCGGAGCCGCACCCAGCACCGCAAACAGATTGGCGCTTATTTTGTACGAGCCGACCTGCTGCGAACTCGTCTTTCCTTCCAGAAAATTCCGTCCCGTCGCCCAGTGATAAAACGCGATCCCGTCAAAGCCCCGGCTCCATTTCCGCCACTCTTCGATGTCGAGATACGTGGGCTCTATATCGACGCCCGCCTTGCTGCCCTCGCGCATCTCCACCAGCCGGTCCGATTGTGCATAGGGCAGCGGTCTCAGCAGCACGCGGTCTATCACCGTGAACATCGCCGTCGCCGAGCCCATTCCCAGCGCCAGCGTGCCGATCACCGCCGCGGCGAATCCCCACGACTTCCTCATCTGCCGCAGCGCATAGCGAAGATCCTGCCCCAGCCGCTCCAGCCACATCCATCCCCACGCTTGCCGGGTTACATCTTTCACCAGCGCTTCGTTGCCAAACTCGCGCCGCGCCTGCCGCTCGGCCTCGGCCCCGTCCAGTCCTCGATCGCGTGCGTCGGCTGCGGCCATCGCCAGATGCGCCTCGATCTCCGCATCCAGTTCCCGCTTGTTCGCTTCAGGCCGATTTGCAAACCAGCGCCGCCACCACGTCATTCCCGCCCCCAGACACGATGGAGGCATCCTACATCCATAGGGGTAGATTGTCTACATGGACGAGCCGTTGTCCGCCGGTACCTTATTGCTGAGAGAGCTGCTGACCAAGGCGCTGGGACATCTCGATATCGATCCGGTTGTCCTTAGGAAAGGTAACGTCCCGGCCGTGGCGTATCCACCGGCGGTACACGGATACGGCCGTTCCATAAAATCCGATGCCTGCGGCAAGGTCGCGTGAGCCCGCTGCTATGCCGACCACTCTACCGATCAGGCCCATGCCGTTCGAGCCCGCCGCGGCGCTTGCTTCCACGCTGGAATCAGCATCGAGCGTATGGTTGGCGAGCACGCCCAGGATCAAAGGGACAATCACCTTGCCCTGTGGCTGCGACTGCACGCCGCCCTCTGAGTCCATCTTCAGCGCGGCGCCGGACTTCGCCTCCAGACCGGTCACCGAGCCGATGATCTGCTCCTTGCTGCCGCCGGGCATCTGCAACTGGCGGAAATCAAACCGCAGAGTTCCATCGCGATGGAAAGAGCGCGCTGGCTTCGCCCGCGTGATCCGCCCCACAAGCACAGCGCCCTGCGGAACAATCAGCGAATGATCCGCACCCCGCACTGGCTCAGCAACTGTCGCCTGAAACTGCTCTCCCACCTTCGCATTCGATGAGCTCAGCACCTCGTCGAGGTACGCGTGCAGCTCAATATTCTTTTTACCGTCGGAGCCGGCAGTAGTCCCACCGTGCCCGGGAGACGCCGGAGCCGCAGCCGGCGTCAGCACCGAAACCGAAACAGGCTCCTTCAATTCGCAGGTCCACATCGTCCCCTGTTGGATTCGCTCCGGATGATATGGCAGCTGGTGATAAAGCAGTTGCACCATTCGGTCCCCGAGTCCGGGAGCAAATATCGCTTCCTTCGTCGAGTCGACCCATCCCTTCACCGTATCGACGCCCTTCCCAATCAGGCTGCGATGCTGCGCCGCCGCCGGAGCAAGGCGAATCACCGGAGCGCCATCCGACGACGGCCTCGTCGACAGCGGCACACTCGTACCATCCGCAAGCACGACCGATGTAAACGCAACCGTGGGTTTGTGGTAAGGCGTGAAATCCGCATTCAGCCGCGCATCGGTGCGTAGCTCGCGATTCGGCTCAAGGCTCACCACCGATCCCCGCAGCAGGGCCCCTTCTGGAAGGGCAAGCTTGTTGTCCGCATACACTGCATGCGCCAGGGACGCCTGAACCGGCTCCCCTGCCCTCATCGGAAGATGACGCGTGAGCCTGGCTTCAATCGGCGTGCCGGCGGGAATGGTCAGCGCCTCCGGCTGCGCTCCCTGCCCCAGCACTGCGGGAGCAGCCACCAGAAAGCAAATCAGGAGAGAAACCCTCAGCGGCGGAGATAGCCGTCCAGCGAATAGGCGGTGCGCTTCCAATCTCCTGATTTGCTGCATCTCCGATTGACCGCCTGCCTAAACTCTAAACACTGAAGATGAAGTAAACCTGAAGGTTCGATGATTGATCGGAAAGATATACCCCACAAGAATCAGGGCCCCGCTTCCGCCCCGTAAGCCGCCGGATCGGCATCCTGAGCCACATCCTGAAGCAACGCAGAATCACCGCTTTCGCCAGATAACCGCCCCTCTGATTAACGCCGTAATCCGCCTGCCGCCCCGCGTCCTTGTGCCGTGATGCTTTAATGCGACTCCTGCGGTTCAGTTTGTTATTGTTGAGTTACCTGAAAGCCGTCCCGTCCTTCGTGAAAATTCTGTTTGGCCTGACTCGCGTGCTCGTGTTCCTGTGTGTCGTGTGTGCTGCCACGATCGCCTTTGCGTGCGACCAGTTGCCACCGGGCCAATCTCTCTGGATTCGACTGGCCTCACCTGTCACCACTTATACGGCCAAAGTTGGCGACCCCGTGCATGCGGTGCTCACTCAGGATCTGGTCTGCGACAACGAAATCCTCCTCCCCATGGGCGCCGATATCGAAGGCATAGTCCGCGGCAAGCGCAGGGTGAGCCGGGGTATTCGCCACGAAACCGCGGCCCTCGCTCTCGAATTTCATCACGCCGCCGCTCGGCCCGGTGTCGACATAGCCTTCACCGCCCGCGTCGAAGAAGTCGCCGGACGAATGGCAGTTACAGCACTGCGCCACAAGCCCGCAGTCGAGCGACAGCCGGATAACCCCTGTATGCCTCTGCAAAGGCGCCCGCACATAGCTAGGCTTCTTATCAGGCCCTAGGCAAAGCTGCTGTCGTCGCCGCCACCCAGATCTCCGTCGAAATCTCTACCTGAGAATCATCCTGGGAGTCGTCCATCTGCGAATCGTCGAGTGAGGTCGAATCGCTGTCGGTCTTGTAGTCTGCGTCTTTGAGATCGGCATGGCCTTCCGGCCGATCGTCGAATGACGCCTCGTGCTCGTGATGCTCGGCAAAACCGCTGTCCTGCTTCGGATCGTCGTAGTAGTTATTGATTACCGTCTCTCCGGCGCCCGGCATGCCCGACCCGAAACCGGAACCGAAACCGCCGCCGCCCCATCCCCCGCCACCGTGGCCAAATCCGTGCATCAGCGATTCGATGCCCTCAAACGCCAGCGCGCCCGCCGCGACACCGGCCGCCGTTGTTGCAGCGCTGCGCAAAAAGCTTCCCGCCGGACTGGGACCAGGGTCCGCATACGGCGGAGCCGTCGCATATTGCGGAGGGGCCTGATTACCCGGTGCCTGCTGATAAGGTACCGGCTGGTACGGCGGCTGCGGTGCAGCCGCAACCGGAGCTGGTTCACGATGGCCAAGCAGGCCGCCCAGGAAGCTCGTAGCCCGCGCCGGCTGCGCCTGCTGCTGACTCTGCTGGAGAGATTGGATCTGCGCGCGCGCCTGATTCAACGCGAGATTCTGCACCAGAACCGTCTGCGCCAGCTTGTAAATAGCATCAGGATCACGCCCCAGCCCCATTTGCAGTAGCTGCTCAGCCTCGGGATCTTTTTCCGTCAGCCGTGTTTCCTCAACCTTGCGAACCATATCTTCAAGCATCGAACTTTCTTGCGGTGTCATGTCTCTCCCTCGAACTCCCCTCGGAACCTTAAGATGCTCCCGCGAGTATCTGTCCATTGTTAAAGACGCACGCCAGGGCACAAAGTGGCGGAGAATGTCCGCCTCCTCTCTACTACGCATAGGAACCGGATTTTGCCCGATTTTTTTCGAGGTTCGCTCAAATCCGCTTGACATATATTCCTATATAGGAATATATATGACTCATGGCACGAGCAGCGACAACGGCCGATGTTTTCAACGCAATCGCGGAGCCCCGGCGGCGCGAGGTGATCGGCGTGTTGGCAGACGGCCGGGAGTACGCAGTGGGTGACGTGGTCATGCGTTTGCGGATGCCCCAGCCCGCTGTTTCGAAGCACCTGGGGGTGTTGCGCAAGGTTGGAGTGGTGTCGGTCGTCAAGCGCGGACAGCACCGGATGTACCGCCTGAACGCGGCCGAACTGAAGCCGGTGCATGACTGGGTGAAGACCTTCGAGCGCTACTGGACGCACCAACTGGGTCAGATCAAGGAACGGGCGGAGCGAAAGGCTCTGGAGCGGATCATTTCAAGCGACAGCGGAACGAAGAGCGGAAACAGGGAGGAATAATGGCAGTGAATCTTCAGGAACAGGCGGTTCAGACATTCGAAATTGTGAAGGAGGAGGAGATTGCGGCGCCGATCGGCATTGTCTTCGAGACGATTCTCGAGCAGATGGGACCTCTGAACTCGACGCCGGAGAAACCGATGCCGATGAAGCTGGAGGCCTGGCCGGGCGGGCGCTGGTTTCGCGATCTGGGAAACAACGCCGGACACTTCTGGGGCGTCGTACAGGCTATCAAGCCGCCGTCACTGCTGGAGATAAGCGGCCCGCTGTTCATGTCCACGCCGGCCGTCTCCAACATCCAGTACCGGCTGACAGAGGAGAACGGATTGACGCAGGTGCGGTTTGTGCATCGGGCGATGGGTTGGATCGGCGAAACGGACCGCGGAGTCGATGCCGGCTGGACCGACCTCATAACCCGAATTCGTACGGCGGCGGACCGAAACGGCGGCGAAGAAGCCGGACAGGCAGTAGTCATGTGCCCTGTGTGTATCGCAACCGCAGCCGTAATCGCCGCGAGTGCCACCTCAACAGGCGGCATCTCCGCCCTGGTCATGAACAGGCTCCGCGGCAGGAACATCCAAAACAGCATGAACAAACCGGAACAAGGAGAGAGACATGGAGCAACTGAAGGAACTCCCCGCAATGAAAACACCCCCGGTCGTGTCGACACAGGAGTGGGAGACGGCGCGCCAGCAGCTACTCATTAAGGAGAAGGAGTTGACCCGCGCCCGCGATGCGCTGGCCGCCGCGCGTCGGCGCATGCCGTGGCTGGCCGTAGAGAAGCAGTACCAGTTCGACGGGCCCAGCGGCAAAGCGAGCCTGCTTAACCTGTTCGAGGGCCGCCGTCAGCTGATCGTTTATCGCGCCTTCTTCGAGCCCGGCGTGTTCGGCTGGCCCGACCACGCCTGCCGCGGCTGCTCCTTGGGGGCCGACCAGATCGCCCACCTCACCCACCTGAACGCCCGCGACACTACTCTCGCGTTCGCCTCGCGCGCTCCGCAGGCAGGACATTGTGCGCCTGAAAGCGCGGATGGATTGGGACATGCCGTGGTACACCATCACAGACAACTTCGACAAGGACTTCGGCGTGGACGAGTGGCACGGCCACAACATCTTCATCCGCGACGGCGACAAGGTGTTCCGCACCTATTTCATCAACAACCGGGGCGATGAGGCCATGGGCAGCACCTGGAGCTACCTCGATATGACTGCGCTCGGCCGCCAGGAGCAATGGGAGGACTCGCCCGAGGGCTATCCCCAGACCCCGCCTTACAAGTGGTGGAACTGGCACGACGAATACGCCGCCTCCGCCTCGCCCGACCCGAGATGGGTCAAGGTGGTGGACAACGCAAAAGAGACATTGCACCTCGACAACTAGGCGCACCCTCGGGAATGGGAGCGGTCTAGTCGCCGGCCTGTGGCTCGACTTCGCCGCTCACGCCCTGCTCGCGAAGGTTGCTATTGCGTTTCGCAAACAGGAAATAAACACACAGACCCACCACCATCCAGGTCCCGGCGGCGATCTTCGACGTTGGATCGACGGAGATGATCATTGCCACGCAGAAAATCGCGCCGAGGATCGGTACCAGCGGCACCAATGGCGCGCGGAACGGCCGCGGCTGCTGCGGATTTTTCTTGCGCATGATCCACACCCCGATACACACCAGCACAAAAGCAAACAGCGTACCGAGATTGGTCATGTTGCCGGTAATGTCGCCGGGCAGAAACCCGCCCAGAAGCCCCACAAAGACATACAAAACCAGGTTGCACTTATACGGTGTGCGAAACGTCGGATGCAGTTCCGCGAACAACTTGGGCAACAGGCCGTCTTTGGCCATGGAAAAGAACACGCGGCTCTGCCCCAGCAGCATAACCAGCATCACCGAAGAAAAGCCCGCGAGAATCGCCACCGACACTAGGACGGATAACCATCCATAACCGGGCATGTACGTCTTGATCGCATAAGAGACCGAAGCCTCCATGCCTTTGCTGGGATCCAGAAAATCCAGCACCGGCGCGATGCCGGTCAGCACCCAGCTGAACAGAATGTAGAGAACGGTACACACTGCCAGCGATCCCAGAATCCCGATTGGCATGTTCTTCCCCGGATCGATCGTCTCCTGTGCCGCCGTCGACACCGCATCGAAGCCGATGAAGGCGAAAAAGACCACGCCCGCTCCTCCCAGAATGCCGCCCCATCCGTGCTTGAAGACTCCTGTGTGCGCCGCATCCTGAGCCAGCACGAACGGCGTGTGATTCGCGGGACTGATGAAGTGCCAGCCGATGGCGATGATCATCAGGACAATGGTCACCTTGATCCCCACGATGACCGCATTCACCGTGGCCGATTCTGAAATCCCCTTGATCAGCAGCAACGTCATGATCAGCAGGATCAACAGCGCCGGCGCATTGACGATGCCGTGCATGCCTCCCGGCCCGGTCTGCAGCGGCGAGTGCCGCCATTGCCAGGGGATGAGGTTCGGAAACAGATTGTTAAAGTACTCGGTCCAGTAGATCGATAGCGTGGCCGCGCCCAGCCCGTATTCCAGAATCAGCGCCCACCCGATCACCCACGCGACCAGCTCTCCCATCGTGACGTACGCATAGGTATAGGCGCTCCCGGCAACCGGAATCATGGCTGCGAACTCGGCGTAACACAAGCCGGCAAACGCGCAGCCGGTCGCCGCGATGACGAAAGAAAGTATCACGCCCGGCCCGGCATTTTGCGCAGCCGCCGCGGGTGTGCGGGCAAAGAGTCCGGCGCCGATAATCGCGCCAATCCCCAAAGCGATCAACCCCGGCCATCGCAGGCTTCGCTTGAGCCCTCCCTTTTCGTCGATTTGCGCGAGCAGAATAGACAGCGGCTTGGTGCGAAAGAGGGACATAGTTGGACCGAGAGTCTATCACAATGACCATCTCCGGACAGCACCATCAGAGCTTCACACTCATCAACAGGTCAGCTGAGATTTGAGTTGACGTTCAGCTGCCAACTTCATACAGTTACTCATCCCGGCGAATTTATTACGTTTAGTCATCCCGCGAATTTCAACGCAAGAACCTCCTTAGCTGATTTTCATCGAAAGAGGCTTGACTATGAAACGCACAATGATGCGGGCTAGGTGTCAGAAATCAACGGAAACCCTGGCCGCCAAATCGCCTCACAGAATATCGTTTTTCGTCATTGCCTGCGCTCTCGCGCTTACACTCCCCGCGGCCATGTACGGTCAGGCCACGGGAAGCTTCTCCGGCACCGTCGCTGATAAATCCGGAGCGAGCATCCCCGCAGCCTCCGTCACCGCTACCTCGCAGACCACCGGCCTGGCTCGCGAAACGAAGACCGACGAAGTGGGACATTACCTGATCCCGCTGCTCCCCGTCGGTACATACACGGTGCGCGTTGATTCCACTGGCTTCCAAAGCAGCGAATCCAAGGATCTCAATCTTGACGTTAATCAGGCACGCGAACTGGATTTCAGTCTCGCTCCCGCGAGCGTGTCCAGCACGATCACGGTTGCCGGCAACGCCGTTGCCGTCGAGACGGCCAATGCCTCTCTCGGTCAGGTCATCACCTCGCAGCAAGTCTCGCAGTTGCCCTTGAATGGCCGCGACTTCGTGCAGCTTGCGACACTCACGGCGGGCGCTACCGCAGAGACCAATCCCAACAGCTTCTTTACCTCTGCGGCCAGCAGTGAGGTGGCGGCACGCGGCCCCTTCTCTTTGTCCGTCGGTGGCTCCCGCCCAAACAGCACAGATTGGCTACTGGACGGCGTCGACAATAACGAATTGACGGCAGGCGGTATCGCCATCTTGACCTCGATCGATGACATTCAGGAGTTCAAGGTTCTGACCTACACCTACTCTGCCGAGTACGGAACTCGCGCCGGCCCCACCGTGCTCCTGACAACAAAGTCAGGATCCAACAACTTCCACGGGTCGCTATACGAGTTTTTCCGCAACACGGCGCTGGATGCCAGGAGTTACTTCGCAACAACAACGGGGAAGTTCAACCTGAATCAGTTCGGAGGTTCGATCGGGGGACCGATCAAGAAGAATAAGCTGTTTTTCTTTGTCGACGGCGAACAAAAATATCAGCGGGAGGGCATTACCTTTACCGGTCTCATTCCTTCGCTGGCCATGCGTTCGGGGGACTTCTCAGCAGATCCTTTCGGCAATCCGGTCTTCAGCACCGTTACGACCCCCTCCGGCACGGTCCAGGCACCAGGCGTCGTCAATCCCAATATGATTGGCGCCTCAACTGACCCTGCTGTTTATCCAAATGTCTATTTCCAGTGCAATCCGGCAGGCCAGCCCCTGGCGGCAAATCCTGACGGAAGCCAGCCGCAGGGAACTCCCTGCGCGAAGATTCCATCCGCACTGTTCAACAACATCGGGCAGGCGATGATTAACCTGTACCCGACGCCGAACGCGAACAACGCCGCCGCGGGATACAACTTCGTCAACACTCCCGTCCGCCAACTCAACGAGACGAAGTTTGATGGCCGTCTGGATTACACCCTCTCCCAGGCCGATACTCTCTTCGGCCGCTTCAGCTACGATCAGGCGTTTTCCTATGTTCCGGGCGGATCGACTCCGCCAGCCTTTGCTTCAGCCAACGCCTTCGGCACCAATCAGCGCATCATCAATCATGCTCGCAATGCCGCCATCGGTGAGACCCACGTCTTCTCAGCCTCGATGGTCAACCAGGCCACTTTCGGTTACAACCGCATCTTCGACTACATCAGTTCGCAAGGCACCGGAACCTGCGCCTCGGCAACCATCGTGCCCGGCGGAATTCCCAACGCCAACCTTGGATGCCCCGACGGCTCTTCGAAATGCCTGAACTTCTATAGCTGCGGATTGGTCTCCACACTTATCTCGGGCGGTTACTGGGCTCTCGGCGATCGCGGATACTCTCCCTTCCAGGGCGGAACGAATATTTTCTCGTTCCGGGACTCGCTCGACCTCATCCGTGGCAAACATAACATTCACGTCGGACTTGACTTCCGGGCCAATCAGATGAACGTTGGCACAGAAGCCTTTCAGGATGGTTTCTGGCTCATCGGCAATGGCGGCAACTTTAGCGGTCTCAGCACCGCCAACATCGGCGGCAATCCCGAGGCCGATCTCCTTCTCGGCATTACCGGAGGGGCCATTCATGACCAGACCTTCGACGGCCCTGTCACCGGCCGTCGGTGGAAGATTTACCGTCCCTTCGGTGAGGATGATTGGAGAGTCACTCCTTCCCTCACCCTCAATCTCGGTCTTGCCTGGGACATGACCACTCCAATCTCTGAGGCTCACGGGCGCCTGGCAAACTATATTCCCAATACCGGACAGCTTCTGATTGCCAATCAAAATGGAGTTAGTTCATCGGCCGGAGTGCAAATGGATTGGACAGCTCTCGAGCCTCGCATCGGTGCTGCCTGGAAGGTCTTTGGCAGCGATACCACCGTGCTTCGAGGCGGCTTCGCGATCTTTCACGACTCGGCGTGGAGCCAGGGAGCGCAGGGTCTTTGGCAGAATCCGCCCTTCCTCGGCGAATCCGATGCGTTCACCGGTGCAGGCTGTGCCTTTCCGACCTCGTACTGCGCCACCGTCCTCGGACAGTCACCCTCCGCCATTAGTCTCTCCAGCGGATTTGAAGCCATTCCAGCGCCACCTACCGCTGGAACATTCACCGGGTCGTTTTATACGCAGCCCACAGACTTCAAGTTAGGCAGGGTGCGCCAGTATAACTTGAACGTCGAACAGGGATTGCCCGGCAACGTTGTGCTCACCATGGGGTACGCTGGTTCCCGCAGCAACCACATCCTGGTCGCGGGCAATAACATCAATACCTCCAGTCCAATGCCTGTGTCGGATCCCCGACCTACACCATTGGCTGCCTGCCTGGAGGACTGCCCTACATATCTCCCTATACGCCATTCCAAACCATCTCGCTCTTCGGCGATGTCGGTGACACCAGTTACGACTCTCTGCAGGTCAAAGCAGAGACCAAAACAGCGAAGCATGGCCTATATGCCCTGATCGCCTATTCCTGGTCCCATACTGCCGACAATGGCCTCTCTGATGGCCTGGGCTCACTCTTAAGTGCGCCTTTTTTTCCGCTCCCCAACTGGCGAAGGCTGGATTGGGCTCTATCCCAGATCAATCTCAATAACAGCTTCGTAGCCAGCGTGATCTACGATCTTCCTTTCGGCCAGGGCAAGCGGTTTGGCAGCGACTGGAATAATCTGACCAACACTGTTCTCGGTGGCTACCAGGTGACGGTTATCCAAAGGATCTCCTCGGGCTTCCCGGATCCTCTGATCGACAGCAACAACCAGTCCGGCTCCTACTTCCAGAACGGGGGCAACGGCGACAACTGGAATCGCCCCGATCAGGTCGTAGGATGCAACGTCCGCGGAGCGCCCAACAGCCGAATTCAGTTCATTAATCCCGCATGCTTCGTGGCGCCGCCCCTCGGACAACTCGGGAATGCATCCCGGGTCCCGGTCATCGGCCCCGACTTCGTCAACACAGACTTCTCAGTCATCAAGACGTTTCCGCTACCGAGAGAGATGGGCTTGAACTTCCGCGCAGAGTTCTTCAACCTCTGGAATCACGCGCAGTTCGGTCTGCCGGTCAACGACGTAAGCTCAGTTGCCTTCGGCGCAGTAAACTCAACTGTGAACAATCCGCGCCTGGTGCAATTTGCCCTCAAACTGACCTTCTGAGGTTACGCGCAGAACCGAAGGACCCACCACCCGGAGCGATCGGGGTATCAAACCCTGCCCGTCAACTCCATCGGTGGACACTTCCTACTTGTCCTTCGAGAAAAAGCCCTGAACGCCGCTCTTCCGATCGCGATCATAGACCTTCTTTCCCCGCCAATATTGGCCGTATGCCCAGAGGCAAACCAATGCTGCTACCAGCACGTACCAGCCAACTTTCATCAGCAACCCCATGGATCATCCCTTCAGCACAGATCAACTCCCGCGTTCATCACTATAGCTCTTCGCCCGTGTTGTTTAGACAGCCCCAAATCGATGAGCATTTGCACGGCCCATAGCGGACGTTTATCTCCATCGCGCAATTTTCTCTGCAATTCTTCATTTGAGATTGAAGCCGGCTCCGAAAAATTTGGCCGATTATTTCTGCCGACCCGATAAAATAGAAATAGAAGCTCAACAAAGCCCGCTCCGGCGGGCTTTTTCTATTTAAGGAGCACCCCGCATGGCCCACCTCTGCACCGAGATCCTCCCCACCGGCTCCCAATGTCAGCAATTCGCCCTCAGGGGCCGGCCCTGGTGCCGCGCCCACGCCGAGCCACACCAGCGCGAACGACTCGCCGACACCCGCCAGATCATGTCCATGGCCCGGCACATGAACATCTTCGCTGTTGCCTGCCTGCTCCAGAACACCCTCTATGAGCTGCGCACCAAAGCCATCCCGCCGCTGCACGCCGAGGGAATCTTCGATGCAGCCGTCGCGCGGCTCGAGAATCTGAAAGTAGAAGAAGCCCAGATCATGCTGGCAGGGGCCAACGCAACCGGTAACTTCCATCAGAAGAATCAGTTACACGCCGTCCCAATGGAATGAAACGGTTACGGAGCCTTTCCCCCCATTCATTCCGCTAACCCTAACCGCAACCAACGGTTACAGCGTTCCCCAATGGAATGAAACGGTTACGGACCATGCTCGCCGGTAGCGCTGTTAAATCCAGCTGCAACAAACGGTTACCAGTCGTCTCCAATAGAATGAAACGGTTACAAAGACCGGCGGATAAGTCCAGCGAAATGAATCGGTTTCGGCCGCTCACGAAAACCGGGGGGAAGGGGGGTTACCCTCCTACTTCTCGATTTCGACGCCTCTCCAGAACGCGATATGGTTCTTGATATTGCGCGCCGCCGGCTTGGGATCGGGATAGTACCACGCCGCATCCTGGTTCTCCTGCCCGTCGATCAGGAGGCTGTAGTACCGGGCCTGTCCCTTCCACGGACACGTCGACGTCGTCGAGCTCGGCCGAAGATACTCCCGCTTCACCGAGCCCTCTGGGAAATAGATGTTTCCCTCAACTGTCTCAACCTTATCGCTTTCGGCCACAACCGTGCCGTTCCAGATTGCCTTTGCCATCGAAATCAACCCTTTAGAAGGTAGTCAGACCCCTCCCACATTACCAGATGCGGGGCAGGTACGTCCCGATTCGCGAGGAAGGCTGTTGCCGGTTCGATTACTTCCTTGCCGTTGCGGCAGCCGCGCTGCGCAGAGCCGACACATTCGCTGCCGCCCGATCCACTTTGGCCTTGGCTGCCGGCGACTCATCCACCACCTGGCCCACCTTGGCGAGAAATCCCGGCATCTTCTGCCGGATCTCGGGCAACAACGGCAGGAACTTGGCATAGAGGAAGAAAGGCTCGTTGTTGGTGTCGACAAACAGGTCGGCGTTCAGCGCGCCGTGCAGCACCAGCGCCGCAGCCATCTCCCAGTAACTCGTCACCTGCCGGTACCAGGCGTTCTCCTGGCTGCTCCGCGCATTGGCGACCGCAAAGAACTCCTCCGCCGTCTGCGGGAAGAACTGGCCGGTAAGCCAGGCGCGGGCCTCGCGCATGGTGGGTTCGGTTCGGAGTTCGTACAGCTTGAGAATCAGGCCGGCGTCAGCGGTGGTTGCAAGGGTAGATTCGAACATGGGGGCTCCGCGCCTGAGTGTATCGCGAGAAGGCCGGCCTAGGCCACCGGCTGCTCGACCACCGGCCCATGCGTCTTGGCCGTAGGAACAGCAACCGGCGTGGGGGGTGGGGCATCCCCGATCCGCTTTGTGAAGCTGCACACCACTGCGCTTTCTGCCTCATCTTTCTTTTTGCGCTTCTTCGGTGCCGCTTCTTCGTCCGCCGAAGGCTTCTTGTTGTTGGGGCAGACGAGATACACGCCGGATTTGAGAGTCTTCTCCAGCAGATACGGGCTGCCGCACTCCGGGCACGGCTTGTCGACCGGCCGGTAATTCGCGGTGAAGGTGCACTTGGGATACTCCGAGCAGCCGTAGAAGAGATTGCCTCGCCGTGCCTTCTTTTCGACCACGTCACCCACGTGGCACACCGGGCACTTGACCCCGATGGTGTTCTGCTTGATGTACTTGCACTTCGGATACGCGGAGCAGGAGACAAACTCTCCGTACTGTCCGTTGCGCAGCACGAGCTGCTCACCGCACTTTGGGCACTTCTCGTCCAGCGGCTGGGGCGGCTTCTGCTGCTGCTTCTGATGCAGCCGGCGCACCGTCTTGCAGGGCGGATCCTCGTTATACCCGGGGCACGCCATGTAAGGCCCCCACGGCCCATTCCTCAGGACCATGACGCGGCCGCAATTTTCGCAGTACTCTTCCTGCTGTTCTTCTTCTCCGCTGGGCAACGTCAGGTTCGGCTTCGCCTCAAAATTCTCCTTTGTGAAGGTGCAGCTGCCGGGCTTCTTCTTATCGTACGCACTGCACGCATAGAAGGAGCCGAACTTGCCCCACTTAAGCACGAGCGGCGATCCGCAGAGATCGCAGACCTGGTCCGTCGGCTTCTCCATCCGCTTGATGTCTTCCATGTTCTCGCCGGCTTCAGCGAGTTCCTCTTCGAAGTGTCCGTAGAAACCGTTCAGCAGATCGGTCCACTTCTCCTTGCCGTCTTCGATATCATCCAGTTCCTCTTCGAGCCGGGCCGTGTATTTGGTATCAAAGATGTAGGGAAAGTTCTTCACCAGGAGACCGGTTACAACCGTCCCGATCTCGGTGGGCACGAAGCGTCCATTGCGGCCACCCATCTTCTGGACATACTCCCGGTCCTGGATCGTATTGATGATGGATGCATAGGTGGATGGACGCCCGATTCCCCTTTCCTCAAGCTCCTTCACCAGGGAAGCCTCGTTGTAGCGGGGGGGCGGCTCCGTGAAGTGCTGCTCCGGCTTCAATTCCTTGAGGACCAGAGTATCGCCCGCATTCAGCGCCGGAAGCTTGTTCGAGAGAGACTCGTCGTCTTCGTCTTTCTTCTCTTTTGCTTCCTCGTAGACTTTCAGAAAGCCGTCGAACTTCAGCACTGAACCAGTGACGCGGAAATCGTAGCCTTTATCTGCCTTCGCAACGATGTCGACAGTAGTCTGGTCGTAGACGGCAGGCATCATCTGCGAAGCCGCGAAGCGCTGCCAGATAAGCTTGTAAAGCTTGTACTGTTCGTCGGAAAGATACTTACGGATATCATCCGGGTGCAACTCGGGATTCGCTGGGCGGATCGCTTCATGCGCATCCTGGGCATCCTTCTTGGACTTGAACACGTTTGCTGAGGCCGGCAGGTACGCATCGCCGAGCTTTCCCTTGATCCAACCGCGAATGGCGGAGACGGCATCCGGTGAAACGCGAGTCGAATCAGTACGCATGTACGTGATTAGACCGACAGCACCTTCGCTGCCGAGTTCCACGCCTTCATATAACCGCTGAGCAACGCCCATGGTGCGCTTAACGTTGAAACCGAGCTGACGCGAGGCATCCTGCTGCAATTTGCTTGTTGTGAACGGCGCCGCAGGATTGCGCTTACGCTCCTTGCGGTCGACGCTGCGAACCGACCATGCTGCCTTATTCAACTGTGCAACCGTCTTGTCGGTCAGTTTCTGATCAGGCAGAGATGGCGCATCTACGGTCTCGACACGTGCTCGCTCGCCATCGACTCCGATAAATCGCGCAGTAAATTCCTGCCCCTGCGGCGAAGGATGAAGATTAGCGTCGATAGTCCAATACTCAACCGAATTGAAATGCCTTAATCTCTTGCTCACGCTCGACGATCAGCCGGAGAGCAACGGTCTGCACGCGTCCGGCGGAAAGTCCGCGTCGCACCTTGTCCCAGAGCAGAGGAGAGATCTGGTACCCGACGATCCGATCCAACACACGCCTCGTCTGCTGGGCGTCGACGAGATTCTGGTCGACAGTCGCGCGCATCGGCGAAAGCCGCCTTCACAGCCTTAGGAGTGATTTCGTTGAACGTTACGCGATGAATTGCACTCTTCTTGACCGAGGTGCGCAGAACATCAGCAAGGTGGGCAGCAATTGCCTCGCCCTCGCGATCAGGGTCAGGAGCGAGATACACGCTGTCCGAAGCCTTCGCAAGCTTGCGCAGTCTTTCGACAACTTTTTCTTTCCCCGGAATGATAATCAGCTCCGGTTCGAAGGTGCCATCGGTCAGGTCCACGCCGATCTTGTTCTTCGGCAGATCCATGATATGACCCGACGAGGCCTCAACCGTGTAGCCTTTCCCGAGATACTTGTTGATCGTTTTGGCCTTCGTGGGCGACTCGACGATCACTAGAGATTTACTCATTCTTTTCCTTTATGCCGGAGCGGATAGTACCAGACTGCACCCGGCACACGAGTCGGCGATAATTGTGTCTGGAAGCTACCATGCTTCGCCACTTCGAATCTACCTGCTCCTTCACGTGCAACGCGAATTCATCATTCGACGCACCTTAAAGCACCGATAGATTGCGAATGCTCTCGCTTAGAAGGCTTTGACGTAATTTTTTCCTGGAAGTTGCCGGATCCGGCCTGCTAACTCCAGTTCAAAGAGTGCAGTAAAGACTTCCGAGGAACTGAGTTCAGGCTCAAGCCTTTCCATGATCTCGTCAAGTTGAAGCGCTTCGTCGTGACGCAGTACTGACATCACACGGGCCTCGCTAGCGGGAAGTGGCTCTTCCGCAAATAAGGATGCAGCACCCGGCGGTTTCGATGCAAGACTGTTTTCAGCCTCAAGCCGGAGGCGAACCGGCGTGGGCAATTCCTCCCACACATCTTCCCACGTTGCTGTAAGCTTTGCACCTTGCTTTATCAAAGTGTTAGGGCCCCAGGCATTCTTCGTTGTGACGTTGCCGGGCACCGCGTAAACGTCACGGTTTTGTTCGATGGCGCAGCGCGCGGTCACGCGCGTTCCGCTGTACTCCGCCGCTTCAATTACAAGAACACCAATGCTCATCCCACTGAGAATGCGGTTACGTCTGGGAAAATTTTGAGGAGCAGGAAATACGCCCAGCGGGAACTCTGAAATGATCGCGCCGCCGCCACCGACAATCTGTTCCGATAGGGACTTGTTCTCCTTAGGATAAATAACGTCGATGCCTGTTCCCCAGACTGCGATCGTCGGCTTTTTAGCAGCGAGCGCGCCTTTGTGAGCTGCCGTGTCCACGCCACGAGCCATGCCGCTCACAATGATGAGTCCGCGATGGGCGAGGTCGCGTGAAAGCATCTCGGCCATGCCCGTTCCGTAAGGAGTTGGATGGCGCGTGCCGACCACTGCGATTGATGGCGAAGCGAGTAACTGCGGATTGCCGCGAAGCCAGAGCACTGCAGGCGGATCGAATATCTCTCGCAGGCGTTCGGATAGCTTTGATCGGTATAGGTGAGAAATTGTCCGCCGGTCTTCGCAAGCGTGTCCAGTTGCTGATCTGCTGCCGCACGCGCGTGACCATCGGCGATACACCGCACACTCTCCACGGGAAATTGCAAAGCCTCGAGATCAGTAAGACCCAGATCCATAATCTTCGCCGCCGATCCACAGCGTTCGACAGCGCGCAGGATGCGTCGCGGGCCCAGTTGCGGAGTCAAAGCAAGGGCAAGCCATGCGACGCGTTCCTCGGTTAATGAAGGAAGAGGTGTTTCACTTGAGATCGTAACAGTAGTCATGAATTGCTCTGTGGACGGAATTCGCCGTCCTTATTTGCTGCTGATTGGATTGAAAGAAGATTTGCTCGGAGATTAGCGGTGCGCTCAAGGCAAGTCAAGACAAAGGATCGCGTCCAACGTTACTGAAGGCAGGCGTCCATCGTTGCTACACTGGGAGGTGAGTCTTGCTTCGGAAAAGCTCGTTATTGCTGCCATCAACTTTCTAAATCCCGCCCCGCTGATGTGGGATTTCGAACACGAACCGCGCGCAACTGAACTCGCCCGCCGCTATTCAATCATTTCTTCAACCCCATCTGAATGCGCGCAGCATCTGCGCGATGGCACCGCGGACATCGGTCTGGTCCCCGTTGCCGCATATCCGTCACTGCCTGACACCCTGATTGTTCCCCGCTGCGCTATCGCCTCGCTCGACAAGGTTCGTTCCATTCTGCTCATTGTGCGCCACCGCGACGGACTGAGCGGAGTCCGGAGTGTTGCCCTGGATACTGCGTCGATTACGTCGGCAACCTATACCAAGATCCTGTTCCACAAACTGTGGAACACCAACCCTCAATTCCTTCCCATGTCCGCCGATCTCGACGCAATGCTCAACGTCGCCGACGCCGCATTACTGATCGGCGATCCCGCCCTGCTGGCACTAGAAGATCGCGAGCCCCGCGAACAACGCACCGGTGAACCGCTTTTGTATCTCGACCTGGCGCATGAATGGCGCGCCTGGACGAATACTGCCTGGGTCTCGGCATTCTGGACGGTACGTGAAGATGCGTTGCGGCGTGCAGGATTCTCTCCGGAGCAGCTTATCGAGGACTTCGAACGCTCACGCGATGGCGGCCTCGACCATATCGCCCAGATTGTCGAGGAATGGTCGCCGCGCATTGCTGTTCCTCCCGTTACCATCAAGACCTATCTGTATGAGAACATCCACTACTTCCTTGACGACGTGTGCCTCGACGGCTTGAATCTCTTCTATCGATATGCGCTCGAGTGTGGCGTTCTGCCGGTGGTTCCTACTCTGCGTTTCCTGTGAGTAAGAGAAATAGAAGGGCGACTTCAAAGAGACATTCCGCGTCAAAGAGTCCGTGACCTTCGCGTTCCAGCACGCCAGCCGCCGACGTTTGATGCCGCACTGGCTGATCCATCTGGGAGCCGTCGGCGTCTTCGCGGTCTCGCTGCTTGATGCGTCAATCATCCCTCTGCCTGTTCCGGGAAGCACCGACCTTCTGATGCTTCTGCTGGCGGCGAATCAGGGGAATCCGTGGCTTTTGGCGGGGGCGGCGATTTCCGGGAGCCTCATCGGCGGCTACCTGACATGGAGCGCCGGCAGTAAAGGCGGCGAAGCCATGCTGCAACGGTATGTACCGAAGCGATTTCTCACCCCGATTACCCGCTGGATGAAGCGCAACGGAATGCTCACCGTCTCGCTGGCTGCCATCATGCCGCCACCGATTCCCCTTCTGCCATTTCTGCTGTCGGCCGGAGCGCTGGGGGTTTCGCGCAACCGATTCCTGATCGGCTTCGGGATCGCGCGGTCGGCACGCTATTCCCTGGTCGTCTGGCTCGGCGTTACTTACGGACGTGGAGTGATCCGCGCCTGGGCGCAGTATCTGGCCGGGTGGTCGGTGGTGGTGATCTGGTCTTTCATTGGCCTGCTGATCGCCGCAGTGATTTTCGGCGTTTGGAAATATCGATATGACCAGCGGCGGTCGGGAGCCGCAGCCCCGGCACGTACTACCAGCTAATCTATCTCCCAGCGCAGCAGGCATGCCCCGACGGTGAAACCCGCTCCCACACTGGCGACCAGTACCAAATCACCCTTGTGAACACGGTTCTCCTGCCGCGCGGTGTCCATGGCGAGAGGGATGGTTCCAGCGGTGGTGTTGCCGTAGCGATCGATGTTGATAACGACGCGGTCGAGCGGCAATCCTAACCGTTCAGCGCTGGAGGTGATGATCCGCTTGTTGGCCTGGTGCGGAATAAAGGCGGCAAGCTCTTCGACTTTTACTCCGCTGCGGTTCAGCACCTTTTCTGAAGCTTCCACCATCTTGCGCACTGCGAATCTGTAGACCGTCTGACCATCCTGGTGAACGTAGTGCATCTTGTTGCGGACGGTGTCGGCGGTGGAGGGGTGGAGGCTGCCGCCCCCGGGCATGTTCAGGGCCGGTCCGCCGGAGCCGTCGATCTCGTGGACGAAGTCGATCATGCCGACCTCGCCTTCTTCGGCGGGTTCGACCAGTACCGCGCCGGCGCCGTCTCCGAAGAGGACGCAGGTCGAGCGGTCGGTGTAGTCGATGATGGAGGACATGGTGTCAGCGCCGATCACCAGTACCTTCGATTGGGCGCCACTCTCGACGAGCTTGGCCCCCATCTGCAGGGCGTAGACGAAGCCGGAGCAGGCGGCGGAGAGATCGAATCCCCAGGTGCCCTGTGCGCCGAGCTTGTCCTGAACCAGGCAGGCTGTTGCCGGGAAGAGCATGTCAGGTGTGACGGTGGCTACGATGATAACCTCCACGTCGGTAGCCGGAATGCCGCGTTCGGCGAGGCAGCGCTTCGCGGCTTCGACCGCCATGTCGCTTGTCGCCATGCCATTCTCGACGATGTGCCGCTCGCGGATGCCTACGCGGCTGTAGATCCACTCGTCGGAGGTGTCGACCATCTTCTCGAGGTCTTTGTTGGTAAGCAGACGGGGCGGAACGTAGGTTCCGAGGGCGCTGATCTTAGCGCGTCGTGAAGCATGCGGACGCACGGCGAGGGTCAATCTGTTTCTCCAGGGAAGATGGGTTCAAAAGAGCCATTCTCGCTGACTGCGGGAAGGATGTCTATTTATGCTCAGGGAAGGGTGGATTAACGGGGTCGGCAGGGGGGAATCATGTACCGGGGAACCTACTGCGCACGCACTAGCCCGTTACCGTTGCTTCCTTCCGGACCTGGCGGGGTTGGCGGGATTGCGCCGCGTAGGACCCGGCACATAGGTAATGATAGCACCGCCGCGTCGGATTGGTCCGGTTCCCGATTTAGAACTCGCACCCACCCCTCCCCCCTCCCCCATCACTTCCGTACTTCATTGATTTCACTGAGGTTAAGGGATGGGTCATGTTGTACTTCATAGATATTAAATGACTTACTCCTACTTCATAGATATTAAATGACTTAGAAGCAGCTTTTAGAGGACAGCTTCCCAAATTGAAAAAGGCTCGGCATGCGTAGCAAGCCGAGCCTTTTTCATCTCTACTTCTCTTTTTCATCTCTACTTCTATTGTAGCTGTTCTGGTGAAATGGCCAGCCAGGTATTCCAGATCGCGATACCCAGTGTGCCATATATCTCCGACATACCTATTTTAACAATAGGTATTTATGTCATATAATTCCGTATGGCGAAAAACCCCGAACATCGCGACCTTTTCCCCGGGGCGCTGGAGATCATGATCCTCCAATCGCTGCGGCTGAAGCCCATGCATGGCTATGCGCTGGTGAAGCACATCAGGCAAGTTTCTGACGACCTGCTCCCGGTAGAAGAAGGCTCGCTCTATCCGGCGCTGCAGCGAATGCTCAAAGAAGGCTGGCTGGAAGCTGAGACCGGGACCTCGGCCAAGGGTCGACCAACGCGGATTTATCGCCTCACCGCTGCGGGCATTCGTCACCTCGAAAAAGAGGTCGTCAGCTTCGAGAGGATGTTTACAGGTTTCAGCCGGGTGCTTGCCGCCGCCAGGGCGTAGGAGGTGTCGCTTGTCATGGTTCCATCATTTGTTCGCCCAGTCTCTTAGTAAGCGCCGCTACGACGACATCTCCGTTTCGATTCAGGAGCACATCGAAGAGCGGGTCGACGAATTGATGGAAGCGGGCATGTCGCGCGATCAGGCCGAACGAGCAGCGCGCCGGGATTTCGGCAATGTGACACTCCTCCGAGAGCGCAGCCGTGAAGATGTGGCAGTGGTCGACGCTCGACTCCCTTCGCGCAGATCTGAAATATGCGTTACGGCGGTTGATCAAGCATCCCGGCTTTTCTGTTACGGCGATCATGACACTGGCGCTGGGTATTGGAGCCAATGTCATCGTCTTCAGCGTGCTGAATGCGCTTCTTCTGCGCCCGCTGAATGTTTCCGAGCCGCAGCGTCTCTACAACGTCGGACGAAGGAACAGCGTCAGCCTTTACCAGTCCTATCCGGACTACCTTGACTATCGTGACCGCAACCGCACTTTCAGCGGAATGATCGCCTATGACACGACCAGAGCAGCGATCAGCACAGGCAACGCGACAACCAAGACATCCGGTTATCTCGTTTCCTCCAATTACTTCGATGTGCTCGGTATCCAGCCCGCAGTCGGCCGATTTTTTTACGCGGCCGATGAAAACGGACCGGGCTCGGCCCCTTACATCGTACTGAGCCACGACTTCTGGCATAAGTTCTTTCATGCCGATTCAGACATCATCGGCAAAACAGTTGATCTGAACAGCCATCCGTTCACGGTCATTGGAATTGCTTCAGAGCAGTTTCATGGCACGGAGATTATCTATTGGCCTGATTTTTGGATTCCGATCATCGAAGCCTCGGAGGTTGGGTACGGGCCCGCTTACCTGACGAATCGCGCGATGCATAATCCGTGGATACTGGCGCGTCTGAAGCCCGGTGTGACGCCTCAACAGGCTACGGAAGACCTGAGTGCGATCGCGAAACAATTAGTCAGGCAGTACCCGGTTGAGGATGACGGCCTCGACCCCCGCCTGGTGAAGCCGGGATTGATGGGTGACAGGTGGGGCGGTCCGATTCGCGGCTTCATGGTCGGGATCATGACCCTGGCGTCGCTCGTATTGCTGGCAGCCTGCACCAATCTGGGCAGCATTTTTGCTGCGCGCGCCTCGGATCGAAGCCGCGAGCTGGCGATTCGGCTGGCCATCGGTTCCAGCCGCTGGGTTGTCCTGCGGGGTCTGCTGATGGAAGCGGTTGTGATTTCATTGGCTGGCGGAGCGGCAGGAACATTTCTTGCGACCGTCCTGCTGCAAATGCTGAGCCGCTGGTGGCCCTTTGCCGATTTTCCCCTGCATGCGGTTGTCCTTCCGGATGCAAAGGTCTATGGACTTGCATTTCTCCTGTCTCTGTTGAGCGGCATATTGTTCGGACTGCTGCCTGCACGGCAGATCCTGCGCTCTGACGCGGCGCAGGCGATGAAGAGCGGTGCCGGGGCAAGAACAGGATTCCGGAGGTTCGCAGCACGGGATGTTTTGCTCGGTGTCCAAATTGCGTTGTGCACCCTGCTGGTTACAGCTTCGCTGGTAGCTCTCCGCGGTTTGCAGCGCTCTCTGCGCGCGCCCTTGGGTTTTCAACCGGAGGGGGTGATGCTTGCGGTGACCCAGCTGAATATGGCGGGATACCACGACGACCAAGGGCTGCCTGTTCAAAGGCGCATGCTGGACGAAGCCGCCAGTCTTCCCGGCGTGTCTTCCGTCGGAATCATCGACCGGGTTCTGCTGGGCAACGGCTGTTGCGGCTCGGAGGGATTTTTTCCCGAAGGCACCACCGATTTCAGGAAGGAGATCGCCGGCGCGCACAATTTCTCAATTTCTCCCGGATATCTGAAGGCGGCCGGCACTCGATTGCTTTCCGGCCGGGAATTCACTTGGCACGATGATGCCAAATCTCCCGAGGTTGCAATCGTGAATGCAACCTTTGCCCACATGCTGTTTGGAAATGCCCCGGCAGTGGGCCGACACTTTTTGTTATTCCGGGCCACCCATCCAAAGGAAATTGTGGGAGTGGTCGAGGATGGAAAATACCAGTCGCTGACCGAAGAGCCACAGCCCGCAATGTTCTTTCCCCTGGCACAGGAAAGGAATAGCAATGACACGGTGCTAGTGGTGCGGTCAGGCTTGCAGCCCGCGGAAATGACGGCCTCACTCAATCGGATTGTCACCGACATCAACCCCGGGCTTCCCTTTGTTGTACGCAGCTGGCGGGATGCACTCGATCTTGCTTTGTTCCCGGCGCGAGCGGCGACTGTCGCGCTGGGCATCATGGGAGTGCTGGCGGCGATGCTGGCTATCACCGGGATCTTCGGTATGGCGGCCTACAGCGTCTCAAGGCGCATGAAGGAACTCGGCATCCGAGTGGCGCTGGGGGCAGCGCGGGTGCAACTGATACGCGCGGCTCTGGGCCGGCCCCTGGTCCTGCTGTTTTTGGGCTCGGCAACGGGCCTGATATCGGGAGTGCTCGCCAGCCGCTTGCTCGCGCAGGTCGTATATGAAGCCACGCCGGGCGATCCTTTGGTGCTCTGCGGCGCGATTGTGACCATGACAGTACTCGGTCTCGCAGCGACATGGATTCCGGCACGACACGCTATGGCAATCGATCCAGCACGATTGCTCAGAGACGAGTGAAGCCTGCTTGCTTCTGCAGATATGAACCAGAGGAGATGGTCTCATGAGATGGCTCAGGCAACTGTTCTTCCGTCGTCGCCGCTACGACGACATCTCCGTTTCGATTCAGGAGCACATCGAAGAGCGGGTGGACGAATTAATGGAAGCGGGCATGGCGCGCGATGAGGCCGAACGAGCAGCGCGCCGGGATTTCGGCAATGTGACACTCCTCCAGGAGCGGAGCCGCGAGGTGTGGCAGTGGCAGAGACTCGAATCGCTGCTGGTGGATCTGAAGCATGTGTGCCGCCGGCTGGGGCGCTCGCCGGGGTTCGCGATCACCGTGGTGCTCACGCTGGCTATCGGCATCGGAGCGAATACGGCGGTCTTCAGCGTGCTCAACAGCGTGCTGCTGCGGCCGCTGCCCTATCCGGAGCCGCAACGGCTGGTTTCGCTGCACCTCAACGCGCCGGGCGCATCCGGGCTGGCTGAGTTTCGCAGTGAGCTTCGCCTTTCGGCCTCGATGTATCTCACCTTTGCCGCGCATAACCGTACCTTCCAATCGCTAGGCGTGTGGATGCCGGCGACGGCAAGCATCACAGGCCTCGCCCAGCCGGAGCAGGTAAACACCGCGCAGATTTCCGACGGCGTTCTTGAGACGCTGAATGTTCCTGCCCTTCAAGGCCAATGGCTGACGGCAGCCGACCAGGACCCGCGCGGCCTGGGGCGTGTGATGTTGAGCTCTGGCTATTGGCAGCGGCGCTTCGGGGGCGATCCTGGCGTGGTAGGACGCACCATCAGCGTCGATTCCCAGCCGCGCGTGATTGCCGGGGTGATGCCGCGCGGATTCAGGGTCGTGAATTACGACTTCGATCTGCTGGTTCCGACCGCTCTCGATCCGGTAAAGGAGATCCTGGCCGGCTTTTCTTATCGCGGCATCGGGCGGCTGCGGCCGGGAGTGACCATCCCCGAGGCGAATGCCGATGTGGCGCGCCTGCTCAACGTATGGATGGACTCATGGACGAACGGTTCGAAATGGGATTCGCACTGGTACCTGAACTGGAAGATCACGCCGGCGCTGCAGCCGTTGAAAGAGACCGTGGTGGGCAGCATCCATACAGTGCTTTGGGTGGTCATGGCAACGATCGGCGTGGTGATGCTGATCGCGTGCACCAACGTGGCCAATCTGCTGCTGGTCCGTGCCGATGGCCGGCAGCAGGAGCTTGCGGTGCGCTCTGCGCTTGGCGCCGGCAGATGGCGGATTGCCCGCGAGCTGCTGCTGGAGAGCGTGACGCTTGGCCTGCTGGGCGGCGCAGTCGGCGTTGGAGTTGCGTATGCGGGACTGCGCCTGTTGACGGCCATTGGGCCGGAGAATCTGCCGCGTCTGAGCGAGATCTCGCTCGACGGCCGATCGCTTGCTTTCACCCTGATCCTGTCGGTGCTCTCCGGGCTGCTGTTCGGCTCTATTCCGGTGCTGCGTTACGCTCCTTCGCGGGATGCCCTGCCGCTGCTGGGTGCAATGCGAACGGCCAGCGTGAGCCGCGACCGGCAGCGCGGACGCAACCTGCTGGTCGTCGCCCAGGTGGCCATGGCGCTGGTGCTGCTCATCAGCGCCGTGCTGATGATCCGTACCTTCAATGCGATGCGCAACGTCGATCCGGGCTTCTCCGATCCCGCATCGCTGCAGGTGATGAGTATTTCGATTCCGGAGACCCTGGTTCGCGATCCGCAGATGGTCCTGCGCATTCAGAACGACATTCAGGACAAACTCGCCGCGATTCCAGGTGTTTCCTCTGCAGGCTTTGCAGCTGCCGTTCCCATGAGCGGAGTCGAACCGAACTGGAATGGGATTACCATCAAAGGCAAGAGCTACGAAAAGGGAAATAATCCCTTGCGGCTCTTCAATTACGTCTCGCCCGGATACTTCCGCACCGCCGGCACCCGGTTCATCGCCGGGCGCGACTTCACCTGGGCAGAGATCTATGGTCTGAGGCCGGTCGGAATTTTATCCGAGGGCCTTGCCCGCGAGCTGTGGGGATCGCCGCAGGCGGCGATCGGCAAGCGCTTCACAGAGTGGCCATCCATGCCCTGGCATGAGGTGGTCGGGGTGGTGCAGGACGTGCGCGAGAATGGCGTGGATCAGGTGTCGCCCGCAACCGTCTACTGGCCGTCGATGATGCACGAAATTTATGCTCCGGGGTCTTTCGATGCAAGGCGCGCTGTCTACTTCGCGCTGCGCACGCCTCGCGCCGGAACGCCAGCCCTCATCAATGAAATGCAGCAGGCCGTCTGGTCGGTGAATGCGAATCTGCCGGTGGCCGACGTGAGCACCATGCAGGAGATCTACAGCGACTCTATGGCGCGGACGTCGTTCACGCTGGTCATGCTGGCCATTGCCGGAACGATGGCGCTGGCTCTCGGCATCCTCGGCATTTACGGTGTGATCTCGTATGCCGTCTCGCAGCGCAGACGCGAGATCGGAATCCGCATGGCGCTGGGAGCGAAGAAGAGCGAACTGGCGTGGATGTTCGTTCGCTCAGCGTTGTTGCTTACCGGCGTTGGCACTGCTGTTGGCCTCGGCGCGGCAGCCGCACTCATGCGCCTTATGCGAACGCTATTGTTTGGCATCAGCCCGCTCGATCCGGTCACGTTCCTAGCCGTGCCGGCTGTGCTGGTTGCTGCCGCGGCACTGGCAAGCTATCTGCCAGCGCGCCGCACCGCTGCCGTCGATCCCGTCGAAGCGCTTCGAGCCGAGTAATCAGGCAGCGGGATGCCGGAATCGAGGGCGTTTGCGGGCTTCTCCGGTAAAATAGATAGGTGACTGAGACTCTTCTCGACGAGACCGCTTTGAGCGCCGTCGATTCCCAAAATTTCGAAAACCTGACGGGGCGGCCCCTGCCGCGTCCGAAGATCGGGTTTGTCTCGCTGGGCTGCCCCAAGAACCTCGTCGACAGCGAGGTCATGATGGGTCTGCTGGACCGCGCCGGCGCGGAGATGACGTCCGACGTGGAGGCGGCCGAGATTCTCGTCGTCAACACCTGCTCGTTCATTGACGCGGCCAAGCAGGAGTCCGTCGATACGATCCTCGAGATGGCGCAGCACAAGACGAATGGCCGGGCGCGGCGGCTGATTGTGGCCGGTTGCCTGGTAGAGCGCTATCGGGACGAGATCCGGAAGAATATTCCTGAAGTCGACGCTGTTGTGGGCACGGGCGAATTGGAAGAGATCCTGGCTGCGGCGGGGCTGGATGCTCCGGCGGAACCGATTGCTGATTCGCCGTTTCGTATTTTGAATACAGGGCACAGGGCTCAGGGCACAGGGCTCAGCGCGCGGGCTGAGGGCGATCTGCGCGAGTCGCAGGGGCGGTTTGCCCGGACAGCGTGGGATGGTGCCGAGGCGCATTTGCCGCAGTATCTCTACGATCACACCACGCCTCGGCTGCTGGCGACGAAGAAGGCTTCGGCGTACATCAAGATCGCGGAAGGTTGCGATCATCCGTGCAGCTTCTGCGTGATTCCGAACCTGCGCGGCAAGTTCCGTTCGCGGCGATTTGAGTCGGTGATTGCAGAGGCGGAAAGCCTGGTCGCGCAGGGCGTGCGCGAGATCACGCTGATCGGGCAGGACACGACCTGCTATGGCGAGGATCTGGGACTGAAAGACGGGCTGGCGCAATTGCTGGACCGGCTGGCGGAGATTCCGAACCTCAAGTGGCTGCGGTTCCTGTATGCGTATCCCAACAAGATCACGGGCCGGCTGCTGGAGACGATCGCGAAACATCCGAACATCGCGAAGTACCTCGATGTGCCGCTGCAGCATGCATCGGGTCCGGTGCTGAAGAGCATGAAGCGCGGCGCGAACGCGGATATTTTCCTGAAGACGATGGAGAAGGTCAGGGCCGCGGTTCCGGGAATTGCGTTGCGGACGTCTTTCATCGTGGGATTTCCGGGTGAGACGGAAGAGGACTTCGAGACGCTCTGCGATTTTGTGCGCGAGGCGAAGTTCGACTGGCTGGGGGTTTTCGGCTACTCGGATGAGGATGGCTCCGGCGCGTACGGACTTGAGGGGAAGGTTCCCGCACGGACGATTGAACGGCGCAAGCGGGAGCTGATGAAGATTCAGCAGCGCATCAGCCGCGCGAGAAAAGCGACCTGGGCTGGGCGCGAACTGGATGTGCTGGTGGAAGGCGAATCGGAGGAGACGGCGCTGCTGTGGGAGGGCCGGTCGGAGTTTCACGCGCCGGAGATTGACGGCAAGGTCTATATCAACGATTTCGGGCCCTTCGATGAGCTGCACGCGGGGCGCTTTTATCGCTGCGAAATCACCGAGGCGCACGACTACGATGTGGTGGCGCGGGTGATTTCGGCGGCCGGAGAGTAGACGTGAACAAGCAACAGGTTGTGTTGAGGTGTCCGACCTGCAGGACGGTGGTAACGGCCGAGGATGAGTTCTTCCCCTTCTGCAGCGACCGCTGCCGGTTGATCGATCTGGGCAAGTGGGCGAGCGGGGGCTACCGGATCTCCTCGCCGATACTCGATCCCGAGGTGCTTGAAGGGCTGAATCCGGGAAGCGAGCGCCACCAGGACGATGACGACTGAGCCCGGAAAAAGAACACTCTGGGCCTGGACGGCGGGGACATTCTTCGGGATCGGCCTGATCGGACCTGGGCCGGGAACATGGGCCTCACTGGCTGCAGCGGCCCTCTGGTTCTTCGCGGCGCGCGCGGCGCATCTGAACATAATAGGTCTTGCCATCGCGACCGGAGTTGCGGCGGTTGCGGCGACTCTGATCGGCATACCGGCGGGCTCCATCGTGGAGCGCGAGAGCGGGCGCGAAGACCCCGGACAGGTAGTGATCGACGAAGTGGCGGGGCAATGGATCGCGTTGATGGCGTGCCCGGTGGAGATCCGGCATGCTTTGCTGGCTTTTGCGCTGTTTCGTTTGTTCGATATTGTGAAGCCCTGGCCGGCGCGACAGCTGGAAAGGCTGCATGGAGGGCTGGGCATCATGATGGACGATGTAGCCGCCGGCATGTATGCTCTGGTGGCTGGTCTGATCGTGCATCTGTGGTGGTGATCAACACGGTCTAGAATTAGTGGTAGCGAGTATGGCACCCCTGATCAAATCTGAAGCAAGTCACGCGCCGCGCATTGAGGAGCTACAACCGAATGCTGCTCTGCCTGGCGGCGAAGTCGAAGTGCTGGGATCGAACCTCGGCCCTGTCGCGTATCGCAGGCCGGTGGCCATGGTGGGCGACCTGGCCGCTCCCGTGGTGATGAGCCGCGGCAAACGCATGGTGCTGCGCGTTCCCGAGGAAGCGGAGACGGGAAAGCTGCGCATCCTGCGCAACGGCGCACAGAGCAACGCCGTCGAGCTCAAGGTGGGGAGCAAGATTGCGAACGAGGTGCACATTGTCGCGAATCCAGCGGTCGACCCTGACGGCAACATCTATGTGACGTTTTCCGGAGCGCGCGGCCAGGAGACTGAGGTATCGGTTTACCGGGTGGAGCGCGATGGCGAGATGCATCCGTTTGTGAGCGGCATTATGAATGCCACGGGGCTGGCGACGGATGAAGAGGGCAATGTTTACGTCTCGTCGCGCCACGAAGGGACCGTCTATCGAGTGACGCCGGCCGGCGCGGCCTCGGTTTACGCCGAGGGAATGGGAGTAGCAACCGGCCTGGCTTTCGACACCGAGCACAACCTTTATGTGGGTGATCGCAGCGGAACGATCTTCAAGATAGCGCCCGACCGGCAGATCTTTGTTTTTGCCACGCTCGAGCCGAGTGTCTCGGCTTATCACCTGGCGTTCGGAATCGACAACACGCTCTATGTATCGGGACCGACGACGTCGAGTTTTGACAATGTCTATGCGATCGACCGCGACGGCGCGACGACCGTTTTCTACCGCGGGCTGGGCAGGCCGCAGGGATTGGCCGTGGATATCGCGGGCAGCGTGTATGTCGCCGCATCGCTCGGCGGCAGGCGAGGCGTGGTGCGCATTTCGCAGGCGGGCGAAGCGCAACTGGTGATCGCCGGGTCGAGCATCGTCGGCTTCACATTTATACCCGGTGGTAATGCCCTGGTAGCGACTTTGAATCAGCATCCTTCACCCAATAGCTCCGTTTATCATGTAGCGTTGGGAATTGAGGGGTGGCGCACTTTCTGATGCGCCACGCCAGGTATTCCATTTCAATTTCGGGCTGGCGGTCGATTGTCGAGGCCGCGCCTTTGGATACTGTCGGGGTTCGATGAACTCGGAGATCATCGCTATTGGCTCGGAGTTGCTGACGCCGTGGCGGCAGGACACTAATTCCCTATACGTAACTGAGCGGCTGAACCAGCTGGGCGTCAACGTCGCGTTCAAGACGATCGTCGGCGACCGGCTGAAGCATCTGGCGGACGCGATACGAAATGCGCTGGCGCGAACGGATGTCGTCGTGATTATGGGCGGACTCGGGCCAACCGAGGACGACCTGACGCGCGAAGCTGTGGCTGAGGCGATGCAGATCGGTCTCAAGCGAGATCCCGAGCTGATTGCCCAGCTTTATGCGCGGGCGGCGGCGTTGCGCTGGACGATAACCCGGAACAACGAGAAACAGGCAGATGTGCTCGATGGCGCAGTGATCCTGAAGAATCCGCGGGGATCGGCACCGGGGCAGTGGCTGGACGTTGTGTATGGCAAGCATCGCAAGCTGGTAATGCTGCTGCCGGGTCCTCCGTCGGAGTTGAAGCCGATGTTCGACGAGGAATGCGTGCCACGGCTGCGAGAGGCGCTGCCGCAACGGTTCATCGCAACGCGGGTGCTGAAGGCGGCGCTGATCGGCGAATCGGCGGCGGACGCGCGCATCGCGCCGATCTACACGCCAGTTCACGGATGTGGAGACGACGATCCTGGCGCACCTGGGGGATATCCAGCTGAACCTGCTGTGCAGCAAGCCAATCCTGGAGCTGGCGCAGGCGCGTGTGGATGCGCTTGCCGAGAAGATCGAGGAAGAGCTCGAAGACCTGATCTATTCGTCGCAGGGAGAGACGCTGGAGCAGATCGTGCTGTTCTATCTCGAGATGCGGGGCGCGACGCTGTCGGTGGCGGAGAGCTGTACGGGAGGCCTGGTGGCGGAGCGGCTGACGAGGATCAGCGGGAGTTCGCGGTCGTTCATGGGCGGGGCTGTGGTGTACAGCAATGAACTGAAGACGGAGTTTGCGGGTGTGGCTCCGGAGCTGATCGCGAGACACGGCGCGGTGAGCCGTGAGGTGGCGGCGGCGCTGGCGGAGGGTATCCGCGAGCGGTGCGATTCGACCTTCGGGCTGGGAGTGACGGGGATTGCCGGGCCTTCGGGCGGGACCGAGGAGAAGCCGGTGGGGCTGGTGTATCTCAGCGTGAGTGACGGCAAGAACACTGAGGTGATCGAGCGGCGGCTCCACGGCGACCGCGAGCGCATTCGTCAATATGCGAGCCAGACCGCGCTGGACATGGTCCGGCGACGGCTGATGTAAGACTGTTAAACTCATAGGCGCAATGCCGCTTGTTACATATCTATTGGTCGCCCTGGTGGCCTATCTGCTGGGCTCGATTCCCTTCGGATTTCTCCTTGTCTGGTTGTTTCGCAAGGAGGACATTCGCTCGAAGGGCAGCGGCAATATTGGCGCAACCAACGTGGTGCGGTCGGGAGCGAAGGGGCTGGGCGCTCTGACATTTCTTCTTGATGCGTGCAAGGGCTATGCGGCGGCTCTGCTGGCAGTCCAGATCGGGCTGCTGCCGGGGCTGGCTCCGGCGCCGCGCGGGAATATTGCGGCGGTAGCGGCGATGTGCGTGATCCTCGGCCATATGTACACGGTCTGGCTGGGATTCAAGGGCGGCAAGGGAGTGGCGACGGCATTCGGCGTGTTCGTCGCGCTGGCACCCTGGGCGGCGCTGGCTTCGCTGGGAGTCTTCGTTGTGGTGTTCGCACTGTCGCGGTATGTCTCGCTTGCGTCGATCCTGGCGGCGGCGGCGTTTCCGGTCTTTGCCCTGCTGCTGCGCCATGCGACATATGGCGTATGGCTGACGGCGGTAATTTTTCTGATCCCGGCGATTGTGATTGCCAAGCACCACCAGAACATGGGGCGACTGCTGCACGGGACCGAGTACCGCTTTGGCAAGGCGAAAGCTGCGGCATGAGCCGAATCGCCGTGATGGGCGGCGGAGCCTGGGGCACCGCCATTGCGCTGAGCCTTGCGCGCCGCGGTGGCCACGAGATCACCCTGTGGACGCATTCGCTGGGAGTGGCTGAAGACATTCGGGCAGCGGGCGAAAATACAGCGTTCCTGCCCGGCTTTCGCCTGCCAAGTGAGATTGCCATTACGAGTGACGCGAGCGAGGCGCTGACACCGGCAGAGATTGTGGTCAGCGTCATGCCGTCGCATCACGTGCGGGCTTCGTACGAGCGATTCGCGCCGCATCTCCGGCCCGGACAGTTGCTGGTGGGCGCGACCAAGGGCATCGAAGACCAGACGTATCTGCGCATCAGCGAGGTGATTGGTGACGTACTGCGTCCTTACAACCTCGGGCTGAGCTACGGAGTGCTCAGCGGGCCGTCGTTTGCGCAGGAGGTGGCTTCGGGAGCGCCGACGGCGGTGACGATTGCGTCAAATGACGCCAGGTTGGCGGCGCAGGTACAGAGGGAGTTCAGCAGCGCGAGCCTGCGGCTGTATACCAATGATGACGTGGTGGGCGTGGAACTGGGCGGCGCGCTCAAGAACGTGATCGCGATTGCGGCAGGGATTGTTGCCGGACTCGGACTTGGTTCCAACAGCACGGCGGCACTGATTACGCGCGGGGTGGCGGAAGTGACCCGGCTGGCCGTGGCTTGCGGAGGTCGGCGTGAGACGATGGCGGGTCTTTCCGGACTGGGGGACCTGGTGCTGACCTGCACCGGGGCGCTTTCGCGCAATCGCTGGGTGGGGATGGAACTGGGAAAGGGCCGGCCTCTCGACGAGGTTATTGCCGATCTGCGCGGCAAGGTGGCTGAGGGAGTACGAACGACCTCGGCCGTGTTGGGGCTGGCAATGCGGCACGAAGTGGAGATGCCGATTACCGAACAGGTCGAGGCAATTCTGCATGGCGGCAAGCATCCGCGGCAGGCCATGCAGGAGCTGATGAGCCGGCCAGGGCGGGATGAGTGAACGAGAGTTTGTGACAAGTGAAAGCTACGACTTTCGTGTGAGAGGCAACCGCTTTTCATCACGGTTAGACTGACCTTGGGAGATCTCATCTCACCGCAGTCTATTTACTTCATGAAACGCACCGCCTCAATTCGCTGGCGCATTTTCTGGCGCGTCTTTTTTTCGTTGAGCGGTGCGTCCGTCGTCAGCCTGCTGCTTCTCTACGTGTCGACCCGTCTGGGGTGGGGCGTTCTGGCAGTGATGTGCGCCATTTTTCTGTTCTGGGCCATACTCAGCCTGCTGGCAGGACGAAAGATTGCTGAACTGAGCCACAGCTTTGCAACGACCATCGCGTCGAAATCGCTGCAGAAGGCTGAAGATCAAGCCGCACAATTGCGCGGGACTCTTTACGAGGAACCTGCGATGGAATGGCAGGCGGCGCTGCGGAGTCTTGAGGACTCCTACCTGGACAAGCAGGTTGAATCCAGCCAGAACTATGCCACGCTCACCGATCTGATTCGCATGATCGCGAAGGCGGTAGACGAGCGCACAAGCTATCTGCGCGGACACTCAGACCGGGTGGCTGCCTATGCGGCGGAGATCGCCCGGGAGCTTGACATCGATGCGGCTCAGGTGGAGCGGATCCGTCTGGCGGCTCTTCTGCATGACATCGGCACAGTGGGAATCGAAGACTCCATCGTGAGGAAAGAAGCGCCGCTGACACCGGAAGAGTTTGAGATTGTGAAAGCGCATACCGTGAAGGGCGCGTCGATTCTGCGCCCCATTGAAGGGGTCGCCGATCTCATTCCGGGAATAGAGTTACATCACGAGTCGCTGGACGGGCAGGGATATCCCTATGGTCTGCGCGGCGAAGAGATCCCTATGATGGCGCGCATTATCGCCGTCGCGGACAGCTTCGATGCCATGACCACGGCGCGACCGTATCAGGCGGCTATGGACCCGGAATATGTCCTGGAGGTTTTACATCGCCTCGCCGGCAAACGCTACGACGTTTCGGCGGTAAATGCACTCATTGCGCTCGTCAAGCGCGGAAGCATTGTCGTTAAAAGCCCACGTCCCGCTGTGTCATTTCCTCAACAGCGCGTGCTTTCGGAGATCGTCTGATCGCGAATCATCCGATCGGGGGAACATCCGATCGGCGAATCGTGGGCGATCCAGTTGCTACACTCGATAGAGAGATGTTGAGGGCCATCCTGTCATGATTCAAACGCTGTTCGGCAGCCTGAAGGAAGAGGAAGAGCCGAAGAAAAAAGGCTTCCTTGACCGGATGAAACAGGCGGTTTCGCGCACGCGCGAAAGCCTGGAGGAACGCATCGACGGCGTGCTGTCGCTGACGCGGACTGTCGACGAGCCGGCGCTTGAAGAGCTGGAAATGAGCCTGATTGCGTCGGATATTGGAGTGACGACTGCGGCCGAAATTGTTTCGACCCTCCGGGAACGCGCGAAGCGAGAGCAGATTCGGGATGGGGCGGAACTGAAGGACTTGCTTAAGGCTCAGCTCAAGGGCCTTCTCGATGAAGAGCAGCCTTCGCCGCGCAGGGTTGCGTCTCCGCCTGAAGTCATTCTCCTGGTTGGCGTGAACGGCACGGGAAAGACCACCACCAGCGGAAAACTTGCGGCCTATTTCAGAGGTCAGGGCAAAACGGTGCTGCTGTGCGCGGCGGATACCTTTCGCGCTGCCGCCATTGAACAGCTCGAGGTGTGGAGCGAGCGCAGCGGTGTGGAGATTATCAAGTCCCGGCAGGGCGGCGATCCGTCGGCGGTGCTCTTTGACGCACTGCAGGCGGCGAAGGCGCGCGGGAACGATTATCTGGTTGTGGATACCGCCGGGCGGCTGCATACAAAAAACAATCTGATGGCCGAACTGGACAAGATGCGGCGCACCACCCAGCGGATCATTCCCGATGCTCCGCATGAAGTGTTGCTGGTGATGGATGCGACCACCGGCCAGAACGGACTTCAGCAGGCACGCCTGTTTACCGAATCAGCGGGAGTGACGGGGATTGTGCTCACCAAGCTGGACGGCACTGCCAAGGGAGGCATCGCGGTGGCGATTGCTCGCGAACTGAAGCTGCCGGTGCGCTATGTTGGCATCGGCGAAAAGATCGATGACCTGCTGCCATTTGACAGTGGAGCATTCGTGGATTCCCTGTTGGATAAATAGACTTTTTTATTACAGGCTGAAAGGTATGTCTGTGGCCGAACCGAACTCTACTTCCAACCAGACCGACCTCGTCCAGATTCAAAAGGACGAGCGCTGGATGAACGAGGCGCTCGATCTGGCCCAACGCTCGGTTGGGCTGGCGTCTCCCAACCCTGCCGTGGGCTGCGTGCTGGTTAAAGGCGAAGCGATGGTCGGGCAGGGTTTCCATGAATACGACCTGCGTGATCATGCGGAGGTCGTAGCGCTGCGCATGGTGGACGGCGAGGCCCGCGGGGCAACGGCCTACGTGACGCTTGAGCCATGTTGCACCACGGGACGAACCGGGCCCTGCACCGAGGCGCTGATTGAAGCCGGCGTGGTGCGGGTAGTGGTGGCGACGACGGACCCGAATCCCGCGGTGAATGGACAAGGAATCGAGCGGCTGCGCGCTGCCGGAATCACGGTTGCAGTGGGGGTTGAGGCTCAGCGGGCACGGCAGCTGAACGACGGCTTCGCGCGCCATGCCCGAACCGGGCTGCCCTTTGTAACTCTCAAGGCTGGACTTTCCCTCGATGGCCGCATTGCACCGGCGCCGGGCAGAGCCCCTACGGGCGCTCCGGTGATTCTGACCGGAGAGCCTTCACGCGCCGCAGTGCAGCAGCTGCGCCACGCGTCGGATGCGTTGATTACCGGCATCAACACGGTGCTGCTCGATGATCCCCTGCTGACCGACAGGACGGGGCGGCCGCGAAGGCGAAGGCTGCTCAGAGTTGTGCTGGACTCGGCACTGCGGCTGCGACTGGACTCGAAGCTGGTGCGCACAGCGCAGGAGGATGTGCTTGTCTTCTGTACGATCCCGGTCTCGGAGCGCCAGCGTGCGCTGGAGGCTCTCGGGGTCCGGGTAGAGCGAGTAGAAGCTGCGCC
>CAVRNK010000041.1:0-23191 GCA_963721995.1 uncultured Acidobacteriaceae bacterium | reverse complement strand
GGAATGCCGCTCTCGAGGAGATCGCCGCTGCTCTGCATGTCCGCGGTGACCGTTATCCGATGCAAACCGGCCTGAACCTGAAGAAAATGTATGCCGCCAGTCAGCAGCTCGGACACATGATCAGCTTCGCTCCCACGCCGAATAAAGCCGTCGTCGGTGATAATGCCTTCGCCCACGAAGCCGGCATTCACCAGCACGGAGTGCTTTCAAATCCCCTCACGTACGAGATCATGACGCCGTCGGCATTCGGCATTCCCAGCAACCGTCTTGTGCTCGGCAAGCACTCCGGACGCCATGCGCTCCGCTCGCGTCTGATTCAGCTCGGTTACGATCTCGCGCCCGCCGATCTCGACGTCGCTTACCGCGCGTTCACCGAATTGGCTGACCGCAAGAAGGCCATCTACGACCAGGATCTGATCAATCTGGTGGCGCATCACCAGCGGCACGAAGACCTGATCAGCGAAGAATCGGCGGCGAAGCTTAACTGAGGCTTCGGCAATCGCGAATTCAGCCATTCCTGGCAGGGAGACAATGATGAAGCTCAAGATACTGGTCGTCGCCGGAGACGGAATCGGCCCCGAGGTCACAGCCGAGGCGGTGCGCATCCTGGAGTCGGTTGCCGAACTCGGCGGATACGACTTCGAATTCAGGAATGCCCTGATCGGCGGCGCCGCCATCAAAGCGCAAGGCTCGCCGCTGCCCGAGTCGACACTCGATACCGCGCTTGAGAGCGATGCGGTTCTGCTCGGCGCCGTCGGGGGCAATGAATTCAATTCCCTTCCCCCAAACCGCCGCCCCGAGGCTGGCCTGCTGCAGTTGCGGCAGGCCCTCGGCGGCTTCGCCAACCTCCGCCCTTCGTTCGCATGGCCGTCGCTTTCCTCGAACTCTCCGCTCCGCGCCGAGGTGGTCAACGGCGCTGACATTCTCTTCGTACGCGAGCTGCTCGGCGGCCTCTACTTTGGAGAGCCGCGCTCCTGGGATCGCGAGGCCGGCTCTGCCTGGAACACCATGCGCTACACCCGCGACGAAGTCATACGCGTAGCCCGGATTGCCTTCGAGCTTGCATCGGCCCGGCGCAAGAAAGTCACTTCGGTCGACAAGGCCAACGTCCTCGAAGTCTCGCAGCTCTGGCGCGCGACGGTAACCGAGATCGCCGCGCAATATCCCGATGTCAGCCTCGAACACCAGTACGTCGACGCCTGCGCCATGCACCTGATGAATACGCCGCGCAACTTCGACGTCGTGCTGACTGAAAATCTCTTCGGCGACATCCTGTCCGACGAAGCGGCCGTCATCACCGGCTCACTCGGCATGCTGCCTTCGGCGACCATCGGCGGCCAGGTGAATCTGTACGAGCCCGTCCACGGCTCAGCGCCTGATATTGCAGGCAAGGGTCTTGCCAATCCGCTGGGCGCAATCCTCACCGCGGCCATGCTGCTGCGGCACTCGGCAAAACTCGAGCAGGATGCGCAGGCCGTCGAAACCTCCGTCCGTAAAGTACTCGAACAGGGTTATCGCACTGCGGATCTGGCGCGTGGCGAATCGAAGATGACCGTCTCTACGCAGGAGATGGGTAAGTATGTCCACCAGGCGCTGAATGAGAACATCGACTGCCGTCAGGCCATGCACGCGGTCTAGGACTAGCCGTCCAGGCAACGGCGCCTTCGGCGGTGCTCGCCGCACGGGCAATAGCGCCTTCGGCGCAAAGAGATTGTGAGAAGCAGGAGTAAAGAGATGTCAGCAGCAAAAACTCTTTTCGAAAAAGTCTGGGAATCGCATCTGGTAGCCGAGCCGGCCGATGAGCCCGCGCTCCTCTATATCGACCTGCACCTCGTCCACGAAGTCACCTCGCCGCAGGCATTTGAGGGCCTCCGCATTGCCGGCCGGCCCCTGCGCCGCCCCGACCGCACCGTAGCCACCGTCGATCACAATGTCCCGACCACGGCCAACCGCCTCATCATCGAAGACGCCATTGCCGCCAGGCAGATCGATACCCTCCGCAAGAACTGCGCCGACTTCGGCGTCGAGCTCTACGATGTCGAGTCGCCGAACCAGGGCATCGTCCACGTCATCGGCCCCGAACTCGGCCTCACCAAGCCCGGCATGACCATCGTCTGTGGAGACTCGCACACCTCCACGCATGGAGCCTTCGGAGCCTTAGCTTTTGGAATTGGCACATCCGAGGTCGAGCACGTGATGGCCACGCAGTGCCTGCCGCAATCGAAGCCGAAGACCTTTCGCATTACCATCGACGGCGAGCTGCCCGACGGCGTAACCGCAAAAGACGTAGTCCTCGGCATCATCGGACGTATCGGCACCGACGGCGCAACCGGATACGTGGTTGAATACGCAGGTTCTGCTATCCGTTCCTTAAGCATGGAAGGCCGAATGACGGTCTGCAACATGAGCATCGAGGCCGGAGCGCGTGCCGGCATGATCGCTCCCGAGGAAACTACCTTCGCCTATCTCAAGGGCCGCAAGTTTTCGCCGCAAGGTGCAGAGTGGGACAAAGCGGTCGCCGAGTGGCGCAAACTGGTCTCCGATCCCGGCGCAAAGTTCGACCGCGAACTCGAGATCCCTGCCATCGAGCTCACTCCTTACGTGACCTGGGGCACCAGCCCGGGCATGGTAGTGTCCATCACCGATACCGTTCCCTCACCTGCCAACGCCGCGTCTGAAGCCGACCGCCGCCACTTCGAGCGCGCTCTCGACTACATGGATCTCAAGGCCGGCACGCCCATCGAAGAGATCGCCATCGACCGCGTCTTCCTCGGCTCCTGCACCAATTCGCGCATCGAGGATCTCCGCTCCGCCGCAAAGGTCGTGATCGGCCACCACGTTCATCCCCAAGTTCGTGCCATGGTCGTGCCCGGTTCGCAGCAAGTCAAAGCACAGGCCGAGCGCGAAGGCCTCGACCACATCTTTCGCGAGGCGGGATTCGAGTGGCGTGAGCCCGGCTGCTCGATGTGCCTGGGCATGAACCCCGACATTCTCGCACCGGGCGAACGCTGCGCTTCGACCAGCAACCGCAACTTCGAAGGCCGCCAGGGACGCGGTGGCCGCACCCATCTCGTCAGCCCGATGATGGCCGCAGCAGCAGCGATCACCGGACACTTCACCGACGTCCGGACCTGGGAATTTAAGAAGGAAGAGGTTTTGGCCTAATGAAGCCGTTTCGCAAACACAGATCGAAGGTGATGCCGCTTAATCGCGCGAACGTCGATACCGATCAGATCATCCCCAAGCAGTTCCTGAAGCGGATCGAGCGCACTGGTTACGGCGACTTCCTCTTCCATGACTGGCGTCAGGATCCCGACTTCGAGATCAATCGCCCGCAGCACAAGGGCGCGGAGATCCTTGTCACGGGCAAAAACTTCGGCTGCGGGTCTTCTCGTGAACATGCTGCGTGGGCTCTTAACGACCACGGCTTCCGCGTCGTCATCGCCCCCAGCTTCGCCGACATCTTTCACTCGAACGCCGGCAAGAACGGCATCCTGCTGGTAACACTACCCGACGATCAGGTCGAGCTTCTGCTTGAGCGAGCCTCGACCATCGACAACTACCACCTGAACGTCTCGCTCGAGGATCACCTGATCCACGACGATCACGGCTTCTCGGCAACTTTCACCATCGATCCCTTCCGCCGCTACTGCCTGCTGGAAGGTCTCGACGACATCGGCCTGACCCTGCGCCACTCGGGAGCGCTCGACAAATTCGAACAACAGCACGATGCGGCCTTCTGGGTCGCGCCTCGTCCTCAGGAGACACCTCACGCATGAGCGCAAACGGCAAGAACGGCTCGCATAATCCCAAACTGCACTCCATTGCCCTGACTGAAGGAGCGCATCGCGCTCCCGCGCGCGCCATGCTTCGCGCTGTCGGCTTCACGAAAGAAGACCTGCACAAACCCATCATCGGCATCGCCAATACGTGGACCGAGATCGGCCCCTGCAACTTCCACCTGCGCGAGATTGCCGAAGCGGTGAAACAGGGCATCCGCGAAGCCGGCGGCACACCGATGGAGTTCAACACCATCACCATCTCCGACGGCATCACCATGGGCACCGAAGGCATGAAGGCTTCGCTAGTCAGCCGTGAAGTCATCGCCGACTCGGTAGAACTGGTCGCGCGCGGGAATCTCTTCGACGGCCTCATCGCCATCGCCGGCTGCGACAAGAACATGCCTGGCACTGTGATGGCGCTCGCGCGGCTCGATATCCCCTCGCTCATGTTCTACGGCGGCTCCATCGCGCCCGGCCATCTCAACGGAAAGAATCTGACTGTCCAGGATGTCTTCGAAGCGGTTGGCTCGCACGCCGTCGGCAAGCTCGACGATGCAGGCCTCGAGGCCGTCGAAGCCGCAGCCTGTCCGGGCGCGGGCGCATGCGGAGGCCAGTTCACCGCCAACACCATGGCCATGGCCTGCGAATTCCTCGGCATCTCTCCCATCGGCATCTCCGGCGTGCCGGCGTTCCTGCCCGAAAAGCTCGACGCCGCCCGCGAAGCCGGCCGCATGGTCCTCGAGCTCGCCAAGAACGAGTTGCTCCCGAGTAAGATCATCACCGCGCAGGCCATCGAGAACGCTATCGCCAGCGTCGCGGCCTCCGGCGGGTCTACAAATGCAGTTCTTCACTTCCTGGCCATCGCCAACGAGATGGGCATCCCCCTCTCCATCGATGACTTCGACCGCATCAGTTCGAAGACGCCGCTGCTCTGCGACCTCAAGCCCGGGGGGCAATACGTCGCCGCCGATTACCACGCCGCAGGCGGAAGCCGCCTGCTGGCAAAGCGCCTTCTCGAGGCCGGCCTGATCGACGGCACTGCCTGGAACGTTACCGGCAAGACCCTCGCCGAGGAAGCCGCTCAGGCCGTCGAGACCGCAGGCCAGAAAGTGATCCACGCCCTCGACAATGCCATCAAGCCCTCCGGCGGGCTCGTCATCCTCAAGGGCAACCTCGCTCCCGAAGGCTGCGTCATCAAGGTCGCCGGACACAAGCGCCTTGAGCATCGCGGACCGGCGCGGGTCTTCGACTCCGAGCAGGACGCCTTCCACGCCGTCGAGGGCGGCCAGATCAAGCCCAACGACGTGATCGTCATCCGCTATGAAGGTCCAAAAGGTGGACCCGGCATGCGCGAAATGCTCGCCGTCACGGCCGCGGTCGCGGGCATTCCTGAATTGAGTGAGACGGTGGCGCTCCTCACCGACGGTCGCTTCTCCGGAGCCACGCGCGGCCTCATGGCCGGCCATGTCGCGCCCGAAGCAGCAGTCGGCGGTCCCATCGCTGCCGTCCGCGAAGGCGACATCATCCACTTCGACATCCCCAATCGCAAGCTCTCGGTCGAAGTCTCCGATAAGGAACTGGCCGAGCGGCTCAAGTCGTGGCAGAAGCCCGTCCCCCGCTTTGCCCGCGGAGTCTTCCGCAAATACACCGACACCGTTTCGTCGGCATCACAGGGCGCGGTAACCCACTAAGGCAGTTCCCAGTTGACAGTCTTCAGTCCCCGGCTAGAACGAAGTCACTGGCAACTGGAGACTGACAACTGAGGACTAACGGAGAAAGAGATGAGTGAAGCGAAATCTGAAGGCACACGTTTAACCGGATCCGAAATCCTCTGGGCCACCCTCGAAGGCGAGGGTGTGCGCGAGGTCTTCGGCTATCCCGGAGGCGCCATTCTGCCCGCCTACGACGCGCTGCGAAAATTCCCCATCCGCCATATCCTCGTCCGCCACGAGCAGGGAGCTGTGCACATGGCCGACGGCTATGCCCGCGCCTCGGGCAGAGTCGCCGTCGCCATAGCCACCTCCGGACCCGGCGCCACCAACATGGTCACCGGCATGGCCACAGCGATGATGGACTCCATCCCCGTGCTCTGCATCACCGGACAGGTCTCAAGCAAGGTTCTCGGCTCCGACGCCTTCCAGGAAATCGACATCACTGGCATCACTCTGCCGGTGACCAAGCACAACTACCTCGTCACGCGCGCTGAAGATATCGCTCCCGTCATCCGCGAAGCCCTGCTCATCGCGCAGTCGGGCCGCCCCGGCCCCGTGCTGGTCGACATCACCAAGGACGCCCAGCAGGCAACCGCCACTTACGACTTCGCTGCCGCCGCGCCGCGCCCTTATCGCCCTCATCCCATGCTGCGCGCTGAGACCGACTCCGTTCTCAAGGCTGCCGAGCTTATCCGCAGCGCCAAACGCCCCATCATCTTCGCCGGGCACGGCATGATTCAGTCCGGTGCACGCGAGCAGGTTCGCGCACTCGCCGAGCGGCTGCAGATCCCCGTCGCGTCTACCCTGCTCGGACTGGGTGGCTTCCCCGCATCGCATCCGCTCTCGCTGGGCATGATGGGCATGCATGGTGAAGCATGGGTCAACCACGCCATCCAGCAATCCGATCTGCTCATCGCCTGCGGCATGCGCTTCGACGATCGCGTGACCGGCTCGCTCGCGACCTACGCGCCCAACGCGAAGAAGATTCACATCGAGATCGATCCCGCCGAGATCAATAAGAACGTCAAGGTCGACGTCGCGCTCATCGGTGACCTCGCTCAGGTCCTCGAAGCCCTGTTGCCGCACCTCGCGCCTCGCTCCGGCGCTGAATCCCCGTGGCTGCGCGAAGTGAATGCGATGAAGGGCGAGTGCGCCGTTCGCGACATTCAGAACCTTCCCGACAACGGACACCTCTATGCCGCCCACGTCATGAACGACCTGTGGCACGCCACAAACGGCAAGGCCATCGTCGTCACCGACGTCGGCCAGCATCAGATGTGGGAAGCGCAGTATTACAAGCATGAAGACCCGCGCACGCTCATCACCTCCGGCGGACTCGGGACTATGGGCTTCGCTCTGCCGGCAGCCATCGGCGCAAAGGTCGCCTGCCCCGACAAGGAAGTCTGGGTTGTCGCCGGAGATGGCGGCTTCCAGATGACCGCCGCCGAGCTCTCCACCATCGCCCAGGAGAACCTCGACCTCAACATCGCCATCGTCAACAACGGATACCTCGGCATGGTGCGCCAGTGGCAGGAGTTCTTCTACGACAAGAACTACGAGTCCTCCCCCATTCTCAGCCCGGACTACGTCAAACTCGCCGATGCGCACGGCATCGCGGGTGCAACCGTGCGCACCCGCGGCGAAGTTCTGCCCGCAGTCAGCGCCGCCCGTGAGCGCAAGGGACCATTCCTGATCAACTTCCTGGTCGAGAAGGAAGATTCCGTATATCCAATGATCGCCGCTGGTTCCGCGCTTCATGAAATGATCCGCCGCCCGGATAAGGACCCGCTGATCGAGACCGCGCAGGACGCATAACCGCGAGAGGAAGAATTCGTAACCGTATGCTGCACATATTCGTAGCTATCGTCCAGGACAGACCCGGAGTCCTCACCCGCGTCGCCTCGCTCTTCCGCCGGCTGAACGTTAATATCGTCTCGCTTACCGTCGGCCACTCGGAGAAGCCCGGCGTCTCGCGCATGACCATCGTCTCCGAAGCCTCGCCCACGGCCGGACACCGCATCATGGCCAGCCTTTACAAACTCGAAAACGTCCTGCAGATCGACGACATCGGCCAGCACTCCAGCGTCAGCCGCGAGCTTGCGCTGATCAAAGTTGCCGCCACGCCCAAAACGCGCTCGCACATCTTCGAGCTCGTCGAGGTCTTCCGCGCGCGCATCGTCGATCTTGCTCCCGAGTCGCTGATGATCGAAATTACCGGCGTCGAAAGCAAGATCGAAGGACTCATTCAGGTTCTGACCGAGAGCGAAGACCGCATCCTTGAAATCTCCCGCACCGGACGCATGGTCATGCGGCGCGGCCAGCACACCAGCCGCGTGCTCGATGCCATGCGCGTCGCCACACCCGAGACGGAAGCCGAAACCATCCCTGAAGCAGAAGCGGAAAATATAGAGGAAGCCGATCTGCCGCAGTAACCAATAGACTTTCAATCCAATCAAAGAAGACACGAGGAATTACGAAATGCCGAAGACCTATCACGATCAGGACGCAGACCTGTCGCTCATCCAGAAAAAGAAGGTAGCCATCATCGGGTACGGATCGCAGGGCCACGCGCACGCCCTCAACCTCAAGGATTCGGGCGTCGAAGTCCGCGTCGGTCTCCCCGCGACCAGCAAATCGATCGACAAGGCCAAGAAAGCCGGCCTCGAAGTCAGCACCGTGAGCGACGCCGCAGCCTGGGCCGACGTCATCATGATCCTCACGCCCGATCATTCGCAGGGCGACACTTACAAGAACGACATCGCGCCCAGCCTCAAGGCCGGCAAGACGCTGATGTTCGCCCACGGCTTCAACATCCGCTTCGGCACCATCGATCCGCCCAAGGACATCGACGTCTCGCTCGTCGCTCCCAAAGCCCCCGGCCACCGTGTGCGCGAGGTCTTCACCGAAGGCGGAGGAACACCGGGCCTCGTCGCCATCCATCAGGACGCATCCGGCAAGGCCCTTGAGCTGGCGCTCTCGTACGCGAAAGGCATCGGCTGCACCCGCGCCGGCGTCATCCAGACCACGTTCGCCGAAGAAACCGAGACCGACCTCTTCGGCGAGCAGGCCGTTCTCTGCGGAGGCGCTTCAGCTCTCGTGAAGGCTGGCTTCGAAACGCTCGTCGAAGCCGGCTATCAGCCCGAGATCGCCTACTTCGAGTGTCTGCACGAGCTCAAGCTCATCGTCGACCTCATGTATCGCGGAGGCCTCGCCTACATGCGCTACTCAATCTCTGACACCGCGGAGTACGGAGACTACACCGCCGGCCCACGCATCGTCACCGACGAAACCCGCGCCGAAATGAAGAAGCTCCTCAAGGAGATTCAGGACGGCCGATTCGCCAAGAAGTGGATCGAAGAGAACAAGACCGGCCGCAAGCATTTCACTGAAATGCGCAAAGCGGAAGCCCAGCACCCCATCGAAAAGGTAGGCGCCACGCTGCGCGCGGCCATGCCCTTTCTCGATCCGGTCACCGTCAGGGACAACGCGCCCGAGGCCGCGGAAACCGTTAGCGCCTAGCCTCGCTGTATCCACGCTGGCCGCGGATATCCGATCCGCGGCCATAAACATCGATGGTGAATATGGCCACCTACCGTTCCCCCATTCTCGTCGCGATCGCTGTATTTGCCGCGACAGCATTCGGCCAGGCAAGCCTCAAGTGCCAGGTGCAGCCAAAAACGCTCGCCGCCATGCGCCACTGCTACCGTCCGCTGCTGGTCTTCAGTGCCTCGGCTACAGACGCACGCCTCAAGCGGCAGAGCGAAATTCTCGACGCCGATGCCGACGACATGATGGACCGCTTCGTGCTGTTCACCCCTATTTTGCCCTCATCCAAAGGCTTTTCCGCGCCACTCGACACACCTTACGTGCTGCTCAGCGCGCAGCAGATGCAGGCCATCCGCTCTCAGTTCCATGTGCCTCAGGAGACCTTCGTTGTCGTCCTGCTCGGCGAGGACGGCAGCGAGGCCCTGCGCGCCACCAGCCCGGTCAGTTCCGACCGCCTGAACGCCCTCATCGACACCATGCCCTCGCGCAAAATGGAAATGCAGCGCCCCCACGCCAATTGATTATTGTGCACACCTCGACCCAGTCACCGCATCGGTTACCATCAGAAGAAGAGGCGAGATTATGACCACTGCCAGCACCATCCCCACGCTGGATTCGGCTGATCGAAAGTCCGCTCCCGGGCGCACGCCGATCCCCGAAATCATCGAGGCTCTCAAGCGTGTGCCGCCCTTGCACGGCATGGAGCAGAGCGAACTGGAGTGGCTGGCCACGCACGGCATCGAGCGCCTGGAGCCGGCGGGGACCACGCTCTTCCATGAAGGCGATCCCGCCACCACGATGAACATCCTGCTCAAGGGCGAGATCCATGTTCGTCGCGGAAAGGGTGCTCCCGCGGCTTTCTTCATTGGCCGCACCGGCCTCATCACCGGCCTCCTGCCCTTCTCGCGCATGAAGACCTATGGCGGCCACGGATACGTCGTCACCGACGCATGGTCGCTCGACTTCGACCGCCAGCTGTTTCCCGAGATGCTTCGCGAGGTGCCCTCCATGGCGCAGCGCTGCGTCTCCGTTCTGCTCGATCGCGTCCGCGAAATTACCCGCCTCGAGCAGCAGACCGAGAAACTCAATGCCCTCGGTAAGCTCGCCGGAAATCTTGCCCACGAGATGAACAATCCGGCATCGGCTGCGCAGCGTGCTGCTTCGGGCCTGCTCGAGGAGCTACGCGTCTATGGTCAGGAAAAGTTCAAGCTGGGCAGTCTTTGTCTCGACGAAAAGCACTTGCTGCAGGTAAGGAAATGGCAGGAAGGCATCCGCGAGCAGGCCCGCGCGGAGTTACCCGACACGGTCCAGCACGCGGCGAATGAAGACAAGCTGCAGGCCTGGCTAAGGGACCACGGCGTCAGGGAGACGTGGAAGGTTGCTCCTGAACTTGCCGAGCTCGGCGTGACCGCAGAGCAGCTTAACCCGCTTGGCGAAGTTCTCAACTCCGATTCCCTCTCCATCGTGCTGGCGCAGTTTGCGTCTTCCGTGCGTGCCGAGCGCATCGCCGAAGCCATGCTCGACTCCACCGCTCGCATCTTCGACCTAATCCGCGCCATCAAAGACTACTCCTACATGGACCAGGCGCCGATTCAGGAAGTCGACGTTCGTCAGGCCCTGGAGAATACCCTGACCATGCTGCAGTCGCGCCTCACGAATGTCGAGATCGAGCGCCGCTACGAAGACGACCTGCCGCTTATCGCCGCCTACGGCAGTGAGCTGAACCAGGTGTGGATGGCGCTGCTTGAAAACGCGCTCGATGCGATTCAGGATCACGGCAAGATCACGCTTGGGGTCCAGCTCTCCGGCGAAATGCTCCTCATCGAGGTCTGGGACAACGGTCCCGGCATTCCCGAGGATCTGCAGGATCGCATCTTCGAGCCCTTTTTCACAACCAAGGCTCCCGGGTCGGGCCTCGGCCTTGGTTTAGACACCGCGCAGCGCGTTGTTCGCCGCCACCGCGGCTTCATCCGCGTGCAGTCCGAGCCCGGCGCAACCTGCTTCCAGGTGCGTCTGCCCATTGACCAACTGCAGGCTTACTAATTTTGCTGGTGCCAGAATTGAAAGTTGACCTCGTCGGCGTTGGACTGAACGCCACCGACACGCTCATCCCGCTCGCCGCTTTTCCCGAGCGTGGCTCAAAGATCGAGTACAGCTCGCCAACCGTCCTTCCCGGTGGACAGGTCGCTACCACTGTCGTCGCCTGCCAGCACTGGGGTGTGCGTACGCGATACGTTGGCAAACTGGGGGATGACGACGCGGCCGCGCTCCATCGCCGCGAATTCTCGCGCACGGGCGTAGAAGCGCAGCTTGTCACCGTGCCTGGCTGCGCAAGTCCGCAGTCGCTCATCCTCGTGGACGCTGCCGGCGAGCGCACTGTTCTCTGCCGTCGCGACGAGCGGCTGATTCTCCAGCCCACCGAGCTCAAGCGCGAATGGATCGTCAACGCCCGCGCGCTCCACGTCGACGGCCACGACACCGCTGCGGCCACCTTGGCCGCCCGCTGGGCCCGCGAAGCCGGAATCAGCGTCATTGCCGACCTCGACGAGGCCTATCCGGGCGTCGAAGATCTGCTAGAAAACGTTGACTATCTCATCGTCAGCCGCAATTTCCCCACTCTGATCACCGGCGAGCCGCAACTCGAAGAGGCTCTCCGCCAAATGCGCAGCCATTACGGCTCCGTTCTCACCGCCGCAACTCTGGGAGAAGAAGGCGTGCTCGCCTGGAACGGCAAGCAGTTCCTCCACGCCGCCGCCTATCGCGTGCCCGTAGTCGACACCACCGGCGCAGGCGACATTTTCCACGCCGGCTTCATCTACGGACTCATCCAGGGCTGGCCGCTCCAGCGTCAACTCGACTTCGCCTGCGCCGCGGCTGCCCTGAACTGCACCGCAACAGGAGCCCGCGGAGGCATCGCCTCAGTCGCCGCGATCGAACACCTCATGGCCACCGGCTTACGTTACGAAACCACCTACAATACGCTGGTAGTTGACGCATCCCACGTCCTCGGCAGACGATAGCTGACCAGATCGCATCTCAAGCGAGGTCGGCATGCACCGCAAAGCTCCCGGCTTGGTGCTCTTCCTGACGTTGTTCGTCGCTCTCTTCACCGCGTCGGCTCAGCAGCCCGTCCATGGGCTCTGGATCTGGAAGACCCCGACGGTTCTCGCCGCTCCCCACGCCGCCGACACCTTGCGCGACTTCTGCCGGACCGAACACATCAACGAGGTCTATGTCGCATTCACCGCCGCCGCGAAAGCCGGTCCATCAGGAGAGGATCAACTCGCCGGCCTCATCCGCGTTCTCCACAAATCAAACATCCGCGTCGAAGCTCTGCTGTCGAGCACCGATGCGGATGAACCCGGCAAGCCGCGCGATAAACTCTTAGCCCACATTCACGACGTCATCTCCTTCAATCAGGGCCACTCCAACGCCACGTTCGACGGCATTCATCTCGACATCGAGCCGCAGCAGCGCCCGGAAAACAAGGGTCCCGGAAACCTTAACTTCCTGGCCGGCCTGGTCGATGCTTACCGCGCTGCGCGCCACCTCGCCGCCCCCGCTCATCTCAGCATCAACGCCGACATCCAGAAGAAGCTCCTCGAAGGCAACCTCGACCAGCGCCGCACCCTGCTCTCATCCTTGCCGAGAATCACACTTATGCTCTACGAGCTCAGCAGCCCCGGCGATGGACAATCGACCGAACAGAAGAAAAACAAGCTTCAGGCCAATGGCGAGAAATTTCTGAAGATGGCCTACGAAGGACTACCCGAGCCTCATCTCGCAAAGATAGCTATCGGCCTGCGTACACCCGACTACGGTCAGCTCATGCCCGAAATGCTCAGGGCCGTGAACGAAACACTCCGCACCAACCCGCACTATCTCGGCTGGGCCTGGCACTCCTACAACGACCATCTCGCTGATCGATAGTGCCTGCTACTCGGCGCGCAAAGCCTCCACCGGATTCACCCCGGCCGCTCTTTGCGCTGGCAGATATGCAGCGAGCGCCCCGCTCAGCATGAGCACAATCGCAACCGCCGCCAGCGTCCACCCGTCGTGCGCTGAGACGCCATAAAGGTAACTGCGCACCAACCTGCCCGCCACGAGCGCCATCACCAGCCCCAGGGCGACGCCCGTTACCACCATCACCCCCGCCTGCCGCATCACCAGCCACACCACATCTCCGCGCTGCGCGCCCAGAGCAAAGCGCACACCCAGCTCGCGTGTGCGTTGGCTCACGACGTACGCCAGCAGCCCATAGAGCCCTGCGACACACAGCAACAGCGCCGATCCCGCGAAAATCTCCAGCAGGTGCGCCGCCAGCGCCTGACTCCCGTAGGAATCTGCCACCACTTGGTTCATCGTGGTGAAATTACTCCCCGCCAGCGCCGGATCAGCCTGCCGCATCACCTCACGCAGTTCGGGAATGATCGTGCTCGGATTTCGATTCGTTCTCACCGCAATATCCATCGCAATGGCTTCGATCGCCTGGTAGAAGCCGCTCTTTTGCGTCACTTGCGCGAGCGAGACCTCAACCTCCGGCTGCGCCGGCTCCGCGATCGCCTTCTGCCGCAGATCCTCGACCACGCCCACAATGTGTGCCGGCCGATCCGGAGTCAGGTGCCACAGCTCCATCCCCACCACCTTATTCAGGTCCTGCTGATTCGGCGCGAACTCTCTTGCAAATGCCCGATTCACCACCAGCACCGGCGGAGAAGACGCCGTATCGTTCTCGTTCAGGTAGCGCCCCGCCAGCATCTTGAAGCCGAAGACTTTCTGCAGATCGGGGCTCGCCGCATTCAGCCGCGCTATCACATCCTTCGACTTGCCTCCCGAGCTTCCTGGATCGCCCTTCAACGTAAGTAAGAGCTGAAATGTCTTCCCCAGCGGCACTTCCGACATTAATCCCGCCGCCTGCACACCCGGCACATTCCTGATCCTCTCCAGCAACGGCGCGTAGAGATTGTCTCCCATGTTGTGTCCCGCAAATTTGTAACCGGGAATCTGCAAATTCGCGACAATGATGTGATCCGTCCGGAATCCGAGCGGCACATGCCGCAGCGCGTAGATCGTTCGCAGCAGCAATCCGCACCCCACCAGCAGCGTGAGCGACATGGCAATCTCCACCACCACCAGCCCGCCGCGCATCCGATGCTGCGCGCGCGTGCTCCCGCTCTGCTGGTTGCCCTGCTTCAGAGCCGGCTCAATCGGCGACCGCGCTGCCAGCCACGCCGGCCACACCGACGATACCAGGGCCGAAACCATCGTCAGCGCTATCAGCGCCGCAATCACCCGTCCATCCACTGCCGCTGGAACCGGAAACGGCAGGCGATGCTCCATGCCGTGAGAAAACGCCTTCACAATCAGCAGCGCCAACCCGGCTCCCGCCAGCGCTGCGCAAACGCTCAGCAGCAACCCTTCGACAACGAACTGCTGCACGATCCGTCCGCGCCCTGCTCCCAGAGCTCCGCGCAGAGCGATCTCCCGCTGCCGCACCATGGCCCGCGCCAGCAGCAGATTCGTCGCGTTCACGCACGCAATCAGCCACAGCACCCCGGACGCCGCCAGCAGCATCTCCAGCGCGCCCTTCACGTCCTTGTCCACGAGCGAAGCCGCGTAGCTTGTCACCACAATGTTGGACCGCTCCTTGCGATCATCGGCATCGACGTAGCCCTTTACGACCTGCTGCTGCAGCGTAGAGAGCTGAGCCTGCGCCTGCCCCGCCGTCACTCCATCCGCCAGCCGCGCAATCACCGTATATTCCGGAGTCTTATCTGTCCGACCGCGGTCCTCGTTGCCGGGCTGCGCCAGCGTCCACACCTGCGGGAACCTCACGTCGAAAGGAAATGAAAACCCGCGCGGCATCACACCCACCACCGTGTAAGGCTCGCCGCTGATCTTCACCGTCCTGCCCAGCACCGACGGATCTCCACCAAATACCTCGCGCCACGCGCCGTCGCTCAGAACCACACTGGTCGCATCCGCGCTCTTCGCAAAGCCACCCTGCCCGCTGCGGAAATCGCGTCCCATCTCCGGAGCCGCACCCAGTACCGCAAACAGATTGGCGCTTATTTTGTATGAGCCGACCTGCTGCGAACTCGTCTTCCCTTCAAGAAAATTCCGTCCCGTAGCCCAGTGATAGAACGCGATCCCCTCAAAGCCCCGGCTCCATTTCCGCCACTCTTCGACATCGAGATACGTGGGCTCAATATCGACTCCCGCCTTGCTGCCCTCGCGCATCTCCACCAGCCGGTCTGCATGCGCATAAGGCAGCGGCCTCAGCAGCACCCGGTCTACCACCGTGAACATCGCCGTAGCCGCGCCCATCCCCAGCGCCAGCGTACCGATGACCGCCGCCGCGAATCCCCACGACTTCCGCATCTGCCGCAGCGCATAGCGAAGATCCTGCCCCAGCCGCTCCAGCCACATCCAGCCCCACGCCTCGCGGGTTACATCCTTCACCAGCGCTTCGTTGCCGAACTCCCGCCGCGCCTGCCGCTCAGCCTCGGCCCCGTCCAGTCCACGCTCGCGCGCATCGGCTGCGGCCATCGCCAGATGCGCCTCGATCTCCGCATCCAGTTCCCGCCTGTTCGCTTCAGGCCGATTTGCAAACCAGCGCCGCCACCAGGTCATTCCCGCCTCCCGACCGATCTGCTCCCGACAGACACGATGGAGGCATCCTACATCCATAGGGGTAGATTGTCTACATGGACAAGGCCACGAAGCAACGGCGCGCCTCGTGGCCCCGGGGTCCTCAGCAGCCCTTAAACGAAATGAACTCTCCCAACGGAGAGGGCAGCGTCGGATTAAACGGTTCAAAGGGGTACGACTTCGTACTGTCGAAGCCGGCGGACTTGGCGGCGGTGGCATCTACAAACGGCATCAGCGCCTGCACCGCCTGCTCGATCTTCGTCAGGCACAGTGTTCTCTCGTACCCGTTGTTGTTCGGCGGATCGGCATCCTCAGCCACCCCCTGAATGCCGGTAATCTTCTCGATCGGCCCGCCATCCTGCGCAGCCACGTCGCCAGCCAGGACCCGCGCCAGCGTACGATGGTCGCTTTCAATCCCCATGATGCGTGCTGCCGTCACCCGCAGCTCCGTTGTACTGAAGTTGCGCACTCCGATCAGATACGCGGCGATGAATGCATCCTCGAGCGTAACCAGCGTATTCAGCGTGGTCTGCGCGTCCGCGAACATGTTCTTGGGATAAAAGAATGAAGTGAACGGGGTGAACTGGTCCGTCACCGACTGCTCGAGCAAATAATGCGACATCTCTTCCTGCCGGGCGGCGATCAGATACCCCTGATCGTCAACCGGCAACCGGTCGAAAAACGGCGCGGCGTTGATGATGTTTGTGTAAGTAGTAACCGCCAGAGCCTCGGCGATTTCCGCCGCAACAAGAATGTCGCGGTCTCCTTTTGCCAATCTGTTTCTGCCACGGTCGTTCTTGTGATTCTCCGCGTCAGCGTCCTCGTTCTGCGCTGATGCGATTTTGACGAGCCCATTTAGCGCAACTGCACTCGTAGCTCCGACAATTGTGGCGTTTTTGAAGAATGACCGTCTCGTCATACCGGCCGCATCAACCGGAATAACCGTTACCGTGTCCACCGATTCCGTCTCTTTAAGCAGATCCATAACAAATCTCCTGGATTGATTTCGGGGAACAAACAGACACGCCCTGTGAATGTGCTGCGCAGCCGAGTGGCGTTTCCGTGCTCTCCGTGGCCTGGGTACGGTCCCTGGTGATCGGATGGATTTCTGCGGCCGAATTTTTATACAAAGAAGTTACAAATTCGGAAGACCGCGCCCGGCCGACCGGCCATCGATCGCAACCCCAGGGACGATCAACACAGAACCGCAGGTTCGTGGCCCGGGTCAGCTGTGAGGCAACGGTGCGGAATCACCTTCTCGCGGGTAACTACCTGCTTGATCAACGCCATCACCCGGCACGTGGGGCCCCTGCGCAGCCTTTTCCCCAACCCTTTAGTTCAGTTTGTTATTGTTGAGATACGGGAAACCGCCTCGTCCTTAATGAAAATTCTGATTGGCCTGAATCGCGTGCTCGTGTTTCTGTGCGTCATGAGCGCGGGCACGGCCTTTGCGTGCGATCGGTTGCCACCGGGCCAATCTCTCTGGATTCGACTGGCCTCACCTGTCACCACCTATACGGCCAACGTCGGCGACCCCGTGCATGCCATGCTCACCCAGGACCTGGTCTGCGACAACGAAATTCTGCTCCCCATGGGCGCGGATATCGACGGCATAGTCCGCAGCAAGCGCAAAGTGGGATGGGGTATTCGCCACGAAACCGCAGCCCTCGAGCTTGAATTTCATCACGCCGCCGGTGGGCCCGGTGTCGACATAGTCTTCATCGCGCGCGTAGAAGAGGTGGAGAATGCCCGCGAGCAGGTCCGCAACGGCGTAATCCAGGGCATACGCAGCTCGGACACGTTTCAGGGCAGCATCAACAGCCGCTTAATTCACTTGCCCACCTGGAACCCCTATTCCGATCCTTTCCTGATCGCCTACACGGCGACCTTCCCTATCTTCCCCGAGCCGGAAATCTACTACCCCGCCGGCACGGATATCCGCCTGCGGACGACGACAGAAATTTCCTCCCCTCCGGCAACAGCCAGCGCCACGCCCGAACCCGCAGCCGACAAGGTCGAAACAGATCAACTCAATCAGTTAGTCGAGCAGCTTCCCTGGCGCGTTACCACCCGAAAAGACATTGGCGCGGACCTTCTGAACATCGTCTTCCTCGGATCGCAGGACGAAGTGAAGGCGGCCTTTCGCGAAGCCGGATGGCATAATGCCGATCCGCCATCGCGCCGTACATACCTCAAGAACTTCTACGCCTTGCTCAACAACAGCGGCTACGCGCAGCAGCCCATGATGACTTTCCTCCTCAACGGCAAGCCGGAGGATATGAACTGGCAGAAAAGCCTCAACAGCTACGGCCGTCGCGACCATCTTCGCATCTGGCAATACACGCCAGAGGGATCCGCCGAAACCGTCTGGGTAAGCTCGTCGACGCACGACACCGGCGCCGTGCTCTCCGTGAAGTACAAGGGCTTTGTGCATCACATCGCGCCCGACATCGATGACGAGCGCTCCGCTGTGATCCGCGACCTCAACTTCGCCGGTTGTGTGAAGTCCCTCAGCTATGTCACGCGTCCCGATGTGCCCGCACTCACCCGCAACGCCACTGGAGACTTCATGCATACCGACGGCTCAGTCGCGGTCGTCACTCTGCAGAACTGCCGCCCCGTTGATCCGCAACTCGTTGACCAGCAAATCGATTCCAACTCCAGCGGCGGCAGTTTCAAGGCGGGCAACATGGCCTTCCGTTACATCCGCAAGCAGATCCTCACCTTCCGCAACGACATCTGGCGCGCCAACATTATCTATGGCGCTTACGATGCCGGACGCATGGCAGTTACAGCGCTGCGCCACAAGCCCGCAGTCGAGCGACAGCCTGATAACCCCCTGTATGCCTCTGCAAGGGCGCCCGCACACAGCTAGGGCCTGTCATCAGGGCCTAGGCAAAGCTGCTGTCGTCGCCGCCACCCAGATCTCCATCGAAATCGTCTACCTGAGAATCATCCTGTGAGTCGTCCATCTGCGAATCGTCGAGTGAGGTCGAATCGCTGTCGGTCTTGTAGTCTGCGTCTTTGAGATCGGCATGGCCTTCCGGCCGATCGTCGAATGACGCCTCGTGCTCGTGATGCTCGGCAAAACCGCTGTCCTGCTTCGGATCGTCGTAGTAGTTATTGATTACCGTCTCTCCGGCGCCCGGCATGCCCGACCCGAAACCGGAACCGAAACCGCCGCCGCCCCATCCCCCGCCACCGTGGCCGAATCCGTGCATCAGCGATTCAATGCCCTCAAACGCCAGCGCGCCCGCCGCGACACCGGCCGCCGTTGTTGCAGCGCTGCGCAAAAAGCTTCCCGCCGGACTGGGACCAGGGTCCGCATACGGCGGAGCCGTCGCATACTGCGGAGGAGCCTGATTACCCGGTGCCTGCTGATAAGGTACGGGCTGGTAGGGCGGCTGCGGCGCAACCGGAGCTGGTTCACGATGGCCCAGCAGGCCGCCCAGGAAGCTCGTAGCCCGCGCCGGCTGCGCCTGCTGCTGCTGACTCTGCTGCAGATATTGGATCTGCGCGCGCGCCTGGTTCAACGCGAGGTTCTGCACCAGAACCGTCTGCGCCAGCTTGTAAACAGCATCAGGATCACGCCCCAGCCCCATCTGCAGTAGCTGCTCAGCCTCGGGATCTTTTTCCGTCAGCCGTGTTTCCTCAACCTTGCGAACCATATCTTCAAGCATCGATCTTTCTTTCGGTGTCATGTCTCTCCCTCGAACTCCCCTCGGACGTCCCTTGACCTTAAGATGCTCCCGCGAGTACCTGTCCATTGTTAAAGACGCACGCCAGGGCACAAAGTGGCGGAGAATGTCCGCCTCCTCTCTACTACGCACAGGAACCGGATTTTGCCCGATTTTTTTCGAGGTTCGCTCAAATCTGCTTGACATATATTCCTATATAGGAATACATATGACTCATGGCACGAGCAGCGACAACGGCCGATGTTTTCAACGCAATCGGGGAGCCCCGGCGGCGCGAGGTGATTGGCGTGTTGGCAGATGGCCGGGAGTACGCAGTGGGTGACGTGGTCATGCGTTTGCGGATGCCACAGCCCGCTGTTTCGAAGCACCTGGGGGTGTTGCGCAAGGTTGGAGTGGTGTCGGTGGTCAAGCGCGGACAGCACCGGATGTACCGCTTGAACGCGGCCGAACTGAAGCCGGTGCATGACTGGGTGAAGACCTTCGAGCGCTACTGGACGCACCAACTGGGTCAGATCAAGGAACGGGCGGAGCGAAAGGCTCTGGAGCGGATGATTTCAAGCGACAGCGGAACGAAGAGCGGAAACAGGGAGGAATAATGGCAGTGAATATTCAGGACCAGGCGGTTCAGACATTCGAAATTGTAAAGGAGGAGGAGATTGCGGCGCCGATCGGCATTGTCTTCGAGACAATTCTCGAGCAGATGGGACCTCTGAACTCGACGCCGGAGAAACCGATGCCTATGAAGCTGGAGGCCTGGCCGGGCGGGCGCTGGTTTCGCGATCTGGGAAACAACGCCGGACACTTCTGGGGCCTCGTACAGGCTATCAAGCCGCCGTCACTGCTGGAGATAAGCGGCCCGCTGTTCATGTCCACGCCGGCCGTCTCCAACATCCAGTACCGGCTGACAGAGGAGAACGGATTGACGCAGGTGCGGTTTGTGCATCGGGCGATGGGTTGGATCGGCGAAACGGACCGCGGAGTGGATGCCGGCTGGACCGACCTCATAACCCGAATTCGTACGGCAGCGACCCGCACGGCGGCGGAGAAGCTGGACAGGCGGTAGTCATGTGCCCTGTGTGTATCGCAACCGCAGCCGTAATCGCCGCGAGTGCTACCTCAACAGGCGGCATATCCGCCCTGGTCATGAACAGGCTCCGCGGCAGGAACATCCAAAACAGCATGAACAAACCGGAACAAGGAGAGAGACATGGAGCAACTGAAGGAACTCCCCGCAATGAAAACACCCCCGGTCGTGTCGACACAGGAGTGGGAGACGGCGCGCCAGCAGCTACTCATTAAGGAGAAGGAGTTGACCCGCGCCCGCGATGCGCTGGCCGCCGCGCGTCGGCGCATGCCGTGGCTGGCCGTAGAGAAGCAGTACCAGTTCGACGGGCCCAGCGGCAAAGCGAGCCTGCTTAACCTGTTCGAGGGCCGCCGTCAGCTGATCGTTTATCGCGCCTTCTTCGAGCCCGGCGTGTTCGGCTGGCCCGACCACGCCTGCCGCGGCTGCTCTTTGGGGGCCGACCAGATCGCCCACCTCACCCACCTGAACGCCCGCGACACTACTCTCGCGTTCGCCTCGCGCGCTCCGCAGGAGGACATTGTGCGCCTGAAAGCGCGGATGGATTGGGACATGCCGTGGTACACCATCACAGACAACTTCGACAAGGACTTCGGCGTGGACGAGTGGCACGGCCACAACATCTTCATCCGCGACGGCGACAAGGTGTTCCGCACCTATTTCATCAACAACCGGGGCGATGAGGCCATGGGCAGCACCTGGAGCTACCTCGATATGACTGCGCTCGGCCGCCAGGAGCAATGGGAGGACTCGCCCGAGGGCTATCCCCAGACCCCGCCTTACAAGTGGTGGAACTGGCACGACGAATACGCCGCCTCCGCCTCGCCCGACCCGAGATGGGTCAAGGTGGTGGACAACGCAAAAGAGACATTGCACCTCGACAACTAGGGCACCCTCGGGAATGGGAGCGGTCTAGTCGCCGGCCTGTGGCTCGACTTCGCCGCTCACGCCCTGCTCGCGAAGGTTGCTATTGCGTTTCGCAAACAGGAAATAAACACACAGACCCACCACCATCCAGGTCCCGGCGGCGATCTTCGACGTTGGATCGACGGAGATGATCATTGCCACGCAGAAAATCGCGCCGAGGATCGGTACCAGCGGCACCAATGGCGCGCGGAACGGCCGCGGCTGCTGCGGATTTTTCTTGCGCATGATCCACACCCCGATACACACCAGCACAAAAGCAAACAGCGTACCGAGATTGGTCATGTTGCCGGTAATGTCGCCGGGCAGAAACCCGCCCAGAAGCCCCACAAAGACATACAAAACCAGGTTGCACTTATACGGTGTGCGAAACGTCGGATGCAGTTCCGCGAACAACTTGGGCAACAGGCCGTCTTTGGCCATGGAAAAGAACACGCGGCTCTGCCCCAGCAGCATAACCAGCATCACCGAAGAAAAGCCCGCGAGAATCGCCACCGACACTAGGACGGATAACCATCCATAACCGGGCATGTACGTCTTGATCGCATAAGAGACCGAAGCCTCCATGCCTTTGCTGGGATCCAGAAAATCCAGCACCGGCGCGATGCCGGTCAGCACCCAGCTGAACAGAATGTAGAGAACGGTACACACTGCCAGCGATCCCAGAATCCCGATTGGCATGTTCTTCCCCGGATCGATCGTCTCCTGTGCCGCCGTCGACACCGCATCGAAGCCGATGAAGGCGAAAAAGACCACGCCCGCTCCTCCCAGAATGCCGCCCCATCCGTGCTTGAAGACTCCTGTGTGCGCCGCATCCTGAGCCAGCACGAACGGCGTGTGATTCGCGGGACTGATGAAGTGCCAGCCGATGGCGATGATCATCAGGACAATGGTCACCTTGATCCCCACGATGACCGCATTCACCGTGGCCGATTCTGAAATCCCCTTGATCAGCAGCAACGTCATGATCAGCAGGATCAACAGCGCCGGCGCATTGACGATGCCGTGCATGCCTCCCGGCCCGGTCTGCAGCGGCGAGTGCCGCCATTGCCAGGGGATGAGGTTCGGAAACAGATTGTTAAAGTACTCGGTCCAGTAGATCGATAGCGTGGCCGCGCCCAGCCCGTATTCCAGAATCAGCGCCCACCCGATCACCCACGCGACCAGCTCTCCCATCGTGACGTACGCATAGGTATAGGCGCTCCCGGCAACCGGAATCATGGCTGCGAACTCGGCGTAACACAAGCCGGCAAACGCGCAGCCGGTCGCCGCGATGACGAAAGAAAGTATCACGCCCGGCCCGGCATTTTGCGCAGCCGCCGCGGGTGTGCGGGCAAAGAGTCCGGCGCCGATAATCGCGCCAATCCCCAAAGCGATCAACCCCGGCCATCGCAGGCTTCGCTTGAGCCCTCCCTTTTCGTCGATTTGCGCGAGCAGAATAGACAGCGGCTTGGTGCGAAAGAGGGACATAGTTGGACCGAGAGTCTATCACAATGACCATCTCCGGACAGCACCATCAGAGCTTCACACTCATCAACAGGTCAGCTGAGATTTGAGTTGACGTTCAGCTGCCAACTTCATACAGTTACTCATCCCGGCGAATTTATTACGTTTAGTCATCCCGCGAATTTCAACGCAAGAACCTCCTTAGCTGATTTTCATCGAAAGAGGCTTGACTATGAAACGCACAATGATGCGGGCTAGGTGTCAGAAATCAACGGAAACCCTGGCCGCCAAATCGCCTCACAGAATATCGTTTTTCGTCATTGCCTGCGCTCTCGCGCTTACGCTCCCCGC
>CAVRNK010000040.1:0-18481 GCA_963721995.1 uncultured Acidobacteriaceae bacterium | reverse complement strand
AACTCAAAGGCAAAAAGGTACTCGTCGTCGGACTCGGCAAATCCGGCCTGGCCGCTGCGCTTTTTCTTCGGCGCAAGGGCGCGCAGGTTACCGTTTCCGACGTCCGTAGCGCCGCAGCGCTCGCCAAAGATATCCCGGCGCTGCTTGATCAGGGCATCATGGTCGAAGCCGGAGGCCACGGCCTGCTCACCTTTCGCCGTCAGGACCTGATCGTCGTCAGCCCCGGTGTGCCGCTGGACACGCCGGAGCTGGTACAGGTGCGGAACTTCGGCCTGCCCGTGATCGGTGAGCTCGAACTGGCCGCCCGCTTTCTCCTGGGCAAGACACTCGCGATCACCGGATCGAACGGCAAGACGACCACCACCAGCATCTGCGGCGAGATTCTCACGGCGGCTTTCCCGCATGTGCAGGTTGGGGGCAATATCGGGGTTCCGGTTATCGCACTGGTCGACGAATCCAGGCAGGATGGCTGGTCGGTGCTTGAGGTTTCGAGCTTTCAGCTGGAGACGACATACCAGTTCCATCCCAACATTGCGTTGATCCTGAACATCACTCCGGACCACCTCGACCGCCACGGCAGCCTCGAGAATTACGTAGCAGCCAAGGAGCGCATCTTCGCCAACCAGGAACCGGAAGACGCTCTCATCCTGAATGCTGACGACGATGTTGCCTCTCGTGCCGCCGCTCGCACCAAATCGCGAATCTACTGGTTCAGCCGGACACGCATCATCCGCCAGGGAGCCTTCGTTCACGAGGGCGCGATCTACTTCCGGCCGACGGAGCAATCCGCGCCGGAGTTCATCCTCAAAGTCAGCGCGATACCGCTGAAAGGGCAGCACAACGTTGAGAATGTTCTGGCTGCCGTTTGCGCAGCCCGCCTGGCCGGGGTAGCCCCGGAGATTATCCGCGCTGCTATCGAGCGCTTCCGGGCTGTCGAGCACCGGTTAGAGTTCGTTGTCAACGTTAATGGGGTCGACTACTACAACGACTCGAAGGCCACGAATGTCGACGCGGCGATGAAGGCCCTCGCAGCCTTCCCGTCCGGCATTCACCTTATCCTGGGCGGCAAGGACAAGAACTCCGACTACCGGCTGATGCGACCGCTCATCCAGGAGCGCGTCAAAGCGATCTACGTCATCGGCGCGGCGGCGGAGAAGATCATCACGCACCTCGAGGGATCGGCGCCCATTGTCAACTCCGGAACGCTCGATGTGGCCGTGACTAAAGCAGCCGAGGCTGCGCAGCCGGGCGAGATTATCCTGCTCGCTCCAGCCTGTTCCAGCTTCGACCAGTTTGAGAATTACGAACAGCGTGGGCAGGTTTTCAAGGACCTGGTCTTTGCCCGTCGAGGACTACCTGAATGGCAGAACGCATAGGAGCGGAATGGCAAAACGCGTAGGCGTAGACAAGTGGCTCTTTGGCGCAACGCTGGTGCTGGTCGTCATCGGACTCCTTATGGTCTTCAGCGCCTCGGCGGTCATGGCCAAGGAGCGCTTCGGATCCCCCTACGCCTTTGTCATCCGGCAGTCGTTGTGGGCGGTCTTCGGACTCACTGCGATGGTCCTGCTCATGCAGATCGACTATCGGCGCTACAACAAGCCTAATGTGGTCTTTCCCGTTGTAGCTGTCTCCGTCCTCCTGTTGCTGGTTGCGTTCCTGATGCACGACTCGCATGCCACACACCGCTGGATCCGATTTGGCGCGCTCTCCTTTCAGCCATCTGAGATTGCCAAGCCCGCGCTGGTGCTCTTTCTGGCGTGGTTCCTGCAGAATCGCATGGAGTCGATTGAAGACTTCCGGGGAACGATCCTGCCCGCCGCGCTGCCCAGCCTCATCTTTATCGCGCTCATATTGAAAGAGCCGGACCTGGGCACGGCACTCGTCTGTGCGGGGGTGACGGCGCTCATGCTCTACCTTGCCGGCATGAACATGCGCTATCTGGCCATTGCTGCGGTCGCCGCCTCTCCGGTTCTCTACTTCATGCTCTTTCGCGTAAAGTGGCGCCGCGACCGCATCCTCGCCTTCCTCAATCCCGAGTCCGACCCGCTGGGCAAGGGCTTCCACATCATCCAGTCGCTCATCGCGGTGGGCACTGGAGGCCTGACGGGCGCAGGGTTTATGGACGGACGCCAGAAGCTCTTTTATCTGCCCGAGCCGCACACGGACTACATCTTCGCCAACATCGCCGAGGAGCTGGGGCTGATCGGAGCGATTGCCATCGTCGGCCTGTTCGTCGTGCTTGGCTATCGAGGTATGCGCGCCGCCATCCTGTCGAAGGACCCATTTGCTCGCTTCCTGGCCTTCGGTATTACGGCGACTCTGCTGATCCAGGCATTTTTCAATATCAGCGTCGTGCTGGCGCTGGTCCCAACAAAGGGGATCACCCTTCCGTTTATCTCCTACGGCGGAACCTCGCTCTTTATCATGCTGGCCTCGATCGGCGTGCTATTAAACATCACGCGCGAGGTTGATTAGGTTCCGTGCGAGTCGTCATCGCCGCCGGAGGCACCGGCGGCCATATCTACCCAGCCCTTGCCATCGCCAACCAGCTCAAATCCTCCTACGGCGCCCAGATTCTTTTTGTCGGCACGCCGCGCGGGCTTGAGTCGCGACTGGTGCCCCAGGCGGGGTATGAGCTGTCCCTGATTCAGGTGGGGCAGTTCAACCAGGTCTCGCTGCGAACCAAAGCCCGTACCCTGCTTGACCTGCCCCTTAGTCTCATCCGCTGCCGGAAGCTCCTCCGCGATTTCCGGCCGCACGTGGTTGTGGGCGTGGGTGGGTACGCCTCCGGCCCGGCGATGGCCGCCGCCATTTTCATGCGCCTTCCAACGCTCGCCGTCGAGCCGAATGCCATTCCCGGCCTCGCCAACCGGGTGGTCGGCAAGCGGGTGACCGCTGCTGCCATCAACTTCGCAGCCGCCGAGAGGTACTTTCGCAACCCGCAAGTGACCGGGATCCCGGTCCGGGGCGAGTTCTTCCGGCTCGCGCCGCGGGCGGGCGGGGCACCACCCCACCTGCTTGTCTTTGGCGGCAGCCAGGGGGCGCGGGCGCTTAACATCTTGATGCCGCAGATCGCGGCTCAGCTTCTGGACGCGGTGCCCGGGCTGACGATCCTGCACCAGGCGGGAGCGAGGCATGCCGATACCACGCTGGCCGCCTACTTTGCCAGCGGCGCGCCTTCCAGCCGGTGGCAGGTGCTGGACTTCCTCGACGATATGCCGAAGCGGTTCGAGGCGGCTGACCTGGTGCTGTCGCGGAGCGGGGCGAGCACGGTCGCCGAGCTGGCGGCGGCAGGGAAGCCGTCGCTGCTGATTCCGTTTCCGCAGTCAGCGGATGACCACCAGCGCAAGAATGCCGAGGCGTTCGTCGAGGCGGGAGCGTCACGTATGCTCATCGAGGGGAATCTCACTCCCGCGCTGCTGCTCGAGACTCTGACCTCCATGCTGACCGATCGCGAGGCTCTCAAGCGTATGTCGCCCCAGGCGCGACGCCTCGCTCATGCCGACGCCAGCGAGCGGATTGGTTCGATGGTGGCCGAGCTGGCGGACACCCCCCACCCCCCTCGCTGAACCAGGGTTCTGCTTGCAAAGATTTGATTCCGGGCGACTTATTCGGACGACTATCCAGTTCACACAGACGCCAGATTGGAGGCTCTGAGTGAGGGATAAACACTACAAAATAGACGACAAGTCTCACAAAGTTGCGTGTGTCGTTCAAGATTTGCGACCATTTGAGACATGGACAAGTTGCGACGGCTTGCTAAGGAACTCTACGGTTTCTTTGGCGTGGGTGCGTTCGTGATCGCACTAGCCGATATTCCTGCACAGATCGCCATCTGGAGCAAATGGTTCGCCGCTTTGTCTCCATATCTACACACACTTACATTCAGGTGGTTTCTGGGATGTGTAGGCATTCTCGTTGCACTTTTTCCGTGGATTCTGGAATGGCTCAGACCGCGCATATCGGTCGATCTTCTTCCCACGTCTGGGCAGCGCCAACAAATGGATTTAAGAGTGACGAACCGAGGCAAAGGGAGAGAGTTTTATGCCCAGTGCGAATTTCTTGCTTTGAGGCACAGTCCTAACCCTTTATCGCAAGTTTGTTATTCCTTGAAATGGGAAAGCACCAACAGCAAGAGACTGTTTCTCGCAAAAGGAGAGACCGCTAATCTTCTCATAGCGCGTGCGGAGCAGGACCACAAACTTGCTTTCGCCCAAATGGACCTGTTGGGTCTAAACGGAGAAGAAGTTAAGAGCTATGAATGGGCGGGGTGGAATACAAATTCTAGAGAACGTCTGCCTGAGTATGACATTAGAATCACGATTCTCAGCGATGGCGCGAAGAAACCAATAGAGCGCAAATACTCACTAAGGCCAAAGAAGTTTCACGGTCCATTGGAGATGTTCGAACTTCGGTCGGAGGTTGCTGTATGACCTCCAAACCTCCAGAAGACAAAACCGACATCATCGTAGACAGAGACGAGTTCACGCGGATTATCGACAACCTCTTAAAGATGCCCCCGAAGAAACGCTCCGAGTCCAAGACAGGCAAGAAGAAATCTTCTAAGACGATCATCCCACCTAGGAACTTGTTGAAAAAGGGTTAGACGGCCCTAAATTGTAGTGGAAGTCGAAATCTACTTCGCACTGAAATGGGCCTACAAGGCGTCGATCGAGTGTTGGCATACATTTCCTATCACTCATTCGCACCTTGAAATAGCCTCCGAAAATCGTTTTTCAACAAGTTCCTAGAACGGAACATCCTCAGAATCAGAAGTGAGTTTCTTGTAGGTCAACGGCCGAGTCTTGCACATGCGGGAGACAGCGCCAGAGAACTTATCTACGGAGTTCCGCTCATTGAACCTGTACTCAAACTCATTCAGGTAGCGTTGCAGATGCTTGGCGGAGACGCGGTGAAAGCTACCAATCAGACCACGTTTCAAGAGCGAGAACGAGGACTCTACGGTGTTGGTGTGAATCCTAGAGCCGGGGATGATCCACTGGATAGAGTGATTGACGGCGCGATGCTTCTTGCTCAGAATCTCATTCAGGGCGAAGTCATAGACAACGGATTGATCGGTATAAACGCGATCAACCCAAGGGTCAATGTTCTTCGCAACTAGCTCGCCGATAGTTTGCTTCTTGGTGTCGGGAACATGGAAGTAACGAACACGGCCATCAGCTTTTCCTTTTTTGGAACGCTCGCGCATGGCGACAACCATATCGAACTTTTCGCTCATTGACTTGTTGGAGCGAGCGCGGCGGCCCCGACGCTTGGCCTTCCCGCCGATGTAGGTTTCATCCATTTCAACAGCGCCAGTCATCGGCTTAGGGTTCTGCTCTTCCATCGCTTCGCGGATACGGTGAACCATGTGCCATGCGGTCTGGTAGGAACCGATTCCAAGGTGCTGTTGAATCTGTTTGGCACTCATGCCCTTCTTGGCGTCCATGACCAGACTCACGGCCATGAGCCACTTGAGTATGGGTAGATGGGAGTCGTGGAAGATGGTTCCGCTGGTGGCCGAGAACTGTTGTTTACAAGTCTTCTCTAGGAACTTGTTGAAAAAGGGTTAGACGGCCCTAAATTGTAGTGGAAGTCGAAATCTACTTCGCACTGAAATGGGCCTACAAGGCGTCGATCGAGTGTTGGCATACATTTCCTATCACTCATTCGCACCTTGAAATAGCCTCCGAAAATCGTTTTTCAACAAGTTCCTAGGCACTGGTAAAGTTGGGCACGCTTGTTCTTGGAGGGAGTCTTACGAGTAATGCGACTGATCTTGTCGTTGCCGCAGGTAGGGCACCGAACAACACCGTTCGGCCACTTCTGCTTTTCGAGGAATTCCAAGCATTGCTCGTCGGTTGTGAATTCTTGGGAGATGTTCAGCAGATTCACGGCCTTTACCCTCACTGAAGAAAGTATGCCCGAAATCCGTTTCTGTGTCAACAGGATAATTGTCCCTATTCGAGGCTAACCCCTGCAAAGATTTGAAAACATTGCCCTTATCTGCAAAGATCTGATTCAAAAAGGCTTAGACAAGCCCAGAGCCCGGTTAAGTTCCAAAACGGGAAGGCCCGGGCCGCCAGTGCGCCGGGCTCTTTGCTTTCTATATCCATTGTAGCGGGTGGGAGGAAATAGTCCGCCAGAAAACAGGGGTCAGGGATTAGGGACTAGGGGCTTGCGCAAAAAGTAAAGGCCCGTTCCTAAGAACGGGCCTTGTTGCAGAGCCGAGACTTACCGGTGTCCACCGCCACCGTGGGATCCGCCGCCGCCACCACCGTGGAAGCCTCCACCACCGCCGCCATGGAAACCGCCTCCGCTGAAGCCGCCGCCGTGGTATCCACCGCCAACGCTACCTCCGTGGTAGCCGCTCATGCCGCCACCGTAGCTGCGAGCGCCGCCATAGCCGGCGGTGCCGCCGCGGAAGCCGTTGTAGCCGGAAGTACCGTGGACTCCGTTGTAGCCGGTCGTGCCATGGAAGCCGTTATAACCGGTTGTGCCGTGATATCCGTTATACCCACGAGAGCCGTTGTTGACTCCAAATCCAGTCCGGCTGTTGTAAGGAGCGGGCCGCGCGCCGTTCCATCCACCGTAGCCACCGCGGTATCCGTATCCGCCGCGGTATCCATAGCCGCCGCGATATCCGTACCAACCAGCGTGACCCCAGCCCCATCCCCATGGATGGCCATACCAGCCGCCGTACCAGGGGCCGGCTCCGATGAAGAGGCCGCCGATGAACCAGCTTGAACCGTAGTACCCGTAAGGCGCGCAGGCGTATGGATAGTACCCGTAATAACCCCAGCTACAGACCGGAGGTCCAGCTACGTATACAGGCGCGGGATAATCCACGTCAGGCCCGATACCGATGCCGACCGCAACTTGTGCGCTTGCCATCGACGGCATCAACGCCAGAGGAACAGCCAGCAGTAAAAGCAACATTGAAGAGCGCAGGATGCGCATTTGTGAATCCTCCCCGTCGCCCTTGTGAACCAGGATGACGCGGCTTCTGATTTCCGGTTTCAGTCTCGATCTTCCGGCATCTAGAAGCCTATCTCTACTAACAGAAGATGTGGGGGAAAGTTGCGGGGATTCGGATGTTTAGAGGAGGCTTCGATGTCACAAAAGCGGCAATTTTTCTGCATCCGAAAACAGTGCACCCGGATGCGGGAACATCCGGGTGCGAAGGGCCTTAGCAGGCCCTACTCGAGCATCGCGCCCTGGAGAGCAGGTTCCAGGGCGCGGCTCGCGCGGCTGACGGAGTCGGTCTGCTTAGCGACGTCCGTGGTCCCAACCGCGATGATCAAAGTCGTGATGGTCGTAGTCGCGATGATCGACGTAAAAGCGGTCGCGATGCACCCAGCGGCCCGGCACCCAGCCCGCGCCAGCATAGTAGCCGGGGGTCCAGTAGAAATCGACGCCAGGGCAGGGAGGTACGTAGTTGTTGTAATAGACCGGGGCGGGAGGACCGACGCGAACCGCGATTCCAACCTGTGCCTGTGCCTGGGCCTGTGCCTGTCCCGCGACAGCAGCCGCTGCCACAATGCCAGTAAGTGCGAGGGTGCGAAGTGTGCGTTTCATCTGAGCTCCTCTCGAGCGCGGAATCGAACCTCTATCGATTGCCGCCGCTCAATCTGCTCTGCACGTGTGAACAACGGCTCAGATGAATTGTTGCGGAGGTTTATTTTCGCGGAGACGCGCATCTTTAATAGGCGGAATGCATCGCGAAAAACGCAACCAGCCAGCAACCAATAGCCGATTTTGCATTTCGATCAGCGTGGGTATGCGGAGGGCATCGGCGAAATGAGATGACGTTCGCACACGGAAGAAGGTTACCGAGGTCGGAGTTTTGGCTAGCAAACTTTGAAGAGATGACAGGCGTCATGAGGCATTCTGCACAGCTAATCCCGGTCTGCATGTCCAAGAAGCCCACGTAAATTCAGCGGATTCTCGACAGCGGTTTAACGACAAGCTCTCTTGTAGGCGACTAGCCTTGCATTCAAGGAGGCACCCTCATGAAGAGATTCCGAGTAATTTCTCTCCTGATTTTGACAGGTTTGTTCACGGCAGGTATTGCGAAGGCACAGGAGGGTACGATTCGAGCTAATGTTCCCTTCGACTTTGTCGTCGGAAGTAAACCTCTTCAGTCCGGGACCTACCAGTTTCTAACGTCTTTCGCGCGGTCCAGTCATGCCATCTTCATCCGCAGCACCAATCAGCAAATCGTAATGCTGGGTATGACAGGCGAGGCCGGCAATCTTCCCGGGAATGTTACCCGCCTGGTCTTCTACAAATACGGAGATCACTATTTCCTGCGTGAAATTCACTGCCCCAGTATGTCGCTGAACATCGCTTTTCGGCAATCGAAGCGAGAAAAGCAAATTCGGCAGCAAATGGCATCCCTGGGGCCCGACAGGGTGCTGCTGGCGCTGAATTAAGGCTGCAGAGGCGCCCTGGCAGAGAAGGCTAAGCGGCTCGCCGCAGCATGAAGACTGTCACTTCTTCGTGCATGTGGGAACTTTGCCTGAAGGCGGCCAGAGCTGGGTGAAGATCTGGAACGTGGTATCGGGCAGGTCTCCGGGTTTGATGGTGTCGCCGAATTCCATGTAGGGCACTTCGCCGTTCGAGCCGATGCGGGTCCACTCCGAGCTCATCATGAGGCGCGGATCGCCGGTGCGCGCGAAATGCACCCACATGGTCATGATCTGGTCGGAGAGCTTGTGGTCCGCCTCGGTGTAGTCGTCGGGCGCCTTGAGAGTGTGGCCGAAGACATAGGCGATCTCCGATGCGTGATGAGCGCCAAGGCCAAGGCGTTGCGCGCGCGGGCTCACGCGGGTGAACCGATACAGGTATCCGTGGGTCGCTCGCGCGACGGAGAATGTGCCGTACAGGAAGAGCGAGTCGGTCAGAACACGGTCGGCCGCGGCGTGGATCTGGTCGGGCGCCGCGGGAGATGGAGGCGCGTATTGCGCCAGCACAGCGTTGCCGCAGGGCGCGAAGGCTTGATCGACCCAGGCATTGAAGGTGTCGGCGTTGGTGGGGTGGTAGTGCGTGAGGAAGAGATTGCCTTCGTTGGTGTTGGTTCCGGCGAGAACAGGGATTCTCATGGACCGGTTGTCGGCGTAGAGCTTTGCGAGCTGATCGGGGACGATGTAGCCATCCGCGAAGGGAGTCCACGCGAGATGTACGCCGTCCGGATCGTCGAGAGGTGTAGCTGCCCGCATTCGCGTGTGGCCGGCGCCGCCGGGTCCGAAGAGCTTCTTTGAGGCGGCGAGGGACTGCTCCATGAGCGCGTCGGCGGAGAGAGCGCGCAGGTCGGCGATGTGTGGGCCGACGGCGAGGCCAACTGTTTCCATGCTGGTGATTCCGCGATAGTCGCGGCGCAGCTCGGGATCGGGCGCGAAGAGGAGACCGGGGCTTTCGAGGATGGCCTTGTCGAAGAGGCCGTTTGCGAGGGGCGAGACCATCATGTACGCGATGCTCGAGGCGCCGGCAGATTCTCCGAAGACGGTGATGTTGCGGGAGTCGCCGCCAAAGGCGGAGATGTTACTACGGACCCAGCGGAGCGCAGCCATCTGGTCGAGAAGGGCATAGTTGCCGGAGGTGTGATTCGGCGACTCTGCGGTGAGGTCAGGGTGCGCCATGTATCCGAAGACGCCCATGCGGTAGTTGATGGTGACGATGACGACTCCGCGCTGGGCGAGGCGTGAGCCGTCGAAGGTGAGCATTGAGCCCGCACCGCTGACGAAGGAGCCGCCGTGGATCCACACCATGACGGGCGCGGGCTGGGCGGGTGTGAGGGATGGGGTCCAGACGTTGAGGTAGAGGCAATCCTCGCTCATGGTGGAGCGGGTTATGCCGGAGCGCTCGGACTCGGGCTGCATGCAGGCGGGACCGAATTTTGTGGCGTCGCGGACACCGGTCCATGCGGCAGCGGGATTAGGGGCGCGCCAGCGGAGGTCTCCGACGGGAGGCGCTGCGAAAGGGATGCCCTTGAAGACGAACGATCCCATGCCGGTCGGCTGGCCTTCGAGTTCGCCCTGGGTGATGTGGACATTCGGGTTGGCAAGCTGTGCGGGGGCTGAGACAGAAGCCAGAACAATAAGAAGGGCAGAGAAGCGAAATCGCATCGGCAGCTCCGGCAGCGGAGTGAACGGCGCTGTTAGAGTAACTTATGCGGGCTCACCGCTGAACGAATTCATGTTTCTGAAACCACAGCGAGTTCACTTCATAGGCATTGGCGGGATCGGCATGAGCGGCATCGCCGAGATACTGCTCAACCTGGGCAACACGGTTAGCGGATCGGACCTGCGGAGTACGCCGATTACCGAACGGCTGGCGTCGCTGGGGGCGACGATTTTCGAGGGCCACGCTGCGGCCAATGTTGTCGGAGCGGGTGTGGTCGTCGCCAGCTCGGCGGTGAATGAGCGCAATGCCGAGGTGATGGAAGCACGGCGGCGGAAGATCCCAGTAATCCAGCGCGCGGAGATGCTGGCCGAGCTGATGCGGCTGAAGTACGGGATTGCCGTTGCGGGCATGCACGGCAAGACCACAACTACGTCGATGATTGCGACGATGCTCGCGGCGGGAGGGCTGGATCCGACGGTGGTTGTCGGAGGGCGCGTGGATGCGCTGGGATCGAATGCGCGCCTGGGCAAGTCGCAATACCTGGTTGCAGAGGCCGATGAGAGCGACCGGTCGTTTCTGAAGCTGTCGCCGATTCTTGCCGTGGTTACTAATCTTGACCGCGAGCACATGGATTGCTATCGCGATATGGCCGACGTCGAGAACGCCTTCGTCGAGTTCATGGATCGCGTGCCGTTCTACGGAGCGTGCGTGGCGTGCCTGGACGATCCGTTGCTGGCGGCGGTGCTGCCGCGGGTGAAGCGCAAGGTTTTCACCTACGGCACTCATGCTCAGGCTGATTATGTCCTGCGCATGCTTCCGGCGGTCGAAGGGGTGCGGTCGCGCTTCGAGGTGGCGACTTGCGACGGTTGTGTCTTCGGTCCGTTTGAGCTGCACGTTCCGGGAACTCATAACGTTCTGAATGCAACGGCGGCGGTCGCCATTGCGACACAGCTGGAGATCAGCCCGGAAGAGATTGCGCAGGGGTTGAAGAATTTCCACGGGGTCGACCGGCGCTTTCAGCTGAAGGGCTGCGTGAACGGGATTGCGGTGGTCGATGACTATGGCCACCATCCGACGGAGATTCGGGCGACGCTTCGGGCTGCGCGGGACTGCAACTACAGCCGCATCCATGTGATCTTCCAGCCGCATCGCTATACGCGGACCCGTGACCTGTTCGATGAGTTTGTTACGGCTTTCGACGATGCCTCGACGGTCGAGGTGCTGGATATCTATGCGGCGAGCGAAGAGCCCATTGATGGCGTGAATTCGCAGGCGCTGGTTGCGGCCATGCACCGTGAGGGCGTCGAGTACGCTGCGACGAGCGAGCGCGCCATTGCCAAGGTTGTTGAGCGGGCTGAGCCGAATGACGTGATCCTTACACTCGGCGCGGGCAACGTTTCGCAGATCGCTCCCCAGGTGCTGCAGAGGCTAGGCGCCCACCATACAAATTTAGTCTGATTCGAATCTGTTTAATCCTTCAGGTTCTTTGTGTAGGATGGCTGCACCATGCGCGGCCGGTTTCCAGCAGTCCTCACACTTCTGACGTGCCTTTTGGCTGTGTTGCCGGCTCATGCCGACAAGCTGAAGGGCTATTACTCGGGGAGCGGAGGCATCAGCGCGGATGTTCATCGCGTGGTGATGGTGCAGTTTGCCGAGGATGGCACGGCCCTGGTGGAGCAGAACTGGGTGGGCCGCGATCCGCAGACCTGGCATGCGCGCTGGGTGAAGCAGGGCAACCAGGTGACGCTCAGCTTCGATCCACAAAAAGATACGCCTGCGGTCTCTCCGCTGGTCATGAAGATGAAGCATGGATCGCTGATTCCGGCTACATGGGACAGCGCTGCACTGGGACCGCTGGGGCCGCCAACCCTCGCGCCTTTCGGCGGCAAGAACGTTCTGAAGCATAGCGTTGCATCTTGCGTAAGCCTTAACACGCTCGATCCGTCGCGTGACTGCGTGCAGTGGGACTCTCGCACTTCACACAAATAAGCCACGAACTACCCACGAACTTTCAGGAGTCGACAATGAAGCGCAGAACCTTCCTATCGCTTTCCGCCGGCGCCGCTGCTTACAGCCTTGCCAGGCCCATTGCCCACGCTCAGACTACTTCCGGGATCATGTCGCCGGTGCTTACACGCGCCTACGACACGAGCCGGTCCGGCACGACTCTCAACGAGACGATTCTGACACAGGCGGATGTCGCGTCGAAAGGGATACGGAAATACTTCTCGCTGTATATGGAGGGGGATGCGCGGGGCGCGGAGTCACAGACTCTGATCCTGCCCAAGGTTCCGGTTGTTGACGGGACGGTGCGTGATGTTGCCGTCGTCTCGACGATGAACAACCTGGTCTGGTGCTATGACGCCAACGACTCGGACATCCTGTGGGTACAGAAGCTGGCTGTGCCGGTCAACGGGGGCAGTTCGATCGATATGCACGTGATTAATGATCATTGGGGCGTGCTTTCGACGGGCATCATCGATCCGGATACGCGGCGCTGGTATGGCGTGGCGTGGACTTCTCCGGATGGAGATCCGAAGAAGGGCATGCACCATGTTCATGTTCTTAACCTGAAGGATGGCAGCCGCGTGCATGAGCCTTTGAGCCTGACTGCGGAAGAGTATGCTCCGGGGCACGGCCTTCCTGTGCAGAAGTTCGACAGTACCATGCGCAAGCAGCGGTCTTCGCTGTTGATGACTCACGTGAATGGTGTGAAGACGATCTTCTTCGCTTCGGGCTCGGTTCTGGAGACGACGACTGGCGCTGCGGGATGGATATTTGCCTATGACGTGGCCAGTCATCGCATTTCTGCGAGCCTTGCGATGAGCGGCGGGTACGGTGCCGGCATCTGGATGGCGGGCTCCGGGCTATGCGCCGATAAGGATGGATATATCTACGGCATGACCGGGAATGGCAGCTTCGACGGCGTGTCGGACTGGGGCGAGACGGTCTTCAAGGTGAAGTACACGCCCGCGCCTGAAGGAAAGCGGGGAACGCTGGCTGTGGTCGACTGGTGGACCCCGTATAGCGATGCAGGACGCATCGGTGAAGACCCGACGCAGTCTGCGCCCAGCGCCTTCCGCGCCGGCCGGCTGGCACCCAAGCTCTCGGGTGTGAATGCTCCCTCGGTCGCGCATGCAAATATGCCCGTCAACAGCATGGCTGACCGTAATCTCGAAGGTGCTCCGGTCGTCGGCAACAGGACCATCACCAAGCCCAACCAGAAAGAGGTGAGTGAGGGCTTCGCGGACGAGGACCTGGGATCGGCGGGGTTGTCGCTGATTCCCGAATACGGCATTGCGCTGGCCTGCGGCAAAGACGGCATCGCATACGAGGTGAACATCCACGACATGGGCAAGACCAAGCCGGCGGACTTTGCGCACGCGGCGACCAATTACGCGAAGCTGGTGCAGCCTCCGGTGTGGTACACCTACACGCCGAGCCCCAACATCGATAATGCGCCGCAGGATTCGAGCACGCTCGACTTTCTCTACGAGAATAAGACGCGGCACATGCACTCGACCTCGGTGCAGTACATGAGCCCTGTCCACGGATTAATGCTGTTCTGCTGGGGCGAGAACTCGCAACTGCGCGCGTGGTCGATGAGTCCAAAGGGAGTTCTGACCCTGCTGGCTGAGGGCACGGAGGTGGCATCAGCGAACAGTACCAATCCTCCTGGCGGTATGCCGGGCGGATTTATGAGCCTTTCCGCAAACGCCGACAAGCCGGGGACTGCGCTTCTGTGGGCGTTGATTCCGTATGGAGACGCCAACGCTCAGATCACCACCGGACGCTTCCTGTGTTACGACCCGGAGAACTTTGGGACGGACCAGTACGGCAAGCCACAGTTGAAGGTGCTGTGGGACAGCCAGCAGTGGAACATTACCTTCAGCCATCCCAAGTTCAATGTGCCGGTGGTGAGTGGCGGGAAGATCTTTGTGCCTACCTACGATGGACGGGTGGATGTGTATGGGCTGGCGGGCACGTAAACGAATCTATTGCTCCGCAATGTATCGCGTCGGAGCGAGATTACGATTCTGTTCAGAGTACTTTCACCAGCGCAAGTACGAGCAGAATCACCCCACCGACGCCAAGAATTGCGACCCTTATCAGGCCGAGCTTCTGCATCCATTTCGAATTCATGCCATATATCGTAGTCCGGCCAGGCATTGCCCGACAAAGAAGAAAAAATAGCTATTTCTAGCTGCCCAAAAAACCAATGATTTGCAAGAATCTGCACCGCTAATTGTGCGAATGCGAGTTGACAGAGAGCGGGCTGGATAGGCGAAGATAAGGCGAATACGCCTTATGTCTGCCTCTGCCCTGCGAGCCCGGATCAATGCTGCCTTAGCGGACCGGATTCCGTCCGCCCTGAGTCCAGCGCCCAGAGTCATCCGGCCGGTTGCGGCTACGGGTATCGAGGAAATCGATGAATTGCTGGATGGCGGACTTCCGCTGGGAGCAATTACCGAAATGGTTGGTCCTGAATCTTCGGGGCGGACTTCGGTTGTGCTTTCCTTTGTTGCCGGGATGACGCAGGCGGCCAGAGTTTGCGCCTGGGTTGATGTCTCGGACATGTTCCATCCGGAATCGGCAGCGGCGGCGGGGGTGGATTTATCCTGGCTGCTCTGGATTCGCTGTGGAGTGCCGAAGGGAAGTGCTGCGCAGCCTGCACGGAGCCAATTCGTGCTTCCCGAGAAGTACCTTATTCCGCCGCCGGTGAAGCAGGGGCTGCATGGCGGCGGCTTCGGTTCGCATCCGCGCAATGAAGTGAAGGGGATGTCGACTGCTGTGAGCGAGCTTTTGCAGTCGGAGGCGGTTGTGCCTCGGTGCGTAGAGCCGCAACGGCGTGTGCGTCATGAAAGGGAAGTCTTCGATCAGCTACCGCCGAATGTAACGCAGCAGAGTCGACAGAGGATTCGGGCTGCGAAGCCGTGGTTGCGAATGGAGCAGGCTCTGCGTGTGACGGACCTGCTGCTGCAGGCGGGAGGGTTCAGCGCAATTGTGCTGGATATGGCGAGCATCGCGCCTGAGTACGTGACGCGTGTGCCGCTGGCGACATGGTTTCGCTATCGTGCTGCGGCTGAGCGGACGCAGGCCAGCGTTGTTCTGCTTACCCAGCATGCCTGTGCGACGAGCAGCGGAGAGTTGCAACTGCAATTCCATGCAGGCAATGCACGCTGTGACGAGGCCACGGTGTTTACCGGAATTGACCATCGCGTGGAGATTGTGCGCCGGCGGTTTGCGCAGCCCCAGACGCATTCGCAGACGAATGTTGTCTCGCTGCGCAAGCCTCCGCAGAATGTGAATGCCGCGAACTGGCGGACGCGAACGACATGGGCAGGTCCGCGATGATGTACGCGTGCCTCTATCTCAGGGAGTTTCCTGCGCAGGCGCTGTTGCGCCTGAGGCCGGAGCTGCGAGGCAAGCCGGTTGTCGTGATGGAGGGCCAGCCTCCGCTGGAACAGGTGTGTTCGCTGAACGCAAAGGGGCGCGAACTGGGCATCGTTCACGGAATGACGCCGGTGGAGGTAGATACATTTTCCGCGGTTACTGTACTGCCACATTCTCTGAAAGAAGAAGCTGCGACGAAAGCAGTTTTGCTCGAGTGTGCAGGCGCATTCTCGCCGCGTGTGGAGGATTGTTGCGAGGATTCTGCGTTCCTGTGTGTCGTCGATATTGCGGGGACAGAGAGGCTTTTTGGACCAGCCGAAGCGCAGGCGCAGAAGCTTCTGAAGCGAGTAAGTGCGCTGGGAATGACGGGTTGCATCGCCGTCAGCGGGAATTTTCATTCGGCGATTGCACTTGCACGAGGGCTGAGTCCGCGAACGGCTGCGCAGGTTGTGCGTAGAGGCGAAGAAGCGGCGGCACTAGCGCCACTGCCTGTCAGCGTGCTCGATCTGACCGAAGAACAGGCGGAGACGCTCTCGCTGTGGGGTATTCGAACGCTTGGGAATGCTCGCGGAATTGCCGGAGAAGGAACTTGTTGCGCGCATGGGGCAGGCCGGAAAGCGCCTTCGCCAGCTGGCGCGCGGAGAGTGTCCGCACTTGTTTCAACCGGCGGAGCCTGCTTTCACGCTTGAAGAACAGATGGAGCTGGATTCTCCGGTTGAAATTCTCGACTCGCTTCTCTTTGTTATTGGTGTGATGCTGGATCAGCTCATTCTCCGCGCAAACGATCGCGTGCTGGCTCTTGCATCCGTCACAGTTACATTAACGCTGGAGGGCGGCACAACGCATTCGCGGACGGTGCGGCCTGCGCTGCCGTCGAACGATAAGCAGCTCTGGATCAAGCTTCTCCATCTCGATCTGGAGGCGCATCCACCACAGGCTGCAATTCTGGCTCTGGCGCTAACGGCAGAGCCGGGGAGCATAAGTAAGGAGCAATTGGGGTTGTTTGCTCCTCGGCTGCCGGCGCCGGCGCATCTGGATGTCACACTGGCGCGCATTCGTAAGATAGTTGGTGACGAATGCGTCGGCCGGGCTGTGCTTCGGGACTCACATGGGCCGGATGCATTTCGCATGGAGCCGTTTGCCATCCCTTCCACACAGCCGTCGGATGTTATTCCGGCCTCGCTGCGTGCCGCTGTGCGTCAGCTGCGTCCGCCAGAAGCGGCGTTTGTGATTCTGCAGAGCGATCGCCCGAAGATGTTTATTTTTCGCGATCGGCGCTATGCAGTGGAGCGCGCATATGGTCCTTGGCTGGCGGGCGGGGAGTGGTGGGGTGCGACGCTGTGGGGAGGCGAGCAGTGGGATCTGGTGGCGCGCGGCAATGATGGGGCCATGCTGTGCTGCTGCCTGGTACGGGATCTGATGCTGGATCGCTGGCAGATAGCAGGTCTGTATGACTAGCGGCTATATCGAGCTGCATGCGGCGAGCGCCTTCAGTTTTCTTCAGGCTGCTTCGCAGCCGGAGGATTTGATTGAGCGGGCTGTTGCGCTGGAGATGCCGGCAATGGCGCTGCTCGATCATAACGGCGTGTACGGGGCTGCGCGTTTTCATACCAGCGCAAAGCGGAACGGTGTGCGCGCGCATATCGGAGCGGAGATCGCTGTATCGAGTTTCGGGCCACGGCTTGTGCCGCCGATATGGCTGCCGCATCAACACGAAGAAGAACCGGCGCGGCTGCCATTGCTTTGCGAGTCGCGTGAGGGATATCAGAACCTTTGCCGGCTCATCACGCAATTCAAGATGCGTGAAAGCACAAAGAACGATGGGGCGGCGACGTGCGAGGATCTTGCGGAATATGCGTCCGGTCTGGTGTGCCTTACTGGCGGAGATGAAGGTCCGCTGGCGGCAGCGCTGGCTCGGGGTGGGGAAGAAGCGCGGATGCGAGATGGTGGAACAGCTGACTCGCATCTTTTGCCGCGAGAATGTTTATGTCGAGCTGCAACGCCATCAGGAACGCGAGGAGGAATGGCGTAACCAGGCGTCGATTCGGATCGCACGTTCTCTAAATGTGCCTGTGATTGCGACGAATGGGGTTCGTCACGCGACGGCATATGACCGTGAGGTGATGGATCTGTTTACGGCGATTCGTCATCATGTCGAGCTCGATCAGGCGGGGCGGCTTCTGGCCGTCAACAGCCAGCGTCATCTGCGGACAGCGCGGGAGATGGCTGCGCTGTTTCGCGATGTGCCGGGCGCGATCGAGAATACGGTGAGTCTATCGGAGCGGCTTGAAGTTTGAACTGAACGATCTCGGTTACGAGTTTCCGCGTTATCCGGTGCCGGATGGAGAGACGATGGACAGCTTTCTGCGCAAGCGCGTGGCAGAAGGAGTTCATCGACGCTATGGGCAGAAGAATGACCGGCCATTGCTGGAGCGGGCGAAGAAGCAGGTGGAGAAGGAACTTGCACTGATCGCCAGGCTGGGCTTTGCCGGGTATTTTCTGATTGTCTGGGACATCATCGAGTACTGCAAGCGAAACGGCATCCTGATCCAGGGACGCGGCAGCGCGGCGAATTCGGCAGTCTGCTATGCGCTGGAGATCACGGCCATCGATCCGGTCGGTATGGAACTGCTGTTTGAGCGCTTTCTGAATGAGAGCCGCGGCGAGTGGCCGGATATCGATCTCGATCTGCCGTCGGAAGAGAAGCGCGAGCAGGCGATTCAGTATGTGTATCAGCGCTATGGCGAACTTGGTGCGGCGATGACGGCGAACGTAAGCAGCTATCGTCAGAAGTCGGCGGCAAGAGAAGTGGGGAAAGCGCTGGGTTTCGATGAGGATTCGCTGGGCAGGCTGTCGAGTCTGGCCGGGCAATGGGAGTGGCGCGGCAAGACGGATACGATGGCGCATTCGTTTCTCAACGCTGGTTTCGATATTCAGCATCCGCGCATTGCCAAGTATCTTG
>CAVRNK010000039.1:0-255134 GCA_963721995.1 uncultured Acidobacteriaceae bacterium | reverse complement strand
CGGAGGCGCGGGCGATTCTCTTAGGGTGTAGGGAATAGGGTGCAGGGTGTAGAGTCGCTGCGCCTGTCGGCTGCGCTCCGGCCTGCGGCAGCGCGGTGCGGTCCTGCGGACCGCCTTGATACGCGGGGCTAAAGCCCCGCTCTTCTACCTGGCCTTGCTGCGCAAGGCTGGAGGCCGCTGGGTCAGGGCTCTGGCTTCCCTCGCGCGCAGAGCTCAGGGCACAGGGCTCAGGGAACAGGGTGGTGGTGCTGGCGTTATCGCTTCCCACCCTTCGCGCTTCCACCCCACGAACGAAGACCTGTCCGTGGGGACCACCACGATTCGCGAAGGATGGGGCACCCTCGCGCGCAGAGCTCAGGGCACAGGGCTCAGGGAACAGGGTAGTGGTGCTGGCGTTATCGCTTCCCACCCTTCGCGCTTCCACCCCACGGACGAAGATCTGTCCGTGGGGACCCCGGTCCTGCGGACCGGCTTGATACGCGGGGCTAAAGCCCCGCTCTTCTACCGGGCCTTGCTGTGCAAGGCTGGAGGCCCAAGTCCCAGAAGCGGGACCCGGGGCACCCGGAGTGGTGGTGCTATTCAGGCCATCGTTGGTCGAGGATTGGGAAACAGCAGGTCCATCGACTTCGCTCAGGATGACATCGTTGTTAGTTGGCGTGCGTTGATCAGCGCTTCCCGATCCCTGTTCCCTGAGCCCTGAGCCCTCGCTTTCTGGGCCCTGCTGTTCTGATTCCTCGGCTTCTTCGCAGAGGCCGCACTGGCATGCGGGGTGGTGCTCTTCGGGGGGTTGGTTGCGGTATTTCTCGGCGCAGAGGAGGCAGGGGCAGCCCTTGTGGTGGATGGGCTCGGCCTCGTTGGGTTCGAGCATCTCGACGGGCGGGGCGATCTCGTCTCCGTCGGGCGTGAGGATGACGCGAGAGACGGAGCGTGGACCCAGGTCCGAAAATCCGGACCTGGGGCACCCGGAGTTGTCGCTTGAATCGGAGTCGTCGTCGGATTGGGAGCGGGAACGGGAGTGCGAGGCTGGGGCGGATTCGAGCAGCGGCGTCTTGCCGAGGTTCGTCTGCGAGACCTGCATGCCGTACATGAGGGCGGTGGCGGTGGAACGGTCCATGAGTCCGCGGGCGAGGCGGTCGATGATGCGTAGAGATTGATCTGGATGGAGGCGCGGTCTTCGGGGAACTCCAGTTCGAGCGGTGGGTAGACGCTGGGCTCGGGGACGAGCATGGTTCCGTGGTCGTAGGTCTGGGCTGTCGGGGCCTGTGAGTTATGGCTGGAGCGGCGCTTCCAGGCGTTGATGCCGCGGTGGTGTCGGCAGAAGTGTTTGCCGTTTTGCGCGGGCTGGGCGCATTGCTGGTTGCTGGCGAGGATGTGTCGGCAGAGCTGAATCATGGGGACCCCCCTCCCCTTGGAATTGGTTAGTTCATAGAGAAATCGAGGGTTAGCGGCAGATGAGCGCTAGTTCATAGAAAACAGGGCGGTTACGGTATGTCATAGAAAAGGCTCGGGTTAGTGAGGTCACTCAACCCAAATGAGTGCTTCAACGGGACAGCGTACTCACTAATTTTGCGAACTGATTCGAGACTAGAGTTTTTAATTCTTGTTTACTTCTTGATAACGAGCAGCGTCGTCGCCAGCCGGAGCATCTCAGAAACAACTATGGCGCCCCCTATCAAAACTCCCCCTACGCTGATTGATTTACTTCGCTCCACGCTCAAACAAATAGAACGGGAGCAGGAAGTCAGTCCGGACGAGCCGGCCATGCGCGAACTCAAGGCTTCCATCCTGCGCGCGATCACGGAACTGGAATTGTTGAAAGACACTGCTGCCTGACTGCTGCTGTAAACCGCCCGGCGAACAGCTTTGACGATTACTGATTGATCAAGAAAGAGAAAAGGCGCAGCTGATGGCTGCGCCTTTGTCATTCAAATTTTGCTCTAGATCCATTTTATCAAGCCGGGAAGAACTATCGGCCACGTGGTCGTGCGTGGTATATGTTTTGTTTTCTGCCGGTTAGGCCTCGGAGTTACTTTGGGCAGGGTTGACAGGCTTTTATCTTTGACCTCGGGGACTGGTCGTCTGATCAGCCATGCCAATGTTTGATCGCGGCACAAGCGGAATCATGTTTTAACTGTTAAAACATGATTCGGCGCGCTACAATCCGGGCAAATCGTGGCGACGTGGTGGGCAGCAGCCCCAGGCGCTTGTAACTTCTGATTCGGATTGTTTCCCGTACGAGTAAAAAAACCTGTAGGCAATCTGCCGAAGAGATCAGCGAAACCGACGCAGGCAATTGCGCAACTCAGCAGGAAAGTTCGCTCGATAGCTGAGGGGATCCGATGAGGCAATGCCGAGTCCATGGAGAATGTGACCGCCGCAATTCGTTTTGCATCCGGCGGCTCCCGGTAAATCTATTGTTCCCGGTTCTTGGCGTTTTGTTGTGCCTGCTGAGCAGCTTTCCTGCCGCGGCACAGTCGAATGCGAAGAAGGTCCTCGTGCTGTCCGGTGGGCCTGGCCATAGTCCATCCATCGATTTGATGGAATCCACGTTGCGGAGCCATGTTCCGTGGCCGGTAAAATTCTCTGCCGCCGCGGAGCTGGAAGACCCGCCGTTTGACAGGCGACCCTATCTGGACAAGCTGGCAGAAGCTCTCAGGGACAGCTTCGGGGACCAAAAACCAGATCTCGTGATTGCCGTTATGGATCCGGCACTCCGCTTCGCCCTGCAATACCGAGACAAAATGTTTCCCAACGTCCCAATTGTCTTCATGTCGATCAGCAGTCCGCAGGCCAGCCGCACGAGGTTTCACTGGCCAGGAGTGACCGGCGTGGTATCTGCTGTAGGAGTTCGGGAGACCATCGATCTGGCGTTTCGTCTTCATCCGGACACGAATGCAGTCGCGGTCATCACGAATGTATCCCCGACAGAAGACGACTATTTTGCGGCCGCGCACGCCGAACTCATTCGCCATCACGAGCGGGTGAAGGAGATCGACATCATCGGACCGCCGGGCAGCGAGTTGCTTCAGAGGATTGCAGCGCTACCGTCTCATACAGTGGTTCTCTCCCAGCTCTGGCCGCACGACTCAGATGATGTCGCAGTCTACAGCGCTGTATCCGCAGCGGCGACGCGCCTGCCGACCTACTGCATATTTACAGGCCTTTGCTTAAACCACGGCGGGATCGGCGGGGTGTACACCGATCCCACGAACGATGCGGTGATTTCTGGAGAACTGGCGGCGCGGGTGTTGTCGGGCGACCGGCCAGACGATGTTCCTCTTGCGCAGAATTCCAATCTTAAGGTAGAGGTGGACTGGCGGCAGCTTCGGCGCTGGCATATTCCGGAGTCGGCGCTGCCGGCGGGTTGCGTGATTCTTTACCGGCCGCCCTCGTTCTGGGACAGCTATCGAAGGTACGTGATTGCAGTGATTGTGACCATCGGCCTCCTGCTGCTCCTGATCGCCGGTCTGCTATGGGAGCGAGCGAGGAAGCGAAAGGCCGAAGCTCGTCTTCGCGAGAGCGAGAAGCGTTTCCGGGTGATGGCCGATACCACGCCTTCACTGGTCTGGATGTGCGACACGAAGGGCGAGGTCACTTACCTGAATGACCGTTGGACTGCGTTTACGGGTGAAGATCGAAATGTCGGGTACGGTGACTCATGGAGCAAATACGTCCATCCTGATGATCTGAGGAATGTATCGGATACGCTTTCACATGCTCTGAAGGATCGAAAGGCATTTTCGACGGAGTGCCGTCTGCGGCGGAGCGACGGGGTCTATCGCTGGACACTGAACGTCGCATCTCCGCGAGTGAATGGTGATGGATCATTTGCCGGGTTAATCGGCTCCGCTGTTGATACGACCGATCAGAAGCTTGCCCAGCAATCTCTGGAAAAAGTGAGCGGTCAATTAATCGAAGCGCAGGAAAAGGAACGCAGCCGCATTGCGAGAGATCTGCACGACGATATCTGCCAGAGGCTGGCGCTGTTGTCGATGGAGATTGAGCAGGCCGACCGTGTCTCGAACACCTCATCCACGGAGACAAAAGGCAACCTGGATGAGATTCGAAGGCACTGCTCCGAGATCGCGAGTGATGTTCAGTCACTATCGCACCAACTGCATTCTTCAAAGCTCGATTACCTCGGCATTGCCGCTGCCATCCGCGGCTTCTGCCACGAGTTCTCCCGGCAACATGAGGTCAAGATTGATTTCACAGATGCAAACGTGCCCGCACAATTATCCAAAGAGGTTTCATTGTGCCTGTTTCGTGTCGCGCAAGAGGCGCTGCAGAACGCAATGAAATACAGCGGGGTGAATCAGTTTACGGTGGAATTGACTGCGACGCCGGGCGAGATTCAGCTTGAAGTGAGCGATTCAGGCGCGGGTTTCGACGTGGAAGGGGCGCAGAAGAATCGCGGTCTGGGGCTGGTAAGCATGCAGGAGAGAGTGCACCTGGTTCACGGGATGTTCTCCGTCGAATCGAAGCCCTGGGAGGGGACAAGAATTGTTGCGGTTGTGCCGCTGGTCCAGGAGAACCGGGATGGCCAGGGAGGGTCCGAAGGTAAAGTTGAGGACGTCGGCCCTCCAGACTACGTTGCATCCCTGCGGTGAGTCCGGTGTCTCTCAGGATGCCTTGGGCCAGCAGGCGAAGCGGAGGCAGTCCATTTCGCCTGCCCAGATCATTCCCAGATCATTCCTTCGAGGCGGGCGTAGCTGGCTTCCATTCCGCGCTCCATGCCGGTTGAGAGCATGGCGGCGCGCGTCTGGGCGTCGGGCAGGGTCATGCGCATGGTCATCAGAGTGCCCGTGCCGTCGGCGTCGAATCTGGTTTCGATATGGTTGTCGGGCGTGGGATCGGGCAGGTACATCCGCTCGACGTGGACGATCCTGCTGAACGGCTCGAGCTCGAGAATCTCACCGGTGATGTGGAATCCGCCGCCTTTGCCGTTTGTCCATTCGTAACGGAACTTGCCGCCCGGCTTCGCCTCATTGATGCAGACGGGCATGGTCCAGCCTTCAGGACCGAGCAGCCACTTCTGGATTAATTTCGGATCGGTGTGGGCGCGGTACAGGGCTTCCGGGGGCGCAGCGAAGCGCCGGGTCACGATCACATGGGTATCGCCTTCGGTGGTCAACGTCAATTTGCTCATCGGGTCTCCCCTTTCCTCGCGGGTTGTTGCATGGCGGACAGAACCTCGTCCAGCCGGTCGTAGTTTTTGTCGAGGGCCTTTCGCAGCATCGCAAGCCACTGGTCCATCGCTTCAATGCCGGCGCGGGCGAGGCGGCGGGGACGCCGGGTGCCGTCAATGCGGCGAACGATGAGTCCCGCGTCTTCGAGCACCTTGAGGTGCTGCGAGATTGCCGGTTGCGTCATCTCAAAGGGCTCGGCCAGCTCGGTTACGGTGGCTTCTCCCAGGGCGAGACGCGCGAGGATGGCGCGCCGGGTGGGGTCGGCCAGAGCGGAGAAACTGATGTCGAGAGACTGCATAAGATGTAACTTATATAAGTTATTTCTTATTGTAAAGCAGATTCGCGACAGCGGGCGTCCCGCGTTTTGCGGAGGTTAGAGTGTGGTATGTCAATTCTGGACGAGCAGGTCAGAGCGATTGCGCTGCGCTTTCCCGCACTGAAGTCGCGAAACGCCGCCCGAACAACGCTGGCGTGGCTGGAGCAGAAGATTGCCGAACGGGCCGCGGCAATCGACGAAGACTGGCGCGAGGTGCGCGCGCGGATGCAAGCGGTCAATGCGAGAACGACCATCACCAGCATACTTTCTATCGACAACGACTTCTGGATCTGCAAAAGAGCGAATCCGGTGATGAAGCCGGACAACGCCCTGTCCTTCTTTTCGCGTGAGCGGGAGCCGTGGAGTGCTCAGCAATGGTGGCCGCCAGAGGATTGGAGAGAATGGCCGCTCTTCTATAAGGCGAACGACACGGACGATTGGATTGGCGATCAAGCGGCGGTGGTAACGAAAATTCCCGAGTCTTTCACGGGTAATTGCCGCGTGGACTGCATTCTCGAGAGGGCGCAGGCAATGGACATCATTGTCGATCTGATGATGGACGGGGCCAATGAGACAGAGGCCCTGATGGTGACTCAGGCTACTGCGTGGCTGGACACAGCTCTCGGACGAATGGGCCGGTTCATGGAGCGACATGTGGGCAGAGACATCGATCCCGGGCAGTTACTGATCGATCTCGATCGCCATGTGCTTGCAGCGCACTCGACGCTCGGGGCAGACATGATGGAAGACGCTCTGCAGATACTTTTCGGATCGGCGCTCACATCACCACAGACGCTGAACCCGAGGCCGTCGCCGAGAGGACAGTCCTACGAGTGGCGGGACTACTTCAGGTCTCTTGGACGGGCGATGCCCCAGGAACACACACTGATGGCGGTCCAACTGGCTGCATCCGCTCTCCGATCGGAATCGGTGTGGGTGGCCCTGGGGGCACTTCAGTCGGCGGGACGCAGCGGCCATGGCGAGAATTTTATCGACCTCTCGATGTGCATCCGGCGACGCTGGCTGATGGCGGTCAAGGCACTGGCGTGGGTGGAGGGCGGTCTGGACCGGGCGGAGCCGTTCGAGCACCTGACTGCTGCCGACCTGATGTGTTTCGCGATCGATTCCCTGCTGCCCTTGTATCCACGGCCGGTGGTGGCGGTGAGCCATCGCGGCGCTGATGCCAAACCGTCGCTGGCGGCGAGTGCCGCCTGGGGCGCGAATGAAGTAATGCTGGACGCAACTTTTCAACCGGTGTGGCAGACGAATCGCGCCATGGTGTGGTCACTTTTTGCGTCCACGCCGGTCCTCTGCAAGATCCGTTCGGTGAATTATGACAGCTCGGAGTGGTGCCGGCGTGAATCGGAGATGTTCGATTATCTGACCCGGAAAGGAGATTTCCTCCGCGGGCGACGGGTGTTTGAGATCGATCTGGAGTCCGTGGGAGTGCTCGACAGAGTTGCGAGGAGCAACCCCCGAACACACCGATGGCTCGATGGGCCTTCCGGAGCGGACTCGCCGCCCATGGAGTTGCGGCGGATGGAAGCGTGGGAAGGCGCGGTGCTTCGAGCCGCAGGCGCTGCGCGCCTGGTGGGACGTTTTATGGCCTTCGCGGAGCAAGCGGGGCACACGCCTCGTGAACTCGCAAATCTGTTTTTGCAGAAGCTCTATTCGGACGACGGGGAGGCAGTCCCGACTGGAGATTTGATGGGATTCTCGCAAGGCTGGCGCAGCCTGGCGGCGGGGCTTCGAGCCGATGCCTCCGCGGTGGCGCTCAAGGGGCCACTCGCCCAGGTGGCACGGGACGAGACGGTTGAGGATGCCGAGCGCTGGTTTGAGACCGTACAGAAGAACCTTGCAGATGTGCGTTCAGCGGAACTCAGTCCCTGCGATTTCTACGCGGCGCTGCAGTGGCATGAACACCTTCAGCACTACCTTCGAGAGCACGAAGCAGGGACGATCTGGGAGAACCAGGCCGCGATCATTGATCTGCGCGACACGAATGCTGACGAGTGGCGGACACATCCGGGCTGGACGGTGGCACGCGGCCTCATCTTTCTGCGACTGCCGTATCCAATCATCGTCCGACAACGTGCCGGGCAAAATACGGAGACGTGGCCGTTGCTTCGTGATCTGGATATACCGATGTTTACCGAGCATCTGCCGGGACAGCGACTGCCTCAGAACGATGTCTTCTTTTTGCTGGGCGGCTCCTGGCCGGGGGTGTTCGCAGACGCAGTGAAGGACTTTGTGACGCTCGAGTCGAGTCTAGAGGAGCGATGCCGGGCCACGATGAGATTCGGTCCAGACCCGGTCATGATGCGCGCTGACGGCGGGTTGTCGACGCTTTCGGTCGAAGGCAGCGACTTTGTCGAGTGGCTGCGCAAACAAGCTGAAAACGAAAAGAGCGAGTAACGAATACCTCCGTCAGCTGCGAGGCTCATAGTGAGCTGCAACATTTTAAAGAAACCTGGGTCAGGCGGGTTCGGTGGTCAGGGTAGCGCTGTTATGGGCGGGCGAGCCGAGCAGCCAGTCGCGCATTGCGAGGTTGCAGGCCTCGGGCATTTCTTCAAAGGGCAGATGGCCGGCGCCCTCGATGACCAAAAGCCTTGACTGCGCCAGCGTGCGTTGCAGACCAAGAGCGGAGGACAGGTTGACGGCTCGGTCGCGGTCTCCCCAGATGAGGAGGGTGGGCATAGCGGCGAGGCGACCCAGTGCGGAGCGGAGCTGCTGCATGTCGTCGAACCAGCAGCGAAGGATCTCGAGGATGTGGTCCATGGTGCCGGGAATTTCGAGACCCGCGGTGTAGACCTCGAGGGTTCCTTCAGCGACGCGGGAGCGATCGCCATACATGCGATAAAGAGCCTTGGCCTGGATGTGCCGGGGGAGCGATGGGACGCGGCGGGCGAGCCATGTGCCGAGCCTCGTCTGGAAGAAGCGGATGACGAGGCGGCGGGACTTGCAGAAGGGATTGGCCGGGGCGAAGAGGATGAGCCGGCGCACGCGATGCGGATGACGGGCGGCCAGCATCATTGCAACCGCGCCTCCGTGGGAGTGCGCGGCGATGTCGGCTTCGGGGAGATGCAGAGCGTCCATGAGGGCGGCTATGCGATCGGCGGTAGCTTCGAGGCCCGCGTCGAGCCCGGGAACGCGTTCCGATTGGCCCATGTTGAAAAGGTCGATCGCGTAGACGGTGGCTTCGCGGGCGAGGAAGCTGATGTTTTGCCGCCAGGTTTGTGCTGAGCCGATGAGGCCATGGAGCAGCAGGAGGGGCTGTCCTGTGCCCGCGACCTGGAGGTGCATCATGCCGGCGCCTTCGACGGACACGAAGCGGTCTCTAATTCGGATTTCCGGGATCTGGGCATCCGGGATATGAGTATCCGGGATGTAGTTCGTATCTACTTCTTCCACTGCCGCTTGCTACCTCGAGATCCGGGAAATTCCGGCCGCGTAGTCCGGGCACAGCCGGAGAGCGTTCCAAATTACATGTTACAGGACTGTTACAGGATGAGAAGCGGGGAAACGCGTTTTTCTCGCAGAAGTAAGAGACCAACCGGCCTTTCAGGCCCACATTGACGGCACGGCTAAAGCCGTGCCCTGATACGAAGCGTCATCAGATTGGTGCGGCGCTGCAGGCCGGACATTATCCCCGGGCTAACGCCCGGCGCTTCTAGCGGGCCTCGCTCGCAGCGGCGATCGAGGCTGGAGGTGCAAGAGGTCGCGGTCTCCCATCCTTAGCCTCCCAACCAAGGATGGGCACCTGGCAGGAGCCCTCTTAGCGTGGGTGAATGACGTTTATCTGAATTCTGGTGTTCAGCTTCAGGTTCACCCGGGCGCCGTCTTTAGCGCGGGGCCCACGAAGCGTGGAATCTTTCGGGCACAACTGGATCTTAGCGGGGCTCGCGGTGCGAGGCCTGGAGGTGCAAGAGGTCGGTTCCCTCCCACCGCCCTCATTCACGCGGATTCGGCGAACGGTGCGGCGCCCGGCTGGCCGATCACCGGCTAATTAACCATTTATCAATCTCTTAAAGCGATTACGCGCGCCGATTTCGGGCTGTATAATACATAACATTCGAGGTTGTTTACGGCGTTTTGTTGGTGTCCGGGCCGTTTGTTGTGCTTTCTTTTGCCAGGGCAGTCTTCGAGGTCGAGATTCAGGATCCTCTTTGCGGATCGCACGCTTGAATCCGACTGATACTCGTTCTTGGAAGACGCCACAGGGCTCAGGTTGGACGATCCAGCTGACTGATCCAGCTGACTGCGGAGCTCAGCATGTTGTTGTCACAAGCGGCGAAAGAGTCTCCCGCGACGGGCTCTCCTCCTGACGCGGAAGCGATTCGTGCGCAGTTGAATCGTTTGCTCGCGCATCCGCTCTTCACCAACAGCAAGCGCTACCCGGTTCTGCTGGCCTACACGGTTGAGCAGACGCTGCTGGGCAACGGCGGGGATCTGAAGGAGCGGACGATCGGCGTTGAGGCCTTTGGGCGCAACCCGGATTATGACGTGAATCTCGATCCGGTTGTCCGCACCTCGGCCGCAGAGGTGCGCCGGAGACTTATTCAGTACTACTACGATCCGGCCCACACAGGAGAATTGATCATTGAGCTGACTGCGGGCTCTTACGTGCCGGTGTTTCGGAGACCGGAGCCGGCAGCAGTAAATGCGCCAGACGCAGGACAGGAACAAAAACAAGAACAGACGGATGAAACGTTTGGGCAGACGCCAGAGCTGGGGCCTTCAGGCGTAGAGGTTTCGGCCTCGCCTTCATCCTCTTCCGGGGCTTCCCTCCTTCACGAAATTCGGCGTTGGCTTCCTATCGCTGTATCTTTGCTTCTGACTTTGGCGGCCGGTATCGCCATCGGGCGGTATCACCGTTCTCCCGCACCATCCAACGTGGAGCGCTTCTGGGAGCCGATCACATCCAGCCAGGACCCGATCACCTATTGTCTCGGCGAACCGGCGGATTTGATTCGGAAGAGTATGCCGGGCGCCGAGCCCACTGCCGGAGGGTTGGATGTGTCGGATGTGACCACGCTGGCGCGCACCATTGTGCCGCTGGTTCCCCGTCACAGGGCTTTCCGCGTAGTCTCTGCCGCAGACGCGAGCTTTGCGCAGCTGCGCGAGGGTCCCATTGTGCTCATCGGCGCGTTCGACAATGCCTGGACCATGCGCATTACGCAGAACCTGCGCTTCGGGTTTGACAACACGGATGGTGCGAGGAAGCTGGTCGACCGTAAGAACCGGCAACGGTTCTGGACGGTGCAGCGGGACGCGAGCGGAGAAATGGCCACCGACTATGCAATCGTGGCGCGCATCCATGACGACGTTACCGGACAACCGGTCATCATCGCCGCAGGCATTTTAGGTGAAGGCACGGAAGCCGCCAGCGAGGTTCTGTATAACCCGGCGTATCTGGACGCGATGCTGGCCAAGGCGCCCAAGAACTGGGACGGGAAGAACCTGGAAGCCGTGATCGAAACCCATGTCATCGAGGGGAATCCCGGGCCACCGGAAGTCCTTGACGTGGAGAGCTGGTAAAGGACGGCCTCTGAGCGCCGTTATTCCGGGACCTATTCGGGTCTCAGGTGCGGCTATCCGGGCCACCGAGCGGCAGAACTACGTATGATACGTGCCCCGCGGCGGGGCACAAGCATTCCGACAACTCTCGTGAAACCAAGCCTTTACGTTGTAGCGGCTCGATTTGCTACACGATGAAGCTTTTTTGATGCCAATCGTATGTCTAAGTTGTGAGTATCCCGACTTGTCTTTGCACCGCATTGCAAAGACGCGAATAACCCCCAGTTCTCTCAAGCTTAAAGGAGATCATTCCATGAAGAAATTCGGCGTTGGTTTACTCGTTCTTACCTTTTCATTGGCTGCATATGCCGCGAAGAATTCAACCACTGTGACTTTCACTCAGCCCGTGCAGGTGGGCTCGGCGACGCTGCCGGCAGGTCCGGTGAAGGTGAGCTGGACCGGAACAGGAGCGAATGCGCAGTTGACTTTCACGCCCCGCGGAGCGAATCCGGTCACGGTGCCAGGGCAGATCGTTGCCGCAAAGAATGGCGAGGCCTCCATTTCGACCGACAAGGTCAACGGCGTTCAGTTTCTGCAGGAGATTGACCTGGAGAATATGACACTGGTTGTCCGGAATGCTCCCGGGACTGCAGCGAATTCCGGAAACTAATGAGTTTGCACAGCTCGATCTGGCGGTAAAGGAATTTGCCCCGTAATCGAGCGGCCATCCTACCCCTTTGCTTTCGTGGCAAAGGGGTTCTTTTTTGGGACGTGAGTTTTGGGGCCGGGCAGTGGATCGATCGGACGGTCCCACTCAAGCCAAAGGAGGGCTTGAATGGGCCACCCAGCCCGTGTCTGGGGAAATCTCAACATTAATTCGATCGAACTCCCTGGAACGATCCTGTCCCGCCGCGATCGTGGAAGTTACCGTTGTACGCGTTGCCCTGGACGACGCCGTCAATACGAGGTCCATCGACCCTGCCACGAAAGGTGAGAACGTCGCGCGTCTTGGTTCGAACCACGAGATGCTGCTCGTCGATTGAGCCTTCCACGACTCCGGACTGGTTCGGGCCTTTGAAATGGCCGGTAATCACAGAGCCATTCTGCTTGAGCTCAAGATACTTGGTAGAGGTCGAACCGTTCGGGTCTTTGCAGTACAGAGTCCACTTGCCGGCGACGCTGGCCGGTTGTTGTTGTGCCGGCGGTTGCTGCGCGAGGGCAAAGCTGCCGGCAAAAATCGCCAAAGCAAAACAGAACGCGAAAAACCTGAAGCCAGATTTCTTCACTGCATCCTCCGGGCAAGGCGGCGGTGTAGCAAAATTTACGGGAAGCTGGAACTCTTTCATCTTTGCCGATCACGGAATCGACAGCAAGATAAAATCCTCGTCAGACTTGCAGAACCAGAGATTGCGGACCCCGATATTGCGGACCCGGGGCCGTTCACCGAAAGGATCCCTGCGACGATGCCGAGCCAATCGAGTCAAGATTCAGTCAGCCGAATCCTCACCCGTCGAACCCTGCTCCAGAATCTCCTGGTCACGGCCGCAGCTGTGCCTTTCCCCAAAGTGTTCGCTCAGGCGCAGTACGGCGGCTCCACTGGCCAGCAACGGGGTGAAATGGGGCGCATCGCACAAGCCTTTCGCCAGCAGTTCTCCGTGCCGGCGACCTCCATCGCCATCTCCCGCAACGGTCAGTTCGTCTACGATCAGGCTGTCGGCATGGGCGACCGCCAGCATCTTGTGCAGGTCCAGCAGGACAGCCTTTTCCGCATTGCCTCGGTTACCAAACCCATCACCTCGGTCACGATCTTTTCCCTGCTTGAACAAGGCAAGCTCAACCTCAGCGACAAGGTCTTCGGCCCTTCCGGCATTCTGGGCGTCAAGTACGGCAAGCCGCCCTACAAGCAGTATGTTGCCGACGTGACCGTCGACGACCTGCTCACCCATACCTCCGGTGGCTGGCCCAACGACGGGACCGACCCCATGATGCACAACGATGGATGGGACCACACCAAGCTGATCACCAATACCATCGCCACCCTTCCTCTCACTTATCCGCCGGGCACGCACTGGGCCTACTCCAACTTCGGCTACTGTGTGCTCGGGCGCGTCATCGAGCAGGTTACCGGCCAGCCTTACGACTCCTACGTGCAGGCGAACATTCTCGCTCCCTGCGGCATCACCACTATGCAGATCGCCAGGAACAAGGAGAGCCAACGCGCACCGAACGAGGTGGTCTATTCCGGCCAGTATGATGAAGATCCTTACAAGCTCAACGTTACGCGGATGGACTCACATGGCGGGTGGATCGCTTCTTCAACTCAGCTTGTCCAGTTTCTCAACCACGTGGCCGGCGCACCGGGGATTCCGGCGCTGCTCAAGCCGGAAACTATCAAGCTGATGACCACCCCGGCCCCCGCTTATCCGCCTGGAGACGCGCGGTACGCGCGGGGATGGATGGTGCGCAACAATGGAGCCGGCAACTGGTGGCACGGCGGCAGCCTGCCGGGAACCACAACCATTATGGTTCGCACGCCTACCGGGTTTTGCTGGGCCGCACTCACCAATACGCGCACAGAGCCCTCTAACGAAATCAACCTTGCTCTCGATCAAATGATGTGGAACATGGTGCGCACTGTCCCGTCGTGGAACGCCTGATACGCGCTTCTGCGCAGGGTTCTACTGCACGGTCGTGCTTACCTCCGACAGGTTGTTGGCCAGGTTTGGATCAAAAGTATCCTCCGTGACGGTGCCAAGTTGAGTGATCACCGCACCCAAGGGAGCCGTCACCTTGACCGTCAGCCGCACCGTCCACGTGGTGTTCGGCGCCATGGCGCTGTTTTCATGGCAGACGATTGGACTACCACCCGTGGCTCCATAAGCCGGCGTCGTGCACGTGCCCAGCCCCGGCGTACCCGAGATGCGGATGTAGTCGAAGGTCGTTCCGTACGGCACCTGCGTCGTGAGCACTTCGTGAACAGCATTATCAGATCCGAGGTTCCATACCGGGAACGTATATGTGAGCAGGTCTCCTTGATGGACTGTCGTTAAAGACGGCTGCAGTCGCAGAACGAGATCGGCTCCGGTGCTGACGGCTCCGACACTGAAGGCGTAAAGACCGTCTCCTCCACGGAAGTAAGCCACTCCGTCCACAATGATGGGCGTGGAAGCCGCCGAAGCTCCGACATCATAGCTCCAGAGCTCGGCACCGGTGTTGGCGTTCAGCGCATACACGGTGTCAGCGCCAGCGTTTTGATTGAATGAACTGAAATAAACCACTCCGTTCGCCACAGCGGGCGAATCGACAGCATTCTGGCTGGTACGCCACAGCAGGGCGCCGGTGCTCGCGTTCAGCGCATACAGGCCATTAACAGAACCGGCATAAACTATCCCGTTCGCTACGGCGGGCGCACCACCTACATTTCCCGTTTTATAGCTCCACAGCACGGCGCCGGTGCTCGCGTTCAGCGCATACAGGTTACCGGGGATGGGGACAAAGCTCGGCCCCGGGACGTTGGTGCCGTCTGAGCCGATATAAACCACCCCGTTCGCCACGGCGGGCGAGCCAAATGGGCCCTCGTCGGCATAAGGACTGCCCGCTCTCTGAAAGCTCCATAGCGCGGCGCCGGTGCTCGCGTTTGCCGCGTATACGAAATAACTTCTGTCCAACGCGTCCGCTACGGAGACATACACCACCCCATTCGCCACGGCGGGCGGGGAAAACGAAGTGGGAGGGCCCACGCCTTCAGAGCTCCAAAGCAGGGCCCCGGTGGTGGCGTTCAGCGCAAAAAAGCTGTTCCCGACGCCTTCGTCGTCATTGGAGCCCAAATATACCACCCCATTCGCGACAGCAGGCGAGGTAGCCACAGGAACTCCGGTGGCATAGCTCCATAACTCCGCGCCGGTGCTGGCATTGACTGCATATACGGTGCCGCCTGCGGAGCCGATATATACCACCCCATTCGCGACAGCGGGCGAACTAGTTAAGTTGCCTTCGGTGGGAAAGTTCCACAATTCGGCGCCTGTACTGGCGTTCAGCGCGTACAGGATGATTTCGGGGTGAGGACCGCTGTTGTTGTAGGTGCCAAAATACACCACTCCGTTCGCCACCACAGGTTCTGAGCTGTTACCGCCCAGGGGATTTTGCCACTTCAACTTCAGGCCGCTCACGTTGTTCACGCTCAGTACCGTCTCATACGGGTTCCAGCGCTGCATGTTATCTCTGAGAAACTGCGTCCAGTCTCCCGGTGACGACGTGGTCTGAGCTTGCGCAGAGGTGCCAGCCGCAGCCAGTATCAGGCACAAGGGTGCGATTGCAAGCAGCAAGCCTGCGATCTTTAGAGGAGCAATGTGCTTCCTGTGAGGGACACGGATATTGTTGACACAGGTCGGGGAATTCATTTGGCTCGGTCTCCGGGACAGCGCTTACATCGGCAGGGAGCGGAGACGTCGCGCAGATGGAGGCAGTTGGGTTCGAGGCCTCGGGGGAACGAGCCGTGCGGACGTCGGCGTTCCGGGGTGCGGTTCGCCCAACGCGGAGGATTCTACTCTTCGAAAGCATGTCGTGCCGAAATTACGTCACACGCCATACATCGATGGGGGAGTTACTCGGAATCAACCGGTACTGTCGCGTTGGATTATCCGCTGAGAGTGCGATGCGCCTGTTCGGGAGCCAGGGTGCAAAAAAGGCCGGGCCGCTCCAGTGGTTCTGGTGATGCTGATCGTGCTGTGATGCTGGAGTGACGGCCCGGTGCGCAGTGGTTAGACAGTGGGTAAAGCTACTTGATGTTGCCGTTGAGGCCGGAGGGGAAGAATCCTCCGCTGCCGGTGCCTCCGGCGTAGACGATGGCCAGCACCTGAGTGGTGGTGCGGGCGAAGGCGAGGCTGTTCGAATCCGCGTCGACGATTGTGGCTGCGGTATAGCTGCTTGACGAGGAGTTGAGGGAGACGGTCTCGGTTCCGAGGCCGACGTCGTCGTTGCCGGTGCCGTCGAGCGAGGCACGGGCGGCAGTGATCTTGCTGGCGATGGCGTTGATGCCGGCGGAGGGATTGGCGGCGTCCATGCCGTAGAGCACGGTGCGTATGAGGCCGGCGTGGTAGGCCTCGACGGCCATGATTCCCGCGGCGGCGTCGAGATAGGTCTTGCTGGAGAGCAGGGCTGCCGCACCGTGGTAAGCGGTGACGCCCACGTCCTCGAAGATGAAAGAACCGAGCAGGAAGTTGAGATCACTGGCGAAGGGATCGAAGCTGGGGCCGACTCCGGCAGCAACGGCGAGTCCGTTGAAGCTGTTGAGCAGGTCGATGTTGGGCATGGAGACGGCGGAGCTGCCCAAGGCGCTCTGCAGGAAGGCGACGTGCTTGCGCTCTTCGGTGGCGACCTCCATCGCATAGGAGGCGATGGTGGGATCGGCGAAGGGGACCTTGGAATTGGGCTTGATGGTGACGGTGCCGGGAGTGCCTGATCCGGTGCTGCCTCCGGCGGCGGTAAGCGAGGCTCCGGTGGAGGCGTAGGTGTAGTACTGAGCCTCGAGGTATTCGAGGTTGAGGGCGAAGTTGAGGATGTCGGAATCGGTGACGGTGGATTGCGCGAAGGCCTTTGCGGCACCGGTAACGGCGAGTCCGGCGAGCGCTGCTCCTCCGAGTGTGAGGAGCCGGCGACGGTCGGCGATGATCGCGTCTAATTCCTGGGTTTCTGCGGTTGCCATGTGTCGATCTCCCTTAAGCTGTGGTGGTGGTGATGCTGCCGTTGAGTCCATTGGGAAAGAAGCCGCCCTTGCTGACTACTCCCGCGCCCTGCGCATAGACGATGTGCAGGACCTGGTCGGTGGTTCGATCGAAGGCGATGGCATTGGTGGTGTCACAGGCAACGATGGTGGTAGCGCTGACGGGCGTCTCGTTTCCGCCGCCGAGAGAGGCGCGGACGGCCGAGATGTCGTTGGCGTCGTTGAGATACGTGGCTGTGCCGGAGCTGACGGACATGCCGTAGATGAGGGTGCGGATTTCCGCGGCGTGATAGGCCTCGACGGCGAGTATGCCGGCGGCAGCGGTGAGGTAGGTCTTGCTGGCAAGCAGCGAGGCCGCGCCGTGGTAGGCGGTGACTCCCACGTCCTCGAAGACGAAGGCTCCAACGAGGAAGCTATTGCAGTCGGCGAAGGGGTTGAAGGAGCTGCCGATGCCGGCAGCCATGGCAACGGCGTTGAAGCTGTTGGTGAGGTCGATGGCGGGGCGAGACACGGCGGCCGATCCCAGGGCCTGCCGGAGAAAGCGGACGTGGTTGAGCTCGTCCTGGGCGATCTCGACGGCGTATTGCTGGAGAGCAGCGGTGGGAAAGGTGACCTGGGCGCCTCCGGTGACCGCGCCTGCACCGCTACCGGCGTCGGTGTCGGAAAGGCCTGAGCCGGTGGCGGCACGGAGGTAGAACTCGGCCTCAAGGTATTCGAGGTTGAGGGCGAAGTTGAGGATGTCGGCGTCTGTGGGAGTGCTGGGTAATGGGTTCGCGACGGGCCCCAATTTGCCAGTGGACGGGACGCTGCCGCATCCGGCCACCAGAGCTCCGGTAGTGAGGGCTGCGGCACCGGCTGCTCCGGCGCCGTATAGAAACTTTCTGCGAGAGAGCGCCTTTGTTATGAGGCTGTCTATTATTTCCATGATTCCGGTTTCTCCGGGTACGAACGATATGCGTGCGTACCAGGAGAACGAAGGCGGAGACGGAATCGGATTTACGGGCGGGAAAGAATTACGTTCCCAGATACATTACGTGGACGTAGGTTCCAAGACGGACGTTGTAGGCCAGGTACCAGCCGGGGTGGTCGGGATCTTCGTAGAGCACTATGTCGTCGGAGTCCCACAGCCAGCCGTCGCACCATTGGAGGTCCCAAGGCGCGACGGAGAAATAGTATCCGCCGAACCAGAAGCGGTTGGGGCCGCCGCCGCGCAGATGCCAGACGTGCTGGGGGCCGAAGCCGCCGGCGAAATGGCCGTGCTCCCACGGGTGATCGAGGTGGTAGTGGGCGTCGTTGGGGCCGGTATCGTGGCCTACCCATGTACCGTCGGTGTGGACGTGGGGAGCGTTGGGATGTCCGGGCTGATCGCTGAAGGTGTGGCCGGGCGGCGGCAAGGCTGCTCCGTGACCGGGCGCTGGGGCGTGGAAGGGTGCGGGACCGTGCGCGGGAGGAGGTGCAGGGTGGCCTCCCCCACCTGGCTTCTGAGCCAGTGCTGTAAACGAGAGGAACAGGAACGCGGCGACCAACACGAAGGACTTCTTCACACACACCTCCGCTTCGCAACTATCTTCTGACGTACGCGGCGGCGAAAAGGTTTCCCCGAGGCACACCGAGAATCCAATCGGACGCGCGCAGGTGGTGGTGCGGACGTCAAGAACACCGGGCCCGATTCGGCTGGCGGCCAGCGCACCCGGCATGAATGCGGCGGAAGTCACGATTCGGACGGAGACGGGATCTGCGTAGGCGGAGTTGCAGTAGATCGAAAAAAGCGGCAAGGTGATCGGCAGGTCTCTGTGCCGAAGGGAGCTTGATATGGCTGACACATTCACGATTGATCCGGCGCACACGGCCGTCCTGAGCATGGATTGTCAAGCCGGCATCGTTTCCATTTACACGCGAGAGGGCAAAGACGCTTTTCTGGTTCGCGTCGCAAGCGTTCTCAATCATGCTCGCGCTGCCGGCATGACCATCATCCACGTCCAGGTAGGTTTTCGCCCGGGACTCCCGGAGATCCATTCCCGAAATGCACTCTTCGGCGCCGTTAAATCGTCGGAGCAACATCAGCGGCTGTTCCGGGGCCCGCTTGGAGCGATTCCGGATGCCATCGGACCGCAAGACGATGAGATCGTTATAACCAAGCACCGAATCAGTGCCTTCGCGGGCACGGATCTCGCTATGATTCTTCGCGCCAATGACATCGATACACTGGTTCTCTACGGCATTTCCACCAGCGGCGGCGTCCTTTCCACTCTTATCGAGGCTGCTGACGCCGATTACCGTCTTGCGGTCATCGGCGATTGCTGCGCCGACCTGGACTCAGCGCTTCACGATTGCCTCATCCAGCGATTCTTCCCAGCGCGCGGGACGGTCTTCTCGTCTGAGAGTTTTATCGGCGCCTCATCGAGGAGCTGACGCTGATGCCGGTGTGGAATCTGCCGCGACGTCAGGCTGCTCAGCTACGGCGGCGGGCTACCTCGTCGTAGAGGGCGGCGTATTCGGCGGCGGCTTTTTTCCAGGAGAAGTCCATGGCCATGCCGTTCTTCATTAGGGCGAGCCAGGTGTCCCTGTCGGTGCGGAAGATGTGCAGGGCGCGGTGGACGGCGGCGAGGAAGTCATCGGGGTTGAATCCCTGGAATTTGAAGCCGGTGCCGGTGCGCGTATCGGGGTTCCACTCTTCGACGGTGTCGTCGAGGCCGCCGGTGGCGCGGACGACGGGCACGGTTCCGTACTTGAGGCTGTACATCTGGGTGAGTCCGCTGGGCTCATAGTGCGATGGCATGAGGGAGATGTCGGAGCCGGCGATGACTTTGTGAGCGAGCACATCGTCGAAGGCGATGCGGACGGAGATCTTGCCCGGATAGCGTTCCTGCAGAGAGCGGATGAGGCCTTCGTAGTAAGGCTCGCCGGTGCCGAGGGCGATGACGAAGACGTCTTCGGAGAGCAGGCGGTCGGCGATCTGGGCGATTAAGTCAAAGCCCTTCATGGTGGCGAAGCGGGAGACGATGCCGAGGACCGGGATGGTGTCGGAGAGTGGCTCGCAGCCGAAGGCGTGCAGCAGATCACGGCGGCACTCGGCTTTTCCGGCGAGGTTTTCGGGAGTGTAGTGGGCGGCGATGTTGTGATCGGTGGCCGGGTTCCACTGGGTGTAGTCGACACCATCGAGGATGCCGTGGAGGTCGGCGGCGCGCTTGCGGAGGACATCGTCGAGGCCGTTGCCACCCTCGGGAGTCTGGATCTCCTCGGCGTATTTGCGGCTGACGGTGGTGAGGGCGTCGGAGTAGACGATGCCTCCCTTGAGGAAGTTGAAGGTGTTGTAGTGCTCGAGCCTGTCCATGGTGAAGATGTCCCATGGGAGGAGCAGGCGCTCGGTGGTTTGCGGCGGGAACCAGCCCTGGTAGCCGGCGGTGTGGACGGTGAGGACGGTTCCGGCGTTGCGGAGGACGGGATCGTAATAGTAGACGGTGCGCAGATAGACGGAGACCATGGCCGCCTGCCAGTCATGGACGTGGAAGATGTCGGGGACGCCGAGCTGCTTGGCGGCTTCGAGGGTGGCGCGGCAGAAGAGTCCGAAGCGCTCCCAGTTGTCGAGATAGTCGCCGGTTTCGGTGCGGTAAGGAAATTCGCGGTCGAAGAGCTCAGGGCAGTCGATGAAGCAGACCTGGACTCCGTCGTGGATTCCGCCGTCGAGAATGGCGACGAAGCGGTTGTAGTACTGGAAGGGGATGGTGAGCGAGCGGATAAGCGGCTTCTTTTCGGGCACGCGCTCGCGAACCTGCGCGTAATAGGGCAGGTAGAGGGTGACTTTGTGGCCGAGGCGGGCGATCTCACGGGGCAGTGCGCCGATGACGTCGGCGAGTCCTCCGGTCTTGACGAAAGGAACGGCTTCGGAGGCGGCGAAGACTACATGCATTGCGATGGGACTCCAGTCTTGTCGTTATGATGCAGGAGCAACGTTTAAGTCGCGTAAGTCGCGTGGGCCAAAGGTGAGTCTATCTTTACTGCGCGGCGGGCGGCAATTCGAAGGAGATGGTCTGAGGCACAAACCCAAGCTGGGGCAGAACTTTCTGGTGGATGCGGCGGCGTGTGAGGCGATTGCCAACGCGCTGGGCGATGTGAGCGCGACGACGGTGGTCGAGATCGGGCCGGGCGGAGGCGCGATTACGGAGATCCTGAGCAGGCGGGCGCGGCGGCTGGTGGCGATTGAGCTTGATCGCGAGCTGGCGCCGAGTCTGCGGGCGCAGTTTGCGGGGCAGCCGTCGGTCGAGGTAATTGAGGCGGATGTGCTCACGGTGGACCTGGCCGCGCTGCGGCAGGGGGAGGAGAAGATTGCCGTGGTGGGGAATCTTCCTTACTACATCACCTCGGATATCCTGCTGCGGCTGTTTCATTTTCATGAGGCGATTTCGCGGGCGGTGGTGATGGTGCAGCGGGAGGTGGCGGATCGGGTGGCGGCGGTGCCGAGGACTCGGGACTATGGTCTGCTTTCGGCTACGGCGCAGCTTTATGCGCGAGTAGAGAAGGTGCTGACGCTGCCTCCGGAGGCGTTTCTGCCGCCGCCGGATGTGCATTCGACGGTGCTGCGGCTGACGATGCGTCCGCGATTTGTGGAGCTGGGGGTTGAGGCGGGCGCGGGGTTGGAGCTCATCGGATTTTTGAAGGTGGGATTCGCGCAGAAAAGAAAAACACTGGCGAAGAATCTGCGCGCGGCGGGCTTCGATGCGGGACGAGTGGCGGAGGCTATCGAGGCGGCGGGGATTCCGGCGATGGCGCGGGCGGAGGAGATTGAGCTGGAGCGGATGGCGGGGCTGTGGAAAGCACTGCGACCGCGGTGAGGCTAGTACCCTGCCGCGGCGGTCATTTTGGCTCCGCTGCGCTTTCCTGTTTCGACTCCTCTACGCCGTTCAGATCGGGAGTGATCTGATAGTTGCTGTAGTCGATTTTCAGAACAGTCGTGCCGAAGAAAAAGTTCTTCGATTCGGAGCGGGCTTCTCTGGCCATAGAAAATCCCTCAAGCTGCTGGTAGTCGCGGCGGATCATGGGAAGCCCGACCCAGATGGACGGCGCGGCGCTGGGGCGTCCTTCGATGTGCACGATGTCGTAGGTATGGGCGTCGATCCAGACCTGTCCGTTGACGAGATAGGGGCTTTTTCTTTTCGGGGTCAGCTTAATGACGAAACAATCGCGGCCGGCCAATTGTTCTGCACGCACGAACTCCATTGTGTAATTGGCCGACGTAACGAGGACACTTTTGCGCAGATCGCCCTTGCTGATGTTTTGTTCTTCTCTCAGGACCCGGTCGATCAGGTTGTTTTGCAGGAAGGATGAGCCGGAGCGGCTGGTAACGTTGAATTCCTTGCCTTCGCCGCGCTTGTATACGGTCTGGACCACGGCGTCGGCCACAGGCTGGGTGTTGCCGTTGCGGAGAACGGAGTAGTGCTCAGTGACGCGGTAGCCGGCGAGGTCGGTCTCGCGGGCAGATTGAGCGTTGTCGATGCGCTGAACGAGATCCCTGGGCGGAGCCTGCGCGGAGGCGGGGTGGTTTAACAGCGGCAGGAGAGCGGCAGCCAGCGTGAGCCGGAATAAAAGGCCCGTGGGTTTTCCGGTCTTGATCATTCGCTGTTTCTCAGATGCGCGACGGGATGCGTGCGATTCCACTGGATTCGGGCACGGGTGGGACGAGTTTCGGGGTGATGGATGCAAGCGCGTTTCGCTGGCCTTGTTTTGCATTGACAAGTAATATCGTCACACTCTTTTTATCAGGAGAGAAGCATGCCGAAGTTCGTGATTGAGCGTGACATTCCGGAGGTCGGCAAAATGTCGGCTGAGCAACTGCAGGGGATATCGCAGGCGTCGTGCGGCGTTCTGCGGGAGCTGGGTTCGCAGATCCAGTGGGTGCACAGCTACGTGACGGACGACAAGATTTACTGCATCTATATCGCTCCGGATGAAGAGACGATACGCCGGCATGCGCAGATGGGCGGGTTTCCGGCCAACCGCGTATCGCAGGTTCGAACGACCATCGATCCGACGACTGCGGAATAGGACCCGAATCGACCCGGGCCTGACCATTTTCGGGGCGAATCGTCAGCGCATTCATCTTGTGTTCGCATTTGTCGCGTAGAGTGCGGGCTTTGCGGAGGGGGAAGAAAGATGGAAGTGGAAGATTCGGTACTCGATCAGAAACAGGCGGCTTACAAGGCGGCGGTGGAGGTGTGGGTTGCGGCGATCCGGGAAGAAGAGGCTCTGGCGTCGGGAGATCACTCGGTTGCGGAGATTGACCGGTGGGAGGAAGCTCATTTTCGGGAGGAGGAGTCTCGCAATCGGGCAAAGGCAGCGAAGAAGGAGTATGAGGACGCGCTACGGGAGAAGTTCTTCGGGTTTTGAGGGCGGGTCAGGTCAGATTTCGAAGGTCCCTTCTGCCATCTACGATGCGCACAATCTCTACGGAGGAGATCCTGCCTTCATCCGTATCCGGATGAGTCTCGTAGAGGATGAGATATGGCCTCTCGATATACGGACGCGCGTGGTTGGACGAATGTCGGGACGACGAGGACCTAGCCTTGGGTAGTCCTTCAGGGATTGCGCACGCGCTTCAATGATAGTAAAGACTCGTTCCGCAGCGGCGGGATTGTCGAGTCCGATCGTGCAGTAAATCTCGAGAAGATCTTCGCGTGCCTGGGGTATCCAGACAAGCTTAGCTCGCATTTCGCCGTGTTCGCGTCATCTTTGCAAGACGCTGCCGTGCTTCCTGTCTCAACCCGCCGAGGTCGGTCTGCTTTGCTTTGCCGCTGGCCTTCCCTTGATCCCACATCTCCCGCAGACGCTGGATGTCATCCTGACGGAGCTCCCGCTTGAATTGCCAGTCACGAATGGCTTCGCGGACGATTTCGCTGGTGGTTGCGTATTCTCCGGCATCCACGGCGGCTTTGAGAACGCCAATTTGTTCCGCTGTGAGAGCGATACTGACTTTGTGGATGGATGACATGGCTCGCTCCCTGGGGTAGATATTACTACCTAGTAGTAAGAACTGATCTTATCCTATTTCTGCGAGAATGGCTGCACTATGGCTGATGTTGTTCGCGTGGGTGTGATCGGGTTTGGGATGGCGGGGAAGATTTTTCATACCGCCGTGGTGGCTGCAACTCCGGGGCTGGAGCTGGCGGCGATCGTGCAGCGCAAAGGAGACGAGGCGGCGAAGGCGTATCCCGGGGTGAAGATTGCGCGTTCGATCGAGGAGATGCTGGAGGACGAGTCGATCAGGCTGGTGGTGGTGGCGACTCCCAGCGATATGCACTACGAGCATGCGAAGCAGTGCCTGAAGGCGCGACGCAATGTGGTGGTGGACAAGCCGTTCACGCTGACGTCTGACGACGCGCGGAAACTGATCGAACTGGCGTGGGAGAAAAAGGTTCTGGTGACGGCGTATCAGAATCGTCGGTGGGACGGGGACTTTGTCACGGTGAAGCAGATTGTCGCGTCGGGGGAACTGGGACGGATTGTGAGCTATGAGTCGCACCTCGATCGCTACCGGGCGGAACCAAGGCTGACAGCGTGGCGCGAGAGCGGAGGGCCGGGCGGCGGGATCCTGTTCGACCTGGGGCCGCATTTGATCGATCAGGCGACGGTGCTGTTTGGAGATCCGGAGAACCTGTTTGCGGATGTGCGCGTGGACCGTGAGGGCGCGGTGGTGGACGATGCGTGGGACGTGCAGCTGAAGTTCGCATCGGGAGTGACGGCGCTGCTGCGCGCGACACTGACGGCGTATACGCCGGGACCGCGGTTTGTGATTCACGGGACGCAGGGCAGCTTCTGGAAGTGGGGCGTCGATCCGCAGGAGGATGCGCTGAAGGCGGGCGGGTCGTACAGCGATCCTGGGTTTGGCGAGGAACCGGAGAGCCAGTGGGGCGAGCTGACTGTGGTGGGCAAGCCAACACGCCGCGTCAAGACAGCCAAGGGGGATTATCGCGGGCTGTACGCGAATGTGAGAGATGCGATTCTCGGCGTGGGTTGGCTGGAGGTCAAGCCGGAACAGATTTTAAGGACGACGAGGCTGATCGAGCTTTGCCGGGAGTCGAGCGAGGAGGGGCGGCGGGTGAAAGGCAGGGATTAGGTGTGAAGTTGCAAAAGGTTGTCCATTCGATCTGGATCAGAAAAGCTGATGGTGACCAAACCGCCGTTTCCAAGAAGGAGATCGAATGGACTACCACCAGAATGCCCGACTGACGGTCCACCGCGCTTCATCCAGACCGCGCTGCGCGGGGCGTATGCCCGCTCCTACGACAACTCAGACCTGCGCAGTCAGCAGCTTCACCCTTGGCTGCACCAGTACAACTGGCAAAGGCCGCACGCCGCACTCGGCCTGGCACCTCCCATCACCCGCTCCGGACTCGATCGGAACAACCTGTTGAGCGTCCACACCTAGGGGTTAGCCATTAGCGGTCCAGAGAGCTTCCCCAATGAACTCCTCCCGTGCGGGGGACCCCCTCCCCCTCCCCTCCCCTGTTCCAGCTTGTCATACATTCTAAACAAGTTAGCCGCAGAGTCGCGTGTAACTCTCAGATTCTATAACCTTTACAGGTTTCTCTTTTGTTTTCTATGAGTTCCATGTACTTCATAGATGTCGTCGGACTTAGCTGGCCCACTAATCGTAACTGTTTGAAAACATTGACACCATCTCTCTTAGGCAAGAAAAAGCCCGGCTGTGATGAGCCAGGCTTTCCAGATTCCCTATTTCTATTATGGCGGATTTTGGGAAATTGTCGGCCAGTTTTCCAGAGCTCAGAGCACAGAACCGGGTTATCAATTGGGCTGTGTGTTGCGGCTTGTTTCGTTCAGAGCGGCCTGGACGGCTTCGATCTCGCGGGGCATGCCAATCTTGCTGAAGAGTGCCAGCGCTTCCCCCAATTTGTCTCGTTCCTTCTGGAAATCGGCTTGTTTTCGCGCCAGCAGTCCCCACGTCCAATAGCAATATGCCTGCCCTGTGCGGTTACCTAATCCGAGGCAGATCGCTTCTTGTTTCTGGAGTAGGCTCATCGCTTCTTCCGGCTGTCCGCGATCTCCTAGCAGCGCTGCTTGATTCCCGTAGCATATTTGTAGTGCATCAAGGCTTTCCAACTCCAAGCAGATGGCTTCTTCCTTTTTGTGCAAGGCCATCGCTTCCTCAAACTGCCCCAATTCCTTGAGGATTCCGGCCTGATTTCCATAGCTAACTTGCAGTCCATACCGATTGCCGAGTTCCAAGCAAATAGCTTCCTTCCTTTTTAGTAGGTCCATTGCCTCCACCAGACGACCCTGGTCCCACAGAATCACCGCCTGATAGCCATAGCTTTTCTGCAATCCATCGCGATTACCCGCTTCCAGGTGAATGGCTTCCTGTTTTTTGTGAAGTGCCATTGCTTCTTCAAAACGTGCCCATGCGTGAAGAATGACGGCTTGATTTGAGTACCATTCCCACACGGCTGCGGCGTTGTAACTCTCGGTCTCGCGGACCATTCGTTCGCAAATTTCAAGCGCTTCCGGCAAGCGACCCAGCCTGTGAGTTAGGCGGTATCCAATGTTGGCCAGATCATTCGTAAACGACCAAATCTCATCGCTTTTGGGCTGGCCGAGCAGCCACGCAAAAGCCACTCGCCAATTCGCAATATCCTTTTCGCACTGGCTCCAGTTTCTTTCCCAATCTTTAAATTGATTACGGAGCGATTCGAATTGCCTTCTTCGGAGAGCATCCCTAGGTCCGGCGCCTTCGCGGACGAGCGCATGAAGCCGATAACGCCGTTCGTCGCGGTCAAGTTCCTCCACCAGCGAACGCGAGTGGATTTCCTGCAGGGCGTCGAGCGAAGGGGCCTCGTCGAGTTCGGCCACCTCGGCTGCAAGGGCGAGGCGAAAGCCCTCGGGGGCGCAGACCGCCATAGCGGCCAGCAGGGTTTGTGCTGTCGGAGATAGCGCGGCCACGGCTTCCGTTAGCAAGGCGGTGACATCCGCCGGAAGGTTGTTCGCCATTCCTGCGATGGTGTAGCGTACGTCCTCACGGATGAGGCTAGCGGCCACGGCGATGCCGATGGGGAGGTAGCCGAGTCGCTGGAAGAGTGAGCGGGCCTCAGGTTGGTGCTTCTCCGCTTCGTCTTTGCCGATCTCCCAGCTGAAGAGCTCGAAGCATTGTTCTTCAGTGAACAGGGGCAGGTTGAGAGGCTGATGAGCGCGCAGGAATCGGAGAGTGTTGAAGCGTGTGGTAATGAGCACCGACGTGCGTCCCGCTGGGAGCAGCCGGGCGGGGGTATCGTCTTCCACGTTGTCGAAGATCAGCAGGCAGCGTTTGCGCGCGCAGTGGCCGTTGAGCTCGCGCACGATGGTGTCCAGATCGCCCTCGAGTTTCAGACCGAGCTGCCAAGCCAGCTCGCCGGCAATCTGCACGAGGCTGCGGCCCTGGCAGGGAAGCCAGTGGACGGCCTCGTAGTCGCGCTGGTAGCGATGCGCGTATTCGAGCGCCAACGTGGTTTTGCCGCGACCGGCCAGACCGGAGACGTAGGCGACCGATCCGGGTTCTTTCAATCGGCGGCGCAGATCTTCGATCTCCGGCTCGCGGCCGACGAAGAGTGGCGAGCGCTGGGGTAGATGCACTACGGGGGGCACAGGCGGTCGCTGGCCCAGGAGCCAGGTCTTGATCTTGCGGAAGCCTTCGGTCTGGTTGGTTCTGAGATCGAAGTAATTTTTGTTGGCCAGGAGCCGGGGCAGCTGGCAGTCGCGGTAGAGAACACCGGCGAACCTGGTGTGCTGACGGTTGACCTGCTCCCAATAGGCGGCTGTCCATTCTTCCTTGACCCACTTCGAGTCGACCGAGTCGGGGGAGAGGATCAGCAGGACGACATTGGCATCGAGGCCTTCCTCGATTTTGAGGACGATGTTTTCGCCGTAGCTGATCTCGCGCTCGTCGAGCCAGACCTTGATCTCGCCTCCGGTCTCCAGCTCATCGGCCAGCATGCGGACGAAGGGCTTGTCCTGGCTCGAATGCGAGAGGAAGACGCGGACCATGATCTTGCCAATATAGACCCTGCCACTGTAAGCGAAGAGATTCGCATGGCGTTGGATTTGGTGTGGATGCGCTGTGCGCCTTTTGTGTCGGCTTCTCCAGCTCGGGTCCGAGTCGCGTCCTGCAATAACTGATCCGGCTGCGATGCGGTCAGCCAAGATCCAGGGCAGTAGACCGGGTAGCCCGGCGCAGCAGAGTGACGACCTCTTCATCGGTGGTCTGGGAGAAGTGGTCGTAGAACTGGCCGACGGCGTAGAAGCATTGCGGAGAGTGGGCGACGACGAGTTCGTCTGTGTCCGGGCGGAGGCTCGGGCGGAGCCAGTTGATGGTGGAGATGGGCGCTACCGGCGCTGCGACGATCAGCCTCTTCGGCTGCATCTGGCGCAGAGCGTGGATCGCCGCATAGACACTGGCGCCGGTCGCAATTCCGTCATCGACGAGGATGACGGTTTGTCCTTGAACGGAGATGGGGGGACGGTCGCCGCGATAGAGGCGGGCGCGCTCTTGCAGCGTGGCCCTGGTCGCCTGCGTAACCTGCTCGATCTGCGCGGGAGAGATGCCCGCGGCCTGGATGATCTCCTCATCGAGGTACCGTCCATCGCCCGCGGCTACAGCGCCGAAGGCCAGTTCCTCCTGCCCCGGCACTCCAAGTTTGTGGGACAGAAAGATGTCGAGAGTGGCGCGCAGCGCGATGGCAATCTCGAAAGCGACGGGAACGCCGCCCCGCGGAATTCCCAGGACGGCGACGTCTTCCAGGTTGGCATATTTCGTCAGGAGCTTTGCCAACTGCCGCCCTGCGTCGTGCCGATCTCTGAAAGACATGTTTGCCGCTCCACCGGGCAGCCGAAGATGTCTGGATGATATTGGGCGCTTTTCGACCCTTGTCAGGCAACTCTATCCGCGGGCCGGCCCATATTCAGTGATGTACGTCACGCCCGCCGGGTCGGGGCCGGATGCCAATCACTGCGGTATCTGCCTGGGTCTATCGAAGATGCCTGGTGTGACTGGCATCACAGCTAAGCTGCCGGTCATAACTTAAGGTTCCAACTGAAAGGTTGGCGCTGGAAGCAGTTAGAAGAATGCGCCATAAAACGGTGCATAGCCATGACAACTCCAGCTCCGGTAACAGTGGCATTCGAGCGTATCCTCGTTCCGACAGATTTCTCAGATCCATCCCAGCGCGCGCTGGACTATGCGAAAAGCATTGCGCGGCAATATCAATCGCGGCTTTTCCTGGTGCATGTCTATCAGGAATTCAATCCGGTCACCCCGCCTGAGGCGATATGGATAGATTCGGAAAATGTTCAGGAGAAGATCGAGCAAGAGCTTGAGCAGGCCGGTGCGGCGCTGCGCTCCGAGGGATTTAAGGCGGAAGGTTTTTCCGTGACCGGCGCTATCCGCGACCGGATCTTCTCCATCATCAAGGACAACAGGATCGATCTGCTGGTGATGGGAACACACGGCAGAATTGGATGGGAACGTTTTCTGTTCGGCTCAGACACGGAAGCTGTACTGCGGCAGGTGCAGTGCCCGGTGATGGTGATCGGCCCGGCAGTGCGGCCTGTCACGGCGTCTGTGTGGCACCCGGAGCAAGTAGTATGCGCGACTACGCTCGATCCCGAGTCCGCATGGATTGCAGCTTACGGGTACAGACTGGCTCAGCAGTACCAGGCTACATTCACGCTGTTCAACGTAGAGGATGGTGCGCGCAAGGAGAATGACAAATGCCGGGCGAACTTTGAGTTCGCCTTCGAGAAGGATCTGCCGGAGGACATGAAGTTCACCGGATCTGTGCACACGCTGGTCTCTGACAGCAAACCGGGAGAAGAGATCGTCGATTACGCCAGCGAGATCGGCGCCGATCTGATCGTGATGGGCGCGCGCGCCGCGGCTGACGTCGCAACCCACCTGGTCCGCGGAACTGCGCCCAGAGTTTTCGCAGAAGCGCCGTGCCCGGTGATGACTCTTCTCCAGCGATGATTCTGAGGGAACCAGGGTTCGGCGCGCAGTCCGATTGAAGAGCCAGATCAAATGCAGGACTCGCCTGGCGACGGGCAGTCCTCCGTTTGCATAAGGACGTTCAGGTGGTGAGGATCTGCTCGAGCTTCTGCAGGCCGGGGCGCTCGCCCATGACGATAAGAAAATCGCCGGGGATGATGTCGAATCCGGCAGGAGGATTGAAGACAGTCTCGCCGGCCTGCCTGCGCACGGCGAGCACGATCACTTCCGACTTCAGCGGCTCCAGCAGCTCGCCGACGGTCTTGCGGGTGAATCCGGTTTTGGGTGACACGCACACCTGTTCCATTGTGACCTTGGGGCCGATGCTGCTCTTTGCGAAGTCGAGGAACTCGACGACATGCGGTCTCAACAAGGCGTCGGCCAACTGGCGGCCAGCCATGGCATAGGGAGTGAAGACGGTATCGGCGCCGGCGCGACGGAGTTTTTCTCCGGCCTCCTCTTCGGAAACGCGCGTTGCCACGATGATGTTGGGATTAAGCGTTTTCGCCGAAAGAATGATGAAAAGGTTCTCGGCGTCGGAGGGAAGTGCCGCAATCAGTCCTTTCGCGCGGAGCACACCGGCTTCGCGAAGGCAGTCGTCGCGGGTGGCGTCGGCGACGACAGCGAGCATGCCTGCGAGCATGGCCTTTTCAACCCGCTGCACATTACGGTCGATGACCAGGAAAGGCACGCCGGCGCGATGGAATTCGTTTGAGGCGTTGCGGCCTACGCGGCCGAAGCCGCACACGATGAAGTGGTCGTTCAGATGATTGATCATGCGTTTCGTCCTGCGCTTGCCGTAGCGGTCCTGCAGCTCAAGTTCGATGATGGTCTGGGTCATGGCGCCGACGGCAAGAAACATGGCGCTCACGCCAAACAGAATCAGAAAAGAATTAAAGACGCGGCCGGCGTGGCTGAGCGGACGCACTTCCTGGTAGCCGACCGTGGTGATGGTGGTGATGGTCATGTAGAAGGCGTCGAACCACGAATAGCCTTCGATCTCGACGAAGCCGACGGTGCCCACACTGACGATGATGAACAGCAGTCCGGCGATCAGAAGGATACGTTGGGCCAGGCGGCTGCGCATCGAATAGCTCCGAATGAGTGCTCAGCCATTATGGCCTCACGCCGGTGTCCAGCAACATGGATAAATAAATTGCGGCTCGGGCGGCGGCAAGCGAGTCGGCGGGGTTCGTCAGCGCACTACTTCGAACAGGAAGGCGCTGCCGTTCCCGATCTGCCAGTTGGACTTGCTCGCAGCCAGGGTGATCGGCGCATTCGCTCCTCCCTGGGCGACGATCGAAAGCGCGGGGAAACCATGCAGCCCGGATGCGGTTGTCGAAAACGGCCCCATCGCGCGCGGCGGCTGATCGGGCGAAGTCGGGCTGGCGTAGACACCGGAGAAGTTGGCGAAGCCGACGGGCTGACTGTACTGGTCGTAAACCTTTCCGGAGCCGCCAGAGAGGTATACCTCGTCGCCGCCGACCTGGCGCGTTGTCCAGTCATTCGGGTTACTTGTGGCGCGGTCGGTCGCACCTAAAGGCAGCTTTGTATCGTAGACATTATTTGGCGCCGCTGCTGCGATCAGGCGAACACGGACGGGAAGGGTTCGATCCTTCCAGCGAAGCTCCTCAAAGAGGATGCTGATTGACTTGCCGCTGACACTGACGACGCGGCCCACCAGCTTTGTTCCTGCGGGGAGACTAGTCCGGGGACTGACCGGGACCGTCTGCAGCAGTTTTGCAGTAACCGGCTGGCCCACCTGCAGGTTGTGAGGCTTCAGGGTCCGGTTGATGACCACGGGTAGAGTCGCACCTGCAGGCGGGGCCACAAGGTCTTTGGTTGCGTGTGCAGCGGCTTGCTGTGGGCAAAGCCAAGCGGCGGTACACAGGAGGACGATCGCTATCATGCTACGCATGGGATTACTCCTCCCCTGGATTTAGACGGACCTGCGGGGCGTCCTTCCGCAACATTTTAGTCAGGCGAAAGCCACGTTTTCCGGCCAGCGTGTTCGTCCGAGCAGGCGTCGGTCGCAGGGAGACGCTGGACTTCCCGTGTCGCAGGCGAAATAAGCAGAGTAAGCTTGCCCTGTTGTGCATACTTTTGGACGCACAGGTTCGTCTCAAGAGCGTCGTCTCAAATCGGCAAGGGAGGATTGAGATGCAGAAGCGAGCAATTGTTGTTTTCGCAGTGGGAATTCTCCTCTCTGTAAGCGGATTCGCAAAAGACAAGAAGAAAAACATCCTGCCGGCGTATGTACTGACGGCGCGAACAGTTACGGTCATTATCGATCCTACGGCCGGTATATCGGTCGAGGATCCTCGCGCAAATGAGATAGCTCAACAGGATGTCGAGGCGGCGGTCTTGAACTGGGGCCGCTTTACACCCGTTATGAACGGTCAAGGCGCGGATTTGATTATCGTGGTCCGCAAGGGTCACGGACGGCTGGTAGAGCCGACGATCGGCAATCCACGCCAGAACGATCAAGCGGGGTCCATCGTTCCATTCGATAACGGGGCCAGCATCGGCGCGCAGCAGGGTCGTCCGGGAGGCCAGCAAAATCCTGGTGCCGGAGAGAATGTTCCCCATCCCCAGACCGAGATTGGGAGCACCGACGATTCATTCGTGGTCTACCGAGGCGACGTCAGCGATCCTCTGAACTCGGTTCCGGCGTGGCGATACGTTGCGAGCGACGCCCTGCAGTCCCCCTCCGTCCCCGCAGTCGACAGGTTCAGGAAGGCGATCGCAGATGCGGAAAAGGCCGCAGCGAAGGGACCTTAGCGCAGCTACTTTACGGTATGGAGAGTTTCGTCACAGTTACTGGATCACTTGATTCAGAGTTTGATCCAGGGCCCTTTTCGTAGCCTGCTCGCCTGCTGCGATCATTCGCCGGATTGCCTGCGGCCCGGAGAGGTAGCCGGCCCAGGGGATGCGCGGCCGGATGAGGAGATCGGTGTGCCGCAGGGCCGTTTGGTAATGCGGCGGGTAGGCGCGCGTAAACCATCGATGATCGGGACCGATGCCCACTTCATGAAGCAGTGAGCTCACTTCCCAGACATCAGCGGCGATGATGAACTCCGCTCCCAGAGACCTGCAGGGCGCGGAGGGAAGGACGCAGGTAATACCGCCATCTTTGAGCTGCTTCCCTGCCCTGTTTACCGCCCTTCGCACGCCCGGCATGGCACAACTGGCGCTGATGGCCGATGCAAGATTTCCTTCCGCGATGGCCAGGACCCTTCTCGCGGGCAACTCCGTGGCGATGGCGATGAAAGGTATTTCGAGCTCGGCGAAGGTGCCGGGCAGATACTTCAAACAGAAGCGCTCAAGCGTCCTACCGTGGAGCAGCCGGGGCCAGAATATGCTTTGCGCCATATGCTCGATCTGACGCCAGGACATTCCCGCCGCAAGCGCGGCACCGACCAGACTGCCGGCACTTGTGCCGGTGATGACAGAGGGCCGGATACCGTAGTCGGCGAGAACCTTGGCTACGCCGATATGCGCGATGCCGCGAACCGAGCCACCACTCAGAGCCAATCCGATGCGATGGGAGCGAAGTTGATCCAGCCCACTCATCGCTTCTGATTCTATAGAAACCGGCCCGGTGTTCTATAGAAGCCGCACTGATGCGCGGCGCCTCGGGGCCTTCCCTGGCGGGCAATCGATAAGTTGATGAGAGATAGAGGAATTCTCAGGAAGTTTGCGATTGTCCCTGAGCGCGGAATCTGCATCCTACCAAACGAGGTGGAGAAACCACTTCAGATCTGCCCATAAAGAGGAAACAGCATGAAGAAACTACTTGTTCTCGTGTGTCTGGCCGGAATGTCCGTTCCCGCTTTTTGCGCCTCCGACACCACAAAGCTCGATGACCGGATCAGCTCGGCGCGTACCGTGATTGACGAAATCATGGCGACTCCTGATAAGGCCATTCCTGACAGTATCGCGAAGCAGGCGGTGTGCATCGGCGTGATACCTGGAGTGGTGAAAGGCGCATTCATTTTTGGAGCGGAATATGGACAGGGTGTCGTGACCTGCCGCACCGGACATGGCTGGAGCGGACCGGTGTTTATTCGGCTGGCCGGCGGTTCCTTCGGATTTCAGATAGGCGGACAGGGCACAGACCTGGTGCTTGTGGCCATAAACCAGAAAGGCTTTCAGGATCTGCTGCGGGACAAATTCAAGATTGGCGGCGACGCCTCGGCGGCCGCGGGTCCAGTGGGGCGCAATACGCAGGCCTCCACAGATATTTCAATGAGGGCGGAGTTGTTGACCTGGTCGCGCTCCAGGGGGCTGTTCGCAGGTATTGATCTGAGCGGCGTTTCGGTAAGCCAGAACACCGACGACACCGATACCTTTTACGGCGGATCGCATAGCTTCGAGAGCATCCTGCACGGGAATGTTCCACCGCCGCCGGCGTCCAGGGCCTTCCTCGAGACCATCAGCAAGTATTTCCGGACCGCGCAGTAGGTGATTGCAGCAAGATGAGGGGCGGGCGGGTCTGTCATAGATCGCCTCGCTCCTCAAATCAAATCAGGGGAATCAGATCAGGCGTAGTTACATAATGCTGACCGGAGTTAAAGCCCGCAATTGGGATAGCAGCGAGCAGGCTCTGTACAAAGAGAAACGAACATGACCATCGTTTTGATTATCCTCGTTCTGCTGTTGATCGGCGCAATACCGGCATGGCCTTACAGCCGCAACTGGGGGCCGTATCCGAGCGGCGGCTTAGGGTTGATTCTGCTGATCGTGGTGGTTCTCTGGCTCCTCCACGTCGTATAGGGCGGGTTGTCCGCTGAGAAGTCGATCACTTCGCTTTCGATCGCGCCTTTGTTGCAGAAGGGCGCTTCACGACCGGCGTTTTCTGACCGTCCGTGGCGGCATCGCTGCTGGAAGCTTCGTCAAAAGCAGTCCTGTCGAGTACGCTCAGAACGGCCCCGTCGATGCGATTATCCAGAGTGCGATAGGGGGTGATGCGGAGACTGCACCACTTGCCCTCGCGGTCCTGCACTTTGAACTGCTTGGCCTGGACATCGCGGATCACTTCGAGCATCACCTGTTCCAGGATCGAGGAATCAATCTTCAGTTTCAATCTGGGTATCGGCCTGCCTACATCACTGGGCACCAGCCCGAAAATTGTTGTGGCCTGCGATGTAAAGCGGCGCACGCTCAGGTCGAGCCCCACCATTACGATGGCGATATTTACGCTGTTGAGCAGATTGGTGAGGTCATTATTCAGTTGCGTCAGCAGCTCGTTGCGGTGCTGCATTTCCTCGTTGACGGTGTGCAGCTCTTCATTGGCTGATTCGAGCTCTTCCTTGGAAGTCTGCAGCTCTTCATTCGTGCTCTGCAGCTCCTCGTTGCCGGACTGAATCTCTTCGTTGGCCGACTGCAGCTCCTCGTTGGTCGCTTCCTGGGTTTCGATGATGGATTGCAGATACTCCTTGGTCGCTCCCAGCTCCTGTTTAAGGAGCGACACCTGCCTCTCCAGTTCCGACTGCTCGACTTTTGCAAGCGGCCGGAGCGCCTGATCCGGAGGCTGAGGTTGCCCTGATTCCGGAACCTGAAGTTCGAAAACGACCAGGAAGTTTTGCTGATCCTGTACGGGCGCCGTAAAAGGAATGACGCGGATGGTGGCTCGCTTTGTGACCCCGTCCCAGTCGAACTGGACGTTCTGGCGCTCGGCTTCGATACCCGTCTTGCGGACCTCGTCGATTACCCCCTGCAATTCGAACTGCAGGCCAGACCTCGCCATCTTCAGCAGATTGAGGCTGGCCTTGCCGGTCGGCAGCTCCAGAAACGTTCCGGTACGGCCGCGGCTTTGAAGAATCTCAAGGTGGTTGTTGATCACCACGGACGGAGGCGTATAGCGCGCCAGAAGCAGGCGGTCCGCTTCGCGCTGCAGTTCGGCGGGGGCCCTGAAGACCTCGGAATTCCCGATCGGAGGCACGGGGGTTTCGAGCCCGTCGGTCCGAGGCTCGGCGGCTCCCACGGACATGCGGAAGTTCACAGGCGTTGCAACCATTTTCTTACGATAGATTTTGTGCTTCTTGTCAGCCATGTCGAATAACTCGGAGCCGGTGCCCAGCAAGCCTTCCGTGTTGCCAATCAGGAGGAAACCCGTTGGGTTGAGAGCGTAGTGAAAGATCGGTATCACTCTCTTCTGCAACGACTGGCTCAGGTAGATCATGACGTTCCGGCAACTTACCAGATCCATACGGGAAAAAGGGGCGTCGCTGAAGACGTTCTGAGTGGAAAAGATACAAAGGTCGCGGATTGTCTTGCTGATCTGGTACCCGTTGTCTGACTTATGAAAGAAGCGCCGCAGACGAGCCGGGCTTACGTCGGCCTCGATGCTTTCCTTGTAGATGCCGGAGCGAGCGCGCTGGATCGCAGTTTCACTCAGGTCGGTGCCGAAGATCTGGACGGGAATCTCCGCACGCTCGTCACCGAGATACTCGACAAGGGAGATGGCGTGCGAATAAGTCTCTTCACCGGTGGAGCATCCGGGAACCCAGATGCGGATGGGGCCGGTTGAAGAGCCGCGAGTTTTCAGCAGGGCGGGGTAGACGATCTGCTTGAGCGCATCAAATGTCTCATGGTTGCGGAAAAAACTGGTGACGTTGATGAGCAGATCCTGATAGAGCGAGTGCAGCTCCTTGCGGTCGCGGACCAGCAGGTTTACGTAGTCGGCAAGATTGTCAATTTTGTGCAGAGCCATCCGGCGCTGGATGCGACGACTGATGGTTGGAGGCTTGTACTCGGTGAAATCCACATTAAAGGCACGCCGCAGCAGGCGGAAAACTTCGGCCATGTGCAGGTCGATTCCTTTGCCGTCCACTTCGGCTGATAGCAGGTGCGGGCCGGCTATATAGGGGTGTTGGCTAATGCGGGCAAGTTCCGCGGAAATTGCGTCAGGAGGAAGCACAAAGTCGACGCAATCAGACGCGATGGCGCTGGCGGGCATGCCATCGTACTTGGCAGAGGCAGTGTCCTGGGCAAAGGTGATGCCGCCCTCTCCCTTGATGGCCGACAATCCGAGGGTGCCGTCAGAAGCGTTCCCGGAAAGGATGACACCGATGGCATTGCTGCCCTGATCGGCGGCCAGGGAGCGGAAAAATATATCGATGGAGGTGTTGACGGACCGGGGCTCATCGCGATGGTCAAGGCGAAGCCGGGAATCGCGAATGGTCAGGTCCCGATTCGGCGGGATGACGTAGAGGTGTCTGGGTTCTACCTGCATGCCGTCAGTTACCTGGACCACCGGCATCGAGGTTGAGCGGGGCAAAATCTGCGTAAAGGCGCTTTCGCGCGAGGGATCGAGGTGGGGCACGAAGACGAAAGCCATGTGCAGATCGGACGGCAAGGCCTTAAGCAATGATGTAAATGCTTCGAGACCACCGGCTGAGGCACCTATTCCGACCACGGGGAATCCGCTCTTCCGGCTGTTGCCACCATGCCTGGGCCTGGAGTTGGGGGTATTCGCCGAAGCTTTCTTTCCGTTCCCCCGGCGGCTTCCTTTCGAGGCAGTCATTCGCATCCGCCATTTCTGCCGTTCCCTGAACGATCACGAACCTGAGCAGGGCCGTGGGCGCTCCCTGTGTGCCTCGTGGAAGGACGGACTGGAAAGCAGAATTATAGCGCCCTGGTGGCGCGAGGTATCGCACGACGCCCAGTTCAGAGGTAGTTTTTCGGCGTCCGAACACACCGGGGATCCGCCGAGTCAGCTGAAAGCGCTTCTCAGGAGGGGTCAATCAAGACTGCGGAGATGGAAATGGTCCGGTTAATCGACCTTCGCTCGTCTGGGATATTTCGTCGACGTCAGCTCATAACAATTGGCCACAAGAGCAGCCAAGGCTGCCCGGGTCTCGCGCATGAGGCTATCGTGAGTGGTCCGCAACTCCTGGGCGGTTCGGATGAGGTCGTCCAGGTTGGAAGCTGCGCCGGCGGCGTGAGCGCCGTGGTGTCCGTTTCTCTGCGACCAGCGTGAATCCAGCCAGGCGTCCAGATCACGGGCGTAGGCAATGACGGCACTCTTGTGAGCGATGCCCTTGGGCCTCCGAACAGGAAGCCCGAACTCCTGCTCCCATCGCTGAACTGTACGGACACCCTTGCCAAGGTAGTTGGCAATGTCTTTCCAGCATGTGAGCACGGTTGAATCAGTTTTTCCGGCTTCGGCTGTCATCTGACACCCCGTTTGTTGCTCACAGATTAACTCCTTCATCGGGGAATTGATAGCCTTTACCAATCGTGTTGGCTCGCGGGTACATCTGGGTGCTCAGGAGAAATCGATTGCGCAGGCTCCATTGATGCTGGTCTAACCCCAGTAGAAGCGGAAAAAGCGACTGTGATTTTCATCACGCGATAGTGGGAGTATGTCTAACACGAGAGTCGCTGTTCGTAGCAAATGAAAATGTCCGGTTTTGTTAGCAGGTGAAATGTCCGGTTTATATTTCATCCAGCCGCCGCCGTCGTAGCTGTTGGAAAGTGGGAATCCCGCGCCGTTTGCGGGATTTCCAAGCGAGGTGGAAAAGTCGGCTTTTGGACTTTCCCACGGAGCGGCTTTTCAACAGCTTGCTTAATTGCCGTCTGCGTGATCGGTGTGCCCTGGCTGGAGTAGCGTCCGAGGCGGCGTGGCCCGTGGGTCATGCTGAGAGTGCCGTCCAGATGCTGGTGCACGATGACGTTGCAGTCGGCGAGGGTGCCGCGCCAGCTTACCTTGTCGATCTGCAAGGCCAGGTTCTGGAAGCTGACGGTGTTGTCGCGACTGACCGTACGCTCGAACTGGAGCGAGAAGATCAAGTCGAGGTCGCGGCGCGGGCAGGCGGTGAAGGCGGTGCCGCGCTGCGCCGCAGGCACCTGGAAGCGGCGGTTGAACTCGTCCACGTAGTGCTCGCGCAGAAAGCGGTTGGCTTCCGCAAGGGTGCTGATCCCGTGCAACCGGAGCTCCTGCGGCAGCCGTCCCTGCCAGGTCCCGAAGTTGCGTTCCGAGCGGCCCCGCGCCTGAGGCGAGTAAGCCGGAATCATCTGCACGCCCAGATCGCGCAGCGCACGGCCCACCTGGGTCAAACGATGCGGGTCCACCTTGCCGCCAGCCTTCGGTGTCAGCCAGAAATGACTGCCTCGATCCGAGTACAAGGCGCAGAACAGCCCCTTGCGCTCGATGACTTCTCGCAGCGCGGCCATCACCGTAATCGTCGATTCTTCTTCCACCAACTGGGCGTAATAGATTTCACTGGTAGCGTCGTCCAGAATCACGATCAGGTCATACCAGCGCTCATCCTGAAACCACTGGTGGCGGCTGCCGTCGATGTGCAGCAACATGCCCGGCAGCGGGCGCCGTTCGCGCCGCTTGCGGTGTATGCCGCGCTTGCGGGCCTTGGCCACCAATCCCGCTCCCTGCAAGGCCAACTTTACCCAGGTATAGCTCAGATGGATCCCGTGCTCGGCGCCGAGCTTCTCGTGAAAATGGCGCACGTTCAGGTCAAAGTACTTCTCCCGGTAAAGCCCCAGCACCTGCTCGGCCTGCGCCAGTGGCACACGCTTTTGGCTTGGCCGGCCGCGCCGCCGGTCGATCAGTCCGTCGTAGCCGTGTTCTTCATAGCGCTCTCGCCAACGCCGCATCTGTCGCTCGCTGATGCCGATGATCTCCGCCGCCTGCCACCAGTTGATCTTCTTCCCCATCGCTCGCAAGATTACTTCCTGCACCTTCATCGCCCGCTCCACTGCGGCCCTCGGATACGTACCCACGCTCTCTCGCATGGACATATCCTCGCCGCCCGCTAAGCGGACATTTCACCTGCTAACTTCACTGGACATATCATGTGCTAACGACACTAACACGAGAGTCGCTGGTGTGATTGTCGTCACAGAGCTAACATGCTGGAGTCCGCTATCTTGAGTAGGCAGGATTTCTATCGCCCGCGTTCAGATGTTGCCTCGGTAGACCCCGAAGGAGGCTCCCCACATGAAATGCGCAAATCCGCACTGCCGAAACGAAGCATTGTACCTGCGCAGCGGCACGCTGCATTCCATCGATTACGTGGAAGAGGGGGATCGTACGATCAAACGGCGGATTATCTGGCTGTGCGACTCGTGTGCCCAGATCTTTGCCGTTGAGCCGTGGAGGTTGCCAGGGGAACAGCTGCAGCAACGGCCGAAACCGGTAATGAAGCATCCTTCGTCAGAAGGAAGACCCGTCGCGGCGCGGAAAGCATTTCCGGGTCGCGGGTAGCCCTGCCTGGCTGTCATCCGCAGATTTATTCGTAAGCAAGAGCCTGCGTGACGTCCTGCTTCGCGGCTTTTATCGCCGGGACGACGGCGCCGAGGAGAGCGCCCGCGATGGCAATCGCTCCGGCGATCGGCCACCATCCATACACGGTCTCCTGCACCAGGCTGGATGGCACGAGGTGGTGCATGCACCACTGCGACCCATAAGTCAGAGCGATGCCGGCGACGATGCCGGAAAGTGCGAGGAAGAGTGTTTCCTTCAACAGCAGGCCGAGAATGGTGCCGGCGGAGGCTCCCATCGCTTTCAGGATGCCGATCTCGCGGGTGCGCTCGAGCACCGCGGTGTACATGGCCATGTAGACCACGATGAATCCGACGATCACCGCTACACCGATGACGACTCCGATGAAGTTGCGCAGCAGTCCCACGCTGTTGATCGAGAGCATCGAGGTGAATTCTTCCATGGTGTAGATGGGATAGTTGGGCAGCTTCTTGTGCAGCTCGGCGACGACTTCCTGCGCGCGCCTGGGGTCATCGAGCTTGAGGTAAATCTGGCTGAGGTGATTGGGATTTCCTGTGAGCTGCTGCAAGACGGGCAACTGCACGGCGATGCGCGTCAGCTTGCCTGATTCGAAAATTCCGGCGAGATGCCAGTCGTGATCGATGAGATGGATGGTGTCGCCGACGTGGAGATGCTTTTCCTTCGCGTAGTATTCGTCGACGAGCATGTTGTCGCCTTTCCGGAACGGGCCGCCCTGGAGGAAGTGGAAGCCGCCGCTCATTTTGCTGAATTGAGTGAGGTCGAGACCGGTGATGGTATCGAGGCCGGCAAGGGGTTGGACGACGGTGCCAGTGGCTACGACGACGTGGGGTTGCTGGGCGAGCATGGGAACCAGCTTGTCGGTCATGGGCGCTGAGCTGAGCCCGATGACGGAAGACCCGGGCGGACGGATCATGATATCGGCGCCGGCGCCGCGCGCGCGGCGGGCGGTGGCGTCGAGCGTTCCGTAGCTCACGCCGACAAGCGTGAGGATCATTGTGACCTCAACCGCAATGGCGAGGATGCTCAGCAGGGCGCGGACAGGGCGGTGCCCCAGATTGGAGAGCACATACCTGTTGACGGATCCGAAGCGTATCGGCATGCAGATTGTGCCGTCAGTCTCCGGCCAGGGCCACCGTGTCGCTTTCTACTTGATTGCGATCTTCGGGCTGATTGCGAAGCTGGCGCTCGAAGGCTGCGAGCTGAGCTTCGATGTTTCCTTCGAGCTGCCGGCGCTTGATGATGTCCTCGCGATAGCGGCGGAGGAAGTAGTCGATGGTCTCGACGCGGATGCGGATTGAGCCGGAGGGCTTGTTCTCGTCGAGATCTTTGAAGGAGAAGTAGGGTGTGCCGGACTGCTCGATGATGCCTTCAATGACACCGTAGATCGGAGCGTCGTGTCCGCACTTGAAGCTGGAGACTTCGAGGGCGACGAGGTTCGGGTGACGAGCGGTAAATTTGGCGGCCCAGACCTTGTGATTCGTGCTGGTGGAGTAACGGGTCTTCCACACATCGGCGATATCGAGCGGGTGAGTGATTGCCCCGGCGCGGACTTCTTCACCGAAGAGACGGTCGAGGAGGTCTTCGTCGAGCGGCAGTGTGCTTTGCGAGAAGACGGGGTAGCCGAGCTTCTGGAACTCTTCCATGATCTCGTGGTTGAGGCCGGGATCGTGGTGGTAGACGCGACCCAGCATGACGATGCCGATGCGGTCTTCACGCTCAAGCTGGTCGAGGGTCTCGCGGGCCTGGCGGCGAATGTTGTCCTCGCATTCAGCCAGCGCCTTGAAACCAATTTCGAGGGCGCGCTCGTTTTCTTCGCGGCTGAGGCCGAGGATTGGGCCCCAGGCTTTGAACATCTGGTCGGCGCAGATCTTCTGATCTTGGAGGTTGAGGATCGGATCCATGTAGAGGATGTTGTTCTCGGCGAAGATTTCGGTTTCTTTGGTGAAGGCGGCTTTCACGACTTCAGGCGTCGCGGTCACTGTCGGGCAGGCGTTGGAACCGGTCAGGTTGACGAGGTGGCTGTGGAGCACGTCGTACATCGGGAACCAGATGGCGTTGAGCGGCTTCTTGGTGTGCTTGGTCGCGAGCAGGTTGTAGACGTGGGCGATGCCGATCTTCGACGGATAGCAGGGGTCGATGGCACCGCGGCTGGCGCCTGCGCGATAGAGCTCGGGCGTGGTGTAGTCGGAGTAGAGGATGTTCTCGGACTTCAGGCCGAGAGCGGCGAAGTAGGCGTTGAAGAGCGGGGCGTAGGTGTAGGTGTTGAGCAGGCGCGGTATGCCGATGCGGAAGTCCTTGCGGCGCTCCATCAGAGGAACGCGCTCTTTGATGGCCTTGGCGATGAAGAAACCCTTAGTGCTGGGGACGGGGTCGGCGACTACTTCAACATCGCGCGGCCGGAAGACATCGTGCGCGGCGATGTCGACGAAGTTGGGGTTGGCTTCCTTGATCTTGTCGATGTCGGACTTGATGTCCTTCATGTCGGCGAGGTCTTCGACGGTTCCCTTTTCGCAGGTGGCGATGATGAGGCGCTGCTCGCCCATGCGCAGCGGAACTTTGGTCTTGCGCGGCTGGAATTCGACGGGCTTCGGTAGCTCGATGACTTTGCTGGAGCCGGGAGAGATCTGAATCTGGATGAGCGGCTCGGCCTTGGCTTTGAAGGGCGAGGGCGCGTGCGAGCCGCATCCTCCGCCGGTGCTGCCCGCGCCCGTGCTGCAAGAGGAGCCATGCGCTGCTTCGACGGGAGGCAGATTGGCCTGGATGGCTTCGAGGCTGGGGAGTTGCGTAGCGGCTGCGGCGATTTCTTCGGGTGTCGCCGCGCGGTCGGTTGCGACGGCCGCTGTCTGTTCTGCGCCGCTCACGTCCACATCAATGAAGGTGCGCAGGCAGTTGTTCTTGCAGAAGTAGCAGCGCGTGTCTTCGTTGCGGGTGGTGCGATAGCGGATGTTGGCAACGGCTTCGAGTCCGATGAAGGTGGTCTTCTTGCCGTTGGTCCAGAGGCGAAGTGCTTCCTGCGCGGCACCGATCGCGCCGGATTCACCGCAGTGTTCGTGGACGATGATCTCGGGCACTTTGCCGTTGGCGCGGAAGCTGGATTTGATGAAATCGACTTCGGCTTTCACCACGGCCATGTTGTTCTGCGTGCCGCCCTGCAGGACGAAGCGCGAGCCAAGCGCGGCCAGATTGGGAATGCTGGCGACGTAGAGGAAGACGTTCTTCGGCAGCACGTCGGCGAGACCGGCGAGGATTTCTTCGGAGCGCCAACCCTGGCGCTGGAAGTTGACGATATCGGACTGCATGAAGACGGCGCAGCCGTATCCGAAGGACGGCATGGATTTAGCGGAGAAGGCGATATCGGCGAAGTCTTCGACTTTCAGACCGAAGCCCTCGGCGGTGGACTGGAGGAAGTAGCCGTTGCCGGCGGAGCATTGCGTGTTCAGCTTGAAGTCTTTGACGCGGCCGTCTTTGAGGACGATGAGCTTGATGTCCTGTCCGCCCACGTCGATGATTACGTGCGGATCGTCGTAGAACTTGAGCGCCGACTCGGTGTGAGCGACGGTTTCGACCAGGGCGACGTCAGCATTGAGGACGTCTTTGAGTATGTCCTTAGCGTAGCCGGTGGTGCCCACGCCGAGGACTTCGAGGGTTGCGCCCTTGCTCTCGATCTGCTCGCGCAGCTTCTCGAACATCTCGATGGTGTCCTGGATGGGATTGCCGTTGGAGAGCTGGTAGGTCTTGCAGACGATCTCGCCGTCGGTTCCGAGCACGGCTGCTTTAGTGGAGGTGGAGCCGCCGTCGATTCCGACGAAGCCGCGAACCACCTGGCCGGGATAGAAATCGGCCGGCTTGAACTTCTTCTTCTTGTAGGTGTCTCTGAAGGCGACGAGTTCGGCGTCTTCGGCGACCAGTCCCTTGCCGCCGGCTGCAGCCTTTTCTTCGGCGCGGCCGTAGTCGATGTAGTAAAGGAGCTGCTCGATTCCGAGATAGCGGCCTACCGCCTGCTCTTCATCCTTGCCGAATTCGACCGCGCCGAGGGCGGCGAAGTATTGGGCGTTGTCGGGGACTTTGATCAGATCTTCGGGCTTGGTGCCTTCGGGGATCTCGACCTTGCGCTCTTTCCACATGCGCGGAATGTTGGCCTGCCAGGCCTCGCGCATGCCGCGGATGAATCCATTGGGGCCGCCAAGGAGAAGAACGTGCGGGCGAAGTGTGTGGCCGCGGGTGAGAACGCTGAGATTCTGCAGAACGATGGCTTCAAAGAGCGAGGCCATCAGCTCGTCGGAAGGTGTACCGGTTTTCTGGAGGCCGTTGATGTCGGTCTCGGCGAACACCCCGCATTTGCCGGCGACCTTGTGCAGCTTGACGCCGTTATAGGCCTGGTTGGAGAGCTCGGAGGCGGGAATCTTGAGCTTCGCATTGATCTTGTCGATGACTGCGCCGGTGCCGCCCGCGCATTTGTCGTTCATCGACGGGATCTTTTTCTTGCGGCCGGTCTCTTCGTCGTCTTTAAAGACGATGATTTTCGCGTCCTGTCCGCCGAGCTCGATGACGGAATAAACCTCGGGATGCAGCTTCTCGACGGCAAGGGAGACGGCGTGGACTTCCTGGACGAACTTCGCGCCGACCATCTCGGCGATGGTGCCGCCGCCTGATCCGGTGATGAAGATGCGCGTGTTGTCGGTTGACATACCGGTGTCGGCTTCCATCCGGCGCAGGAATTCCAGCACTTTTTCGGGCTGCCGGGTTTCGTGGCGCTGATAGTCCTGCCAGATCGTTGTGTCAGTCGCAGCGTCGACAACAATCGCTTTTACTGTGGTCGAGCCGACATCCAAACCCACCAGAAATTTTGTCATCACCTTTTCCTTCAGCTGGAAAGAAGGTTGCCACGCGAAAGAAACATCGGACGCCGCGCGGGGATTTGTGCAGGAGTGGCCAGGGCTGGCGCATTATCGGCGACGGCTGTACGCCGCGCCCGCAGGGAGCGCAGCGCACAGTGAAGCGCCGCAGTCAATAATGCAACAGCCACGATGGCAGAACCCTCGAGCACAACTCGAAGCACTGTACGCATCACGCCACCTGCACTGCCGGCGCCGCAACACGCGTCCGGCGCCATGCGCGGTCGCGGTCAATGAGATCGCTGACGTGCCAGGCGAACTGCGCCGCGGTTCCGGCGATGCCCTCGCGATGCGGGACCTTGTAGAGAGCGTGCTTCAGTTTCGGATGAGCGTCGGTGTAGGCGCGCAACTCGTCGAGCGATTTGCCAGTCTGGCCTAACACGCTGTCGAACTCTGCCCGCGCCTTGGCCTTGGCTTCGGCCAGAGCCATCTGCACGCGGCTGTGTGCGTTGACTTCACCCTCACCCGAGGTTTCGACGGGTAGGAAGATCATGTCCTTGAACTTGTTTACGACGCGGGACTGGACGCCGTCGGATTGAGTCGAGGGCATGCAGCCGAAAGGCTTGAGCGCGAGCACCATGTGGCAGAGGTGATTGACGGTGTAGTAGACGTTCTTGCCGACTTCCATGTAGCCCTCACCACCGCGGGCAAGCTGGTGATAGAAGGGATGGGCCAGCCGGGAGAGCTCTTTCTGCGGGATAAGGTGGTGGGCGGTATCGCCGAAGTGCTTGATAGTGCGGTGATAGAAGAAGTTCCACATCGCGCTGCCAGCGCTCAGGCCGCCGGTCTTCTTGAAGAGCTTGAATTCATTGGCGAAACGCTTCTTGACCTCGTACCACTTGGGATCGCGGTAAGGAGCTTCGGCATCGGCGCGCGCCTTGGCGCCTTCCTTGGCCACGTACATCATGTAGGCGATCCAGGTGGCGATCGGTTCGACCAGGACTTGCGCGCCTTCGCGCTCGAGGAAGGCGAACATGTTGAAGTTGCCGTCGCCTTCGGTGGTCTGTGCCCAGAATTCGCCGGTGATCTTGATGACCGGCTTCACGCGCAGGCGGTCTACCTCGATGGCGTTGATACTATCGCGGCAGGTGTGGAGTGCGTCGACGTACTCCTTGCCGTAGAGGTTGTGGGCAACCTTGCCGAGAGTGCAGCTGATGCCGGTCAGTTTGCCGTGCTTCTCAAGGAAGGGCTTGGCCCAGGTTGGCGCGGCGTCCATGATGTGCCAGCGCTTGCGGTCGCGAAGGGTGTCGGTCAGGGTCTTCGCGGCGTCGTGGATGACCCGGTCAGTCTCGCCCTTTTTCACTTCGAAGGGGCGAACCTGGTAGACGAGCTCGTTGAGCACGTCGCCGAGGTTGAGGGCGTTGAGCATGCCCATGCCGAAGTCGACGGAAAACTTCAGGCCCGGCTCGCCGCTGGCAGCCTTGATGCCGTCGGTCTGCTGAAAGAGCAGTACGCGGAAGCCTTCGAAGCCGGAGTTCTGCAGAGCGAAGCGGTATTCGGCTTCGTACATGCCGAATCGGCAGGGGCCGCAGGAGCCGGCGGTAAAGAAGACATAGTTGTCGATGATGTGCTTCTTGGTCATGCCCTGCGCTTCAAGACTCTGCAGGTGACGAACCAGGTTCCCCACCGTGAAGTAGGTGGGGTTGCACTGGCCGTTGTTTCCGAATTCTTTTCCGGCCTGGAAGTCGGCGACCACCGGAGTTGGGATGTTCTCGCAGCGATAGCCGCTGCCGTGGAAGACAGCCTTGATCATCTCCTCGTGCTTCCAGGTGAGACCGCCGAAGAGGATGGTGACGTAGTCGCGTTCGCTGGCGGTGAAGGTCCGCTCCACCGGCTTCTTGAACTCGCGCATGCGGGCCAGGCCCGCTTCTGCACGTAACCGAGCGCGCTCGGCGTCGATGCGCGCCTGGATTTCCACTTCAAAGTCGGTCTGAACGATTTCTTCTGCAACTGGCATATACCGCTCCTGGTCAAAGGTTATGGTTGGCGTTACGCAGAATTCCGCCGTGATCGACGCGACGGTGACTACATCTGACCCTTCATTCCCTGGAATCCGTGGGCAAGCTGCTTAAAGAAGTATTTGATCACCCGTTGATCGTTGTAACACCACCCAAGTATGTGGTTCAACGTCGAGAAACAATGAGTCTGGCAGGTCTCTTTCTGGTGGTCAAGCTGCTTTGTGTCAAATTTGTGGTCGCCCACCACGCCCCAGTCGTAGCTGGCGGTGTACATCGGAAAACATGGCGCAAGGGTTCCGTCGACACGGATGATCATGGAGTTCTGTCCGGCGCGGCAGTTCCATGGGAAGTGATTCCCTTTCATGAAACTTACCATCTGCCAGAGCCGGGCATTTGAGTTCACCATCTTGTATCCGGAGTCCTGCTTTTCGGTCAGCCACTGAATGGTTTCCTCGACTGCCGGCCAGTCGTCTTTGGTGATGTAAGTGACGTTATTGTCCGCATGCTTGAAATGCTCATCCTGCTCAAGCAGCGGGGATTCATTGATGTGATAGTCGGTGGCGATGCCGCAGTCGTGGGCGATCTCGGTGAGCTGGCGCACATCGTCGAGGTTATTGCGGCAGATGTTGATGTTCAAGAAGACCGAATAACCGTAGCCGTACTGCTTGCGGACCAGATAGTCAAACTGCTTGCGGATTGGCACCAGCGCCTTGGGGAGTCCAGGCTTCAAGTCAACGGCATCAACGGCAATGTTAAAGGTGGCGAGCCCGGCATCGGCCAGCTTATCGATGACATCGATGCGCAGCAGGCGGGCATTCGTGGGGAGGTAAATCCAGAAGTCCTTCTTCGCGGCGTAATACGTGATCTTGTGGATGAAGTCCGGACGCAGGAGCGGCTCGCCGCCCATGTAAGCCAGAACCCGGCAGCCGGTGCTGTGCAGCCAATCTATGGAGCGTTTCGCCGTGTCTTCACTCATTCCCTTCACTTTGTTGTCGAAGGCCCAGCAGTAATGGCAGTCGAGGTTGCACTTGAACTCGGTGAAGAGATACGAGATCAGGGGGTGAAAATCGCCGGAGGTGACGCGGGAGCGAATGTAGGGAAAGAGCCAGCCCTGCATCGCGCGGTAAATGTGCCCGGCCGTCCATTTCCGCTTTTCGGGCGGGCTCCACTCGAGACTGTCGTCCGCCGGCCCCAACAGATCCGGATATTGCGGGAAAACAGGGGCTGGGAATGTCTGGGGTTCACCGACCGGGACCAGTCCCATTGGCGCGGCGGGGGACTGGGTTAGAAGGTTATGCAGCGGAACGTCGAGTCGGAAATTCGAAGTCTGTTCCGTGACTTGCTCAACAGGCATCGGGAGCCCTCCGTGGTTACAAACTTTTTCTACGCGACTACCTGATTGCTCGATTCTCGAGAACGTCTTTTAACCTCGTGCACATGCTTCGCCAACCTTCATCAAAGCCGAACAACGGGGAATCCACTGAAAAGAAACAACATCATATCGAATTCCACAAGAGACGCGGAGGGTTCCGACTAAAGCCCTGCCAGCCAATCACCAGACTGCCAAATTATTGGCATCCCTGCTACTTTATGGACTCGACGATCATCTATGACGTAAACGTTACGAAGTTGCTTCCAAGAACTGACTCGCCATGGAAGGGCAGCGCGAACATCCTGTATCTGACTTTGCTACTGCTCATTACCCACCAAGGGATGAGCAGGGACTCTTGCGCTTCACGCGTGAACTGAATGACCACCGAAGCGCGGAACGCCTCCTGCAGGTGCTTCCATCCAAACTGCGCGATCTTATTTCTGCCAACATCTTTTTTATAGCCGCGACCGTCGATGGATCACAAGCGACATTTAGCGGCTTACACGCGAAACTTGACTACTTTTTTGTCGACGAAAACACAGACGCGCAGGTTGATACTTCCTGGACTCCGGCGGCCTGCAGCTGGGTGCATGAAAAACAGACTCCTCTGCTAATTCCTTCTCTCAAGGCTGAGACCAGCTTTCCAGATCTGGCCAGATGGCTGCATATCGCGCAGACCGGAGTGGGGGATGGGGCCGTTTGCATGCTTCCACTGAGCACCGCATTTCGGCGGCTGGGCGTGGTGTGCGTGACGCGCCGGCTGGGCAATGGTTTCTCTGAGGATGAGGTGAGTCTGCTTACACTGGCGACGCGATATGCCGCACTCGCGATAGACGACAGGCTGAACTTCGCGGCGTCAGAGAATGTGCGGCTGCAGCTCGACAGCGAGCAGACAAGGCTCAAGCTGATCCTCGATCTGAACAGCAGCGTGGCGTCGAATCTTGAACTGAAGGAGCTTATTCAGGCGATGTCGCCGGGCATCCGAAACGCGATGCAGCTCGATGCCGTCGCCCTGATGCTGCCTGCGGCAGACAACGAAGGACTAGAAGTTTACGCTCTCGACTTTCCGGACGGCAAAGGATTGATTCGACCGGGTGAGGTGATTTCTCCGGACAGGCTGCCGGGAAGGGTCTTCCGGTCGGGGAAACCATGGATTGGTGACATCACCGATGAGCATCCTCATTATTTTGGACGCCAACTGGCCGTGCAGGAGGGTCTTAAAGCCGTTTGCCTGCTGCCGCTGGTGCGCTGCGGCCGGGTGCTCGGGGTTCTGGCGGTGGCGAGGCTGCGCAAGAACTCATTCACCGGGCAGGAGGCGGATTTTCTGGTTCAGATCGCGGGACAAGTCGCGATCGCCATCGACAACGCGCTGGCCTACCGGACGATCTCGGAACTCTCGGACAAGCTGGCGCAGGAAAAGCTCTATCTGGAAGACGAGATCCGGAATGAGCTGAATTTTGAGGAGATTATCGGGAACAGCGCGATTCTGCGGCGGGTGCTTCGCCAGGTGGAAGCGGTAGCTCCAACGGATTCTACCGTTCTTATTCATGGCGAAACAGGGAGCGGGAAAGAGCTGATCGCCCGGGCGGTACATAAATTGAGCCGGCGGAGCAGTCGCGCCTTCGTAAAGCTCAACTGTGCGGCGATTCCTACAGGGCTGCTCGAGAGCGAACTCTTCGGCCACGAGAAAGGCGCCTTTACCGGGGCCATTGCCCAGCGCGTGGGGCGTTTCGAGCTGGCTTCGGAGGGAACGATCTTTCTCGATGAGATCGGGGAAATACCGCTCGAGCTGCAGCCGAAGCTGTTGCGCGTGCTGCAGGAGCGTGAGTTTGAACGGCTGGGCAGCTCGCGCACCCTGCATACGAATGCCCGGCTGATTGCGGCCACGAATCAAGACCTGAACGCGATGGTGGAGAGCCAGCGGTTCCGGTCGGATCTCTTCTACAGGCTGAATGTCTTTCCGATCTATGTACCGCCGCTGCGCGACAGACCGGAAGACATACCCTTTCTTGTACGGCACTTCGCCCAGCACTTCGCGCGGCTGATGAAGAAGCGCATCGACACGATTTCAACCGAAACGATGAACGCCATCGTCCGCTATCCCTGGCCGGGAAACATTCGCGAGCTGCAGAATGTCATCGAACGCACGGTCATCCTGTCGTCGGGCAGCGAGCTGAAAGTGCCGATTGCGGACCTGAAGATGCGGGCGGGAGAGAGCGGCAATAATGGCATCCTCACCCTGGAAGAGATGGAGCGGCGGCATATCCTGTCCGTCGTAGAGCAGAGCAATTGGGTATTTTCCGGGCCGAACGGCGCGGCCGCCCGGCTGGGGATGAAGCGGTCAACACTGCAGTTTCGCATGCACAAGCTCGGGATCTCGCGCCCGACTCGCACCTAATGGTGCCAATATACTGACGGACTGCCAGTTGGCCAGCATAGGTCCATTGGCTGCGCTTCAGCTCGAGTCTCTGAGCCATCGGTGTAAATCGCTCTAAAACATACAAATACAGCCCACGCCGCCGGTTGATTTCTGGCAGGCGGATTGCGTCTTAACGGGCTGTTTCCCTTTCGCGGATCGTTGGAAGTGCCCGTCTTCGGAGACCCCATGTTCAGACTCACCGTGGTTGAAACTCCATCCGAGGAGAAGTGGATTCTTCAGGGCCAGCTAACTGGAGAGTTCGCCTCCGAGCTCAGCACAAACTGGCGGACGTCGCTCGATTCGTGCGCGGAGCGGTTACGACTTGTGGATCTGGACGAGGTCACACAGATCGACAAGTGCGGCGAGGAGGTTCTCCTGCAGATGATCCATCAGCACGCCAGATTCGTGGCGAGCGGCCTCTATACGCGGCACCTGCTGCAGGAGTTACAGGCCCGGATCCAGACCGAGGCCTGCAAGTCGACCGATTGAGACGGCTCTCCTATCGCTGAGGAGCACGTTGGGTCGGCACAGTGAACCTAAGTCCAGTGGCCAGAAGGGGCTGACCGACCCCACCGGGAAATCCGGACTTGGAAATCGGGGTCCATTCGGGCTCGCGGAAGCCCCAACAACAGTACCTATATTATTTATTACCCTTGATGGGTACTATGGCGTTACCCTTTGGGTTACGGAAAGGTCGGCAGGGATTTCAGTGGGGCGAGGGTCTGAATGGGCGGCGGTGAAAACAAGGCGGCAAATCCAACGAGCAGCGATGACCAGCTCGCAAAGGATGTCGCTCGCCTGTATGCATGGGCAAATGTGGAAGGGGTACCGTATCGGGACTTCTCTCGGCAAAGGAAGATCCAGCAAAAGCCAGTAACCTCTGCCGCGGTGGAACAAGCGGCCGAGGGGATTTCCACTCATGTCGTGGTGGAATCCCAGGTAACTGCTACTACAGTTACCAGCGCGCCGGTTCCAGAGCAGCCACCCGCAATTGAAACGACGATTCAGACGGCGGTTCAGCATGAGGCCGCGTCAGCGAAAGGCCTGCCGGTGGTTTCCGATGCGCCAGTGAACGGCGTGCCGGTCGTGTCTGACGTCGCACCGGCGCCCCGCCCCGTAGAGCCGGAGTCGCCATTTACCCCTTCGCGAGGGCGCAGCCGGTCTAGGTTCATCGACCAGCTCATGTCTCCCGTCCAGAGTGACGAGCGGCCAATCCTGGCGGTGCATTCTCTGGCCGGAGGCGTGGGCAAGTCCACGCTATGCGCGAATGTAGCCAGAGTGCTGTGTTCGCTGGGCGAGCAGATATTGATGGTGGATGCGTCGGGAAGCGGGTTGCTGCCGTTTCACTTCGGAGCCAACGACCTGCGCTCGGGACTGAGGAAATTTGTAGCGCCGGGCATGACCTATTCTCCGCTGCGGGTGATTGGCGCGGAGGAGATCACGGCCGAGTGGCTGGACGGCGATGTGCGGGCGGCGATGGCGGCGTCAGACCGGGTCATTTTCGACCTTGGGCCGGCGTCATTCGGGCTGCTGCCGAATATATTCGGGATGGCTTCCACCATCCTGGTACCGCTGCTGCCGGACCTGAATTCGATTCTTACCATTCCGCGCATCGAGGCATCGCTCGAGAAGATGCGATCAAGCGGGTTCAAGGTACCCGCTCCGTTTTACGTATTCAGCGAATTCGATAGTGAGAGTTCGGTCGATCAGAGGGCACGCGACCTGGTCGCGGGGCAGTGCGGTGAGCGGCTTCTGCCGCTGACGATCCGTCACGGCGGCGAGGTGGGCCAGGCGATTGCCTCGCGGATGACGGTCGTGGACCACGCGCCGGAATCGGAGGTAACGCACGACTACGTTCAGCTTGCGGGCTGGCTGCAAAGTGTTGCGCCGATCCGGCGAGCGGCGAAATCCGCGGTGCGCTGGACTGAGCAATGAAGAGACTTCTGGGGAAATGGAATTCGCTCGGAACGGCCACCAGCTTTACTGCAGCCGTTGCACGCCTGATCACTTATTCGCTGCTTCTCTTCCTCGCCTTTGAGTGTGTAACAGTCGATTTCAAGTGGCCGGAGCAGGCAGTGCTCGGCATTCTGACAATCGCTATTACCTTCGCGATTCATGCTATTTCCGAGTCGGAGTTGGTGACGCTGGCCCTGATGTTCGCCTCGATGCTGGCGACGACACGGTATGCGTACTGGCGGTTTTCGACGGTCTTCCAGGCGCTGCTGGATAGAAATCACCCGATTCCGTGGATCGATGTGTTCTTCATGCTGGTGCTGTTGTCGGCGGAAGTGTACGCGTTCGTCATCCTTTATCTCGGATACGTGCAGACGATTCGTCCGCTGCGCCGGCCCCCTGTTCCGCTACCCGCCACGCTGGAGGAATGGCCGGATGTCGATGTGCTGATTCCGACCTACAACGAGCCTTTGTCGGTGGTGCGCTCGACGGCCTTTGCGGCAATGAACATCGATTATCCGGCGGAAAAGCTGCATGTTTACCTACTCGATGACGGCCGCCGCGAGGAGTTCCGCAAGTTCTGCGAAGAGGCGGAGATCGGTTACATGATCCGGCCGGACAACAAGCATGCGAAGGCCGGGAATATCAATCACGCGCTGCGGGTGCTGACCTCGCCGTATGTCGCGATATTCGACTGCGATCACGTGCCGACCCGCAGCTTTATGCAGGTGACGCTGGGATGGTTTCTCAAAGACAAGAAGCTGGGGATGCTGCAGACTCCGCACTTCTTTTATTCGCCCGATCCGTTCGAGCGGAACCTCGAACAGTTCATGGTGATTCCGAATGAGGGCGAGCTGTTTTACGGAATTATTCAGGACGGGAACGATCTGTGGAACGCTACCTTCTTTTGCGGATCGTGCGCGGTGCTGCGGCGCACCGCGATCAATGAGATTGGCGGAATTGCTACCGAGACAGTTACAGAAGACGCGCACACTTCTCTGCGTATGCAAATGAGGGGATGGAACACGGCGTATATCAACATTCCGCAGGCGGCTGGGCTGGCGACGGAGAGCCTGTCGAGCCATGTGGGCCAGCGTATCCGCTGGGCGCGCGGCATGTGCCAGATCCTGCGGACGGATAATCCCGTGCTGGCAAAGGGGCTGAAGTGGCCGCAGCGCCTGTGCTATGTGAACGCGATGATCCACTTCCTGTATGCGGGACCGCGGCTGATCTTCCTGACCGCGCCGCTTATATATATGTTGCTGGGGCGGATCAACATTCCTGGTTACTGGGCAGCCATCCTCGCGTACGCGATGCCCCACCTCTTCCTCTCAAATGTGACCAACCTGCGCGTGCAGGGCAAGTACCGGTATTCGTTCTGGAACGAGGTCTACGAAACGGTGCTGGCGCCGTACATTCTGGGGCCGACACTGCTGGCTCTGGTGAATCCGAAGCTCGGTAAATTCAATGTGACGGCGAAGGGCGGCATCGTTCAGAAGAAGTACTTTGACGCGCGGATTGCGCGGCCGTACCTGTTCCTGATCTGGCTGAACGTTCTCGCCCTGCTGGTCGCGCCGATCCGCATTTTCTATTGGAATGTCGGGCACCCGGGCACGATCGCGATGAATTGCGTCTGGATTCTCTTCAACATGGTGATTCTCGGTACGGCGAATGCAGTTGCGATCGAATCGCGGCAGGTTCGGGAGGATGTTCGGATCGGCGTGCATCTGCCGGTGGAGATTCGGCTGCCGGATGGGCGCAGCGTCTTTGGCGAATCTACCGATGTCTCGCTGGGAGGCGCGGCGCTGGTGCTTGAAGAGCCGCTGGAGCTGAAGGCTGGCGCTGCTCTGCGTGTGATCTATCCGTTGAAAAGCCAACAGGCGGCCTTTCCGGCGACGGTTGTCGGATTGATTGGAAAGAACCTGCGGTTGAAATATGAACCGCTCAGCATCGAAGAAGAAGAACTGCTGACACTGGTGCTGTACTCGCGGGCCGATACGTGGCTGAGCCGGAGCGAGCGACGCCAGAAGGACCGGCCGTTGCACAGCTTTGCGCGACTGGTGCAGTTGTCGGTCAGAGGCGTGGGTTACGCGCTGCTGGCGCTGGTACCCAGGCGGAAGAAATCGGACAAAGTCGCGGCGGCCGCACGGGCGCAGACCGCGGGCATTGTTATTGCGCTGCTGCTGTCGGGAGGCGCGCTGTCTCTCCATGCGCAGAAAAGGGCGACGGGGCCGGGCGTACCCGCTGCTCCTTCCGCAGCCGGGGAAGGAACTTTTCATTCTTCAATGTCACTGAAGGACATGGGAATTCCTCAGGCGATCGAGTTTCGCGGTGTGGATGCCTCGCGCACGATTCCGTTTTCGCTGCCGCATACTGAGGTTGTCCAACAGGCGAAGCTGAATCTGCACTACTCTTTTTCGCCGGCTCTTATTGCGGAGATGAGCCATCTCAATGTACTGCTGAACGGCACACTGATCGCTTCTCTGCCTGCGCCATCGAAGACGGCCGATGTTCAAGACGCGCTGAGTGCCAGCGTGGCGTTGCCGGCGGAGTTGCTGGTGCGCGACAACGTGCTGGGCCTGCAGTTTATCGGGCACTACACAAGGGACTGCGAAGATCCGGCAAATTCAGTGCTGTGGGCGCGAGTGGAGAACAGTACGAATATCGAGGTGTCGGGCTCACTGCTGCCTCTTTCCGACGATCTAAAGATTCTGCCGTTGCCGTTTTATGACGACGAGTTGAGCGGCGCGTCTCCGACTGTCCCATTTGTGTTTGCGGAAGACCCGACGGATGCGACCTTGCAGGCCGCCGGCATTCTGGCCTCGTGGCTCGGAGTTCTGGCGAAGTCGCATACGCTGACCATGCCGGTAACGATCGGCAGCACGGTGCCCAAGGGCAACGTGATTCTGTTTGCGGAGAAGCCATCGGATTTGCCGGCGGGTCTTGACCTCGATGTGAACGGACCGACGATCGCGGTGCGTACCAATCCCAGCGATCCCTACAGCAAGGTGCTGGTGATCGCCGGCAGCGAGCCAGACCAGCTCGTGACTGCGGCGCGTGCGATCGCGCTGCAAAATGCCATGCTGCAAGGCCGAACCGTTCACGTCTCGGATTTTGAGTTGCCGGCACCGCGTGAGGCTGACGATGCGCCACTGTGGCTGAAGACAGATCGCGCTTCGCCGTTCTGGAATTACACCGACAACGCGGAGTTGCGCAGCGATGGTTCGGGACCGCTTGCGGTTTACCTGCGTGTTCCCCCCGATCTGTATTACGGAGATCGAAGCACAATACCGCTGAGTGTGGATTACCGATATAACGCGATTCCTCTGGCGAACGGATCGACGCTGCGCGTGACGGCTAACGGGACACTGGTGAATGAGCTGCCACTCCCGCACGCGGACAATCCGAAGAAGGTGCTTTCGTATACCGCGGCTGTTCCGCTGACGGGGATGCGGCCGTTTACGAATACATTCCTGTTCAACTTCTACTTTCAGATAGCCAAGACGGGGCACTGCCAGGACACGCCGCCGATCAATCTGCAGGGCGCAATTCTGCGCAGTTCACACCTCGATCTGACCGGGCTTGAGCACTGGGCGGCGATGCCCAACCTCGAGCTGTTTTCGAATGCGGGATTTCCTTTCACCCGGTTCGCCGATCTCTCACAGACGATGGTGGTGTTGCCTCCGACACCATCGGAAAAGGAGATCGGGGTCTACCTGATGCTCCTGGGTTACTTCGGTGGGCAGACGGGATATCCCGCGCTTCGCGTGAACGTGGGTAATTCGGCAGCGCTGGGTAAAGATCTGGATTATCTGGTGATCGGCAACGTGGGCGACCAACCGGCATTTGACCGTCTCAGCGGGCAACTGCCGGTTTCAGTCAAATCCAACGCGGTTACGATCAGCGATACCGGTGGGATATTTGCGGCTGTTCAACATGCATGGTGGCAGGTGGCGGAGATGCGTCCCCACTGGTGGTGGAAGATCAACCGGTCGAAGGAGAGAAACGGACTGATCACCAGCCTGGGTGAGTATCCGGATGCGGTGATACAGGGCATCGAGTCGCCGTGGGCGGCGGACCGGTCGATCGTCACGGTTACGTTTAGAAATGATGATGCAGTGCCGGCGTTCGTCTCAGCTTTCCTCAAATCGTATTCGTCGGGAAATATCAGCGAATCGGTAAGTGTCCTGCATGGAAACGAGTTTTCATCCTATCGCCTGGGAGACAGGTTCTATTTCGTGGGCCACCTACCGTGGTGGTCGCATGTCCGTTACTGGCTCCGAGAATTCCCCTGGCTGGTTGTTGTGCTTACGTTTGTTTTAGGCATCTTTGTCGTGCCGTGGACTCGCGCCAGGCTCGATCGTCGAGCTCGCGCACGTCTGGAGGCACGCGAGGCATGAAGCATGGTTTTCGACTCGCGCAGCTGGTTGTCGTGATGGTTTCAATCCTGAGCGGACCGGTTGCCGGGGCGCAGAGTGGCTGGCCTTTGTGGAATCGTTATGCCGCGCGCTTTATTTCGGCGGAGGGGCGAGTGATTGATCCGGATCGCAATTCGATGACGACGTCGGAGGGCCAGAGCTACGCGATGTTCTTCGCGCTGGTGGCCGGCGATGCTGCGTCGTTCGAGCGACTCCGTTCATGGACCGAGAATAATCTCGCCCAGGGCGATCTGAGCAAGCATCTGCCCTCGTGGAGCTGGGGCAAGGGCGACGACGGATCGTGGCGAGTGCTTGATGAGAACTCGGCGTCGGACTCCGATCTGTGGATTGCCTACGATCTGCTGCAGGCAGGAGCGATCTGGCAGAAACCGCAATACAGACAAGCTGGAAAGGCCTTGCTCGAGAACATCGCGAGAGAAGAGGTGGCGCAACTTCCGAACGTGGGGCCGGTGCTGATGCCCGGGCGCGTAGAGCTGTTCGCCAAAGGAGATCGCTGGGTGCTGAACCCCAGCTACATGCCGCTGCCGCTTCTTTGCGCTGCCGGCCACGCGGCGCCGAACGGCCCATGGAGGCAGATGGCTACGGCGCTGCCCGCCTGGCTGCGCCGCGCCAGCCCGAGCGGGTTTGCCATGGACTGGGTGGCGTATGAGGACGAGACGAAGTCGAGTTTTTCTGCCGCGTCCAATCCGGGAGATCCCTCGCAGACGGCGCGGGGCAGCTACGACGCTATCCGGGTGTACATGTGGGCCGGCATGACGGCCAAGGAGACACCAGGCGCGGGCATGATGCTGGAGATTTTCGCGCCTATAGCGCGGCTGATGCAGAGCGATCCTGCGCCTCCGGAGGCGATCAGTCCGGACGGACGCGTCCTGAGCAACGCTGCTCCTCCCGGCTTTTCTGCGGCGATGGTGCCCTTTCTTACAAGCTCGGGCGAAAAGATGGCGGCTGCCGCGCAGCTTCATCTCGTAACGGCTGAGTTCGACAGACAGACGGGTCTGCTGGGAATACCGCCCCGTTATTACGACCAGAACCTGGCTCTCTTCGCGCTGGGCTGGCAGGAACAACGGTTTCGGTTCAATCCCGACGGAACATTGAGGGTCCGATGGAAAAACTAAACCGGAAGTTTCATCGACGGATTCTTCTGATGGTCATCGGCACGTTGGCCATTGGCGTTCCATGCAGTCTTCCAGCGCAATCAGCGGCCGAAAAGATGCTGCTCGCCAAGGCGCAATCGCTCGCTGCTCATGGACGCCTCGACATGGCGGTGCAGACCTGGCAACAGGTGCTTCTCTCCAACCCTAAAAATACAGAGGCGCTTGCCGGGATCGCCAAGGCCGACATGCAACTGGGCAAACAGGACGAGGCCCGGCAGTACCTTGACCGCCTGCGGGCGGCGGGGGGAAATCCTTCGGCCATATCGCAGATCCAAGCCATGCCTCATGTGGCTCCGCAGGCGGACCGGCTGAATGAAGCCAGCCGTCTGGCACAGAGCGGCCAGTACTCGCAGGCGATGAAGATCTACCGGGATGTCTTCGGCAATGAGCCTCCAGCGGGCAACTATGCGCTCGAATACTACGATACGGAAGCGGCCATTCCCGCAGATCGCGCTCACGCCGTCGAAGGCTTGCGTAAACTCTCGCAGCAGTTCCCTGCCGACTCCCGCTACGCGGTCACGCTGGGGCGCATCCTGACTTACGATCCGAAGACCCGCTCTGAAGGCATCGCCATGTTGCAGCGATACAGCGGGGTTCCCGCAGCGCAGAATGCGCTGAAGCAGGCGGCGGCGTGGAATGCACAGGCGGCAGCGGCGCCCAGCACTCCGACCGAGGCCCCGAAGAGGGCAGCAGGGCCGGTTGGTAATCCGCTGGAGGCGTCGGCATATCGGGCGCTCAATGCGGGCCGGCTGGATGATGCCGAGCGACTGTTTCAGCAGGTACTCGAAAAGGAGCCGAATAATCCGCGCGCGCTCAGCGGGATGGGTTACGTCTTGATGAAGCGGCAGGAGTTTGGCGAAGCCGCTGACTACCTGCAGCGTGCGCAGGCAGCGGGAGCCAAGGGCCTCACTGCCTCGGTCGGCACTTCACAGTTCTGGGAGCGGATGTCCAGCGGCAATGAAGCATTGAAGGCCGGCAACAGCAGCGAGGCTGTTGAGGCTTACCGGACCGCCGTATCGATGAAGCCGTCGAACCCGGATGCGCTGGAAGCACTGGGCGGAGCGCTGATGCAGCAGGGCAATTCGGCTGAGGCGATCGAGATCTTCGAGCGACTGGTGCGGGTTGCACCGGCCCGGACAACGGCGTGGCGCGGTCTGTTCCTTGCGCAGTCGGAGTCGGGCGACTCGCAGGGAGCACTGGATACAAGCAACCGCATGCCGGCGAACGTTCGCGCGCAGCTGAATCGCGATCCCTATTATTTGCGATCGCTTGCGCAGGACAATCTCGCGCTGGGCCGGAAGGCGGAAGCGGACAAGGTGGTCGAGCGCGCGCTGGCTCTGCCGTTTCCGAACCAGGGGCGTGATCTGCCGGCTGATCAGCAGATGCAGTATGCGGCGCTGCTGATGACCGCGCAGCGGTATGAGCCCGCTCTACAGCTCTATCGTCAGGTGGTCGAGGAGAATCCGGGAAATATCGATGCGTGGCGGTCGCTGATCGCGGCGCAGCACCAGCTCAATCGCGACGAGGAGGCCATTGCGGAGTTCGGCAAGATGCCGCAGAGCGTCTTCGATCGTGTTCAGAACGATGCGGGATTTCTGGTGCTGATCGGGTCGATCTACCAGACGCGCCATGAGTGGGACCGCGCACAGAAATATCTGGAGCGTGCGCTGTCGCTCGGTGGTGTTTCCAGCTCGTCCATCGAGTTGCAACTTGCAGATATCTACGCCGCACAGGGCAACGCGCAGAAGGCCTACACGATCTACAAGCGAGAGCTCGACGTCCATCCGGACAGTCTCCAGGCGTGGCGGGGAGTTCTGAATACGCTGCATCAGTCGAACCACGATCGCGATGCTCTGCGCGAGATCGCCAGGATGCCGGAGCCGGTGAGGTTGCGGCTCGAGCAGGATCCCGGCTATCTGCAGACGCTGGCGTCGATTCAGGCGGCTACCGGGCAGGAGCAGCAGGCTCTGCGCACCTTCGCTGACCTGACGCAGTTGTACGCGAGCCAGAACAAGGAAGTGCCCACCGATGTGCAGATTCAATATGGATGGGTGCTGCTGAATGCGGGAGATGATCGCAAGCTCTATTCCCTGGTTTCGAGCCTGTCGGCTTCGGCGGAGATGACAGACGAGCAGCAGACCAACCTGAATCAGTTGTGGGCGGCGTGGAGTATACGCCGGGCAAACAGCGCGGCTGCCGCGGGCGATCAGCGGCGAGCGCTGGCGATTCTCGAAACCGCGGCGCGGGCCTTCCCCGGAAATGCCAACATCTATACCGCATTGGCTGGCGCCTATCTCAAGGCCGGGCAGGCCAAGCGCGCGGTGGCTATTTACGCGTCGCTCGACATGAATCAGGCAAGTCTTGCACAGTACCAGGGCGCCATCGGCGCTGCGCTCGCTGCGAAAGACATGAAGCAGGCGGAAGCATGGCTTGAGGCCGCGCTGGACAAATATAAGGATGATCCGTCGATCCTGAGAATGGCGGCGCAGTTTGAGCAGGCTCGCGGTGATAACGGCAAGGCTGCTGCATATTATCGCGCAGCACTGGCTGCGATGGGACCGGAATCGCCGGCCGATCTGTTCTCGCGGCCCGGATCTACGGGTAATCAAAGCAATCCGCAGAACGGAGTTCCTCCGACGCAGCAGTTGATGGACCTGCTGGCGCCAACTGGTCGCACTGCGCGTATGAGCGAGCCGGCGGATCCGCTTTCGAATGGCGGCAATCGGGAGATTTCGTGGCAGGATGCTCCGGCGACGGTGACTCCGACGCTGGGAGATTTCGCCGGCGTGCGGCAGGATGATCGCACGGATCCGTTTGCGACCAGAGGTGGCGATGACGAGCTGCGCAGCCAGCGGGCGCAGGCGACACTCAACGATTTCGCTACTCCTCTGCCGCGTCCGGTGATGTCGCATCGGGCATCCGAAGATGCGCAGCCTCAAGTTGCGCTAGAGTATGTCGCTGCAAAGTCGGAGGCGGAGCCAACAGCTTCTCTCGCATATGTCGAGCCGACCGCGATGAAGCTGCCGTCGAGATCTCTGCCGGCGGCGCAGGAAGGCGTGGTGCGCCAATCGTCGAACCAGCCACCGAGTTCCGATGCATACTCTCCTGACCCGGCGGGCAGACTGCAGAGCGCTGTGCGGGAGTTGGACACGCCGTATCAGCAACCTGAGATCGCACAGAGCCAGGATTCGTACACTCCGTCCGGCAAAGCCGCCACGCAATCGGGCATTCCCCTGGAGGTTCCTCTTGATAGCGAGGCTGCTCAGCCCGAGTCGCACGTTCTTCCGCCGCTGACCGGGCCGGCGGTGCGAGTGCAGCACCAGAAGTCACAGCGCGAACAGATGCAGGATCAGCTTGCAGCGATCGAAGGGGCGTCGAGTGGATGGATGGGGTCAACTGCCTCCGGCGCTTTCCGGAGCGGTCAGCCTGGCTATGATCGACTGTCAGCTTTCTCGGCGCCGACGGAAGGATCCGGTGTGATCGGCTCAACGGCACGTCTGACTGTTATTACTCAGCCGGTGCTCCTCGATTCGGGAACAGCGACCGGGACCGAAACGCTGCAGCAGGGGACGCTACCCAAGGGCGCTATTCCTACGGCGCAAGGCGCATCCGGCATCGGCGGAGACCTGCAGTTGCGGACTTCGCTCTTCGCTGCAAATGTGGGTTACACGCCTTATGGGTTCCTGGTCAGTAATGTCACCGGCGGGCTCTACATTCATCCTCCCGCCGGGCACTTTACGCTGACGTTCTCGCGCGATCCGATAACGGACACGGAGCTTTCATATGCCGGTCTGCGCGATCAAGGGAGCGCTGGCCCGACATATGCCGGCAACATCTGGGGCGGGGTTATTACGAATGCGGGCGAGTTACAAATTGCGTCGGGAGACAGCCGCTGGGGATGGTATCTGCAAGGAGGCGGTCAGTACATCACCGGCGTGCACGTGCCGGATAACTTGCGCGTCGATGGCACGGCCGGCGCGTACTGGGGAGTCTGGAGTCAGCCCGATTACGGGAATCTCACGATAGGCATGAACTTCTTCGGAATGCACTATGCCCATAACCTGCGCTACTTCACCTATGGTCAGGGCGGATACTTCAGTCCCGATGCTTATATAGTTGCGGCCGTGCCGGTCAGCTTCAACGGTCATTACGGGCCGAAGTTTCACTATCGCGTGGTTGGCAGCGTTGGAGTTCAAGGCTTCAACGAAGAAACGTCACCATACTTCCCGCTTGATGTAGCAATCCAGGGCGCGCAGGGCAATCCCTATTACCCCGCGATGACCAGCGTGGGCGGGAACTATAACTTTGAGTCGGAAGCCTCCTACGCGATAGCCGAACACTGGTATGTCGGAGGATATGCGAGCTTCAATAACTCGAGGGACTACGCCAGCTCGAAGGCCGGCTTCTTCGTGCGATACCTGTTCCGGCCTCAACCGATGCTCGAAGAAACGGGGCCAACGGGGCTCTTTCCTGTGCAGGGGCTACGACCCTTTCAGGTTCCTTAAGGAAGGGTGAATGAATCTGAGCGGGTCTTCAGGAAAGCGGTTCGCTGGTGGTATTTCATTTGGTGTGTTGTCTCTTGCGGCGCTGATTCTGTGCGGTTGCACAACACTCGCAGGCACCGGGCCTACCACTCAGCTGCGCGTGATCGACGGCGCTTATAACTCCCCGGCACTTGACGCCTATGCAGCGTCGACGCCAATTGCTGTAAATTTCGGCGGTCCCAGCATCGGCAACTATGCCTTTCTGCCGCCGGGTGCGAATACGATCAAGATCGTTCCCACGGGCAAGACCACGCCGGTATTGGCGCAGTTGAGCGGGACATTCCTGGTAAGCCAGCAGCATACCGTCTACGTCACTGGGCAGGGCGCCAATGTCCAGGCCAGCCTGCTCACCGATCAGAACACGGCGGCGCCCGCGGGGTCCTTCGCGGTCCGGTTCCTGCAGGACGCAGTTTCGACGGGCGCTGTCGATATTTACTTCGTGCCGGACGGGACGATGATCGACGATGCAAAGCCGGTGCTGTCGGATCTGGCTCCGGGAGCAATCACGGTTTACACGAATATTCCCGTCGGCACATACGATCTGATTGTCGTACCCGCAGGCACGATCAAGAATCCTTACACCAGCACGGCGACTACATACAGTTCGGGACAGGCGAGGACCATGCTGATCCTTGACCAGCAACTACTCAACACTCCGCCGGTCAACGTGCTCGTTGCCAACGATCTGAACTGAAGGCGATCGCCGTACGGGGGCGCCTTGAGTACGGGAAACCGGCTATCAGTGCGCGCCGACCAGCGCAGCTCCAAGCGTGAAGACCAGGGATATCGGCATGATGATCATTCCTGCCTTCAGAAACTGCCATCCGCTGAAGTGCATTCCTTCGCGCCGGATGGCAATCAGCCAGAGTATGGTGGCGAGCGAGCCGGTGATGGAGAGGTTGGGTCCAAGGTCGACGCCAATCAAAACAGCTTTTGACAGAATCGGGTGAAACGGCGACGTATGCAGTGCGGCTCCGGCGATCAGGCCGAGGGGCAGATTATTCACCAGGTTTGTACCGAAGCCAACGATGCCGCCTACAGCTAACGCGGAGATGGCGACAGGCCATTGCGTCGCGTGCAGCAGCGCGCCGTGCAGCAGCTGGAGGGCGTCCGCCGTCTTGACTGCCTCGACAATCACGAAGAGAGCGGCCACGAGGGGCAGCACGCTCCAGCTCACATCGCGGACGATATGCATGGGATTTGACCGTTCGCGGATGAGCACGATGGCGGCAATGACTAATGACGCCAGGCATGTGGGAAGCCCGAGGTCCATTTTGAGCGCTGAAGCGACGAGGAGAACTACGGCGACGGAGAGAATGCCAAACAGGCTGATCTTTCCGGGCGCTGAGAGCTGTGGGACGGCTTCACCCTCTTCGGATGGTGTGTCCATCTGGTTGCGGCAATACAATCGCAACAGGAGATAGGTAACTGCAATTGATACGATTGATGGCAGCACGAACATTTCCAGCCATCGAAACAACGGTGGCATGGCTGAATGAAAGACAACGAGGTTGGCGGGGTTCGATATGGGCAAGACAAAACTGGCCGCGTTGGCAATCAAAGCGCAGATGAGCAGGTATGGGAGCGGCTTTACCTGTGCGCGCTTGACTGCGGTGAGGACGGCGGGAGTGAGCACTACGGCGGTTGCGTCGTTCGACATGAAGATGGTGACGACCGTGCCCACTCCGTAGATGAGGGTAAACAGGCGCGCCGGGGAGCCGTCTCCGTGTTTGACCGCGATGGCAGCCAGCCAGTCAAAGACACCGTGGATTTTAGCCAGTTCCGACAACAGCATCATGCCGGTAAGAAACAGATAGACGTCAAGACCCTCGGCAACCGCATGACCGGCGAGGCGCAGCGGGATCAATCGCAGCAAACAAAGCAGCACCGCCCCGGCAGCTGTCGAGACGGCCTCTGGAATTCCGAAGGGGCGAAAGAGCATCAGCGCAATGCTTACGGCCGAGATGCTCCAGATCAGGATGTGGGTCATTGCCACCTGCCGGTTTCGCTGACAGGACGAGCGCCGAGTATGCAACGTACGGGCCGTGTCAGCGGCCAGCCTGCTGGAATCGCGATCATTAACAGTCTCTATCCAAAGGTGTAATTGAAATGGCCGCCCATAATCTGTGGATTTTTCAGTGAAGCGTGTTGCGGGTAGGTCGTAGCCTTGTCGGGAGTCTGAATTTCTTTCCTCCAACTAGGATGTTGTTTTTGGCAATTGGTTCGCGGTTGTGCTATTTTCTCGACATGGTCTTTCGCTTCGGCCAGTTCGCTGGCAGCTTGAGTGCTTCTGTGGCGCTCGCGGCTTGTTGTTGCCGCTGAACTCGCGATGACCTGCTACCGGTCTCTTCGCCGGTAGAACGATTTCCAGCAAACCACAACACATCGGAGTAGTTGAGTTGAGCGTCTCATCCTCCATCGATATGTCTTCCTCCCGCGCTCGCGTTGAACGCAGCCGGGGCTGTTGTTGCCGCTGATCATTGCGCGCGCCCGTTCCCCATTTATTCATTCAGCCTTATTGAAGATCGAGGAGTGCAGTCATGATCCGACTACGCATTTCAAATTTGTTTTATCTTGCGGCCCTGTTTGCGGTGGTGGGTGGCATACCGTCGCTTCTTTCTGCCCAGATGGTTGGCGGCACGATTGCCGGCACCGTGGTTGATCCATCCAATGGCGCACTGGATCAGGTAAAGGTCGTGATTCGCAACGAGGAAACGGGCACCGAGCGCAATTTGACGACGAGCGGGGATGGAGCGTTTTCGGCGCCGTCGATTCCGATCGGGGTGTACTCGGTCTCGGCCGAGAAGGACGGGTTCGCTCCTCTGAAACGCACCGGCATCGCCGTGGTTGTTGGCCAGACTGTGCAGGTGCGTCTCGTTCTGACGGTTGGCAAGATCCAGCAGGTAGTGACGGTGGTCGATACGCCCGCGGCGGTCGATACGTCAACCCTCCAGACGCAGGGGTTTGTGGGCGAACGCCTGGTCAAGGAGCTTCCCCTCAATGGCCGGAGCTTTGACCAGCTGCTGGAACTCAATCCGGCGTCGGTCAGCTATACCACGCAGAGGTCGGGTGGGGTCGGAACATCGAACTCTTCGGTTGGGAATATGTACACGATCTCCGGGCGGCGGCCGCAGGACAATTTTTTCCTGCTGAATGGAATTGAGTACACGGGCGCATCGCTTATTAACGTCACTCCGGGAGGCACAAGTGGACAACTGCTCGGGGTGGAAGCGGTGCGAGAGTTCAACGCGGTGAGCGACACCTACGGAGCCAATTACGGGAAACGGACTGGGGCGCAGGTCTCGATTATCACAGCGTCGGGCAATAACCAGATTCATGGGTCGGTGTATGAGTTCTTTCGTAACAGCGCTCTCGACGCCCGCAACTACTTCGATCAGGCGCAGATTCCGCCGTTCCAGCGGAACGACTTTGGCGTCGCGCTGGGCGGTCCGCTGCGGCGAGATAAGCTTTTTATTTTCGGCAACTATGAGGGATACCGTCAGCATCTTGGTCTGAGCGATGTGACGTTTGTTCCGGATGATGCGGTTCGTGCCGCCGCGGTGCCGAGTGTGCATCCATTGCTGGCGCTGTGGCCGCAGGGCACTGTCGACCTCGGCCAGGGAATCGCAGTGGCGTATTCCAATCCGCCGCAGCATGTGCGTGAGGACTTTGGCACTACGCGCATGGATGCAAATCTCTCGAAGAACGATCTGCTCTTCGGGGTTTACACCATCGACGACAGCGACGCAACGACGCCCTCGGCAAATCCCTACTCGGGGATCTACGAAAGCCTGCGCGAACAAGTAGCCAGCGTGCAGGAGCAGCATGTCTTTTCGCCGCAACTGCTGAACACGTTCCGGTTCGGCTACTCGCGGGCGAGTTTTTTCTTTAACAGCATTCTCGATGGTTCGGTGCCGGGCTGGGTTGCGGGAGCGCCGGTTGGCGCAGTGGTCATCTCCGGCAGCACCGCTTCGAACGGGTCATCGCAGATCACGCTGGCGGGTGCCAATACCGGCAGCAACAACGCTACGACGCGCAATCTCTATACGGTGGACGATCACGTGTATTGGACGCACGGGCACCACCAGATCGAAGCCGGCGTGTGGCTGCAGAGACTGCAATCGAACGACTACCTCGCGCAGAATCAATATGGACAGGCCTCTTTTTCGACCATTACCGCCTTCGAACAGGGACAGGTTGCGAAGTACACCATCGTTCCGACGCCCACGGAGCTTGGCTGGCGCTCGCTGTTCAGCGCCGGGTTTATCGAAGACGCCTGGAAAGTGACTCCCCGCCTCGAACTGCGTGCCGGTTTGCGGGTGGAGTCGTCGACAGGCTGGAACGAGGCGCAAGGGAGGGCTTCGAACTACGACTTTACGGATGGTGTAATCAACACAACTCCAACCGTCGGGAATTCTGCGCTCTCAAATAACCGCGCAACATTTATGCCCGAACCGCGCGTGGCGGCCGCCTGGGATGTTTTCGGCATCGGCAAGACGGCTATCAAAGGCAGCTTCGGTCTGCATCGTGCCCTTCTCGACACACTCGACTACCGACTGGACCAGACAGCGCCGTTCAATACGACGCTCTCCTACAGCAACACGACCGTTAGCAAACTGCCGGAGCTTTCGACGAGTGCGGCGACAGGCGGACTGGTCTCTCCGAGCAATGTGCAGCGAAATATAGAGACCCCGACGGTGCTGGCCTGGACGCTGAGAGTCGAACAGGAGATCGCTCCGAGCACTTCTCTGAGCGTGGGCTACGTCGGATCGCATGGGTATCATCAGATACTGTCTGAGGATCAAAATACCCCGCCTTCGGTGGTGTGCCCCGCTGCTTCCTGCCCGGCGTCACTCCCGGCGGGGACGGTGTACTACACGACGACCAAACTTGAGAATCCAAACCTTGCCAACTCTACTTCGTGGGTCTCACAGGGCATCAGCAATTACAACGCACTGGAAGTAGATGTACGCCGACGGTACGTCCATGGGTTGCAGCTGCGCGGAGTGTACACATGGTCGAAGAATCTTGACGACGGCTCCGCCTGGAACACCAGCGTTTCTGCAAACACGCCGGCGTATGTCTCCTTTCCCGGAAATCCAAAGGTGGACTATGGAGTTGCAGCGACCAATATCGGCCAGGCGGCAGCGATCAACGGAACCTGGGAATTGCCGCTGGGGCAAGGCCACGCCTTGTTCAGCGATGTGTCGTCCGCCGGGCAACAGGTGATCGCCGGATGGAGCCTCAGCGGGATTGCGACGCTGCAAAGCGGCTTTCCGTTCTCTCCGCAACTGGGCTACAACCCGACGGGTAACGGTGACTCCCGAAACCCGGTGCGTCCGCAGATCAATCCCGACTACCACAGTGCGCTGTATCCAAAGACGGCAGCTCAGTGGTTCAATCCCAATGCATTCACGGCGCCTTATCCGGGGACGTTCGGGAATGCCGGCCGCGATTCTCTGAGCGGGCCAAATTTGGCGGATCTGGACGTTTCTGTCGCGAAAGTAACTACGATCCACGAGCGTTTGCGGGTGCAGTTCCGCGTGGAGTATTTCAATATTCTGAATCACACCAATTTCACTACTCCAAACCCGGTAGTCTTCAGCAATGGCCCAACGCCGTCCAAACTGTTGGCGGAACCGGCGATTTCCCCGACAGCCGGCGCAATTACTGCGACTGCCACCACGTCGCGACAATTGCAGTTTGCTCTGAAATTTCTTTTCTGAGGGCTTGGCGATGAGGCTTGGTTTTGGCGCGATTGCCAGTGAGCAGTGTTATTATGTTCGGAGAGATGGTTCGCGCTTCCCAAAGCCGCTTCTGTTGTTGCCTGTCGAACATTTTCGACGGGTGTAGCCGCTAGTCTCTGATTCCCAGCACAATCGATCCAGAAGACACACACCCTTAGCTGATTCGCCGGGCTCCGTGTCTGCTTCTGATTCCGGCTTTCAGCCCTTATCCACAGAGAGGTCTGTATGCCGGTTGTCGAAGTCGCGTCCCAGCCATATTCCTCGCCGACGAGCGTCGCCGCTCCGCAGAGGCTCAGCCATCTGCGCCTGCTTGAGGCAGAGAGCATTCATATTTTGCGTGAGGTGGCTTCGGAATTCGAGAGGCCGGTGATGCTGTACTCGATCGGCAAGGACTCATCGGTCATGCTGCGCCTGGCACAGAAGGCGTTTTACCCGGGTCCAATTCCCTTTCCGCTTCTGCACATCGATACGGGATTCAAATTTCGCGAGATGCTCGCCTTCCGTGATGAGATGGCGCGCTCTGTGGGCGCTGAACTCCTTGTCTGGCGCAATGAGCCGGCGATTGCCGCCGGCACCAATCCCATCGTCCTGGATACGAAGCGTTGCTGCGGGCTGCTTAAGACGCAGGCTCTGCTTGATGCCCTACGCTATTACAAATTTGACGCGGCCTTTGGGGGCGCACGGCGTGATGAAGAGAAATCCCGTGCCAAGGAGCGCATCTATTCCTTCCGCGATGAGGCCGGGCAGTGGGATCCAAAGAACCAGCGCCCAGAGCTCTGGAATGTTTACAACGCGCGCGTGCATCCCGGTGAAAGCATTCGCGTCTTTCCGCTCTCCAACTGGACGGAAATGGACGTGTGGCAATACATCCACGAAGAAGAGATTCCGGTGGTCGACCTTTACTTCGCCAAGGAACGCCCGATGTACGTGCGCGGCGATGCGCTGCTGCCCATCGAGCAGGACTTCGTGGCGCGCCACGGCGAGAAACCGGAAATGGTCAAATCACGGCTGCGTTCGCTGGGATGCAGTCCGTGCACCGGCGCTATCCGCTCCGACGCTGAAACCATTCCCGACATCATTGCGGAATTGCTTTCGTTCCGTTCGTCGGAACGCGCCAACCGCGCGATCGACCACGATCAGGAAGGCTCGATGGAGATCAAGAAGAGGGAGGGCTACTTCTAGATGTCAGCCGCGACTCTTCCGAGCTTCGTGATTCACGACTTTCTTCGCGAGGAACGCGAGAAGGATCTGTTCCGCTTTTCGACGGCGGGCAGCGTCGATGATGGGAAGTCCACGCTGATTGGACGCCTACTGTACGACACGCAATCAGTTTACGAAGACCAGGTGCGGTCGATCGAGGGCAAAGGGACTACGGCTCCGGGGCAAATCGATTTCGCGCTGCTGACTGACGGGTTGCGCGCAGAGCGCGAACAGGGCATCACGATCGACGTGGCGTATCGCTACTTTTCGACGGCGAGGCGCAAATTCATCATCGCCGATACACCCGGCCACGAGCAGTACACACGCAACATGGCGACTGGTGCATCAACGGCGGATGCGGCCGTGGTGCTGATCGATGCGAGCAAGGGCGTGCTGGTGCAGTCACGCCGCCACGCGTATATCGCGTCACTGCTGCGGGTGCAGCATGTACTGGTTGCGGTGAACAAGATGGACCTCGTCGGTTACGATGAAGCTGCCTTTCGGGCTATCAAGCGCGAATTTGCGGATGTCCTGGATCGCATTGCGTCTGATACCCGCACTCCGGTTGAGGCTACTTTTGTTCCGGTCAGTGCGCTCATCGGAGACAACATCGTGCACCGCTCGAAGGCGATGCCATGGTATGACGGGCCATCGCTCCTTGAACTGCTGGAATCGCTGCCGGCGTCGGAGGAAACTCGGACAGATCGTTTCCGTTTCCCAGTGCAGCGTGTGCTTCGGCCTGACCACACTTTTCGCGGCTTTGCGGGGCAGATTGCATCAGGGACTGTGCGGGTGGGCGATGTTGTGACTGTGCTGCCTTCCGCGAGAACCGCCGAGATTGAGCGCATTGTCACGTGGGATGGAGATTTGGCCGAAGCGCACGCGCCTCTCTCCGTCACCCTGGTGCTGAATCGCGAGCTTGATATCAGCCGGGGCGATCTGATTGTTGCGGCTGACGAACCGGCAATCGTCGCGAAGAGTGTAACGGCGTCCCTGGTGTGGATGGATCAGCGTCCGCTCGATCTGAGCCGCAGATATCTTCTTAAGCACGCCAGTCGTACAGTGCCGGCGTTTGTCACTTCGATCGAACATCGCGCGAACATCAGCACGCTTACGCATGAGCCGGCCGAGACGCTGGAGTTGAACAGCATTGGAGTGGTGAATCTCAGCCTGCTGCAGACTATCGCTTTCGACTTGTACCGCGAGAATCGCTCCACCGGAGCGTTCATTCTTATCGACCCAGCGACCAACGGCACGGTTGCCGCCGGCATGATCGTTGACTCCGCAGAGGAAGACCGAGCCGTAGTCGGATCGGGGCCGGTTACCGCAGAAGAAAGGGCTGCGCGGTGGGGTCATCGTGGGGGCTTGCTCGAATTGATCGGCCCGAGTGACGCCATCGATTCGATCGAGCGGTCTCTGTTTGATCTCGGAGCCGCTACCGCACGGGTTGAAGCAGCGGATCCGGCCTACGAGACCGCAGTTGAATTCATGATCGAGGCTGGACTGATCGTTCTTAGCGTGATGCCCAGAGACAGCAGCACTCTCGAAGTGCGCTCAGGAGAACACGACCTGTCTCTGGACGCGGGTGATGTCGACGGGCTGATATCGGCAGTGCACCAGCTGCTTATTCGAGCGGGTGTAGTTGTTTCCTCAGGAAAGGCAGGTCAGCGATGACAATCGCCGCAATTCAGAGCGAAGTAAGGGCCAAGATGGACAACGTTCGTGCGGCGCTGGCGGGAGTGATCACCGGCGCATCCGATGTGTGCCTGACCTGTAGCTTCCAGGCGGAAGACGTGTTGCTGACACGGCTAGCCGTCGATCTTGATGCCAATCTGCCAATTCTTTTTCTCGACACGGGCTACCACTTCGCAGAGACCTATGTCTATCGTGATCGGATTGCGCGTGAGTGGCGGCTGAACCTCATCAACCTGCTGCCCGAGATGACCGTCGCCGAGCAGGAAGCGGAACGCGGGCTGCTCTATCAGTCGTCGCCGGACCAGTGCTGCAAGCTGCGCAAGGTTGAGCCGCTGTTCAAGGCTGTCGCGGGATATCGCGTGTGGCTGACCGGCCTGCGGCGGGAACAGGCGAAAAGCCGTGCTGCGCTGGAGGAGTCTGCGCTGTTCACATTGCCGGGCGGGAAGCAGGTGCTGAAGCTTGCTCCGCTGGCTGGATGGACTACGCGCGATGTCTGGTACGCCTGCGAGGAACTCAGCATTCCCCTGCTGCCGCTCTATGCGCGCGGTTACACCTCGATCGGCTGCGAGCCTTGTACCTCGCTTCCGCTCGATCCTGGCGATCCTCGTTCGGGCCGCTGGGCCGGCCGCAAAGTTGAATGCGGTATCCACATCGAAGCAGCGGCGAAGTGAAGCAGCGCAGTCAGAGGGCGACCCGATGCAGTACATCATTGGATTTGTGATCGCACTTTTCATCGCGTTGACCGGCGTGGGAGCCGGGACGATCACGGTCCCGGTTCTGATTCTTTTCCTCGGTGTGCCGGCACCGGTGGCGGTGAGTATCGGCCTGATGTTCTCAGCGGCAGTGAAACTTATTCTTGTTCCGGCGCAGGTTATTCGCGGCAACGTAGTCTGGCGGACGCTGGGCTTCATGCTGCTGGGCGGCGTGCCGGGAGTGCTGATTGGGTCACTGTTCCTGAAGCATCTGGTAACTGTGGGATCGCAGAATCTTCTAAACGCGCTACTTGGCGCGATCCTGGTTGGCACTGCAAGCTGGCAGATTGCCTATTCGTTTCGTCCGATGAAGCAAAACGCGGATAACCGCGACCGCAGCCGTCTGCTGCCGTGGCTGATGTTTCCGGTAGGCGCCGAGGTGGGATTTTCATCGGCCGGTGCGGGGGCTCTGGGTAGCGCGGCCCTTCTGAGCCTGACACCACTTATCCCGGCTCAGGTTGTCGGAACCGACATTGCGTTCGGCTTTATCGTTTCGCTTATCGGGAGCGGCGCGCATTGGTTTACAGGGAGCGCCAACAACCTGCTACTGCTGCAATTGATCGCGGGAGGCATTGCCGGCGCTGTCGGGGGAACGATGCTCAGCACACGAGTTCCACGCCGACCGCTGCGTCTTGCGTTGTGGGTCTGGTTGCTGATTCTCGGCGGACAATTCCTGCTGAACAGCTATCGGAACACCACCGCGCCACAGAAGCAAACTACAGGCGAGCTGCACAGAGAGCACGTGAGTCAGGCTACCGGTTTCAAGTTACCCCTTACTAAGTAGACAGGCAGCTCACTTATAAGCAGGAAAGGCGCTGCCGAACATAGGGGCCTTACTTTTGGATTGCTCCTCGGTGGCCTCGTCCTGGATTACGTCCCAATGCTCCACGAGGATGCCGTCTTCAATGCGGAGAATGTCGGCCGCGATCCAGTTGACCGGGGCGCCGAAGCCGGAAAAGCGGCCGTGCACTATGACGAAGTCTCCGTCCGCAGCTATGAGTCCCGGTTCATAGCGCAGGGTGGGCGGGATTCCTTTGATGAGGTTGAAGAGCCCGTCACGGCCGGGCTCTATGTGCGCGCTGTGCTGGATATAGTCGGGCGACCAGAACTGCTCGGCGGCCTCGTAATCGCGCTTGTTGAAGAGTGTGTCGAATGCCTCGAGCACCAGCTTCTTGTTCCGATCCTGCAGAGTTTCATTCATGGCTACTGTCCGGGTTACTTCACCTGCTCAGAGTTTTGATCCGCCGTCCACGGGAATGCTTGCCCCTGTGATCCAGCGCGCGCCGTCCGATGCGACAAAAGCAATCACGTCGGCTACGTCTGACGGCTGGCCGATGCGCTTGAGCGCCTGCATGGAGAGAGTCAAACCGCGGCCCCCTTCAGTCTTGGTGAAGTTGGACATATCGGTTTCGATGACTCCGGGAGCAACGGCATTTACGCGGATCCCGCGCGGGCCAAGCGTTGCAGCCCAGTGCTTGACCAGCGTGTCGAGCGCTCCTTTAGTGGCTGCATAGGCGGGGATCGATGGGGCTCCCGGCTGTCCAGGATTGCCAGGTACAGCATGTGAGGCAAGAGACGAGACGAGGATAATGTTCGATCCTTCCTTGAGGAGCGGCAATAGCTCCTTCACAAGAAAGAATGGGCTGCGCACGTTTGTGGCGAAGAGGTTGTCGAAGTCTTCTATGGTGTGATCTTCGATGGCAGCGGCCTTCGAGATTCCGGCGTTGGAAATGAAGATATCCAGATGATCGCCGACGATGGCGCGGACCTGCTTTGCGAGCACTGCAGCACCGTCCGGAGACGAAAGGTCTGCCTGCAGCGCGTCAGCGTGTCCGCCTGCGGCGCGGATCTCGGAAACAAGCGCGTCGGCCTCGGCAGCGGAACGGCCGTAGTGAACGATAACACGCGCTCCAGCATTGGCAAGAGCGAGGGCGGTGGCGCGGCCGATGCCGCGGGATGCACCGGTAATAAGCGCGGTTTTATTCGCAAGACTGGTCATTTCTCAGACTCCCTGGATTAAGACAACTCGATACGTTGAGCCTTTGAAGCGATGCTCACGGACTTTGCGGTACTCAGGACCGTCGTACCAGGCCTTCGCTGCGTCGATGCTTGGGAACTCGAGGATCACAGTGCCCTCCGTCGAATCTCCTTCGAGATCTTCATGCCGTCCGTAAAGGGCAAGAATCTTGACCTCATGGCCGGCGAGCGTCGCGGGCACCTCTTTCGAGTAAAGGTTGAGCTCGTTCTGATCAAGCGTCTTGTCGCGCGTAAAAACCATGTATGCACTCATGGCGATCTCCGTTTCAGTGTGTGAGCGTTGAGTAATCTCCGATTTACCTCGCGCCACTATTGACGAGAAGTTCCGCACCGGCGGTTGATTCAGCATAGAACGGATAGTCGGTGTAGCCGCGCGCGTCGAATGTGTAAAAGGTGTTGCGATCATATGGCGTGAGGGGGAGGTCTTCGCGAATTCGCCGGGGCAGATCAGGATTCGATACATAGTGACGGCCGAAGGTGACCGCATCGGCGTCTCCTTTTTCAACGATCGCTTCGGCCGTGTCGGGCTCAAAGCCGCCGGCGGCCAGGATCTTGCCCTTGAAGATCTTCCTTAACTGCTGGGACGCGACCGGAGCCTGCCCTTCCTGGATCACGACATTGCCCTTCACTCGGGGCTCGATGACATGGAGGTAGGCAAGGCCGAACTGGTTCAGATGCTCGGCAACGTAGAAAAACAGGGCCTGTGGATTGCTGTCCGACATACCATTCCAGGTGCCGCCGGGACCGATGCGGACCGCAACCTTGTCAGCTCCCCACACGGAAATCATTGCTCTCAAAACCTCAAACAAAAAGCGCGAGCGGTTCTCGATCGATCCTCCGTATTCATCGGTGCGCTTGTTGCTGCCGTCCTGCAGGAATTGATCGATGAGATAGCCATTCGCGGCGTGCAATTCAACGCCGTCGAAGCCCGCAGCCTTGGCGCGAAGAGCCGCCTGACGGTAGTCTTCGACGATTCCGGGAATTTCCGAGGCGGCAAGCGCGCGATGCGGCGATGGCTGAACCCAGCCGCTCGGTGCGGACACCAGCTTCGAGCCATCGTTCCAATAGGCTGGATTGACAGAGGCCGAGACCGGCGTTTCGCCTCCGGTCATCTCGACGTGCGACGAACGGCCGGTATGCCATAGCTGGGCGAACATGTGTCCGCCCCTGGCGTGGACGGCGTTGACGATCTTCTTCCAACCTTCGACCTGCTGATCTGTGTAAAGACCCGGTGCGCCCAACCATCCGCGGCTGGTGACGGAAATGTTGGTGGCCTCCCCAATGATGAGGCCGCCGTCAGAAGCTCGCTGCGTGTAATACTCGGCCATCAGATCGCCGGGAATCGAGTTGGGCTGAACAGACCTCGAACGCGTGAGTGGAGCCATGACCACCCGATGCTTCAACTGCATGGGTCCAAGTTGAAGGGGAGTGAACAGCGTCTTCTCTGTTGCCTTGCTCATATAACCTCACTCTATTGGCTGCTTCTTACAGATACGATACATACCGTATCCATCGCGCTTTATTTGATACACCGTGTACCATTTCGGATTCAGGCGATTTCCCTCTTTCGCCGAGGAGCATCATGGGGTCGCGAGAAGGTCATCACGAAGCGCATTCTGTTCGGGGAGGACGGCCGCGAAATCCCCGCATTCAGCAGGCGATCCTGAAGGCAGCAGTGGATCTGGTGCTCGAGAACGGCCTTAAGGCGCTCAGCATGGATGCGATTGCCGGCAGAGCCGGAGTTGGACGCATGACGATCTACCGGCGCTGGCCGAACAAGGCGGCGATCATCATGGACGCATTCGTAGCACGAGTGGATCCGAACACGCTTTTTCTGCCTTCCAGGACTTATCTCGAGAGCATCCGGCTGCAGATGCGCACGATGGCCAAGGTATTCCGCGGCAAAGATGGAATGCTTATTCGAGCCCTGCTGGCGGAGGCACAATTCGACCCCGAGCTCGCCACCGCCCTTCGCGAAAGATGGACGATGCCCCGGCGAAGAATGGCCATCGCCTATTTTGAGGAAGGTATGCGAAAAGGATTTCTGCGCCCGGACGTGGACCCCGCCGCCATGATCGACGTCCTTTATGCTCCGATCTACTACCGCCTGCAGATGGGAATCGGGCCGTTGACCGATGCATACATCGATGAGATCTTCGAGCACGCGATGAAGGGGCTGAGGAAGTTGTAAATGCCGGCAGGCCGGCCATCTTTCGACAGTTATGGACTCGCCGGTTTTCTTCGGACCATGCGATCGCCGCGCTCATCCCAGCTTTGTCCGCTTCCGCCTCACGCTGTGCCTTCATCGGCTTCCCTCGTCTTTTTCGCCTGTGCTTCCATCAGCGCCATCCTCAGCTGCTGGTTTTTGATGAGCAGCTGACAAATCCATTCCTGCAAGCTCCGCAACCGGCATTGCCACTCATCATGCAGATCTTCCATCGACAGCTCCGATGGATAGCCGGTAATCACCGGCCCTGGAATCGAAAGGAGAGGATCGGCTTGCAGGAGTGTTTCTCCACTTAGCTGGATGTTCATGTTGACCTCCGGTGAAAAATCGCGCTCAAGGCAGGTACTGGTCTTCTGAGGTGGTCTTTCCAGCCGCTCTGCATGGTGCCGGACTGAAGACGTCAGGAGCGTTACGAACGTTGAAGACACTATGAAGCAAGATTCGAAGCTTTGCATCCCACGAAGGAATGGATTTTCCATGCTTGTGACTGGGCGTCATTGGGTACCCCTAGCGAGGGGGTAACCTCATATAGGTTTCAGCGGCGAGGCAGCGTCGACTTCCGTAAAAACCAATTTACGCAGACCTAAACATTACATATGAGGGCGACGGCCCTCAGGGATAATGATTTCGCGGCGGCCGAAGAGACGAGCATCGAGTGAAAAGGCGCCAGGACCCAGTAATACGAGAGCGAACGACATCACGGCGAGATCGACGCCAGTAAGGCCTTGCACGTGCCTGTCCGCTTCCCCAGTCAGGAGCATCGAAATACCCGTCACAGCGTAGCCGATCGTTGCCGCAAAGCCGGCAACAGGAGTCAGGAAGCCGATAAGAACCATCAGCCCTACGACGACCGCGAGTAGCGCCGTTCCCCAGACGCTCAGCGCACTCTCGCTGAATGCGGTGAGGCCGAACAATCCCTGGGCAATTGCGCTGAAGGCAACAGCAAGCCGAAGTAGAATGAGGCCGAAGCCGGGCAATCCGTCCGGGAAACTGGAAAATAACTTCTGCAGCCTATGCCTCCTCGGCGGGAAGAACGCGCTTCCGATGAGGCTAGTCTCGATGATCCGGAATTGAATCCCCAGATCGAGTGCTTTTTTCTCGCCCCTTAAATGGCCTACCACTTAAGTGGGTGAGTGGACTAGAGTTGTATGATTCCGCGCCTTATGGCGATCGCGACGGCTTCGGTGCGGTCGCCTGCCCCTAATTTCTCCATGATGTGCTTGATGTGTCCCTTGACCGTCTCTTCGGAGATGAAGAGCAGCGCCGCGATGTCGCTGTTGCGATTTCCTCCGGCAATCTTCTCAAGGACCTCGATCTCGCGCTTGCTCAAGGCGTCAGAGCCGAAGTGTTCGGCAAGATGCGCTGCTACTTCGGGCGGAATTTGTTTCTTTCCGGCATGGACCCTGCGGATCATCTCCACGAGCTGTTTCCGGGGCATGCTCTTGAGCATGTATCCCTGTGCACCGGCTTCGAGAGCACGCTGAATCTCGGCATCTCCTTCAAAAGTCGTCAGCATGATGACGCGGGCATTTGGGAACTCGGTTCGAATCGCGATCATCGCGTCAATACCGCCAATATCGGGCAGCCGAAGATCCATCAGCGTTACGTCCGGACGATGTTCGCGGAAGCCGGCGATAGCGTCGCGGCCGCTCGCCGCCTCTGCAACCAGAAGCATATCGGGCTCATTCTTGATGACAGCCGCGATTCCCTCGCGCATCAGCGGATGGTCGTCAACGGAGAAGATTCGAATCCGAGAAGGGGCGCTCACTTATCTGCCTGCTTCCTTTTGGCGGAACTTTCAAATTTTTCCCTGCTGAGCCAGGGCAGCCATTGCGATATTGGACCACGGGAACCGCTTTCGAAGGCGATCGCGCTCGGAACCGTCAATTCAACCTCTGTCCCGGCGCCAATACGGCTTCGGAGCTTGAGACTGGCTCCTATGCCTTCGGAGCGCTCCCTCATCCCCGAAAGGCCCCAATGGCCGTCGCGTCCCGAATGAAGCACCTGAGGATCGATGCCACGGCCATCGTCGCGCACCAGAATTCTCAGGTGCCCGCTCGCATATTCTACTTCGACCTCGATGCTGTTTGCCTGGGCATGTACAAACGCATTCACCAGCGCCTCGCGCCCGATGCGGTATACCTCGTCGCGGATGATGGGACGGACTGGACGCGCGATGTTATTTGCGATCACGCGATATCCGATGTTGTCGTCGAGGGTGAACTCCTGCCGCACGCGCGAGAATGCCATCTCGAGGCTGCGGTTGTCGGCCTCGGTTGTACGCAGTCCGCGCAAGGCGTTTCTGCCTTCCTCAGTGACTTTTCCCATCAACTCGAGCACTCGTCTCAAAAGCGGCTTGACCGGAGAGTCCTCGGGCAGCTGGTCCTCGGCCACATCCAGCTGAAGAGAAGCGCTCAGGACCCCCTGAAGCAGCGTGTCGTGCAGCTCCTGCGCAATTCGCGTTCGTTCCGCAAGCCGCTCCTGAAAACGCATATTCAGCCGCCTGGTCATCTCATACATGCGCAGACGATAGATGGCAACGATCAATAGAAAAGCCACGGCTACGCACAGGATTCGAAACCACCAGGTCTGCCAGAAGGCGGGCTCGATGATGAAAGATACAGCCGCCTCTGGTCCATTCCAAAGGCCATTGCTATTCGAAGCAACGACGTGGAAGCGATAAGAGCCCGGCCCGAGGTTGTTGTAAGTGACCTGCCGGGAGGCGACGATCTCGCTCCATCCGTGATCGGTACCATCGAGCTTGTAGCGGAAGCGAATCCGTTCGGGCGCAGCAAGATTGCCCCCTGAATAATCAAAGACGATGCTCTCAACTCCGGCTGGAAGTCTGAGCGGACTCTGCAGGTTCAGCTGATCTTCGCCGGCCGACACCGACTCGATTCGAACGGCGGCAGAAACGGAGTTGTCGATGGCGGCCTTAGGGTCGGCGACAGACAATCCACGATTCAGCGAGATCCAGATGCGGCCACGAGGATCCGATATCATGCTGCGATCGCGACCGACCCCTTCGGCTCCAAGAAGTCCGTCGCTCATTCCGTAGCTTTGGACATCGGTTTCCTCGAGTGATCCTTTCAAGAGCCGATCACGATTTACCTGGAGAACGTGATCCGAGGTTGAAAACCAGAGCGAACCCATCCCGTCTTCGGCAATGCCGTAAATCTGCTCTCGCAACGCCTCAGGCAGCTTCTGCGGCACGTGGATACGGCCGTTCGATAAGAATGCCAGACCTCCGGAGGTTGCGATCCAGAGCACATGCCTTGAGTCCTCGAAAATTGTTCTCACGTTAGAAGCCGGCAGGCCATCGGAGGCAGAGCGATTTGTCCAGCGGCCGTTCGCAAACGAAGCAAGACCCACCGGCGTTGCCAACCACATCGTGCCGTCGAAGCCTTCGACGATGGAATTGATGGTGTTCGCCGGGAGTCCCTGGGTTTCAGAGAAATTGGTGAATTTGCCATCGGCCAGCCGGCTCACGCCGGCGCTCACGGTTCCAGCCCACACGGTTCCGTCGCTGTTGCGATGGACAGAATACACGCTGTCCTGGGCCAGACCGTCCGCGCGTGTGTATGTGCGTGCGGCGAGCGAGTCGCCGTTTGCGGTCAGCACGGTAAGACCGCCACTCTGCCTCCCTACCCAGACCTCGTCTTTGCCGCCGCTGATGGAATAGACAACATCGTGGTCCAGACCGTCAATTGTGATTTGACTCACTCGCCCATCCCTCATCCGATAGAGTCCGCCAGAAAGCGGCGCAGACCACGTCCAGCCGTCCGAGTCGACATAGACAGGGCCGTTGCTGTCTGCAGGCAGGCCCTGGGCGGTCGAAAATGTCGAAAACATCCCATCTCGCAACCGTTCGATGCCTTGCGAGCCGCCAAGCCAAAGGCTCCCGTCCCGGTCTTCGTAGATTGCAGTAACTTCGTTTCCGAGTCCGGGCTTCAGTTGATCGACGGAAACTGCGCCGGATAGAGCAATGCGGACAATGCCGTGATTCGTTCCGATCCAGGCGTTTCCGTTGTGATCCCTGGCCATGGCCAGAATCTGAAGTTTTCCGACCGGTGTTGCGAGTTCCTCCTCCGTGAGGCTCTTGCCATCCCAATGCTGGAGTCCGTGGTCGGTTCCGATCCATAAAGCGCCATTGACTGCGGGAAGCAGGGCTTTGATCTTCGAATCGTCGGATTCCTCGGCAAGTTTGGAGATGTGCCCCTGGCTTACGCGCGAAAGTCCATTGTCCTGTGTGCCCAACCAGATTCGGCCGTCGCGAGTCACGGCAAGCGAAATGACAGTACCCGGCTGGTCTTCGGCTCTGACGACGGTTTCCAGCCGGCCTTTACGATAGCGAAGCGTACGGTCGCCCAGCCCGGCAAGAAGCACTGCACCTTCGTTGTCGAGCGTCATGGCGGTCATGGTGATGTCCTGCAGATCGAGGCGGGCGGCGACATCCTCAAATTTACCGTTGCGATACAGAAGCATGCGGGGACCCTCGAGACGGATCCAGAGGTTTCCTTCAGCGTCGGAAAGCAGCCCGCGGACAGGACCAGTGGGAGTCCCGTCCGGCAGCGGCTGCTGAATCATCTTGAAGTCATAGCCATCAAAACGGACCAGGCCTCTTTCGGTTCCAATCCACAGATAACCGTCACTCGACTGGCTGATTGCGTAGATCGCTCCTCCAACAAAGCCCCGGTCCGGCCCCCATTTGTCGAGGACATATTGTGAGATTGTCCTGTTGGGATCGAGCGCGAAGGCTGACTTCACCAGGCAAATGACTACAAATCCCGCCAGCAGCCACCCGCGCAACCTGTGGCCTTGAGTCACTCGTTCAGGGCAGGAATTCGAATTTCTCAATGACAACCTCGACAGGTTGCTGGGATGAGTTTCTGGCGTGACGGAAGTCGTAGAGGTCGATGTGGGCAGACTCGTTCGCTGGAATCGGGATGCCGGAGGTGAACACATGCTCGCTTACCGTGGGTGCGCCGGAGCTCAAGCCTGAACCACGCACCGTCTTGAAGGAAGCGCGGCCAGACTCCCATCGAAACATATGGGTAAGAACTCCGCTTGGCGCCATGAATCGGGCGACGTTTTCAGGAACATAGAATGGCTGGACGACAAATTGCGCGTTCTTACTGGCCGGATTTCCCCAGCGGCTTAATTCAATGTCGAGTTCGGCACGGACGTCATCTGTCCGCAGGTCATCGATTGTATATAAGCCCAAAACACCGGATGGGCTCAGATGACCGGTGTCCTGCACTACGAAAATGTAAGAGCCATAACCGAGACTGCGGGTCATGCTTACCTCCGCGCATGTCCATTCTCCGTTGCGCTGCTGCATGCGTAGATGGAGATAACCCTTTGCGTCGACCCATGCGTTGTCAGGGGCATAGGCGTTGGGCTCACCTCCCCGATCGTTGCTTGCAGTTCGGACGTTCCAGTCGTATCCACTGAAGTGGATGACCTTCGAGACGATGGGCGCGGCCGGTTTGCCTTTGGCGGTGACGACCGCTAAAACGCCATCGCCGACAGCGGGCAACGTAGCGACCTTTGAGGTGGGGCGGTAGCCGGGTGCGACCAGGAGGGCTGCATAGTCGGTGCCAAGATGCGTCGAATTCCTCCACGTCGAATCGGGCTGGATGTTGGTGAACGGATGGTTCGCAAAGGGCTGAATCCACCAGATGCCACTGTGTGCATATAGAACGATCTGCTGCCCGGGCATGAAGCCGCTTACCCGTCCCTCGATATACCCCATTTGCGCCGGGCCTCCCGCATTGGCAGCGGGCACCTGGGTGATCTGGAGCGATGCTTTGGGTGACGCGTTCGGCGAGTGGCAACCTGCAAGCAGAAGGGTGCCGACCGCGAGAAGGATATTCGCCCGGCGCCTGCTAGATCTGGAAGGAAAACGGGAAAAGAGCATAGGCTTTCGAGTGTTCACGGTAGTTAGAGCAAAACAGACGCGAATGACCCGGGTATCCAGATTCCACAATGAAAGCATTGCAGCCTGGAAGCGTTTGCACAAGGTCTGCGGGCTGTCGATTCTGTTATGAATGAAGACGCCTATTGAATTTTAGTTGGCCAGCCCATATGCTGTCCCAGCGGAGCATTCGGCGCGTGAATCAAACTTTGCTGTCGCTACCCCTTTCCGCGAGGCCAAAGCCGAGACGGATCGACCGCGCCATCGCACGATCCCTGTCGTGTCTGGCTTTGTTTTTGTTGGTGCTTAGTGCTGTCGGCCAGAACCCTGATCCGCTGGCTGCATTGCACGCGTCTTTTACCCATCCACCGGACGACAGCCGGATCATGATGCGCTGGTGGTGGTTTGGGCCTGCCGTGACCAAGCCTGAGTTGCAGAGAGAGCTTGAGCAGATGAAAGCCGCCGGCATCGGCGGTGTCGAGATTACGACGCTCTATCCGCTCGCTCTGGACGATCCGTCGACGGGATTCCGTAACCTGCCGTTTCTCTCTGACGAGCACATCGACGCGCTGCGCTTTGCTGCAGAGCAGGCACGACGGCTTGGGCTGCGTGTCGACATCACGCTCGGCAGCGGATGGCCATTCGGGGGGCCTGACATACCAGTGACTGAGGCGGCGGGAGAACTGCGGACCGAAATCGTGCCGATATCAGCCGGCTCTGATTCGGTTGCGGTTCCGCATATAGCCGCTGGCGAACGCTTCCTCGCCGCGTTTGTGGTCCCCGGCGTGATGTCGAATCAGGACCTGGGAAAGGCGGTTCGCGTATCGGAGATTCGGAATGGGCGGCTGTTTGTTACTCAGAAATTCGAGCCACAAACCGCACTCTTCTTTATCGCCAGCCGGACAGGCATGACGGTGAAGCGGGCGGCGGTGGGCGCGGAAGGATTTGTCCTGGATCATTACGACTCGCGGGCGATTGCCACACACCTGCAGGTCGTGGGTGATCGCTTACTGCAGGCCTTCGGAGACCATCCTCCCTATGCCGTCTTCAGCGATAGCCTGGAAGACTACGGCTCGGATTGGACTCCTGATCTGCTCGAGCAATTCCGGCGGAGGCGCGGTTATGACCTCGAACCTTACTTGCCGGCCCTGATCGGGGACATCGGACCGAAGACAGCGGCGATTCGTCACGATTGGGGACGCACGCTTACGGAGCTCGCCAACGAGAATTTTCTTGAGCCGCTGCACGCGTGGGCGCTGCAGCACCACACGCTGCTGCGGTCGCAGACCTACGGATTTCCGCCGGTTACGCTGTCGAGCAATCGGTTCGAGGACCTGCCGGAAGGTGAGGGCAAAGCGACACTGCTGATGTGGCGCGAGTTCTCAGATACGCGCTGGGCGGCATCGGCCGGTCATCTGTTCGATCACCCGGTGATTTCATCGGAGACGTGGACGTGGCTGCACTCGCCGGCTTTCCGGGCCACGCCACTGGATATGAAGGCCGAAGCGGATCTCCACTTGTTACAGGGAATCAATCAGCTGGTGGGCCATGGGTGGCCTTACTCGCCAGATACCGCAGGGGAGCCGGGCTGGCGAATGTATGCATCGGCAGCGCTGAACGCTCACAATCCGTGGTTCCCGGTGATGCCGGAACTCGCCGGATATCTGCAGCGGGTGAGCTTCGCACTGCGCCAGGGAAAACCAGACAATGATGTAGCTTTACTGCTGCCGAATGATGATGTGTGGGCGTCGTTCAGAGCGCGGGTGAGCAAGGGCGAGGCGGCTACCTCCATCGGCGGATTTGACGAGACAGGCTCCAACGTCACAATCGACGAATCGATGGGCAAATTTCTCGGCACGGAAATCATCGGGCAGATTCTCGATGCCGGGTTCAATCTGGACTTCATCGATGCGGATGCGATTGATCAGGTCGGCATTCCTTACAAGGCTCTCGTTCTGCCCGGAGTCGACCGCATTCCACCGGTCACCTATGCGAAGATCCTGGACTATGCGAAGCGTGGAGGCGTGGTGATTGCCTCGCGCCACTTACCATCCACCGCACCCGGACTCGCGAACGCCGAACGCGATGGGGCTCGGATCCAGGAAATCTCGCAATCGCTCTTTCGCGGAGAGATCAGTTCGGCACGCTTTGTCGGGCAGGACGATCAAGTCGGCGGAGCGCTCGCGAAGGCATTGCAACCCGATATGGTGCTGTCGCCCGCGACACCCGAGATCGGGTTCATCCATCGAGAGCTTCCAAGTGGGGATCTCTACTTTGTCGCAAATACCGACAATCACGAGAAGACAGTGACGGCGAAGTTTCGTAATACGGCGAAGCACGCGGAATTCTGGGATCCATTATCAGGGACTGTTGTCGGCGTCGCTGATCCTGCCAATGTGCAGCTTTCTCTGGAATCTTATGGGTCGCGGCTGATCTTCTTTTCGGACAATGCCATTGCGGCACAGCATACGCGACCTCAAGGGGCGACAAAGGAAGTCGATCTCTCGCATGAATGGGAACTAAGCTTCGCCGGCGATCAAAAGACAATCGCAATGCCGGAACTTCGCTCCTGGACCGATGATCCGCGATACCGCTACTATTCGGGCCTCGCTACCTATCAAACGACATTCGATCTGCCGCCGGCCTATTCGGCTCCGGGTGCGAGCGTGATTCTCGACTTCGGTCCGGGCAGAGCAGTCGAGAAGCCATCTCCACTCGGCGACCTCAATATGCGCGCCTGTCTCGAGAGCCCGGTGCGCGAGGCCGCCCAGGTGTACGTCAACGGCCAGTTGGCCGGGGCAGTCTGGAAGCCGCCGTATCGTGTGGATCTCACTCCGCATGTCAAGCCGGGGCAAAACGTCATTCGCGTAATAGTTGGAAACACCGCCATCAATGAATTGGCTGGCAAAGCACTGCCCGATTACCGCCTGCTAAGAGATCGCTATGGCGTGCGCTTCATCCCGCAGGGCATGGACAACCTGCAGCCGCTGGCCTCGGGCATTACTGGCCCGGTGACTTTGCTTGAAACGCTGCCAGGGCAGGAGCCGCGCTGACGGACTTTACTGAAGGACGAAACGAAATGCAAAGAGTTGCGTCTCTCTTACGACTGAAGGAAGGCGCCGGACCGGCTTACGACCGGGCTCACAAAGCGGTGTGGCCGGAGATGCTGGACCTGCTGAAACGCGCGGGGATCTCAGATTATTCGATCTTTCGGCGCGATGAATTGCTTGTCCTAACCATGCAGGTTGAGGACTTTGAGGCGACGTGGTCGAAGATCGAGAACGATCCGGTGAATCTGCGCTGGCAGGAGGCGATGTCAGCATTCTTTGCGCCGGTTGAAGGTCTCCGCCTGGGCGAGCGCTTTCCCATGATGGAAGAAGTATTCTATCTTCCTTAAGCGCGGATTACTGACCACCCGCAATGGTGAATGAATACGAGCCCGCCGGCAGCAGATAGACCGTTTGGCCGCTGGTCTCGCCGACAGCATGAATTTTGCTGCTCTTCGTGATCGCGGCTCCGTCGAGCGAATACTCGCGCTGCTGGTGGGCGTTCAGAGGCAGCTGCGCCGTTGTGTTCGGAGGGATGGTGACATTCCACTGCACGGTTGATCCTGTCATCGACCACGAGGAGCGTATGTCGCCGTAGTGTGATGCATAGCGGAACTGCAGGCCACCGAGGCGAGAGTCGAAGTTCGGATGGAGATAGATGGTGTGGAAGCCGGCGTCAGCATCTGAGGCGTCGATACCTGCTGCATAGCTGTAGATCCAGTCGGCTACCGCGCCGTAGGCGTAATGGTTGTAAGAGTTCATGCTGGGATCGCCGCGCATCTGGTCGCCGTTCCAGCGTTCCCACATGGTGGTGGCTCCGTGGCCGACGAGATAACCCCAGGAAGGATATTCCGTGTTCAGCAGCAGCCGGTATGCGACGTCAGCATGGCCGGTATCGACGAGAACTGCCAGAAGATAAGGCGTTCCGAGGAAGCCTGTGCCCAGCTTCCATCCATTGCTTTGGATTTTGGCGACAAGTCTGTTGCCGACGGCGTCGCGCAGAGAATCCGGAACGAGCCGCATGTGTAAGGCGAGAACGTATCCGGTTTGCGTATCGCCGCCATTGCTTTTTGCATTTGGATTGTTGATCGCGCCGAAGGGTGAGGGCCCGTTGTCTGCGCCGTCAATGAATCCGTCGGCATGTATGAAGGTGATTTGAAACGCTGCCTTGATCTTTTCGAACAGATCGGCATACTTCTTTTCATCGTCAGCGCGGCCCAGCGCGTGAGCCATGTGCTTCATCAACGTCACGTCGTAAGCCCAGTATGCGGTCGCGACTAGAGGCTGCTTGGTTGGTCCTTCTGGCGAGAGCCAGTCACCGAAGGGGATGCCGGACTTGCTCCAGATGTAATCGGGGCTCTCGGCCTGGATCGCGGCGAGGTATTTTTCCATCGCGTCCCAGTTCTGCTCGATGGTCCGCGTGTCTCCCGATTGCAGCCACGAGGTCCAGGGAATGATGACGCCGGCGTCGCTCCAGCCTGCTCCGTAGCCGGGGTTGGGAGTGGAAGTGCCCGGAGCGAAGATTCCGTACATCGGGGTTCCGGCCTGGGTGCCGCGAATATCTCCGGCGAACTTCTTCGAGAACTGCGACAGATCCATATCGTACGAGGCAGCACGCCAGAATACCTGCGCGTCCGCGGTCCAGCCGAGCCGCTCGTCACGCTGCGGGCAGTCGGTGGGCACGCCGACAAAGTTGGATCGCTGTCCCCAGAGAATGTTGCTCCACAGCTGGTTGATCATGGCGCTGCCGGTGTGGAGGTCCACGGTGAGCGGCGCGTCGCTATGGAATGCAACAGCCGTGAGCGACCCGATCGCTGGCTTTGTCTTCAACCCGGTCAACTCGACGTAGCGGAACCCGTGGAAAGTGAAAAGCGGCTGGTAGTCTTCCGTGCCTTTACCGGAGAGAACGAAGCGGTCGGTGGCCTTGGCGGTGCGGAGATTTTCGGTGTAGATGGTGCCGTCTGAATTAAGTACTTCCGCAAAGCGCAGCTGTACTTCAGTGGCCGCCGCGCCCTGCACGTGCAGGCGCGCAACTCCGGCCATGTTCTGTCCGAAGTCAAAGATGTATACGCCGGGCTTTGGCGACGTCACTGATTTGGCCTGCAGCAGGCGATCCACACGAATGGGCTGGAAATCCTGGGCGATGATCGCAGGCTCGTGCGGCTGGATTACCTCAACCGGATTCCACTTAGCGTCGGAAAACGCGGGCGTGCTCCACCCCGGCTGCTCGCGCCGCGCGTCGTAGGTTTCTCCGTCGTAAATTTCGGCCTTCAAGATTGGCGATATGTCGGCCTTCCAGGTCGCATCGGTCGCGATCCACTCAACAGAACCGTCAGCGTGCTCGATGCGCAGTTGCGCCTTCAACGCCGGCGGAGTGCTTCCGTAATTGAAAGGCTCTTGCAGCCATTGCAACGGAGTGCTGTACCATCCGGGCGCGAGGTAAGCGCCGATCGCGTTGCTGCCGGACTTTACATCGGCCGTGACATCGTACGCCTGATAGACAACCCGGGTGCGGTAGTCAGTCCAGCCGGGCGACAGGATTTGATCACCGACGACCATCCCGTTGATCCAGAATTTGTAGGCTCCCATCGCAGTCGCGTATAGCCGGGCGGAGCGGATCGGCTTCGCGACCTCGAAACCTTTGCGCAGCATCTTTACCGGACCGTTGGGCCACGGCCTGCCTACATCGGCCGCCTGCGAGGGATCATTCGAAACATAGCGGATGGCGTTTTTCCATGATGACTCGCCGAAAGTTGGCGCATTCCATCCCGGTGGCGCGTTCAGCACGGCCTTCCAGCTCTCGTCGCTGCGAATCAGCTTGACCGAGCCATCAGCCATTTCGATGTAGAGGCAGGCGCTCATAGGAGTGGTGCTCACAGTGGCAGCAGTGAAGCTGCTGCCGGTGCTCGTCGCATAAAGAGTCACCTCGACGGCGAGCAGATTGCTTCCCTGCTGCAACTGCGGCGTGACGTCCACCTCCCTGTAGCTTTTCCACGGCGTCTGCTTCCATGGCGGCAGAGGCTCGGCTGCCAGCACCTGCTTTCCGTTCAGCCACGCCGATGCAGTGTCTTTTCCGGTGACATAGAGATCAGCCCGCCGCACAGCAGATGGCAGCGTGAACTCATAGCGGAAATCGTGCTGCGTATCGGAGTCCTTCGAACCAGTGCCGCCGTCGTTGGTGATCCATAGCGCGCCCGATTCGCGAATCGCCTTCTCTTCGGGATGCTCGAAACTGATCCACTGACCGCGCCATTCGGCCGATTGCATCAGACCCGTTTCCCACCAGGTAGCATCGCTCAGTGGATAAGGCTTTCCATCTTTGTCCCACACCTTTACCCGCCAGTAATAGCGTTGCTCGGGCTTGAGAGCGGGCCCGGCATAGGCCACTCCAACCGACTTGTCGGATGAGACGCGGCCGCTGTCCCATACGTCCGCCTTGCCGCTTAGCAATGACTCCGATTTGGTGGCCACCTGCAGCTGATAGGCCGTCTGCCGGGCGGCAAAGCGATGATCCTGCAACTCCCATGAAAGCTGCGGCTGCGGCGTATCCAAGTCGATCGGTGTGGTCATCGAGTCGCACTTCAGGTTGATCGGGCTTTGCGAGGTCGCTGCTCCGCTGGCCGAGACCGGCACCGCGAAGAGCATGGCGGCTAGCGGGACCAAATAGAAGGAGCTAAGAGCTTCCCGGAGGCGTGGAAGTGCAACAGCGTGGCTGATTTGCATGCGTAGACACTATGTGCGAGAGAAAGAGCCGATGTCAATAGGAAATCTATATATGATTCGAATGCAGCTAGACGCCGCGGCCGCGTCTACCTGATCAAGCCGGGAGAACAAGATAATCGTCGTGCGAACGCTAGAGGTCGGCGCCCTCGCGCACCATTCCCGCTGTGATCGCGCGGTGTTGCACGTAGTTGTAGGGCGGAACGGCGTGGCCCCGCAGGATAGCGACTCCAAGCTGGATCAGTCGTGGGCCATAGGTCTGAACCTGGTGAGAGATCGATCCGATGATCGGGCTGGATGGATTCTTCATCTCTTCCATCACTTCAGGAATGCAATCCTGGCCGACGATGGCTACATTTTTTTCCCGCTGGCTCTGCCTGGTGATCTGCAAAGCGCCCAGAGCGCTGGTATCCGTCGCTGCCGCAACGAGAATGCGCTCGGTCCGCGGATGCCTCTTGAAGAAATCGCCAAGAACACGCGCGCTTGTCTCGCGCAGTCCGCGACCGTCGAGCCGAATGTAGGAATCTGCAGGGATGTCGGGAAGGAGGGATCGCACGCCTACGAATGCTCCGTTAATGCGGCTCTGTACAAACGCACCCGCTTCGGCAACATCGAGGCCGACCACCCTGTCGACCTTCGATTTCCACTTTGAAATGGCATGCTGGGCGAGCATTTCCCCGGCCTCAAAGCCGACCTGATAGTTGTCCACACCGAAATAGGTTGCGTGCGGGTGAGGAATATCAATTGCGATCAACGGAATGCCGGCTCGCGCGATGATGTGGGCAATCGCCGGCGCCACTTGCTCCTCGATCTGAAACTCGATTATCAGGTCCACGCCTTCAGTGACAAATTCGTTTGCGTTCTTGATCGCAGTGTCTGCGTCATAGCGGTTGTCGCGTATAACGAGCTCGATGCCGGAGGACGACGCCGCGGCCTTAAGGCTGGTGGTAACCGCCTCGGAGAACGGCATTTCCGCGCTCTGACCGGCGAACCCAAATCGCATCTTTTTGGGCCGCGAAACCAGCCGGTATGCACCATCCTGGGTCTGCGCAACGTAGCCGCGATGCACGAAGGTTTTCAGGATCCGGTAGACGCTGGTCTTGGAAATCGCCGAGCGCTGATAGATCAACTCGAGGGTAAGAGGCTTCTTCTCGGCTTCGAGCAGCTCGAGTATGTCAAGCGCTTTGGAAAGGATGGGGATAAGATACAGCCGTTTGATTTTTGGTCCCACCCGCACCTCCGGATGCGCGCATTATATCAGTTTCCCTATTGGAAACCGCTCTCAACCGGTAGATGCGCGCTGACTTCCCGCTTTTAGACAGAATGATTCACGAGGATGACGTCTAGAAATCGCGGGCCGTGCACGCCTTTGATGCGGGTCATTTCGATATCCGCGGTTGCCGAAGGCCCGGAGATGAACGTAGTCGGCCGGGTCGCGTTTGGCCTCAAGCGGTCGAAGCACTCGGGCAGCGTTTCGACGACCTGCTCTGCAAAGAGTACGCAAAGGTGATAGTCGGGCAGCAGCGTCAGCGCGCGGCGGCCTTCGGTGGGCCCGTGCTGCAGCACGATGCTGCCGGACTCGGCGACAGCCACGGTTGCTGCGGTCAGAACTCCATCAAGTGACTCGATCCGCGCAGTAGACAGCTGTCCGGTTGTGCCGTCCGAATCCGGAGTCCATGAAATCCGCGCGTCCAGCCACTGAGCTGGAAGTCCCGGGGGATGAACCATTTTTGATTTTCCGCCGCTCAGAAGTACGTCCGCGATCTGTCGACCTAAATCAGCTTCAGAACAGCGGAATACCCTTGCGTCATATTCGCTGAGCCGTTCCTCAAGAAGCAGTAGCTTCTCTTCCGCGCCAAGTGCGCCGTTACGCGTATAGGTCTCCGTCGCCGACGGCTTGCTGACCTTTTTCTTGCCCCGCAGTGCCGCCCGGACGCGGGCCAAAACCTCTTCCTTACTCACTATCGTTCTTCTCCTGCCGGTTGCGGCTTCGCCACCAATCGCGAAACGTCTGTTCGGGAAATGCTTCCAAATCGCGCCCTGCGGTCCACTGACCTGCGAGCCCGGGAAGCTTGTGTACCCAGCCATCTTTGCCGACAAACGGCTTTTCGAGGGCTCGCGCCATTCGTTGCGCTTTTTCAAATCGATCGTTGCTGAGAAAGATTCGCGCCATCATTTTCATGCCGATTCTCTCCTGGCTCAGGATCGAACTCAGCTTGTGCTTATTCTTATCGACGACGCGCGAGCGCAAATAGACTAGGACCTCGGGAATATTTATCTTTACGGGACATACTTCGTAGCACGCGCCGCAAAGAGAGGATGCGTACGGCAGGGACTGTGCATACTCCATGTGATGCAGCTGTGGGGTGAGAATGGCGCCGATTGGCCCGCTATACACGGATCCGTATGCGTGCCCACCGGTCTGGCGGTAAACCGGGCAAGCATTCAGGCAGGCCGCGCAACGAATGCACTGCAGAGTCTGGCGAGTTATGTCTTCGGCGAGCAAGTTACTCCGTCCGTTGTCGAGCAGCACCACGTGGAGGTTCTGCGGGCCGTCGCCGGGAGTAACACCCGTCCAGAGGGAGTTGTAAGGATTCATGCGCTCGCCGGTCGCCGCCCTGGGCAACGTCTGAAGCAGCACTTCAAGATCCGAGAATCGCGGAATTACTTTTTCGATTCCGGCGATCGAGATGAGAGTATCCGGCAGCGTCAGGCACATTCGACCGTTGCCTTCCGACTCAACAATGCAGATTGAGCCGGTTTCGGCGATGAGAAAGTTCGCGCCGCTGATTGCTGCCGGAACGGTGAGAAACTTCGCGCGCAGGTAGAGCCGTGCTGCTTCCGTCAGCGCCGGAGGATCATCCGTCAGCTCGGGCAGGTGCATTTCGCGTGCAAAGAGTTCCTGCACCTGGTGCCGATTTTTGTGTAGAGCGGGCGCGATGATGTGCGAAGGCTGATCGGCGCCGAGCTGCAGGATCAGTTCGGCGAGATCCGTCTCGAAGACGCGAACTCCGTCAGCCTCGAGACTGGGGTTCAATTCGATCTCCGCCGTGGTCATCGACTTGATCTTGATGACGTCTTTTGCCTGCGCATCACGAAGCAGACCGATCACGATGCGCCGCGCCTCGTCTCCGTCAGAGGCCCAGTGCACATGGCCGCCAGCCGCCGTGAACTGCTTCTCGAACTGCTCGAGGTAAGAATCGAGATGCAGCAGTGCTTCCTGCCGAATAGCGGCACCGGCACTGCGAAGGGCCTGCCAGTCCGCCTTTTCCGCAACCAGCGCTGCACGCTTGCGCTGAATTACATCGGTAGCGTGGGCCACGTTTCTGCGTAACTGGGTATCCTGCAACAACTGAGCCGCTGCTTTCGGGAACGGTTCGGCCTTTCGCGGATCCAGCGTAATCAGGCTCATCGCACGGCCTCGGAGGCAAGTATTTCCGCGATGTGCATGGTTCGGACCGGCGACTTCTCGCGATGAAGCCTGCCCTGTATGTGCATCAGGCATGAGTTATCGCATGCGGTACAGACTTCGGCGTTCGTGCTCAAAACCTCGCCCAGTTTCTCGTCGAGCATTGCGACGGAGACTCCGGCATTCTTCACCGCGAAGGTTCCGCCGAATCCACAGCATCGGTCGGAGTTCTGCAGTTCGACGAGGTCGATTCCGCGGACCTTCCGCAGCAGGCGGAGCGGCTTGTCTCCGAGGTGAAGACTGCGCAGTCCATGACAGCTCGCGTGGTAGGTCACGCGGTGAGGGAAATAGGCGCCCACGTCATCGAGCAGCAGGCGATCCGTCAATAGCTCCGTAAGCTCGAAGACGCGCGGCAGCAGGCTGTTCACATCCGCGGCGAATTTCTCGTCACCGTTCTCGCGGGCAATTTCCGGGTAGTAGTCACGAATCATTGCTACGCACGATGATGAGGGTATGCAGATCGCATCCGCGTCCTGAAAAATCGAAACGAATCGCTTCGCAAGCGGATATGCTTCTCGGCGATAGCCCGTGTTGAAATGCATCTGCCCGCAGCAGGTCTGCTCCAGAGGGAAATCGATGGTGTGTCCAAGCCGCTCAAGCAGGGAGACTACAGCCTTCCCGGTCCGCGGGAAGAGGGTGTCGTTGTAACAGGTGATGAAGAGGGATATGCGCATGTCAGCAATGGCCCGAAGTGCTGAGAGCGCCCGCCCAGTGAGCGATTCGCTCCGGCGAGTTTGGCGCGCCTTCGAGGCTGGCAAGCTGCACCGCGAAGTTTCCTACGGTGGAGCTCTCCGCAACGCCTTGGCAAACCTGCAGGCCGGTGGCTTCAACGGTCAAGCGGTTCAGGAATTGATTCAAACTGCCTCCGCCCACGACGGCAAGCCTTTTGAGCCGCTTCCCGGTGAGCTCTTCTACATTTGAAAGCACGATAGCATATCGCTGCGCCAGACTATGAAAGATAAGGCTGGCGAACAGAGGCATCGAGGCAGGATGCTCCTCGATTGTGTGAAGCCCGTTGCGTCGCAACTGGTCGTTGATGCGCGATACCATATTGCCAGCCGCCCACAGCTCCGGATCGTCGACCTCCAGCAGGCCCTCCGGTTTGTCCACCAGCTCGGCTGCGGCGACCAGCTCAGCCATGGGCCACGGATTCTGTTCCGGACAAAGCTGACTCAGCGTTTGCTTGAGCATCCACATGCCGTTCACATTCTTGTGAAAGCAGATGCGATCGCCTGCAGCGCCAAGATTCGTGAATCCCGCTGCGCACGCTGCTGTACTCTTGATCGGCGCCTCGATCAAGGTTCCAACGAGGGACCACGTGCCGGAGCTGACGTACGCCCAATCGCCTCCGCTCATGGGTATGCCGGCGACAGCTGACGCCGTGTCATGGCAGGCCGGCGCGATCAGCCGGGTCTCTTTGAAAGCCGGCAGATTGCGCAGAGAGCCTTGCACTGTCCCGACCTGCGTTCCAGTGGAGACAAGCTCCGGCGCGGCCTCAAGATTCAATCCACACAATTCGAAAACTTCAGGGCACCATGCTCGCTTCGCAACGTCCACAAGGCCGGTGTGGGTAGCATTGGTGAATTCAGCGACGATCCTTCCACCCAGGCGAGCCAGCACATACTCCGGCAGATTTACCCAGCGCGCTGTTGAAGAAACTCCGGCGCGCTCGTCAGCCATGAGCTGGTGCAACGTATTGATGCGCAGCGGCTGCACTCCGGAAAGAGCAAACAACTCCTCTCGCGACGATCTGCGCTCGAGTTCAACTTCAATCGCCTCGGTTCGGAGATCGCGATAGCAGAAGGGCTGCGCAATGGGAAGGTCGTTCTCCGTCAAACGGACATAATCGACCGCCCAGCCATCGACCCCAATCGCCGCGATGGGAGCTGATGTCTTTTCGGTGCAACGCAGCAGTCCGTCTTCGATTCCGGAAAGGATGCGGCTCAGGTCCCAGTGGAGGCCGTCATCGATCACCACCGGAGAATTGCTGAAGCGGTGGTTCAACTCGATGTGAGGCGTGGCGCCTCTCCACTCCAGCAGCGAGACGCGGCAGCTTTCCGCACCTAGATCGATTGCAACAAGATTGGGAAGATCGCTGCTCGTCATTCAAAGGCTCGGTTATCGCAGAAAAGCATCTGCCAGACCGCCATCAACCGGAATAAGATGCCCCGTCGTGCAGGGAGACTTCGGACCGGCCAGAAACAGAATAGCCTCAGCGCAGATGCGCGGATCGATTGGCTGGTGCGTCAGCGTGCGCTCCGCATAAAAAGCGGCCAGCAGATTTCGCATCTCGTCGTCGGTCATGCTTTCGTCAAACGGGATGTTGTACTTCTTCAGAGAAGCGGCGACACGGTCGCGCGGAAACATCGTTGATCCCTTTACGACAGTAGCAGGGCTGATTCCGTTCACGCGTACGTTCGGGGCTTGCGACACGGCGAGTTCGCGGATGAGATGACTCAACGCCGCCTTGCTCACGTCGTAAGCCTCACTGCCTCGCTTGGGCACGACGGCATTGGCCGAGCTGGTGAGCACAACACTGGCCGTCAACGCCTGATCGCGCAACACCTTTCCGATTTCCTCCACGAGCAGAAAGTTCGCCGTCACGTTCACTTCTAGCGTAAGCGCCCATTGCGCTTCGGAGATCACGCCTGTCGGCGAAGACGGGAAGAGCGCAGCGGTGTTGACGAGAATGTCCACGCCGCCAAACGCGGCGACGGTCTGGCGCAGAGCTTCGCCGATCGAATCTCGGCTGCGGATATCGACCGAGGACGAGACTACAGATTCCTTGCCGCTGACCGCGCGGACCTCGTCGGCCACTCGTGCTGCGCTCTCGTGGTCGCGATCAGCCACCACCACATGCGCACCGCGCTCCGCCGCGAGCAGGGCAACTTCGCGGCCGATGCCGCTACCTCCTCCGACGACCAGCGCGATCTGCCGGCTCAGTTCCTTCTCTGGCGGCTGCCTGCGAATCTTCGCTTCTTCAAGCAGCCAGTACTCGATGCGATAAGCCTCGGATGAGGGCAGCGCGACGTAGTTGCTGTAGACCTGGAAGGCTTCGGCAAGCGCCTCTGATCCACATTGCGGGAGCGTGGCCGGCTGTGGGCCTTCCTCGAGTGCGGCCGCGCCCTTCATCACGTGAATCGCATTGACATACAGCTCGCCCGTAATCCGGGCCTCCGGCTTGCTCTTGCCGAAGCTGAACATCCCGATGCCGGGAATCAAAACTACTGTGGGATTCGCGTCGCGCATGGCCGGCGATGTGGGCTCTGCGTGCTTCCGATAGTACTCGGCGTATTCCGTACGGTAGATGGCGATGCGTTCATCAATCGCTTTTTTTAATTCGTCAATGCCGCTCGACGGATTCCAGAGGACATACATGGGGCGGATCTTCGTGCGGATGAAATGATCCGGGCAGCTGGTTCCGAGGTATGCCAGCCGCTCAGCATCGTGCGAATTTGCGAATTCCAACACCTCGGGCAGGTCTGAGTAATTGCCGATCAGGCGTTTCTGTGAGGAGACTCGCCCACGCAGGAACGGAAGGATCTCGACCGCGACATTTCTCTTATCGGCCAGCGGGATATGGTGCTGACCTCCAAAGATTGCGCTGCCCTTTTTCTGCTGGTGCTTTTCGACAAAGTCCGTAAGCTCGTCGATGACGGAGATCGTATTCACATAGCACTCGCGAGGCGTATCGCCCCACGTGAATAGTCCGTGCCCGCCAAGAACGATGCCGTCGCAATCCGGCCGGTCCTCGATCGCAGCCTTGAGCATCAGCCCCAACTCAAAGCCGGGCCGCTGCCACGGAACCCAGATCAGCTTATGCCCGTAGCTGCGATTGAACTCCTCCATCTTGTCGATACCATTCGCAGCCGCTGCAACCGCGATCGCGCAGTCCGGATGAAGATGGTCCACATGCCGGAATGGCAGAAAGCCATGCAGCGGGGTGTCGATGGAAGCCGCGACGGTATTGAGGCCGAAGGTGCAGAGCGGATAGTACTCCACCATCTCGTCTTCGCGATCAGCCCCGCGATAGAGCTTTTCGAGAGCCAGCAGCTTATCCATATATAAGGTGGCGAAACCCGCCCGGCGAATGCTGCCAAGGTCGCCGCCGCTCCCCTTCACCCAGAGAACATCGGTCTGCTGTCCGGTGAGGGGGTCTGCCATGCGCACCTTCGAGCTGGTATTGCCGCCCGCGAAATTTGTGATCCGCAGGTCAGCTCCGAGCAGGTTGGAGCGGTAACGCAGCAGCTCCGGTTCATCCATCCCGACGGCTACGCTCTCATCCCACACGTCTTCCAGATGCTGAAGCTTGACTCGACCCTTCGTCTCTGTAATGACTGACATACATCCTCATTTCCTGGTTGGTGCTGCTGAACCGCCCTCATTGCGGTCAGGACTAAATAGCGGGTTCGCTGCAGAAAACCGCGCCTCGCAGGCCTCGCGGGAACGACGCACTCCAGCTCGATATACCGAAAGGAAAATAATCTCCCTATTGCATTACGGCGCTATGCGTAACTTACCGACATTGTCGCATTCTTCGCCCGGCGCTCTCTCTCAATGCGCTCTACATAACCGCTTTCGCGCAGAGCCAGCAGCGGATCTTCAGGCAGGCCCCGTTTGCTCCGCCACTCGCGCAGCGCGGGACGCACATCGGTCCAGAAAGCCGAACGGAGGCACTCCTCTGCTTCCACGGTCTTCGCCTCTGCCTGCAGTTCTGCGAGCTGTTCACGATCGACGAGCGCCGCCTTAAGATACAACTCCTGGGCTGCGACCACGGTCTGAACCATGGCCTCCATTTTGCCCTTTATGTTGTGGCTTTGATCGATCATGTAGGCGATCTCGCCGGAAACTGCGGCATCCGGTTCGCTGAAGATTTCGTGGAATATGCGAAAAACCTGATAAGGGTCGATCGATCCGATGGTCAGGTCGTCATCCGCATAGCGGCGATCGTTGAAATGGAATCCGCCCAGCAGCCGCAAATGCAGCAGCCAAGCCACGATCTGCTCGATGTTCTGGGCCTGATAGTGGTGGCCGGTGTCGACAAGTACACATGCTTGCGGACCTGCTGCCTGCGCAAGTTGCGCTGCCATACCCCAATCCGCCACGTCGGTGTGATAAAAGGCCGGTTCGAACGGCTTATATTCCACCAGCATCCGCTGGCCCGGGTCGAGGCTGTCGTGGGTTGCTTTCAGGGCATCGTGCAGCCAGCCGATCCTGTTGCGGATACTCTGCGCGCCGGGATAGTTCGAGCCATCGGCAATCCAGAGAGAGACGTCCTTCGATCCGAGCGCCTTGGCTATTTCCACCGCCTCCAACAGGTGATCGACCGCTTTGCGACGTATGCCCGGATCGGGATTGCAGATCGATCCAAACTTGTACTCCTGGTCCTGAAACAGGTTGGGATTGATAGAGCCCGGTCGTATTCCATACTTCCCCGCCAGTTGCTTCGTCCTTCCAGCGTCCTCAAGCCCCGCGGGAAGATCCCATTGCACGTGGAGAGCAAGCTGCTGAGTGATACCGGTGAGCGCATTTACCTGGGCTGCATCGGCAAGTTTCTCTTCTACCGTAGTTGCCGCGCCCGGCTGAAGGTACTTGCCAAAACGGGTGCCGGTATTGGCAAATCCCCATGAGGGCACCTCGATGCTCAGGTTCTCCAGAGCATTCATCGCACTGGAACTCACTCCATCGAAACCCGCATTCTCCGATCCCATATCGACCCCCTCCGGAGCTTCAGCGACACGCGCAGTTTAATCGCTTATGGCAAAGTTTTTCAATAGAAATTCTGTTTCACATTCGCGATGCGAGTGCGTTAGCATGCGATTGGCCTCGTGCGGCAGATCCGAAAGCGCGCCGATTTCGAGAGCAGCGAGGTGATCGTTGGGACCCAATCCGCTTCTCGGCGTACTTTATCACTGGATCGGCGGGCTCGCCTCCGCCAGCAATTTCATTCCTTTTCGGCCGATCAAGCGCTGGTCATGGGAAATCTACTGGATCATTCAAGGCTTCGCGGCCTGGATCGCCGCGCCACTGGTCCTGGCATCTCTGCTCGTTCCGAATCTGTGGGCGGTCCTGCACGCTGCCCCAAGCACATCGCTGTGGCACGCCGTCATCTGGGGAGCTCTCTGGGGCATCGGCGGGCTCACCTTCGGCCTCTCGATCCGCTATCTGGGAATCGCCTTGGGATACGCTATTGCGCTGGGATTCTGCACCGCGTTCGGCACCCTGATGCCTCCCATCTTCAGCGGCCAGATCATTGTCATCTCTCACCAAACCGGGGGGCAGATCATTCTGGCCGGGGTTGCGGTGTGCATGGCTGCCATTGCTGTGAACGGCTTAGCCGGCTATTCAAAGGAGAAAGAAGTTCCCGCTGAAGAAAAGGCCGCTCTGGGTGAGCGCGACTACTCGTTCGGTAAGGGTCTGGCAGTAGCCATCTTCGCCGGCATTATGAGCTCCTGCTTCGCGTATGGACTGGCCGCAGGCAAGCAAATCGCTCTGATCGCGCGGACCGATCTCAGATCCCACGGCCGAGCGGACCTTTGGCAGAACCTTCCTGTTCTAGTCGTGGTGCTCTGGGGAGGATTCTTCACGAACTTCATCTGGTCGGCATTTCTCATTATCCGCAACCGCTCCGGTGCGCAATTTCTGGGTGCGCCAGGTACAAACCCGATGGGAGATTCAACGACAACCGGCGAGACTCTAATGGAAGCCGATCCGCGCGAACTTGCCGCGGATGCGCGCTTGCGGCCGCGTGTGCTTGTCGTCAATTACCTGCTGGCTTCGGCGGCCGGCGTCATCTGGTACTTCCAGTTCTTCTTTTATTCAATGGGCCAGACGCTCATGGGCAAATACGATTTTTCCAGTTGGACACTCCATATGGCCAGCATCATCATCTTTGCCACGCTGTGGGGGATCGCGTTGAAAGAGTGGCACGATACCAGCAGGCGCACAAAGCTGCTCGTAACCTGCGGGCTCTTTCTATTGATCGCCTCGACGGTGATGGTCGGCTACGGAAACTATCTCGTGGCGCAATAGATCGAAGTTAAGAACCACTACCCCGCCCCACCGCGGATGACATTTCTATTCGGCGCAGGTAAAAAAGTCAAGAGACAGATACGCGGAACAAGACGGGAGAGTTGTGATTATTGCCAGTTGGAACGTGAATTCCATTCGAGCTCGCATCGAACCAGTTACCACGTGGCTGAACGAGCATCATCCAGATGTTTTGCTGCTTCAGGAGCTCAAGACCGCCGAATTTTCCGGCGAGATTTTCAAGGAGCTCGGTTACGAAAGCGCAGCCGTCACGCAGAAGGCCTATAACGGCGTGGCTGTGCTGTCGCGACACCCGATCCAGACGATCTGCACTACTCTGCTTGGAGACGAGACGGATAGCCACGCACGCTTTCTTGAAGTGGTGATAAACGAGATCCGCATTGTCAATATTTACCTGCCCAACGGCAATCCAGTTGGGAGCGAAAACTTCGCGTACAAGCTGGCGTGGATGGACCGGCTGGGAAGGCAACTGGCTCTCTGGCGCAAGAGCGATATCCCTACTGTTGTGGGCGGCGACTTCAACGTGATTCCTGAAGACATCGATTGCCACAAACCGTCATCTTGGATGCACGATGCCCTGTTCCAACCTGAACCGCGGGAGTGGTATCGGACTTATCTCAGCCTGGGCTACATTGATGCCTTCCGTTCGCTGCATCCTGGGCAGGGCGGCCAATTCACATTCTGGGACTACTTCCGCAAGGCATTTGAGAACAACCGTGGTATCCGTATCGACCACTTTCTGCTCTCGCCGCAGCTCTCCTCCCGATTGCAAAGTTGCGAGATCGACAAGGTACCGCGGTCGCAACCCAAACCATCTGATCACACTCCGATCATTCTTCAGCTGCGGTGAGAGGAACCGGCGAGGCAGATCTTTCCACTCTGGCCGCCGATGTAATCAGCAAATCTACAACTCGTCTCACAATGCGGGACTGCGGGGCTTGGCATCGGTTTACCTTTAAAGGGGACACGCGATTTGATAATTGCTGTGCCTGGAACACTCTATGCTCATCGAGCATCGAGCAATGCAACATCGCATCAGAACAAATTTGAACTTCGAGGATGTGATAGATGAGCCCGCAGTTTTCTCGCCGCGACATGATGAAAGGGGCCGGCGCATCGCTTGCATTGCTGGGAACACCGGGAGTATTAGCCCAGGCCAGCAGTGAACAAACCGGCAACGCGGCCTCCGGGAGCATGAGCATGCAGGATCAGACACGTGCGCAGCGGATGCAATGGTGGCACGCGGCGCGCTTCGGGATGTTTATTCATTTCGGCGTGTACAGCACGATCGGGCGCCACGAGTGGGTCATGGAGAATGAAGCCATCCCTATCGGCGAGTACACGGCTCACGCAACGACTTTCCGGCCGACGGCAAACTGCCCGCGGGCCTGGGCGAAGCTCGCCAAGGCAGCCGGCATGAAGTACATGGTGATGACCACGAAACACCATGAGGGCTTTTGCAACTTCGATACGAAATTGACGAATTACTGCGCGCCCAAGCAAGGCCCGGGACGCGACGTGGTGCGAGAGTATGTGGAGGCCGCCAGAGCCGAAGGGATGCACGTGGGCTTTTACTACTCGCTGATGGACTGGCATCATCCCGATGGTGCGCGGTGCGCCACTGACGAGGCCGCGCGCCGGCGTTTCGTTGATTACACGCACGGACTCATCGAGGAGTTGATGACCAACTACGGCAAGATCGACGTGCTGTGGTATGACGTTTCCTGGCCGCTCGATGTGAACGGGTGGGAATCAGTGAAGATGAACGACATGGTCTTCAGGCTGCAGCCGGATATCATTGTCAACAACCGCAACAAACTGCCTGGCGACTTCTCGACTCCAGAACAAAAGATCGTGGCAGAGACCAACGGGAGAGCGTGGGAATCGTGCATGACGCTCAACGACAGCTGGGGTTATCAACGAGCTGACGATAATTGGAAGTCGGCCCGGACAATTATCCGTAACCTGATACAGTGCGTGCGCGATGGCGGAAATTACCTGCTGAATATAGGTCCGAAGCCCGATGGATCGGTTCCGGAAGAATCGATACGCATTCTGACCGAGGTGGGCGAGTGGATGAACACAAATGGCCACACCGTCTATCAGTCTGACCTGTGCCAGGTGCGGCGGTCGAACTATGCGAGCTTCACGCGCATCGGCAACACCCTCTACATGCATGTGCACTTCTGGCCCGGCGAATACGTCGCCATCAGCGGTCTGCGCACGAAGGTGAAGTCAGCGCATCTAGTGAAAGGCGGAACTGAAGTTAAGTTCACGCAAGACGACTTTCAGACCAAGCTCATCGGCCTTCCGGAAAAAGCGCCGGATTCCCCAATCACCACCATCGCCATCGAGTGCGAATCTGAGCCTACGCAGGATACGGATTACGTGCGGAAGAACAAGCCACGCGATGGCGTGTAGCCAGAAGACAAACCGGCCTGCCCTCGCTCAAAACAAGTGCCTACCTACTTGCCATAACGATAGGCATGCATCTGTGATTGCAGCCGCGTGGCCCGTATGTCAGCCCTGCGCACCATCCTTGAGTCCGCGCACCCACAGTGCAGTTACGTCCTTGCAGTCGTGGAGATCGAGAACCGGAGCGCCGGCCGGCGTCTTGATATGAAAGAGATCCGCTCCTTCCACGTTCTGCATCATCAACGCCGGGCGCGCGTCCTCACTCATCGCAACGATCTCGATATCGCTCATCGTCACGTTCTTCACGTGTCGAAGATAGAAGCCCTGCGACGGCATGTTTCCGAACATGTTCGGTTCTGGATATTTCTGTTCGTTCTCGGCAGGCATAACCGCAGCCTGCTCTTTTGTGCCGCCGCCCCGATGCTGGATGTAGATGTTGTGGAGCTGGAGATCCTGAATCTCGTGCCCCGGAACGCCGCTGATGATGCATCCAAACTGCGAAGCTGCATTCGAGCAAACAATGTTGCTCAGGATGACGCGTTGCAGCGTTCCCGTCTTCGTCGATTCCGCCGGTCCGCGCAACCGGCTGCCGAGGCGGATGAAAGATCGGCGCTGAGACCAAATCGCGCATCGTGATGTTGGTAATCGCCATATCTTCGAGCAGCGCACCGTCCACTGTTTCCAGCGCCAGTCCCTGGCAGCCCTCGAAAACGCAATTGGAGACGGTGATGTTCTTGAATCCGCCATTCGACTCCGTGCCAAATTTAATGCGTCCGGTGTGAGGAACCTTCGCCGACGGATCGAATTTCTTCCATGTGCCGTCGAGCATTGTTCCGAGTTCGTACGCCCCGGTCACGATAGCAGTTGGTGATAGTCAGATTTTCGGTAGCTCTGGCGTAACCCAGCGCGTAGCTGCTCTTGGGGACAATTGCGTCATCCCACGGAGAATTGATCGCGCAGTTCGCGACCTGCACATTGCGGCAGCAATCGATATCCATGCCGTCGCGGTTGGTGTCGATTGTGAGCCCGTCGATCAGCAGATTGTCGACACCAGTTGCAAGGATTCCAAACCAGCCTCCCTGCAGGATCTGAAAATTCCTCAGCTGCACATTGCGGCAGTTCTTCAGGCTGATGGCCTTGTTTCCGACACCGCTGGTTCGCCGGTTAGCGGGGTTTTGGCTTTTCGGATCGTTGCTGCGCGTCAATCCCCTGCCCCAGATACGCCCCGGACCATAGATCGAGACATCGTGAAGGCCTTCGCCCCAGATGAGGCTGTTATGCCAGTGGTTATGCCCGTAGTCCTGGTAAGCCTCCCAGGCCTGCTCCGGCTCCGGCTCGTCATATCCACCGGATTGTCCTTCCGGCAGAGCGTCGGCAGCGATGATCACCGCCCCCTGCTCGAGGTACAGCGCGACGCTGCTCTTCAGCCGGATCGAATAGCACAAATATTGTCCGGCAGCGAAGCGAACAGTGCCACCGGCGGCTGACGCAGCTTCAATCGCGCGGTTGATGGCAGGCGTATCGATCGTCGTGCCGTCGCCCTTCGCGCCAAATGCTCTGACGTCGAACATGCCCGAACCATGATCGGAAATTTGCCCATTGGTCGAGCCCTGCTGACCGTAAGCTCCGGTCCCGCCCATAACCGCCGGTACGCTAATGCACCGGCTCCTGCCAGCTTCAGAAACTTCCTGCGCGCTGTAATCTCCACTTCGTCTCCAATCTCAATGAAATGAACGTTGGGTTTCGACAGCTACCGGATCATTTAACCCGCAGCAATACCACCCCGTGTGGTGGCACGGTAACGGTATAGGAATCCTTCATGCTGCCGAGATCCCTGGCCTGCCAGATATCGCGAACCCGCACCGACTTACGAAATCCAAGTTGCTTGAAATCCACGGGAATTGAAAGTGCGGTCGCGTGCCGGTTGAAGACGCCTACAGCTTTCGATCCGTCGGCGAGCTGCTTCGCCCAGATCTCAAGCGGCCCTTCCGCGCTCACGCGGTCTCCCTGCTTGCCGAGCCGGTCCTGATCGATGGCGATCACTTCGCGATTCGTAAGCATGGCAATCGTCTCGGGCGTCATGGAGGTCAGGTCGTTGCCGGCCAGCAGCGGCGCGGCCAGAATCACCCAGAGACTCATGTGCTGGCGATATTCATCTTCGGTCATACCGCCGTTGCCCACTTCCAGCATGTCGGGATCATTCCAGTGCCCGGGTCCTGCAAAGCGCGCCAGGCCAGCCTGGCTAAATCCAATGTCGACCATGCGGGCGTAGTGGTCGTTAATGTCTCCGGTGGTGCGCCACAGATTGCCGCCGACGTCAGTTCCCCATCTCCACACAGCGTCATTGCCGTACTGGCACAGGCTGTAGACAATCGGCCGCCCGGTTTTGCGCAGCGCGTCGCGCATCTTAATGTAGGCATCCACCATCATCTTGTGCGCTGCCTCGGGCGTAGGCGCTGCTTTCATCTCCGTGCGCAGCCCGCACAGATCATATTTCAGGTAATCGAAACCCCATTTCGCGTACGTTGCGGCATCCTGCTCCTCATGCCCCAGGCTGCCCTCGTAGCCCGCACAGGTCTTCGCGCCGGGAGAGGAGTAGATACCAATCTTCAACCCTTTACTGTGAACATAATCCGCCAGGGCCTTCATGTCGGGAAACTTGCTGTTTGCCTGGATGTTTCCCTGGGCGTCGCGTTCGCCCTGCCATGTGTCGTCGATGTTCACGTAGATGTACCCGGCATCTCGCATGCCGGTCGAAACCATCGCGTCGGCCTGCGCTCGCACCGTCTTGTCGTCAATCGTGCGATGAAAATGGTTCCAGCTGTTCCAGCCCATGGGCGGAGTGGCCGCGAGGGTTTGAGCTGCTGCCCGGCACGGACAAAGAGCCGCACAATACGCCGCCACGGCAATGCAGGCAATCATGGAATTCCGGCAACTGCGAAATGCCGCCCAATGCTTCATAGATCGATTTCCTCCGAGTCAAATGGTTAATGCACCAGATGGTGCGGGACGCCGTCTTCGGCAGCAAGACGTTCGCCGCTTCCGAATCGCCGCTTTCCCCGTTTGAATTCACAGCAGTAACTTTATACAAAATACGATTTTCCCGGCTGCGCAGAGTGATCGAGAAGGGCGCTCGACGCGGCATTCCTACTCGCCGTCCTTGAGATCGTGGTGGCCTGGGCTGCCGTGTTTAAATTACTAAAGTACCCACTTTAAGGGCCTTGCGATGGAAGTGCGTTATTTCCTTCTCGTTTTAACCCGAACTAAGGTAATTATTTGGTAACCACCAAACCACAATAAGGGGGCATCCGATGGCTGAAGGTCAGATAGCTCTGCAGGGCCACTACGACTATCGCCTCGTTGCGCTCTCCATTTTCATTTCAATCCTTGCCGCCTACGCTGCTCTCGACCTGGCGGGACGTGTGACATCTGCACGCGGCAGAGCACGCTTCTTCTGGTTGAGCGGCGGGGCGGTTGCCATGGGCACCGGCATTTGGTCGATGCACTACATCGGTATGGAAGCCCTACGGCTACCGGTACCGGTGTTCTATGACTGGCCGACAGTGCTGATTTCCATGCTGGCGGCGATTGTTGCGTCGGGTATCGCCCTGTTTGTGGTGAGCCGCAAAACGCTCGGAGTCACGGCAGTCGTCATCGGAAGCCTGACGATGGGGAGCGGTATCGCCGCCATGCATTACATCGGTATGGAAGCGATGCGGCTTCCGGCGATGTGCCACTACTCGCTCCGCCTGGTGAGTTTGTCCGTAGTGTTGGCTATTGTGATCTCCGGAGTTGCACTTTTCCTGACATTCAGGTTCCGCGGCGAGACGGACAAACTGGGGCTGGTGGAAAGGCGTCAGCGCTTTGACGATGGGGGCAGCTATTCCGGTGATGCACTATGTCGGCATGGCTGCAGCGACTTTTGTCCCCATGCCGCTAGCGGCAGCCGACCTGCGGCACGCCGTGAAAATCTCGGACCTGGGCATTGCCGCAATAACCCTGGTCACGCTCCTGATGCTTGGACTGGTCTTCGTGCTGTCGATCGTTGACCGTCGCTTCACGCTCCAGGCCATGGAACTGAGAAGCGGCGAAAAGCGCTATCGCCAGATCGTGGAGACGGCGTTCGATGCTTTCGTCGGCTTTGGCGCTTCCCTTCGTGTCGAACACTGGAATCCGCAGGCAGAGCGAACGTTTGGCTGGACCAAGAGTGAAGCCAAGGGCCGGCCGCTCGATCAATTCGTTCTGCTGGATCAAAAAACTGACGAAATGGGAACGAGCCTGCGCGAACTGCTCGAAGAAGGCGGTTCGACCGAAATGCAGCGGCGACTTGAAATCGTTGCACGCCACAAAGATGGTCACAAATTCCCCGCCGAGATGGCAATCTCTTCCCTGCGGTCGGGCGCGACGCAAATGTTTGCGGCGTTTGTGCACGATGTTACAGAACGAAAACAGGTGGAACGCGAGCGCGAGGCTGCCAAGGAAGCCGCCGAGGCGGCGAGCCGAGCCAAAGGGGATTTCCTGGCGAATATGAGCCACGAAATCCGCACGCCCTTGAACGGCGTGATTGGCATGACGGAACTGGTCCTCCAGACGGAGCTCACGCGAGAGCAAAGGGACTATCTGGACACAGTTCGTTTTTCCGCGGAATCTCTGCTGTCGGTGATCAATGACATTCTGGACTTCTCAAAGATCGAAGCCGGCAAGGTGGAACTGGAGGAGATTGATTTTGATCTCCGCGAGTGCCTCGAGACTACCCTTCGCACATTGGCATTGCGGGCGGATGAGAAGGGTCTGGAATTGCTGTGCGACGTAGATTCTGCCGTGCCGAACGTGTTCCGCGGAGATCCGAATCGGCTGCGCCAAATCATCGTGAACCTGGTGGGAAACGCGATCAAGTTCACGCTCGAGGGGGAGGTGACCTTAAAAGTCGGGACTTCCCTTCCGAACGGCACCAGATATCCGCTCCATTTCGTTGTCTCTGATACTGGCATTGGCATTGCACCCGAGAAGCTGGAGAGCATCTTCCACTCCTTCAGTCAGGCCGATACTTCTACAACCCGTGAATATGGCGGGACCGGACTCGGACTTACCATTTCGCGCCGCCTCGTAGAGATGATGGGAGGCAACATTCGAGCTGAAAGCCAGATCGGCAAAGGATCGGCGTTCCATTTTACGATCGAACTCGAGTGCGGCCTGGAGTCCGCAATCGCAAAGGCGGGATCTTCGCATCAGGGTGTACTGGCGGGAACCCGCGTACTGGTGGTGGATGATAACCGTACGAACCGGCGAATTCTCGAACGTCTGCTCGCCGGCTGGGGCATGGAACCGGAGCTGGTGCCGGACGGGCAGTCGGCACTGGCCATATTGCATGCAGCGCGGGAGGCTGATCGTCCCTATCAGCTGATTCTTACCGACATGCATATGCCCAGAATGGATGGGTTCGAATTGGTGGAGCGTATCCAAGGTGAAGATCGCTCGCGGATGCCCACCATTATGATGCTGACCTCCGGGAAGCAGCACGGTGACGCAGCGCGTTGCGAGCAATTGGGCGTTGCCGCGTATCTTATGAAGCCAATCCGGCAGGCGGAGCTACGAGAGGCAATTGCACGGGTATTAGGCGCTATGGCCGAAAATCGTGAGACCCAGATGATTACCAGCACAGTACTTGAGCATAGCCGGGACGCCAACGCAACACTGCGGGTTTTGTTGGCAGAGGACAACGAAGTAAACCAGAAGCTGGCCACGCGATTGTTGGAAAAGCGTGGCCACAGCGTTACGGTCGTGAAGAACGGGCGGGAGGCACTCGAAGCGATTCGGAATGCAGAGTATGACCTGGTTCTGATGGACGTCCAGATGCCTGAGATGGACGGCATCGCGGCAACAACCGCGCTGCGAGCCATGGAAAAGGAGACGGGACGGCATCTTCCCGTAATCGCGATGACAGCCTTGGTTATGAAGGGCGATCGTGAACGCTGCCTGGGAGCTGGTATGGATGGCTACCTGCCAAAGCCAATTCGCTCTCAGGAACTCGATGAAGTTTTGGACAAATACGTGACGCAGAAGACCCGCGACAGCGGCGCAGCCGAGCAGACCGCGCCGATTCCGCCTGCGGCTATCCAGGAAGCAGTGGACGCTCGCGAACTGCTGGAGAGGATCGGCGATGAAAGAGAATTTCTTGCTGAGCTGGTAAATACATTTCGCGACGACTTCCCAAAGCAGTTGGAGGTTATGACGAACGCGCTGAAAGACGGCAACGCTGCGCATTTGACGCTCGCAGCTCATTCTCTCAAGGGGGCTCTGTCGAATCTCGCCGCACAGAGAGCAGCCGGGCTGGCAGCGGGAGTTGAAGGCGCAGGCAAATCGGGAGATCTTCCAGGCGCCGAGTTGGGGTTACGTGAGTTGAAGCCCGAGCTTGCCCGCGTAGTGGATGCCTTGAATGCGCTCTGTCAGGAGACGGTGCTGTGAAAATCCTCGTTGCAGACGATGATGCGGTTTCTCGCATGATCATGGAAAGGATGCTCCGGCAGATTGGGTACGAAGTGACGGCGGCGGAAAACGGTCGCGACGCGATCGAAAAGCTTCTGGAGAACGATGGCCCGAGACTGGCATTGCTGGACTGGATGATGCCGGAGTTGGATGGGCCACAGGTTTGCCATCAACTGCGCACGATGCATGGGCATCGATATATTTATCTGATTTTGCTTACGTCCAAGGACTCGAGAGAAGATCTGGTGGCCGGACTCGATGCCGGCGCCGATGATTATCTGATAAAGCCGTGCAATCCGGCAGAACTGAAGGCGAGATTGCGGACCGGCCAGCGAATTCTGCGCCTGGAAGACACCTTGGTAGCCGCGCGTGAGGACATGCGTTTTCGGGCGACCCATGACGCCCTTACTTCTCTCTGGAACAGGGGAAGAATACTGGAGTTCCTCCATAGCGCCCTTCAATCTTCGCAATCCACGGCCATACTGTTATGCGATATCGATCACTTTAAGCGAATCAATGACGTCCACGGTCATCTGGCGGGTGATGCGGTGCTTCGTGAAGTGGCGGCACGCCTGCGCGGCGCAGTGCGAGCCGATGACGCCATCGGCCGTTACGGCGGTGAGGAATTCCTGATTGTATTGAACGGGTGCGATGCGCGACGTTTGCCTGAGCGCGCTGAGCAAATACGCAGGGCAGTATCGGAGGGCGGGTCCATCATGGATGGCGTCACAAACATCAGCGTGAGTGTTGGGGCGATTGCGCTGGGCGGAGATTATGTTGCGATGCCAGTCGAGGCGATATTGAATCTCACCGATACAGCTCTTTATCACGCTAAGGGGACGGGGCGGAACAGAGTGGTGATCGCCGATCCCCTTGTCACGAATGCAGTAAGTTGAGAGTCTGAACGAGCGAGACTGGAAGAGGCAAGGAAGTAGTCGCCCGAATCTCGCCGGTAAAGAGGTCTAGCGTGCTTGCCTTTTGCAACTGGCCGGGCTGATTAGCCCCACTCTTACCGCACTCACAGGTGGGGGAGTTTTGTGTTGTCCCATCCGCCGCCAAGGGCTTTGATCAGCAGCACGTCGGCGTCCAGCCGACGCTCCATAATATCCAGGTCATTTCGCTCGTTGTTCAGTGCAGCCGTTTGCCAGGTCACAACCTGCAGATAGGTATCCACTCCACCCTCGTAGCGCGTCTGGAACAGGTCCAGGGATTGCTCAGCGGATGCTGTGGCTTCATGCTGTTGCTGAGCTTCGGTTGCCAGGATACGCAGCGCCGCCAGGTTATCTTCCACCTGCTGAAACGCCGTCAGCACCGTCTGGCGGTAATTGGCCACCGTCCCGTCGTACTGGGCAATGGTGATGTTCTTTGCGGAGCGCCGACGACCAGCGTCAAATAAATCCTCTGAGAACGTAGGGCCCACAGCCCAGAAATCGGCTCGGCCAGGTGAACCAGTTGAGAATCGAGGTTCCTTGAAAACCAGCGCTGGCGCTTAGCGAAAGCGTAGGGTAGTAGGCGGCCTCTGCAATGCCGATCTGTTCGTTGGCCGAAGCCATCCTGCGCTCATCGCCGGCAATGTCGGGACGGCGTTCAAGTAACACTGAAGGCATGGCTACGGGAACCTGTGGGATCGCGGGCGCCTGAAGATTGAGCGGAAGGTGCGGCAGTGTCAGCTCTGCCGGCGGCTTGCCGATCAGCACGGCGATCGCGTGTTCGTACTGCGCGCGCTGCACTCCCAGATCAGTCCGCTGGACCAGCGCCTGATCGAGTTGCGTTTTAGCCTGAGCCACGTCCGATTGCGGCGCGGCCCCGCCTTCGAAGCGGTCCTGAGTGAGTTGGAGCGCCTGCTGGTAGGCTTTCACCGTATCGTCCAACAAGCTTGATCTGCGCATCTGCATCACGCAGGCGAAAGTAATCCATCGCAAGCTCTGCGTGCAGGCTGAGCCGGGCGTTTTCCAGATCGGCATCGCTCGCCTGAGCCTGCTCGCGGGCCGAAGTTACGCCTCGCCGAATGCGACCCCACAAGTCAACCTCGTAACTTAGATCAACCGGAAGAATGAAATTCCCGGTACCGTTGTTCGCTTGAGTGCCGGGAAATACGGCTCGTGGGCGGAATCGCGAACCGCGCCGACACTCGGTCCCACTCCGATGGTTGGCGCTTCATACGAGCGGGCGTAGCCGATCTGAGCGCGCGCTGCGCGAAAGTTAGCTTCTGCAGATTTGAGCGATTGGTTGGCAGTATCGACCTGAACCTCCAGAGCATTCAATTGTGGATCGCCAAACATGGTCCACCAATCGCCCTTGAGTTTGGTATCAGCCGGTTGCCCGGGTTTCCATTGGTCCTGCCCGGCAGAAGACGCAGGCGGCATTTCTTTGAAGGACGGGGCGACGATCGCCGCAGGTGTCTTGTATTTCGGTCCAACCATGCAGCCGGAGACTAGCAGAAGCATCGCGGCGAAGGTCAGAATCGTGATTCTTCTCATTCGCCGTCTCCCTTTTCAACCTGTACTCGTTCTCCCTGCGCGAGCGAGTCGGAAGGATTCAGAATGACCTGGTCTTGCGGAGCGAGACCGGAGATGATCTCAACCGTCGCGCCGTAGTCGTGTCCTATCTGTACCGGCACTAACTGCACGCGATCGTTTCGCACCACGCCTACTCGGAGTCCCTCAGCACGAAAGAGAAGCGTATTCGAAGGCAACGTCATCGATTTGCTGGAAGATGGAATCGGCAGATGTACAAAGGCGTACTGGCCCGGCAACAGCTTGTGGTCGCGGTTGTCTACATCCACTTCCACGTTCAACGTGCGGCTGGATAGATCGATCGCATTCGAATTTCGAACGATAGTCCCCGTCAACTTCTGATTGGGGTCGGCGTCGGAAGTGACCGGTATCCGGTCACCGTTGTGCACAGTGCTCGCATACACCTCAGGAACCGGAACAAAGAGGCGCAGTTTGTCAGTCGATGCCATGTGAAAGAGTTCTGCCCTTGGCGAATTACTGTCGCCTGCCTGGATCAACGAGCCTGATGTCGACGTTGCGCGCCGTAATTACACCGTCGAACGGGGCGTAGACTTTCTCGTAGCTTTGCAATTGCTGCAGGCGGCGCACATTTGCCTGCGCAGAGAACAGGACTGATTGACGTGCGCTCAAGTCACTGGTTGCCTGATCGGCTTCCTGATGAGAAACAGCATTCTTTGCGAGCAGTTTCTGCCAGCGTTCCGCCGTAATTTGTGCGATCTCCAGATTTGCCTTGGCAGTCGCGAGATCCGACTGTGCCTGCTCGACCTGCTGATCGAGTTCAGGCGTTTCAATGTCGGCGAGCACCTGCCCTTGACTGACGCGCGTGCCGATGTCTGCGTACCAGTGACGCAGATAACCGCTGGTGCGCGCATAGATCGGTGTATCAATGAAGGCCTGCGTATCCGCCGGCAAGGTGATCTCGAGCGGTCCTGCTCCCTGGCCAGGGGTAGTAACAGCTACGGGTGGAATAGCGTCGTGTTTCGTTGTCGCCGAGAGCTTTTCCTCCGCGCGAACACGAGACCGGATGCCCACAACGATAAATCCGCCAAGGACGACAGCGACCAGGATGCAAGCAACGACAGGGCCATGCCCGAGCTTTCGATTCGTTTCGAGCACGAGAGGAGCTTCGGTCCGCATACCATGGGTGGACTCGTCTTCTCTGGACATTTCGCTCTCCTGCGCATCCATCATTCCCTTGCCATACCCGGTGTCATGTTGCATCGCCCTGACCCTCTCTTTTGCTGTCTGTTCGTCCTGATTCGGCCTCTAGGCAATTGCTGGACCTATGCGTGAAGTGGCTGTTCTTCCTGCTCGGGCAAGAGCGCGCCTGACTCGCCTTTTCTATCCCATGTAGCATCGCGAAGACCGCCGGCACAAAAACCAGCGTAGCCACTGTGGCGCAAAGCAGGCCGCCAATTACAGCGCGTCCCAATGGTGCATTCTGCTCGCCGCCATCGCCGAGCCCCATGGCCATGGGCACCATGCCGATGATCATCGCAAGAGCAGTCATGCAGACCGGGCGGAATCGTGTCGCACCAGCTTCGATCGCGGCAAGAATCGCATCGCCGTGTTCCGCGAGCCGGATCTTCGCAAAGGACACAACCAGAATGCTGTTTGCCGTCGCCACGCCCATGCACATGATTGCGCCCATCAGCGCGGGCACGCTCAACGTCGTGTGTGTCAGGAAGAGAAAGATTACGATGCCCGCCAGCGCTGCCGGCAGTGCCGTGATGATGATGAACGGATCCAGCCAGGACTGGAAGTTCACCACGATCAGCATGTACACCAGCAGGATGGCGAAAACCAGGCCGCCGAGCAGGGAGACGTAGGAACTGCGCATCGTCTGAACCTGGCCTCGCAGGGAGATAAACATGCCGCGTGGCAAATTCTTCTCGTGCTGATGAACAATCGCTTCAACATCCTTCGCCACAGCGCCCAGGTCGCGATCCTGCACGGCTCCATAGATATCGACGACGCGGCGGATGTTGTAATGCGAAACAACAGCCAACTCCTGGCCCCGGCTGATAGATGTCAGATCACCCAGCACTTCCGGTGTCGCGCGAGGCGTAGCGCTCGGGCCTGAAGAGTTGACCGGAATATTTTGAATGTCCTGCAGCGTGGTCATGCGATACTGCGGGGTCTGAGCGACGAGGCTGTAGTCGACGCCATTCTTGTAGTTCAGGAAAAACATGGGCGTGATCTGAAAGCTGCCGCTGAGGCTGTTCACCATACTCTGCGCTACATCACGGGTGGTGAATCCTCCCTGTTCCGCCTTGGTCCGATCCAGGTTCACGTCAAGCGTCGGGTAATTTGTCGGCTGCTGGATGCGAAGATCGGTGAGCCCCGGCACCTGCCGTAATTGCTGGAGAATTGCCGTCGCCTCCCTGGTGCTTGCTGCAATGTCGTTGCTCTGCAACTGGATGTCGATAGGGGCGGGTAATCCGAAGTTGAGGATCTGCGTTGTGATGTCAGCCGGCAGAAAATAAAAGATCGTGCCGGGAAATTCGCGTGGGAGCGTGCTGCGAAGTTCGCGCACATAATCCGCGGTAGGATGGTACTTCTCATTCAGCGTCACCATGATGTCGCCTCCGTTTGCGCCGATAATGCCGGAAGTGCTGTGCATGGTGTTCATGGGACTATAGGGCAGGCCCAGATTGTCGAGAATGTTATTGAGTTCTTGTGGAGGGATCTTGCTGCGGATGGAGGTTTCCACCAGATCGGCCAGGCGCGCAGTCTCTTCAATGCGCATTCCGGTTCTGCCCCGAATATGCAGAATGAATTCTCCGGAGTCGGTGTTGGGAAAGAAGTCCTGTCCAAGGAATGGGAGCAGCAGAAAAACAGAAAGGCAGATGAGCAGAAACGCCGGTACAAAAACCTTGCGCGAGAAGACGATCCGCGTAAGCAGAAACTGATACGAAGCACGCACCCGCTCGAACGTCCGTTCAAATCCGCGTTGGAGGCGCACAAACGGATTTCGCGACAGGCCATGCTCCTTGACGCGTAACAGGTAGACAGCCAGTGTCGGCACCAGTGTCCGCGAAAGAATATAGGAGGCAAGCATGGCAAACATGACCGCCTCCGCCAGCGGGGCGAAAAGATAACGCGCAACCCCATTGAGAAAGAACATCGGCAGAAAGACGATGCAAATGCAAAGTGTCGAAACAAGAGCCGGTACAGCGATTTGCGCGGCGCCATCAAGAATCGCCTCGCGCAGCTCGTAGCCGTTCTCAAGGAAGCGTTCGATATTTTCGATCGTAACGGTCGCGTCGTCCACCAGAATGCCGACGGCGAGAGCAAGGCCTCCGAGCGTCATCGTATTGATGGTTTCACCCAGCAGGCTCAGAACGATCACCGAAGTAAGGATGGAGAGCGGAATCGAGACGGCGATGATCAGAGTGGAACGCCAGCTGCCCAGGAAGAGCAGAATCATCAGGCCGGTTAGAGCGGCGGCAATCACCGCCTCGCGGATAACGCCGGAAACCGCCGAGCGCACAAATACGCTCTGGTCGCTCAGCGGAGTGATCTTGAGGTTCGGAGGAACTGTCTGTGCCACGCGGGGCAGCAGGTCGCGGATACCTTTTACCACGCTCAAAGTCGACGCGTTGCCAGCCTTGAGAACGCTGATCAACACTCCACGACGGCCATCCTGCCTGACGATATTTGTCTGAAATGAAGCACCACTGCTGACCGTTGCGACATCGCGAAGATAGACGATCGCGCCGTTCACTTGCTTGATCGGCATCATACCCAGCTCTTCGATGGAGTGCGGAGCGGCGTTGGATCGAACGTCGTACTCCTCGGAGCCGATTTTTGCAGTTCCGGAAGGCAGCACCACATTCTGCGCATTCATTGCATTCAGAATGTCGCCCGGCGAAACCCCCTTTGACTGCATCTTCTCCTGATCCATGCTCACCGTGATCTGGGGCTGTTTACCCCCATAGGGCAGCGGGAGCACAGCTCCGGGCACAGTCACCAGCGGAGGCCGGACGGAGTTCTGGCTCAGATCCGCGAGTTGCTGCTCATCGAGACCTTTGCCTGACACGCCCAATTGAAGGATCGGAACACTGGACGCGCTGAAATTGATGATCTCCGGCGGGAGCGTGCCCGGCGGAAGCTGCCGGAGCATGAACTGCGACACTGCTGTAACCTGCGCGTTGGCTGTATCCAGGCTCGCGCCCGGCTGCAGGAAAATCTTGACCACCGACACGCCGTTATACGAAGTCGACTCGATATGCTCGATGTTGTCCACGAGCGTCGTGAGCGCTTTTTCATAAGGCGTCGTGAGCCGACCTTCCATCTCTTCCGGATTCAGGCCCGTATACTGCCAGGCGACAGCCACAACCGGAATATTGATGGTCGGAAAAATATCGGTGGGCGTTCGCAGGATCACCACCGGGCTCATGATCAGGATGAGCAGAGCCAGGATGATGAAGGTATAAGGGCGATCAAGGGCTAATTTAACAATCCACAAAGCTGGACAGGCCTCTCTCCGAAAGCGCTCAAGGCAACCCACGGAAAAACCGCATTGTTAATGGACTCGCATCCATGTGTCGCGGATTCGTACTTTATTCTGTGTATATCTATCGGAATTACCGATGGAATGATTGATATAGAATTTCTTATTGTGGAGCTGAGACACCTGCGTTACTTTACCGCCGTTGCCGACAATGGAGGATTTGCGCGGGCTGCGCGCCTGATTCATGTATCTCAGTCGGCAATCAGCGAGCAGGTCCGCGATCTGGAAGAGGAATTAGGAGTAGAACTATTCAATCGGAAGAACCGGCGCATTCGACTGACGGGCCACGGGGAGCATTTCCTGGAGGATGCCCGCGCTGTCCTCGCTGCCGCCGATAAGGCCGTTACAAACGCACGCAAGTCGCTGCGAGGGGAAATTGGGACTCTTACCATTGGTTTCTTTGTAGGTGGTACCGGCACATTCTTCTCCCGCATCATTAAAGAATTCAGGCATCGCTTTCACGACGTACAACTATCGCTTGTGGAGATGGCTCCCGCCATGCAACATCAGGCATTGCGGGCGGGGGCTATCGATATTGGGTTTACGCGTCCTGTTCAGCCGGCGTTCGCGGCATTTCTTCGATCTGAACACTTCCAGACGGAACAGCTCTGTGCGGTTTTGCACAAGAGCCATCCGATGGCGAAGAAGCGGGGAATATTTATTCGCGAGCTGGCCGGGGAACGCTTCATTCTGAACGACCGTAAATACTCTCCCGCAGTCTTCGACAAGGTGATCACTCTCTGTGCCGAAGCTGGATTCTCGCCGAGAATCAGCGCTACGGCGACCGTTTCGCCGGGAATGGTAGCTCTCGTGGAAGCAGGAGAGGGCGTGGCTATACTGCCACGAGGTGCTGAGGCGCTTAGCAGCGAGGAATTAGTGTTCGTGCCGCTCGCCGATCAAGCCGCATTCATCGACATGGTGATCGCGTGGTCTCCTCAACACGAGAACCCCGTCCTACGGTCCTTCCTTGAATTAGCAAGGAAAAAGCGGTCCGATAAATCGAGTAAATTCTGATGCTATCGCTGGCTTTCGGAATTCGACACGCCGCTAACTTCCCTGCGAAGATCGATCGCATCATCCGGAATGATGACGGCCACCCACGGTATGTCGCGAGACACGATGCGGGCGCGCCAGACTGCTTCGCCAGTCTTTCCCGGGTCCACGTTTACCGTTTTCTTGTCTGTTCCATCGATTTCGAGGTTGTCAGCCCTGATCGAGAACAGATGCTTTCCCTCGCCGCGACCGGTGACGCGTAGAACGACATCATCCGTACCTTCTGTTTCGGCACTGATCTTGAAATCGAGCGCCTTGTCACGCCGCAGTTCCACTCTGTACGTACCGGCGGACAATGCCGTAAGCGTTGTACGCGTCGCGCCCTGTTGTACAGCGTAGTTTCCCTGCGGCAAGTTAAGACGAAAGGTGCCATCCGCAGGCATCGCTGTCCTGGTGAGGCCCGTGCGCGGATCGTGAAATACAACGGGAGCATGATTATCCGGATCCGTGACGCCCCGAACGACGGCTGAGCCGTCGAGGTCCCGCATCAGCCATATCCACTCTCCGACCGGCTGCGTCCACACTTCCTTGTATGTCCAGCAGATCTGGGTCGGCCAATACGGCGCATCGTTGTCACCCTTAGTCTCAATGCCTACGGGAAGAGCGCCTACCATTTCGCCGGAGCGAACGCTGTAGAGCGGAGTCCAATCGTACCCTTCGCCATACATAACGCTGGCTGAAAAAGGATTGCGCCCCACGAACCACTCCGCTTGCTTTTCTGCCAGGTCATTCGCATCAGGATCATTACGGATTCGCGCTGCTACAGACAGAGCTTTCGTCTCTGAAAGGAGAATGCTGGAGTTGCCGCGAAAGTTAAACCACACCGGAAACCTGCGAAGATAGATAGCCCCCACCTAATGGCACTCCGTTGCGGACCTGCTCAAGATACGAATCACGGTCGGCTGCTCTCAGAGGCCTCCACTTCTCGGTCTCTGGAATCAAACGGACTTCGCTTTCGCTGTAGATAGCGGCGGGAAGCACGTCGTAGGGCGCATTGAGTGCCGCGGTTGCCTGCTGATAGTACTTAGAGTGGAGCATGATCGCCGAATACCATTTGATCCAGTCCGGGTTGTCGGGAAATACTTCACAGAGATGGGCAAGAGCAACGATTGGCTGTTCTTCCTCTCCGATATGGAAGCGGTGAAATAGACTGGTGCGCCGGGGGCTGGAATAGAAGTAGCCGGTCAGGGGAACAGTCCATGGCTGGAGATGGCGTTCCTGCGACTGCAGAATGAGACTCCCGAGAGATATCGCCTCATCGGCATACATCCGGTCACCGGTCGCCTCAAATAACTCGACGGAGGCAATCGCGCCGAAGGAAATGCGCTCGAGTTCGTCCTGTGCACCGTAGACCTCTGCTGGAGGGGGTGCAGTCTTGAGGCCTTCGACAGCGTATTTCCAGTCGTCTTTCGCCGTTGCCAGACTGCGGTTCGCAAGTTCCGGATCGCTCTCTTTCAATACGCGGCCGGCGAGCGCTTCAACTCCCGCTACTCTGAAGTTCCATTCCGGATCGTTCACCGCTTGACCAAAACGATCGTCCGCGTCGCCCATGATTCCATTGGTCCAGTAGCTGATTAACTGTCCAGTGCTGCGATAGCCGTCTCCGAAATTGGTCTTAAGAATCCAGGCGAGTCCCCACTTTGCTTCCTCGAGCAGTCTGTCTCGAAGTGCAGGATCTTCTCCTTGCTGTTGCAAGCGGTCCAGATAGGAGAACAAGGCATAGGTCATGCCGGTAACGTTTCCGGTAGCCGTTAGATCGCCCGCGTCGTGATATCCGCCGTTAACGATGATGCGCTTATCACCGTGGACGGTGTAATCATCCTGATGACAAACTTCATGAATTCCCGGAATCACGGTTCCGCAGCGCTCGCTGTACATAAAGTTCAGTGCCTTCAAGACGCTGCTCCTCCAGGCGTCGTCGCTCACAACGAACGGCCGGGTAAGCTCGTTGCCGGCACGAAGCTGATAGGTTCCCGCCTTTGCGAGCGAGGAAAAATCCAACACCTGATAGGTGCCAAGGCCGGTTTTCCTTTCATCAACAGGTCTGGTAAGGACTGCCTTGCCTGTGCTTTGATCAATAACCGAAAATTCGCGCGCAGCGAGGTCGCTGGCGATCGCAGATTTTGAGGAACCGAGCGTGTATCCGCTGTGACTGAAGGCGATCTTGCCGGCGGCAACATCCCAGCCCTCCACATGATCGGGAACTACAGTCTGCAGCTCCAGTTGATCGATATACAGAATCGTGTGGTCGGCGGGATCAGGAAACATCTTGGGCAGGCTGTATGCGAAGTCGAGCGCGGTGACCTTGTCGCGATCGAGCGGTGCAATCTCCCACACGAGATGGGTCCAGGCATGGTTTTTCAGCAGAAGCGACTCGTCACGGCCCTCGTTGTACTGGTCCGGCAGGATATGTTTGCCCTCATTGTGCAGTGTGAAAGAAGCGGCAAGAGCCGGGGCGCCGGCGACGTCTGCGTAGACCCACAGAGAGATGCGATTGTATTTCCGCCAATCCTCAGAAGGAACCTTGCGTGTTGCGACGAGATCTTCCCATTCGCCGCTTCCGTCGACGCGCGCGATGTTGTGTGTTGATTGGATTTTCAAGGAGTATCGGCCATCCTTCTTGTACGCGTCGGAGAGCGTCATCTCTCCTTCGCCGCGAAAGGTCCAGTGCGAAAGATCTTCCATGCTGTCCAGTAAACGTGAGTCGAGGACGGGTTTATTCAGCCAGCGGTATTCCGCCCCATCTTCGACCTTAGCCTCGAGGGGCTTTCTTGGCCCATCCTGCTGGGCACGAAGCGGTCGACATTCGCCAGCGAAGACCAAGCTCAGCACCAGTGAACCCCACAGACTCGCTTTGTACAGGCCAGGTTTCATCTTCAGGAATTCTCGAAGCACTTTTCCCCCGATTTCCAAAGGCTAATAGGACAAGATGGCGCGGAGTGGTCGTACGGCTAAGGTTTTCAATGATTCAGCGATCGGGATCTGGTTCATGATTTCTGCCGCCTCAACCAAGACAGGTGCCGGGATTCGGAAACTGCCCCGATCATGTAGCAGTCCGAACCTGGAAGTCGAGGAATTTGAAAATCGCTTCAAAATTTTGTTGATTTTTTGGGTACTTCGACATACGCTTGTCCCTAATTCCGTCGCAAGCCTTTAGCAAGAACTCAACTGACGTCTTAATTCATGCCCATTATTGTATAGACAGCTGTACAAGTCGACTGCAATCGAAGTCTGACCTTGGGAAAGCGATCATCGTTCCCGTACCGGTCCTTCCGGTACGGCAACGTGATCTGCACAACACTGGAGCAATCGGAGGCAGCATGAAACGAGTCATCTTATTGAGGAGATTCGCGCTGGTACTGTTTCTGGCATGCCTGTGCGTCTGTCAATCGACATACAGTCAGCAGATCACGGCGGCGATCACCGGCACAGTCGCGGACGCGGCCGGCGCGGTTATGAATGGCGCCTCGGTCACGGTAACTGACACCGAGCACGGCAACATTTACAGCACGAAAACGATAGACGGCGGCATTTTTAACTTTCCCCACGTCCCCATCGGGACCTATACGGTGAAAGTGGAAGCTCCCGGTTTTGAAACTGCTGTTCAATCCAAGATCACTCTGGTGCTGAACCAGACGGCACGCCTCGCATTCAAGATGAAGGTAGGTGCAGTTACCAACACCGTTCAGGTCACTGGCGAAGCCGCGCAGTTGCAATCCGATACGACACAGGTCGGCACGCTAATCGATTCGAGAGCCGTCACCAACATCCCCCTGGCCACTCGCAACTATGTCGAGCTGACATTGCTTGCTCCGGGCAGCGTCCATCCCGACAACTCAACCTTCAACAACGGAGACAACACCGCGAGCGGCGGGCGCCCATACATCAACGGCAATCGTGAGCAGTCCAACAACTTCATCCTGGATGGTATGGACAACAACCAGACCTCCGATAACCTGCTGGGATATACGCCCTCACCTGATGCGATCGAGGAGTTCAACCTGATCACCTCGAATGCGCCGGCCGAGTTCGGTAACTTCCAGGGCGGCATCGTCAATGCATCGATTAAATCCGGGACCAACCAATTCCACGGTGATGTCTGGGAGTTCTTCCGCAACGATGTCCTGAATGCCAATCAGTGGGAGAACAAGTTCAACGGCGGAAACGTACTGGCGCGACCAGCTCTGCGCTGGAATATGTTCGGCGGCACCATCGGAGGCCCGATCCTCAAGGACAAACTGTTCTTTTTCGCAGATTATCAGGGACAGCGCTTCGATCACCCGGCAACAAGCAACTTCATTACCGTGTTCACGAATGCTGAACGCAACGGCGACTTTAGCGCCCTGCTGCCGGGAACACAGCTTAAGGATCCTGTTACAGGCCAACCTTACCCAAATAACCAGATTCCCCTGTCGCAGGAAAATATAGTTGCACAAAATCTGTTTGCCTCCAGCTTCTATCCCACGCCGATCAATGATCAGCCCATCAACAACGCAGTGAATGTCGTCACGCAGGCCTACAATGCGGATCAGGGTGATATCAAGGTTGACTACAACGTCTCTGAAAGGCTCCATTTCGACGGGCGCTACTCGCAGGCGTATCAGAATGATCCGCAGAGCAACTCTCTTCCCATATTTGCCAACACGTACACGCACGCCCCGATCCACAACGTAGTCGGATCCCTTACTTACACATTCAGCCCTACCATCCTGAATGAGCTTCGCTTCGGTACAAGCTGGATCACGCTTTTGACCGGAGCCAGCTTCAACCCGACCATCGGTAACTTGGGAACTCAGTTAGGCATCGCTAATGCCAATACGGGCGGTCCAGGGCTGTTGCAGCTTGGGTTTGGAGGCGGCACCGCGCCACAACCAAACCCTGGCACGATTCTGACCAACATCGGCAACCCTGTCGTGAATCAGGACTTTGCGGACACTGTGATCCAGTTCAACGATGGGCTGACGATTACCCGCGGCAAGCATGTCATCAAGACAGGCTTCCAGATGTGGCGGTACCGTATCAACACCTTCTACACCGGCAACAGTGGCGGATTCGGCTCCATTCTGTTTGCAGGCGGATTCTCGGGTGATCCTGGAGCCGATTTCTTCCTCGGCTACCCAGAAGCAACCGGCAAGGGAAACTTGACTGGTTCGACATGGCACCAGTTTTCGTGGACCTTCGCCGGATACGGTCAGGATGACTGGCGCGTTACGCCAACCCTCACCTTGAATCTTGGCCTGCGTTATGAAGCGCATACCCCCTGGGTTGAACTTAATAACCTCCAGGACAACGTGAACCTTGTCACCGGCGCAGTAGAATATGCGGGGGTCGACGGCAATAGCCGCTCGCTCTATAACTCTGTTTATGGTCTTCCGGATTTTCAGCCGCGTTTCGGCTTTGCCTGGTCGCCGTCGTGGTTGCAAGGCAAGACTGTTCTTCGCGGGGCGTACACGATTTCTTCTTACCTCGAAGGAACAGGCACAAACCTTCGGCTTCCGAGAAATCCTCCTTTCACCCCGCCTGAGGTTACAGCCGTGTACAACACACCCTCCTATATGACGCAGCAGGGACCGGGAGGCAGCGTTCCGGGCGATCCATTTGCAGGAGCAACCTTGTTGGTCTGGGCGCCGAAGGTTCAGCCTGCGTTGTCCCAGCAATGGAGCCTGACAGCGCAGCAAGCGGTGACCTCGTCCACGACATTCCAGATTGGTTATGTCGGGCAGAAGGGCGATCACCTGATGGTTCCCACACCTTACGCGCAGAAGCAGTTGATCAATGGGCAGGTTGAGCCTGGCCTCTATTTCCAGGGCAATCCTGCGCTGCTTGCCGACATCTCGACTGTATCCGGAACGTCTTCAACCGGGTATATGACCTACAACGCCCTGCAGGCCGTTCTGCAGCAGCGCTTTTCCAATGGGCTGGAAGGCCAGGTCGCGTATACCTGGTCCCACTGTTTGACAAACAACAGCGGGTATTACGGCACATGGGGAGCAGCCACGCAGGCCACTCCGGCATCGCCGTATTTCCAAAACCTTTACAATCCGCGAGCGGATTACGCCAGCTGCTACTACAACTCGCCTAACATACTTTCTGCCTATGCCACCTACGAGTTGCCGATTGGAACGGGCAAGAAATTCGGCAGTAACATGAATCGTGCTGTCAATGCGGTCGTTGGCGGTTGGCAGGCTTCCACAATCGTCTCTATCCACAGCGGTTTCCCATTGGCCGTTTATAACGCGACCGATTCTTCCAACACCGGTTCGCGCGGTGCTCGGCCAAACTGTGGCACTCAGCAGGTGTTCGGGCGCCAACACAGTTTCAGTTCCAGTGGCGTCTTCCAGGGATACCAATGGATGAGCCCCTCCGGATATTCTGAACCGTCGGACGGCACTGTCGTAAACGGAGCCGCAACTCCGTTTTCCTTCGGCAACTGTCCGGCACAAGGACCGGTGTCGGGTCCGGGATTCAGCAACACAGATCTCGGCCTGATGAAGAACATCCACATCACCGAGTCGAAGTACCTGCAGTTCCGCAGCGATTTCCTGAATGCCTTCAACAATGTGCAACTGGGACATCCGAACGTCAGTTATTCCTGTTCCTACGGCCAGCAGTGCAGTTCCGGGGCCTTTGGCCTGATCAATACCTCACAACCCGCAAGAAACATCCAGTTCGCGCTGAAGTTCTACTATTAGGTGCGGCTGATAAACTCGGGGGCAGACATTCTTCAATGGCTGCCCCTTTGGCTTTATGCATAGACTCTCTGAGCTGTTCCCTCTGATTTTCCTCGCAGTCGCGATGAGCGCATTGTGCCCGGCCCAGGTTTCCAGCAAGACAGCACCCGCCAGTTCAGGCGCTGCCGAGCATGCTGCGTCGCTTGCTGAGAGCGGCCATTGTTCTGAAGCTTTGCCGCTACTGTCAAGGACTGTGGCACACCCTACAGACAAAGAGCTGCAAAAGAGGGCCAGCCTGGATGGTGTTCGTTGCGCCACATTGCTGCAGCGCTGGGATTCCTTGCTGGAATTCGCTCGAATCCTGAACCAGCAGTTTTCTCATGATCCTGAAGTGTTGTACGTTCTGGTGCACGCTTATTCCGATCTGTCGAATCAAGCAACGGAACAGTTAGCCCGGACTGCACCCAATTCACTGCCCGCGCTTGAGTTAGACGCGGAAGCGAGTGAATTACAGGGCAAGTGGGACCAGGCGGAGAAGGACTATCGCAAAATTCTCGAGGAGAATCCGCGTTATCCGGGCATCCACTTCCGACTGGCGCGATTGCTGCTTTCGAAGCCGAACCCTCCCGCTGATTTTCAGGATCAGGCGAAGAGTGAACTGCAAGAGGAACTCAAGATCGATCCGACGAATGCAGGCGCCGAGTATGTCTTAGGAGAACTGGCACGCCAGGCTGGAGATTTTAGCGAGGCTATCAAGCATTTCAGTAAGTCGACGCAGCTCGATCCGAATTTCGGGGACGCCTACTTAGGATTGGGTGTCTCCCTGTCAGCTGAAAAGAATTATGCTGAGGCAGTTGCGCCGCTCGAAATGGCAGTGAAACTTCAACCCTCAAATCCTGCAGCACACTACAGCCTCGGCACGGCATATTCCCGCACAGGACGCAAAACGGAGGCGGAGCGCCAGTTCACTCTGCAGGAGGCTGTGGAACACGCCGCCGCCCCCGGAGGACCGAATCAGCATTGATCCGCTCCGCGTCAAGCACTGCAGCCTGGTCGAGGCGCCATTTCCTTGGGACGATTGCTGGTGCCGCCGGATTCGCCGGTTTGAGCAGATTCGCCTCAGCGTTGCCGGCTGTTGCGGCCTATCCCTTCGAAGAGGTGCTGGCCTCCGCAAGCGGAATCACCTGGGTTCATACTGCAGGAAAATCTGCCGAGAAATATCTACCGGAAACAACCGGAGCAGGCTGCGCTTTTCTCGACTATGACAACGATGGATGGATGGACATCTATCTAGTGAACAGCGGCAAATGTGATTTCTACGATCCCAATCCGCCGCTGCGCAACGCGCTGTATCGCAACAACCGAGACGGAACATTTATCGACGTAACAGAAAAAGCCGGCGTGATCGGCGGAGGCTATGGCCAGGGGGTGGCTGTCGGCGACTACGATGGCGACGGCTTCCCGGACATCTACGTCACGCAGTACGGAAGAAGCATTCTGTATCACAATAACGGCGACGGAACCTTCACCGATGTTACAGAGAAGGCCGGAGTCGCGGCGCCGGGGTGGTCATCGAGCGCAGTGTGGTTCGACTACGACAACGATGGACGGCTCGATCTGTTTGTCTGCCGCTTCGTTGACTTCAGCAAAGCGAAAAACCTTCCATGCACCGCTTACAACAAGCCGGGGTACTGTGTTCCTCGCCTTTACAAGCCGATGGCGAGCTGGCTATTCCACAACAACGGCGATGGAACCTTCACGGATGTCAGCCAGTCGTCGGGAATCGCCAAATATCTCGGCAAAGCGTGGGGCGCTGTAGCTACAGACCTCAACAATGACGGGCGGATGGACCTCTTTGTCGCGAACGACACCGCCGCGAATTTTCTCTTCATGAATCGGGGTAACGGTAAATTTGAGGAGATCGCCGCACTGGCGGGTGTGGGATACAGCGATACGGGCCGACCTCGTTCGGGCATGGGAGTGGATTCAGCGGACCTCAATAACGACGGCTGGATGGACCTCTTCGTCGCCAACATCGACCACGAGAAATACTCCCTCTATCAAAACAATCACGATGAAACATTTGATGATCAGGCGGACGCAACAGGTATTGGCGCGGCCACCCGCCTGATGAGCGGTTGGGGACTCAAATTTTTCGATTATGACAACGACGGCAATCTCGATCTGATCCTCGCAAACGGCAACCCCGATGACCTGATCGAGACCATGCTGAAAGATGTGATCTATCGCGAGCCGTTGCTGTTGTTTCACAACGACGGCAAAACTCTGCAAGACGTTAGCGCGGAGAGTGGTCCACTGTTTTCGAGGAATCTTTCCGCGAGAGGTCTCGCCATCGGTGACTTCGATAACGACGGCGCCGTCGATATCCTTATCTCCGTAAATGATGCCGCTCCTCTTCTTTTGCGTAACACCGCAGCCAAAGGCAATCACTGGCTCGGAATAAAGCTGGTGGGAAGAAAATCGAACCGCGACGCAGTTGGCGCTCGCGTGACTTATCAGGCCGGTGATCTCAAACGATCCAGAATGAAAGTCGGAGGCGGAAGTTTTTTGTCATCGCACGATCCACGCCTCGTACTTGGCATCGGCACGCGAACGAAGATTGACTGGCTGGAGGTGAAGTGGCCAGCGCCCGGCGGCAAAACCGAAAGACTAACTGAGTTGCCCATCGACAAGTACATCACCATCGTTGAGGATGAGGGCATCAAAGCTGGATAGAATCCGATTATTTGCGGGTCAGTAGAGCAAATACGGTTTGCGCTTGTCTGCGAAGCTCTGAAGGGCCTGCTGCCAATCCTCATCGATACGCTGTGGATCTCGGCCGGACTCAAGGTCGTGAAGCACTTCGCGGTTGGCCAGCAGAGTATCAATTTTGCCCAGCTGGTACTGCTCGGGATAAAGCCTGTGGAGGGCTGCAGCAATCTCAAGCCCCAGCTCCGGGGTGTCAAGCACATTGCGATCGGTAACCACCAGTTCTATTCCGTGGCAGAGCTGCTTCGCATAGGGATAAGGCGACTCCGGTGTAAAGTTCACCGGTACAAAGCGGATGCCGGGCAAGAATCGCGCATTGAGGTCATGTGCCAGGGCGCGGGCATCAATCCATGGCGCTCCGACATACTGAAATGGTGTATCGGTGCCGCGGCCAACGGATACATTTGTTGTCTCGATAAGCCCGATGGCCGGATAGAGAATGGCCTCCGACAGGCTCCGCAGATTGGGAGAGGGATTAATCCAGGCGAGGCTGGTGGCGTCGAACCAGTCGCCGCGCTGCCAACCCTGCATCGCGACGACCGTGAGTTGAGCGTGAAGCCCGTATTCGCCATTGAAGTAGCGCGCAAGTTCTCCGAGAGTCATGCCGTGACGGACGGGAATAGGCGCCACGTTGACATAGCTCTCTGAATTCGGATCCGACAGAGGGCCTTGTACAAACGATCCGCCGATGGGATTAGGGCGGTCGAGGATGACAATTTCTGTTCCTGTATGGGCAGCGGTTTCCAGCAGATAGCGAACTGCTGCTTCGTATGTATAGAAGCGCACTCCGGCATCCTGCAGATCAACGATGACGGCGTCGAGACCACGCAACGCTTCGAGTGATGGATGGCGCTGCTCCTTGCTGCTGCCATACAGGCTGATGACGGGCAGGTCGCTCGCTGAATCTGTTGAGTTGGCAATATTCGGCTTATCAACGGAGCCGCTGAGGCCGTGCTCCGGAGAGAAGAGCTGCTTAAGCTGGAGACCAGGGACGGCCGCTGTTGCATCCTTGTTGAGCACATCGATGGTGCGTTTTCCCTGCGCGTCGAGCCCGGTCTGATTCGTGAGCAGGCCGATGCGCAGCGCGCCGCCATGCTTCGAGGCAAGCTGTGAAAGCTCGGTGAAATGATCCGCTTCAAGCACGTCGATGCCGGTGAGGACAGAACCGTTTCGATCCTGCCAGCGGCGCTTGCCGGAAAGTGATTCGTTATAGCCGGTGATCTCTGTTATCAGCTTTGCGTCATCTGAGCGGATACCCAGCGCAGTGGCCGCAGCATTTGCCACAGCGGCGCGGACGGCCGTGATGCCCGTAGGTCCGTTCGGATAGACGGCGTTCGACATCATAACCACGTAGGTATCGTCGGCGGGATCGATCCAGACCGATGTGCCCGTGAAGCCTGTATGCCCAAAAGAGCCAATCGGAAAGAGCTCGCCGCGATTGCTTGAGTAAGGCGAATCGATATCCCAGCCAAGAGCGCGCAACGCGGTCCCGGTCGCCGGCTGACCTGGCGTGGTCATCTTGAGCAGTGTGAGACGCTCCGACGGGAAGCGGCTCTTACGGCCAGCAAGACGGTCGAGCAGATTCTGCTCAAAAATGGCGACGTCGCCTGCGGTGCTGAAGAGACCGGCGTGCCCGGCAACTCCACCCATGCGTCTCGCGGTCGGGTCATGAACCGTTCCGAGGAGCATCACTCCATTGTCATATTGCGTTGGGGCAATGCGGCTGCGCCATGATTCAGGAGGTAGAAAGCGCGTGCTTTTCAAACCAAGAGGCTCTGCGATGTACTTCGCTTCATACTGGTCGAGAGTGAGCCCGGAGAGTTTCTCTACGAGCGCCCCAAGGACGATGAAGTTGATGTCACTGTACCGAAATTGCACTCCGGGAGGGGTTACCGGCGTGCTGGCAAAGGCACGCCGCAGGCCCTCCTCTTTTCCAACCCATGGATCCGTGAGAGACACATCGGGCGGGAGGCCGGAGTAGTGAGTGAGCAGCTGGCGGATCGTAATGTCTCCCTTGCCATTGGCGGCAAAGTCAGGCAGGTACTTCGCGACCGGATCGTTTAAAACAAAGCGGCCCTGCTCATAGAGCTGCATGACCGCTGTGGTGGTGCACAGCACTTTGGTCAGTGATGCGACATCGAAGACCGTGTCTTCTGACATTGCTTCCGGCTCTGGAATCAGCGAGCGATTTCCATACGCCCTATGAAAAACAATGTGGCCGTCATGGCCAACGATCACCACCGCTCCGGGAAACTTCTTCGCCTCGATAGCCTGGGCGATGATGCGATCAATGGAGGCGAAGTCAGATCTGCGCCTGGCTTCCAGATGAATGGTTACAACGTTCAGAGCCACAAGGAGAAGAGCGAAGCGTCGTTTACATCGGCTGTCGCGGAACATGGGATCAATGGCTCCGGTACGTTTTCTTTTCAGGCAAGAACCTGCTGGCAATCCAGCTCAGCGCGAACGTGAACAGCGATCCGATGAGCACGAACCAGGTCCACGCAATCTTCGGCAGCACCATGTGCAGATTTCCCAGAGCGACCGAAATTGGTCCGGACTGTCTCCACAGGAAGAGATTAATTGCGAAGCCGCCGATCATCCCAACGATCGCTCCAGATTCTGTGATGCTCTTCGTCAAAGTACCAGCAAGAAAGACTCCAAGAAGTGCTCCGTAAGCAACAGACGCGATCGAGAGGCCGACCTCGAGCACGTGGCCTCCGCCGCGCGACATCCAGGCAAGAACAAAGAGTACCAGCGCCCAGAAAGCCGTCATGATTCGCGATCCAACGATGCGAAACCGCTCGCTTGTCGTGGGTTTCCATTGGAGGTACAGATCAACCATGCTGCTGGAGCTGAGCGAATTTACAGCAGCGCTCAGATTTGACATTGCGGCAGCTAAGATGGCCGCAACCATAAGGCCGGCGACGCCGCGCGGCATCTCGCGCACAATGAAGGTGGGAAAAACACGATCGGCGCCCGATGGAGCGCTGCCGGCGGCAACGCTCGAGTAAAAGATATAGAGGCCGCTCCCGATTGCAAGAAAAAGAACAAACTGCGTCAGGATGACCAATCCACTACTGAGCAGCGCGAGACGCGATTCCCGCAGGTTTCTGGCAGCAAGAAGGCGCTGAACCATGAGTTGGTCCGTCCCATGGCTCGCCATCGTCAGGAAGCAGCCGCCGATGACTCCCGCCCAGAAGGTATAAGCGGTGGTGAGACTGAAGGCGAAGTGGAAGATGGTTAGCTTCCCCGACGCGGCCGCCGTGGCATGAATGGCGCTCCATCCGCCGGGAACCAGTCGGCCGAGTGTAAAAACACCGGCAAGTGTGCCGACAAGATACAGGATCATCTGTACAACGTCGGTCCAGATTACGGCAGTCATGCCGCCCTCAAGCGTGTAGACGAGGGTGAGCGCACAGATGATCGCGATGGAGACGAGATCCTGCGTGCCAATGGCGACGCCTATGATGATCGACACCGCGAAGACGCGCACGCCCTCCGCCGCAGCACGCAGGAAGAGAAAAAGGAAGGCCGTCAGCGTATGCAGGCGCGGCCCGAAGCGCTCGCCAATGACCTGATATGCGGTGAGCAGTTCGCCGCGAAAGTAGCGGGGAAGAAAGAGAATGCATACGACAACCCGTCCCAGAAGGTAGCCGAGAACGATCTGGAGAAATCCCCAGTCGCCGGTATACGCGAGACCCGGCACGCTGATGATGGTGAGAGCGCTCGTCTCCGCTGAGACGATCGAAAGCGCAATCGCCCACCAGGGAATCCGCTGGTCAGCGAGGAAGTATGTCCGCAACGAGCGATCACGGTTACGGAAATGGAGGCCGAAGAGCGTTACCGCCAGAAGGTAAGCAGCAACCAGCAGCAGGTCTGGCGCACTTAGCCGAAGCCTGAAGAATGCGAGAGCCACAGTGCTGGCGAGGCCAAGCAGCACCAGCTATTTCTCCTGACCTGTTGGCTGAGGAGGGATCCCTAGCTCTGCAGGCGACGGAAGCTGATGCGCCGTTTGCCAGGCCGCTTGCGCTGCACGGAATTGCGTGCTCCGCTGTACCCATAGCTGCGTCGCAAGATCGTAGCGGACGAGCACATTCTGCAACCAGTAGGGACGATTTTCTCGCATCCAAAGGTCGGAGTAGATCAGCCGGCCGTAACTGTACCCGTCGCGGAGATCTTCGCAGAGACCGTTCGCGCCCGAGATGGTGTAGAACGACCCGTTGATTTGCCGAGCATTCTCCTTGTCGTTTTGCCAGGCATACATCTGGGTGTAGAGGCTTGCGATGAGGTCCGCGGTCTCGAACTTCTGACCAATGAAATCAAGCCGTCGTGCCCCGAGCTCAAGAGCGTCCAGAGCATCGGTTTCGCGCAAAGGTCCCGCCGCCGCCCTTGCCTGAGACACCAGCGTGATGGCGCGTTCCGCATGCACGCGCATGTCATGGACGAGGGGGCGTAGTTTCGCAGCGATCGCCTTGCCCTTCTGCGCTCCAGGGATCCGCCCAGTAGAGCGCGTCTGTCGATCCGCCAAGGTCCGCCTGGTCGAGCATCTGGTAGATGGCGATGAGTTCACGCTGCGCCTGGTTGACGCTTCCGGTGCGATCGCCATGAAAAACGTTTCCGTAGGCGTCCTGAAACTTTGCTGTGTCGCTGCTCCCTGCCTGCCACGCGGCCGCCGCTCCAAAGAGCACTCCATACCAGTCGGACTGGAACAGCCCTTCACCGTCATCGTTCCAGATGGTGTTGAGCATGCCGGTGCTGCCCACTGACTGCCCGTCGCGCACAAATCCCTGAATGTTGCGCAGCGCATAGTCGTTGTCTGGAAAAACACGATTCCAGTTATTCACGCCGGAAGCCACCCAGGTTTCCATGCCAGCATCGGAGTATGGCTTGAGCCACGGCAGGAAATCCATTCTCTTCCGGAGAGTAGGTCCATGCGACAGCGATCATATCTTTGGGCAGGCGCTTGACCTCGGATGGGTCCTTCATGCCGACGTCGCCCCAGAAGAGGAGCCTGCGGTTCAACGGGGCGAGCTCGTTGTGTATCTGGAGAAGGAAATCGATGTACACCGGCCCCAGGCCCTGCGCTTTGACTGCGGCTCGCGTCTGCCCCTTGCCGAGATCGCCCGTTTCGTCCGCCCCGATATGCAGAAAAGGCGCTGGGAAAATGGCGGCGATATCTTTGAACCACTGGCCGATCAGTTCAAGCGATCCAGTCTGGCCCGGCGCCAGCACATTCCCCATTGGAGTCTCCGCAAGCGGCGCGTACTGTTCATATTTGAGCACGTGATGCAGGTGGCCGAAGGCTTCCTGCTCCGGAATGATCATTACGTGGTAGTTCTGCGCGTAGGCAACCAGTTCGCGCGCTTCCTCCGGAGTCATGCTGCCACCATTCAAGCCAGGCACAGGATTGGATGGATAGTGCAAGGTGTTCTCGAAGTAGGGCGAATAGACGTTCAGCTTGTACGCAGCCAGAGTTCGAATCTGCCGCTTTTGAAAATCAAGCGTAGGCAACGGCCCCCGGGAGAGATCGTCCGAAATGCCGCGATAGCGCATCGCGGGCCAGTCCCGGATCATTGCCACCTGCAGCGTTGCTGCAGATCCCCGGCCCTGGATCAACTGCTTAACTGTCTGCACTCCGTAGAAAACGCCTGCAGGCGTGTCAGCGACGACCGCAATCCCCCTTTCCACAGGAACAATCGCGTAGCCCTCATCGTGCATTTCGGGAGTTATTTTGACTTGCGACCTCTCGAGAAACCTCTGCGCGCGTTGACTCGATGCGCGGAGAAGTTCGACAGTGGTTGATCGACCGTGGCTCGCGGGTACCTCCAGCTGTTGAAGCCAGTCTGAGAGATTCGTCGCGGCAAAATGATCGTCGGGATCACCATCGCTGATGATCGTCACGCCTCGACTGAGCGAGATGGTGCTACGAGCGGAGTATTCGCGAGGGGCGGGTAGTAATTGTTGTACGCTGGATTGTTGTGCCGCTGCAACACCGCAATAGGCCGCAAGCAGCAGCCGCCAGAACGATGTACTTTACGAGAGCCTGATTCCTGTTCTCGATCAACTCACTTTTCTCCAAATCAAGCTCAATCTCCTCCTGCCTTCACAATCAGTATGGCGGCAGGCCGGCTGCCAAGGAAGCCCTTTCGCTCGACGACATTGACTCTCGATATTCCGCTGAAGCCCGGGAAGTTGAGTGTGTCTGCGATCGACCTGGAGGCGGGAGACTCTCGCAGGCGGAGTGCGGATTCACTTTTAGTAGCGGAACACGCTGCGCGACGAGTACTTTTAGCGTGGACGCACTACGTTGTGTGAAGGTAGGTGGTATAGGGCTCCGATCCTACTTCGGTGAACGGGACAAAGCGGTGCACCGCGCCGTCCGCGTTGGATCGCCACTCGCGCTGAGACACCTGCTGCAGATGCACCAGCGCATTTTTTGCGAAGGATGGCATGGGACTGTTCTGCTCAGGCTTGAGCGCGAAGAGGACCAGCGGTCCGCGCACGACCGCGACTGTATCCGGATGCTCTGGGTCGATCGCTTCCAGGCGGACGGGGAGCGATAGTTCGAGCTCGATTCGGTCTCCGTCGTTCCAGGTCCGTTTTACCGCCGCGAAGCGTCCGGGGTCGAGATCCCCGGCCCAGCGTTTCCCATTTACCGCGAGCGAAGCGTTGCTGGTCCATTGCGGAATGCGAAAGTGAAGGGTCATGTCGGCGGGAGTTGCACTGTTTACCACGAACGATATGTTTGGTTGGTAGGGCCACGCGCTCTCCTGCGAAATCGAAAGGACATTGCCGCTCCGATTCCACCGCAGCGTGGACGGGATGTAGAGATTCACGAAGACATCGCGATCGTCGTGAAAGTATCCCTGGATGTGGTAGTCCGCTGCCACTTGCGGAAGAGTGCCGGAGCAGCATGGCCAGCGGGCTTGCTTGTATACCCTCTTGCCGTCGAAGTTGTAATCGGCATAGTAAAAAGTCTGGCCGTTATTCTGCAGTGGCTTGGCACCGAGGACAGTGTTGTACATCATTCGTTCCATGCTGTCGCCGTAGCGGGAGTCACGCGTAACGCGAAGCAGGTAGCGGGTCAACTTGAAGTGGGCGTAGCTACCGCATGGGGTTTCGAAGCTGGCGTGGGTGTTGCTGAGGCTTGCATAGACTTCGCCGCTGCCGGGCGCGCGCAGTTTCTCGTCGGGCCCCCAGCCACCCGTGGCGAAGCTTTGCTCGAGCAGCATGGCGAAGGCATTCTTCGCCGCACGCAGGTGCATCTCGCTGCCGCCGACCATGTAGGCCATCATGGCGGAGCTGAGTGAATTTACGTAACTGTAGGCATGGCGGCCACCGAGCACATTCTCACCGCGCGCAAGCGGCTCGAACCAGGTCTTGTCGTCGAGATAGCGAAAGGCGAGGTCGTAATACTGGCGGCCTGCGCCGCGCTGGTAGGCGATGAAGAGATTTTCGGGCATGGTGTACGACTCGTCCCAGTTCCAGGAGTCGTCATGCCTGTCCGGTCGCCAGGGCACATCGTGCTCGATGGCGTGCGGTGGCAGAAGCGGGAGCGCGGTCTTCGTTGTTTTCTCCAGGATCGCCATGGCATCGGGATCGTTCGCATAGGTGTGCGAATCGAGCAGTCCAAGCAGGAGCTTGTCGTAGCAATACGCCGGGAAGCGATTCTTGATGTAAAAATCGGGACTGATTGTCTGGGCGTAAAGCTGGTTCAGGCGCAGCACCTTCGCTCGTGTAGCCTCGTCGCCCGTGATGGCATAGATGCGCGCGAGCGCGGAGACCCACTGGCCGAAGGTGCAGGCAGGCGCGAACCCGGAGTCGCCCGGGAAGTGATCCAAATCGGGGTCGTAGTGATACCAGTCGCCGAGATCCTCGCCCGGCGCCGGCATGCCCGCCATTTGACGGAGCGGCTTCAGCAAGCTGTCATCACTCAACTGCATCAGGACCGAGTGCGTCCCGTGAATCTGCGCTTCGTGCAAGTCACTCGAGAGAAAGACGTCGCCGTAATCGAATTGCGAGAGTAGATTCTGATGGCCAGGAGTATCGGCGAAGGAGAGATTGCTCCAGGCGCCCTTGGTGGCGATGGCAGCGGCGGCAGTGGCCGCCGACCGTACGAACTTCCTGCGGGAGAGATTGCACGACATGACGGAGACCTCTTAAGTGATTGCGCCCGATCCAGGACGAGCGCGCAGTTGGGCGAAGCCGATTCCACCGGACGCATTCGGCACCAAAATCCAGAAAGCGTTTACTGGTAATATCCTCCATGCGGCTCCGAATGCGCGAGAAATCGACAAATTTGCTAACGAAGAAAAGGCACACCAGGAGTTTGGAAACGATGCACCATAAATCAACTATCCACGGCAGTATAAATCTTCTTGTCACGCTTCACGATAGCCGCTTGTCTGGCTCTGCGGAGCGACCACCTCTGCTCGGTCAGGTTAAGCATCACGAGAGTTCCAGATGCGACAGCTCCGGCTCCTGTTCCTTCTGGATCTCCCGTGTCATTTCCTACGGTGCTCTATGGTGCAGCCTACTACCACGAGTATGAGCCTTACGAGCGGCTCGATCAGGACGTGAAGCTGATGAAGGACGCCGGACTGACCGTGGTGCGCATGGGCGAATCCACATGGAGCCTGTGGGAACCGGAGGATGGCCATTTTCAGTATGAATGGATGGATCGCGTCGTCGATGCGATGGGAAAGGCCGGAATCAAGGTCATTATGGGCACGCCAACCTATTCCATCCCAACCTGGCTTTATCAGGAGCATCCTGAAGTGCTGGCGAGACCGCTGGGCGGAGAGAAGGTGTTCTATGGAATGCGGCAGAACATGGATATCGAAAATCCCACGTTTCGCTTTTACGCGCAGCGCATGATTGCGACCCTAGTTGCGCACTATAAGAACAACCCGAACGTCATCGGCTGGCAGATCGATAATGAGACGGCGTCTTACGGAGCATCGAACCATGATGTCTTTACCGGCTTCGTCAACCACCTTAAGGAGAAATTTGGTACTCCGGAGAACCTGAACAAGGCGTGGTTCCTGAATTACTGGGGCGAGGACGTGAACTCCTGGGAGGATATGCCAACCCGCGACAGCGCGCAGAGTACCGGCTATAAGCTGGAGTGGTCGCGCTGGCAACAAATGCGCGTGACGGACTACCTCGCCTGGCAGGCTGAGCTGGTAAGGAAATATCGCGGTCCGAATCAATTCGTCACAACGGACTTTGCCGGTGGGTTCAAGCCGGATGTGAATGAAGAAGCCGTCGCTTCTTCGCTCGATATCGCCGCGATCAACAACTACCACGGCACGCAGGATCATTTTGACGGGGCAGGACAGGCGTTTGCGGAGGATTACACGCGTTCCCTCAAACGGAGCAATTTCCTGGTGACGGAAACAAATGCCCAGACCACGGACTGGACTTCGGCATTTCAGTTCCCTCCCTACGATGGGCAGATGCGCGAGGATGTCTACACGCATATCGCAAACGGCGCCGACATGGTGGAGTACTGGCACTGGGCTTCGATTGCTGCGAACCAGGAAACTTACTGGAAGGGCGTCCTCTCGCACGATTTTGAGCCAAACCGCGCCTATGCCGAGGTTTCGAAGACCGCCCACGAACTGCAGAAAATTGGACCGCAGCTTGTAGGCATGCAGTTTAAGAATCAGGTGGCGATTCTGTGGAGCCGGGATTCCTTGAATGCGATCAGCTTCATGCCGTTCACATCGAGCGGTCCGCAATGGTCGTTTGCTCCGCCTGTCGCTGACTATGGCTCGCTGGTCCGGCAATTTCACCACGCGCTTTATTCACTCAATATCGGCGCGGACTTTGTCTTTCCCGAGGCAACGGACTTCTCGCAATACAAACTCCTCATCGTTCCCGCTCTGTACATTGCAGACGACGCGCTCCTGCAGCGGATTTCGGACTATGTAAAGAACGGCGGCCATGTCGTGATGACCTTTAAGAGCGGTTTCGCGAATGAGAACTCCGCAGTTCGCTGGGTACGCGCGCCTGGCCCTCTTCGCGAAGCTGCCGGCTTCAGCTATCAGGAATTTTCGAACCTGGAAGAACCGCTGGCGCTCAAGGGAGATCCGTTCCATGCTGGCGCAGATAACAAAGTGATGTACTGGGCTGAGTTCCTGATGCCTGACCATGCGAGGGCGCTCGCATACTACGATCACCCGTTCTTCGGACGCTGGGCGGCGATTACAGAGAACCAGTATGGGTCCGGCAGCCTTCTCTACGAAGGGACGTACCTGAGTGACGGATTGCAGCGCGCAATTTTGAGCGATGCACTTAAGAGTGCCGGACTTATCGGGTCTGACCAACAGCTTCCTTCGGCGATCCATGTTGTAAACGGCGTCGATCGCCTTGGCAAGCAGCTTCATTATTACTTCAACTATTCGGCAGTTCCCGCATCTTTTACCTACGCTCACGCAAGCGGCAAAGATCTGCTGACGGATGAGCATGTTGCCACTTCTCAAGAGGTCACGCTGAAGCCGTGGGATCTGGCTATTGTGGAAGAGCAATGAACGCGGCGATTGCTCATTCTGATGAACGAGGCCTCACGGCCTGTCCCGGACGTGAGGCCTGATTTGCAGAACCGATACTCCGATCAGTAGTTGACCAAATACAGCTGACCTTTGAGCGTTACAGGATCTTTCTCCATGGACTGGAAGGTCAAAGTCAGTGGAGTTCCGGGCCGCAAATCTTTCTGGCTGATCTCACCTGCAGCCCACGAAAGTCCAGCCCATATCTCGCGGTCATAATCCTCGTGAATAGGTAGCTCTTTGCCATTCTGCTCTGCCTTCAGCAGAAACAGCTTTCCCATGTTCTCGACATTCGGGGATCCGGTTGGCCATGTGCGGCGGAGACTGCCATCTGGCGAGTATTGCTGGATGATGAGGCGGAGGTCGCCGCCTGCAGGCGCCGGAATGGTGGCCTGGATCACGCCTTTGCCAGTGCTTTGGAACTCCGCGGCTACAGGTCGAATCGCATGCGGTATCACAACATCCTTCTGGATTCCGAAATCGTAGGTAGACGCGGCAAACTTTCCAAAGCCCACCATAGCCATCTGCCCGGGGCCGAGCTCGATGGTGTCTCCGGTGAGACGCGGTTCGAAGCCTGCATCACGAAAAAGCAGTCGCCCCTGCCCCAAAGGCTTTTGTACCTGCGAGAGGAGCGGCATCTGGATTTTCGCGGCATTCTGCGCTGGATTTACCAAAACATAGACGCTGCCTTCCGCATCGAGTGCGCCAAATCCGTAAGTCTGCACTTCTCCGGGAATGCCTCCGAAGGCCTTAGTCCTCCCCTCGGACTGGAAGTGCAGAAAGAGCGACTGAACACGGGCGAACCAGGCTACATCCTGGTCGCTGAGCAACTCGAGGTTTCCGTACGTGGTGTCAATCCACCCGCCGCGGGCCAGCATGAGGATGAGCGATCCCTTCCATTCCTGCATTGCGCGGCGATAGATGGTGCTTGTCTTGCCCGGCATGAAGCTGGTGGAGTCAATACGTTCCAGCGGCACGCCTGCCTGCTCATAGCGGCGCGCCTGATGGTCGCTGTATATTTCCAGGGTTCGCCAGAAATTCATTTCGGGTACGTCCGCAGGGCGCGGATCGCCGCTATATAAGGAGTCGAAGACCTTCAGCCAGCGCAGATCGACAGGATTCTTAAAGGGGAATGGATAGTAGGTGGAGTCCATGTCGCCGCCGAATCCATTGAAGGCTTCGAGGACGACGTCCGGATTCTTTCGGCGAAAGCTGGCGAGGGCATCCTGCAGGGCGGTTGAATTACGCTGAATGATTTCTTCCTTCGTCATCGCCGCTTCCGACTTCGGAGTCGCGGCGGTCAGATCGGCAAAGTCAAAGAGGAACATACGCATTCCGTGGTCGTACCAATACTGCAGCGTGTTCATGAAATCGGGCAGAAAGCCGCCCTCGAACATGGACATCGCAGTTCCCTTTTTGTTGAGTGAATCGCGCCACTGGGGCGCGGCGTTGATTTTGACGAGCGTGTTCGTGCTGAACCAAAGACCGGGCTTGATGCCGTTCTGCTGACATGTCTTAATCCAGAGATCAGGCCCCTCGGGCCAATTCGGTTTCTTCCATGTGCGATAAGCGCCGTTGGGATCGAACCAGAAGGCATCCATCACGTAGTAGTCGAAGCGAGCGCCGGATTTCCGAAGGCGTAAAACCTGGTCCAGCTCGCTCATGGTCAGTGTCTGCGTTAGCGGAACATTGTCGGAAAGCTCGTCATAGACCGACCAGTTGTCGTAGACAGAGATGGGGTCGGGAATCGTGGGCGAGCCGAGACGATCTCTGGAATAGGTCTCCTGTGCCGATGCCACGAGGCTGCCCGCAATCACTATGAGGCTGCCAGCAGCTACCAGGACGTGCCTTCTACTACTCATGTGCCTTCACTCCCATCTGTGCGTAAACCGGCTCACCCATTGCCCGCCGCAGCGCGAGACCCAGAGCGACCGGCCCGGCAAACCCATCCCATTGGCCCGCGATGTTGCCGTCGGCAGTAGAAAGCGTCGTATGCTCTCGGCCCGGAACGGCAGTTTGGAGCACCGTAATGCCTTTGAGATCGAGATCAATTAATGCATTGCGAAAGGATTCGCTCTGAAATATCCGTGCGTCTGGAGAGGTTAGTCGAACTGCCACCTGTAATCCCTGCGGGACATACTGCTGACTGACGCTTTTCAAGATCACCAACTGCTGAAGCGCGGCACCGTCAATTGTTCCGTGAGCATCGAGGGAGAACGGCAGTACGCTTTCGAGCTTCCAACCCTCATGCGCCTTTATCGGAGCTGGGAGTTGTGTGGCTCTTGCCGGCAATTCGCCGGCATCGGGCCATTCGTGGAGCGGCTCCTGAACGAAGCGGCTCCCCGTCTTCTGCTTCGGTCCGTTCTGCAATTCCTGCAGGCTGCCGAATTCCTTTGTTCCGTAACGCCACTTTGCGCTTCCGCTACCGTAATAGCTGTAGTGGTTTTGTGCCAGTGACAATGATGTATTGCTGTCCACAAGCCAGGGTGAGGTTGAGTAGATCGCGTTGTTGCGGAAGGCTGCGGTTCCGGCCTTGATAGTTGCTTGATTTACAAGAGCCGGGGAATTCTCGAAGGGGCTCCAGTACACGGTGTTGTTTTCAAGAGTGAGCCCATCGATTGAACCGCCATTCCAGGAGAGCAGGAAAATGGCGCCCTGATACTTCGCCATTCGTGGACTACGGCCGTTGTTGATGCAGAGATTTCCACGCACCGTGCTCTCCCTGGTCACAAATCCGGCACCGAAGACTGCGACGCAGTATCCCTGAGTGTCGTGGCCGTAATTATCGATTACCGAATTCTTTGTGTTCCCGTAGTCGATATCGTAGGCCCCGCCATCCACTCCCGGGCTATCGGTCAGGTACGCCTCATTGCCTTCGACAGTGCAGTCATCGCACATCCAGGTCCAGATGGCATTGGGGGTGCCGATGGTCTCGGTGACCTGCATGCCCGTGTTCCATGCCACGCTCGAATCGATTCTGCCGTGGATCACGCGAAAGAGTACGATGCCATCGCCCTGCACGTCGTGAATCGCGGAATTACGAATCTCTACGTTTGTGTTCCAGGCGCTCTCGGGCGGATACCCTAGATTTCCGCCGCCTACAACGATTCCAACCCACTGGTTGGTGTTCCACGCCGTGACACCATCGACGACCACATCGTCAAAGTGTTGATTCACGCTACCAGGAGTGATGGCAACAAGGCCGCTCTCTTTGTGCTTCAGTTCACCCCCGATAACATCGTGAACCGCGAGATTGGATAGATGAATGTGGTGCAGGACGCCTTTATCTCCGCTGACGAAAACACCGTTGATAGTGCCTCCGCTCAGATCAAGGGAATCGATGTCCCAGTATTCCTGATTGAAAAGCCTCAGCGACTGATGGGCCGAAGCTTCCGCTATTATTCTCGGCCGCGGCCCCTCGCCGTAGGCGGTCAGCCGGATCGGCGCGCTCTCACTTCCTGACCCTTTAGGAGCAACGGTTCCATGACATACCGTACCGCGCTTGAGCGAGATTGTGTCGCCAGGCGCAAAGCTAAAGGAGTTCAATTGCTCGAGGCTGTTCCAAGGTGATTCTGCGGAGACGCCGGTACCCGAGGAGACTGCGCTACCGCAGTCCAGATAAAACTGGCGCCCTCCATTCACGTTGTGAGCGTCATTTGTTTGCGCGACGCCCGTGAAGCCGCAGGCGACTGCTGCCATGAATGCGAAGACCTTACACATAAGCTTCAATGAAATAGACCTTCAATCCCTTCCAGTGTAAAAGTGAAATCGCGACGTCACCTTATCGTGACTTGTTTGGCCAGTGGAAGATCGGCCGAGGATCCGCCTACCCTGAATATGTAGTTGCCGGGCTGCAGACGCCACTTGCGTTGATCAACGTCATACATCGAGAGATACAGTGGGTTGACGATGACCTGCACCTGCCGGCTCTCGCCGGGGTTCAGTTGCACTTTGCTCCAGCCGACCAGACGCTTCGGCGGCTCGCCTGCGTCAGCCGGGAGTTCCGCGTAGACCTCGGCAATCTCCGCGCCTGCCCGGCTACCGGTATTCTTCACCGTAAAGGACACCGTGGTGGTGCTTCCCTGCTCGATCTGTAGGTCGGAATAGCTATAGCTTGTGTAGGAGAGCCCAAAACCAAAGGGGAAGAGAACAGGTTTATGCTCAGCGTCGTACCACTTATACCCGACCAGGAGACCTTCCTTGTACTCCACGCTGAAGGTCGGCTTCGCCTCTCCAGTTCGCATCACGGCGGCGGCTCCATGTGCTCCGGGCGGCGAAGTAACGATATGAGGATGCGGGAGATCTGCCTCGTTCCGAGGAAAGGTGATGGGTAGCTTGCCGCTCGGGTTCACATCGCCAAACAGAACATCGGCGACTGCATTCGCACCCTTGGTACCTGCATACCATGCCTCGACAACCCCACTTACGCGATCGAGCCATGGCATCAGAACGGCCGTGCCGGTCTCGAGCACTACGATGGTGCGCGGGTTTGCCGCCGCCACCTGCTCGATCAACTTGTCTTGTTTGTCCGGCAACGATAGGTTGGGCAAATCCATTCCTTCACTCATCCACTGATACGCGAAGACAATCGCAATATCCGATCGGCTGGCCAACGCAGCGGCGGAGGATGGATTCTCTCCAGAATCAAACTTAACTTCGGCTCCAGGCGCTTTGGCGCTCATCGCCTTCAATGGAGACGTGGGAAACCACACCTGCTTGTTCCATTGAAACGCTGCGGCTCCAGGTGGATCGACCTGCGCCGATCCGCCACCGGAGATCATGCCCGTATCGGCATGGGGCCCGATAATAGCGATGGAATGTATGGCTGTCGGATCGAGCGGCAGCACATGCTGCGTATTCTTCAATAGGACGATGCTTTGCTCAGCAATGTGCTGTGCAGTGTGAAAACCGGCCTCTACGTCCACCACGCTTTTCTGCATCGGGTAATCCACGATTCCGCTGGCAAACTCGGAGCGCAGGACCCGCCGCACATGGTCATCCAGCTTGGCCATCGGGATCGTTCCGGACTGCACGGCATCCTTCAGCTTCTGGCCGTAGAAATCATCCATGGGCTCTTCGTTGTCCAGCCCCGCCGCCGAGGCCTGAATCGTGCTGTGAGTTCCGCCCCAATCGGATACCACGAAGCCTGCGAACTTCCACTCCTGCTTGAGGACGTCGGTAAGCAGATATTTATTCTGGCAAGAAAAGTCACCATTGACCGCGTTGTAAGCACACATGACGGCGCCCGGATTACCAGTCGCAATGCCGATCTGGAAGGCGAGCAGATCGCTTTCCTGCATGGCGCGCTTACCAGCAATTACATTGACCTCGTCACGTCCGCTCTCCTGGTCGTTCATCGCATAATGCTTGATGTCGGCGATGACATGCTGCGCCTGTTCACATTTGATCCGATTGCCGACCATGATGCCGGCGAGCACGGGATCTTCGCCCATATACTCGAAGGTTCTCCCATCTCGCGGCTCCCGCGTGAGGTTAACGCCGCCTCCCAGCGACATGTTATAGCCCTGCGCACGCAACTCGCGGCCAATCAGCGCACCATAATCGCAAGCGGCCTGCGAGTCCCAGCTAGCCGCCGAAGCGAGATTCGATGGGAGTGCCGTCGAGTAGCGTCCGTTCTGCGCACTATCCCGAACTCCGTAGGCAGCATCGCTCATCTGGATAATAGGGATACCCAGCCGCGGAACGCCGAGAACGAATCCCGCCCCTCCGTTGCCCAGCTCGGGATGTTGCATCGGCTTGCCCCAGTCCGGCATGCCCTGGCCATGTACCAGGTCAATCTTCTCGTCCAGAGTCAATTGCTTCAACACCAGTTCGGCCCGCTCGTCGGGTGACAAATTTCGATTCATCCAGGGGCGCGATGTCTGGAGCTGTACGTCGTGGTCGTGCTGAGCAAATGCCGGCGACAGCGTTGCGGAGAAGGCAAAAAGGGCGAGAAGAGAAGCTCGATGTATTTTCCTGCTGGCCATGCGAATCCTTTTGATGGAGAAGCGATCAGCCTAAGAGTTGGGCGCGATCGTGTGGCTCAAAGGGGCGAGAGTGTATTGGTGCGTTGAGATGCGCAGTGCTTCCTGCGCCTTTTGCTCAAACGCCGCTTCTCCTTCGCGCAGAATTCTGCTTGCCGCTGCCTTATCCTTCGAGTCAGTCTCTGCGAAGAGGACGAAATCGGCTAGCTCCAATTGCGAGCGTCGCTCGAGAGCTGCGTCATACTCCCTGGCCTGCTCCCACATGGGTGTCTTGAACAGCGCGAGATTGATTCCCGTTGATAGCTCCGCTTCAGAAAATGTGCCCACATCCCTCTTATCAATCGTCAGCTTGTAAGCACCAGGTTGCAGGCCTTCCACCTTGAGCATTTCCTGGTCACAAGAGGCCAGATCGCTGTTCTTCAGCACGAAATTCATCAGAGCGTTCTCAAAGTTAAAGGGCAACGGCAATGCCTCATCGAGTTGATCCCAATCGAGTGCGCTCCCGTGAGTCTGCACTCCGCTGACCTTCGTCCGCGAGCTATGCGTAACGGCCTGCGACGCCGCCGATAAAGTCACCTCGCTCACCACAGGGTCGATGTGCCAGACCTTCATTACCGACTCTGCTATTACCCAGTGCAGCGGTTCCGAAGGATGAATCCGGTCAGGCACCAGCAGCGATGCGAAGGAAGGGTCCGCGGCTCTAGCGTGCTTCAGCAGCTCTTTCACTGGCGAATAGGCGTCCACCACGGGTAAACTCTCCCGCTGTCCAAGCGCCGGAGTCGCCTTCGCATTCTGCTCCGTCGCCGCCATGAATCCAGGGAACTCCGTTCCGTGGGTAATCTCGTCGTACGGAGTATTTTCGATCAGGGTGATTCGTGCGCGGGGGGCTGCGGCACGAAGCATCGTGATCAGCCTCTCGTATCCCTCCTGGTAATCCGCAAATATCTTCGGGTCCGGCGGAACGTAGTCTCCGTCGTTCATTCCCAGCATCACCGTGAGCACAGTCGGATCCCACGGCTTCACATCGCGCGCCACGCGAGCAGCAGCGTCACCTGCATAACCTCCCGTGACCTTATCTCCCGGAACCCCGGCGTTGTGATAGGTCACTTGCAGAGTGGGATACCGCGTCGCCACGAAATCCTGGATGTCCCTGGTGTAAAACCGCTGCGCTGTGATGCTGTCGCCGTAAAAGGTGAGGCGGTCGCCGTTATGAAGATAAAAATCCTGAGCGTGAAGAGCGTTTCCACCGAATAAGAGTGCAACCGCAAAAACAACGGCAAAAACACTACTGAGGAACAACGGCCACTTGAACAACTGCATGATTTTTGACATGACTCCGTATTCAACTGAAGTGTGGCGCACCGCATTCCTGCGTCTACACCCTTGACATCTGTAGCCCACATCTTCCTGATGCACGTCTAGGAGAGAAGGCCGTGCTGCAACTAAGTGCTCAAGCGGCACGGCCCCCGGACAATGCTAGAAAAGGAATTTCACGTCGATCTGCATGACTCGATTAGCATTTGCAGCGGTGGTTTGCCGCGTGATTTCGCCGTAGGTGCCGCTGTTAACTGTCCCGTCCGGGTTGGCAAAATGAGGCGTGTTAAAGATGTTGAAAGCTTCAACGCGAAACTGCAGCATTGACTGCTCGTGAATGGGGATCTCCTTGAAGAGCGAAGTATCCAGATTGACGAGGCCCGGTCCCACAACAATATTTCGTCCTGCATCCCCCGGAGCCAGTTCGTTGCCCGTCCCTGCTGCGAATGGTGCGTTGGTAAATGCCGCCGTGTCGAAATACATGCTCATCGTACGCTGACCGCGCGGCAAATTAGGATTGGCTATTACGTCGGGCCTCAGCCCTGGCAGTACGCCTGTGGGATCGGTGCCCCTGACAACATTCACAGGGGTTCCGCTTTGCATGATGTAGATGGCGTTCCATTGCCATCCGCCCAGAATCGCATTGGTCAAACGGTTCCAGTCGGAGAAGTAGTGTTGGCCACTTCCGAACGGCAGATACCAGGAACCGCTGAAGACAAAGTTATGACGCACATCACTGTCTGCGGACGCATATTCAGCCTTCAGGTTATAAGGATCCTGCGGATTGTCGTTGTTGATGTGTCCCAGATTGAAGGGCGCCGGGCCATTGTCCAGGTTATGGCTGTAGGTATAGCTCCCAAGGAAAGTCAGATTATGTGAGGCCCGCTTGGTAACCTTTAGCTGCATGGAGTTGTAGTTCCCCACGCCGGAATCCGTCAGATACTGGATCTTTCCCAGATCCGTTGTCAGACGATTGTTGTAGCTATTCGTACTGTCATAAGGATTGGCGTTGATATCTCCAATCTGGTATGACAAGGCGTGCGATAGCGACGCCACATAGGCGAGGTCCACAGAAATGGAAGATCCAAGCTGCCTCTGCACTGTCAAGTTGAAGGCTTCTGCATACCCGGTCTTAATGTGCGGGTCGAGAGCATATGTAGTCAGCAGATTTCCATTCGGAACGTCGGCCGGAACGATAAATCCGGCGGGAGGAATATTGATCGCAGTGCTGCGCGGCACGCCTGCGTCAAGCTGATACGAATAATATCCGTTGTAAGGCGTATTGAAGTAACTAGATTGCGTCGCAAAGGGGGTGTTCTTCGTCAGGAAATCTTCGCGGCCGTCATTCTCCGGCGTATAGAAAATGCCAAATCCGCCGCGTACTACGGTCTTTTCATTCAGCTGATAGGCAAACCCAAGGCGAGGAGCAAATTCGTTCTTCCGGGTATTGACGAGAAACTGGGAATTGCCGCCACGGCTCGCGAGGAGAATGGTGTTGCTGGCAATGTCGTAGTTTGACATGTAGTTACTGGATTCTGTGTACGGGCGCTGATATTCATAGCGCACTCCGTAGTTCACCGTAAGTTTTGGAGAAGCCTTCCACGAATCCTGGGCGTAGAGATCGAAATCCCATGACTGAGTATGAGGATTGGTTAACTGTAGTCCGATATCGACGACCTCTGGCAGACCAAGCAACAAATCTGCAATATCAGACCCTCCGTAACCATTCCATCCGTTCGGAACCTGTTCGACATAGCCGTTGGCCGCGTTAAAGGTGGGATCTGATGTCTCCGCAGTACCGAAGCTGGAATAGTACTGAAAGCCGGTCGGGAACAGAGAGAAGTTCGGATGAGAGTTCAACTTCCGAAGATCCCCGCCAAATTTGAAGGTGTGCGCGCCAATTCCGCTTAGCGTGTAATAGTCACTGAACTGGAAGTTGCTGTCGAGAACATGATAAGGCTTGTAGGTCGAGCCGCCCGCAAGGTAGCCGTCTGCAAGGTCCATGTATGGGTAACCGTCTGTTGCGGGGAAACCTGGCACCGCAACGTTCCCGACGCCGTATTTCGTCGAATAGTCAGTCCCGTTCAGCAGACTGTACTGGTCCAGATAGTACCGCGTGTATCCAAAGCGGAACTCGTTCAGCTTGGTTGGCCCGAAGATGTGGTCTTCTGTGACTGAGATTGACTGCGCACCATCATTCTGCTTGTTCGCCTGGTCCGCGTCGCCCGCGCCCGGCACCACGGTCTCTCCATGGTATGGATCTGTGACAAGTGAATTGTCTCCGTCCCAGTGATAAATAGCATAGAGCCGATCGGATTGCCTGAGTACCTGGTCATAACGCGCATCGACTTGGTTGGCATTAGAGGTGACAGGCGAGTCCACGGAGTAGTTTGAAAACCATCCGTTGCGTATTCCGGTCAGATTGGGCTTGGGATAAAAATTGACCAGAGTGTTATATCCCGCCTTGCTGACTCGATCTGCCGGAATAATATTGCCCGGGAACTGTTGAGCACAACCGCCATAGCAGGCGTACGACACGGCCGGGTCGAAGATCGGATCTATAGTGCCCGCCGGAGGACACGGGTTTCCATTGCAGAAGCTGCTGGGCAATCCTGAATTAGGATCGACAAGACCCGAGAGGTCGATGGACCCATCGGGCTGCGTTTTGATCAGATCGAACGGAATTGTGGAATCAAGATATGTGTACGCATTCGTCAGTCGTGTCCCTTCATACGAACCAAAAAAGAATGAGCGATCTTTGATCACTGGTCCGCCTAAAGTGCCGCCGAAGTTGTTTTGCTTTAGAACCGGAGCAGGGTTCTTCGATCCCCCGAAGGCGTAGGGGCGGGCCGTAAGGGAGTTTGGCCGATAGAATTCATAGGCATCGCCGTGAAACTGGTTGGTGCCGGCCTTGGTCTGGATTTGCACCACGCCGCCAGCGGCATTGCCATATTCTGCATCATAGCTGGACGTGATCACCTTGAATTCCTGCACGGAATCCACGCTTGGCTTGACGGTGACATCCTGCGTACGGTTGGTGGTGGACTCTACGCCGTCCAGCAGAATGGAGTTGGCAAATTCTCTCTGCCCGCTCACGGACAAGGCATAGCTATTGATGCTCCCGCCCACCTGCACTACGCCTGGTACCAACGCGGTCAAATCATAGAAATTGCGGGACAGCAGTGGCAGGTCGGTGATGGTGTTTCCGCCGATCACGGTACCCACCTCGGCACTCTGCGTTTGCAGCAGAGACGGCTGTTCGTTCACTTGCACGGTGGTTGTAACGGTGCCCGGCGAGAGACGGAAATTGAGCACCAGCTTTTGATCGATAACGACCGTCGTATGCGCCGCGACAGAATCTGCGAATCCCGCGTGAGAGGCCGTGACTTCATAAACGCCCGGACTGACATTGAGCACCGAGTACTCGCCGGCACCGCCCGATCGCCCGGCGAAGGTTACGCCCTTATCCTCATCCCTGACACTGATGATGGCTCCTGGAATGACTGCGCCCGAGGCATCCGTAACCCGGCCCTGGATTGTTCCCGAAGTTGCTTGCGCGGAGGCAGGTTGTCCATCTACAAGTGCGACAAGGGCCGCGCAGAAAAGCGCACAAAGCCCCAGATATTTCATGCTGATTCGCGTCATTTACGGCTCTCCTGAAGCTTGCGCAACGGCGGCCGGTGAATGCCCTTACGATCGAATGGCATGCACGACGAGCCGCCTGAGTAATCGTTTACTCAAACGACCCTTACATTAGGCTGTCGCGATAATGCCTGTCAAGTCGCGGTGGCATACTCGAAGTCAGGGTTTCCATCCCATAGTCCTTTTTGGGCTCTCCGGCATCCCCCAAGTTCCTGTTTCGCGGCGCAGTCCAGGCATCTCGGGGGCTCTCATGGGTATCGTTCCTTTTCTCAGCATGGTCTTCGCAATGAGTGGAGACTTGTGCAGCAGGAGGCCATAGATGGATGCCTTCCACGCGGTTGGCCCGGCTGGCCTAAGCCGGACGTTTACTTCAGAGCAAGCAGGGTTGTTTCCGGACCAAGCCACGCCGTCTGGACGCGGATCTTTTTCTCTAGCCTCGACTGCCGAAGCTCCACGTTCATCGCGATCGATGGGCAGCGGATCTCCCGCAGGAAATAGTGGTCGCCATACTTATTGAACACCAACTTGTTGGAATGCCCCTTCACGTCGCTAGCGTCCTCAGTCCTGGTGAGAATAGTGAGTTGGTAATCGGCGTTGTGGATCACGAGCATATAGCTTGGTTGAGTGAGAAATATGTAGTGCCCAGCCGGGAGCTGTTTGTTCCCAACCGCAAAGTTGAATGGAACATCTGCCCGGACCTCATAGTCTTGCGCCTGCAGGCCGGCTGTACACCCGAGCGTGAGGACTACTAACGCGATGGCCGCAAATGTTTTCATGGGTAACTCCCTTCAAGACAGAGGCTACCCGTGCAGGAGCCGTCCGGTCGTTAAACCCGCGTCCAATAATCGCCTAATGTGCGTGGAGTTTTTCTTGCACGCAGGTGCTTGTCGTTTGGGCCCCTCCATCGCCAACTAAGAAGGGAAAGGCACGAGTCCGAGGATCCGGTTAAACGGCAACTTGAAAGTCTTTCCACGCTTGCCGAGCTGATTCGCTACTCTATCCGCAACGAAATCGTCCAGCCTTAAGGGTCAACCTTTACCTATCAGGCGCTCCGTGGAAGCACCGACCAGAGTGATGCAAGTCCGATACATGCCAGCAACATGGCCACTGTGATACTCAAGCGGCCACTGGGTTAAAACAGGCGCTTCATTGCGCCGAAGCCTCCGCAGGGTTAACCAGTGCGAGATTCCTGCTAATACAGTGGTGATGATACCCGGGATGTCCAGAGCAAACCCGAACCCGAGCGCAGCCTCATAATCTCACTCGGTCCTCAGAAGGCCTCCGGGTTCATTGATGCCTTCCATTGGAGTAACGGCCGCTTTGTCGGCGATTACGGAAGTTGGGTGCCGGGCAACCCCAATGAGCGCAGAGGACGTCGATGTTGCTTCACAGAGCCAGCCTTCCAACAAAGGCCGTCGTAAAATTCACGGCGTCACGATTCAGGCTTCTCCGGATGGTGTTGTAGCGAACCGCTGGTCGTGGGCAATGGCCTTGGTGAAGGTCATGTGGATTCCGTGCTTTGGCTGCAGGATGACCCTCGGACGTGCTTCGATCGTCTGGCCGGGAACTAGCTGAAAGTCGTACCTTCGGAGCAGATGGCTCAGAATCATGAGCATTTGCAACATTGCATAGTTACCACCGATGCAGCCTCGAGGTCCGCCTCCGAAAGGTAGATGAGTGAAGGGCTTGCGCAACTTTTCGTTCGCTTTGGTGAAGCGTTCAGGCTCGAAGCTCTCTGGGCTCTCCCAGTAGCGCGGCGCATGATGCGTCCCATACACATAGACAATGACCGTCGATCCTCGGGGAATGTCGACCTCCCCAGCGCGGTCGTCCGCAACGGCCATGCGGTCGATCATCCAAAACGGCGGGTAGAGGCGGAGTCCCTCCTGAATGACCTGAGTAGTGAATTCGAGCCTGGCAACATCCGCGTAACTCAGAGGCGCGTCGCCCAGCACGGAATCGAACTCCTGCCGGACTCTTTCGAGACAATCCGGACGCGAGCTCAATAGATAGAGAAGCCACGATAGGCCATTTGATGACGTTTCATGTCCCGCAACCAGAAGTTGCATGCTCTCGCTCAACACCAGCTCATCGCTCATGCCCTCGCCATCGCTGTAACGGGCATCCATCAAAGTCTGCAGCAGATCGTGGCCGGGTTCCTGGTTGCGGCGTTGTTTGATGTAAGCCATCAGAATGCTGTCGGCGCGGACTCGCATGTTTTCGTGCTTGCGCAGTTCGCCCGAAACCGCAAAATAGGGATTCAAGTAGGGCTGAAGGGTTTGCCGAACAATAAATCCCTGGACGGTGCAGATGGTATGGCTGACGAGGTCGATGTCTTCGTCCTTCAGCCGCGCGCCGAATAGCGAGCGGGCGACCATCGCGAAGGTCATTTTCATCAGGTGGGGGTATATATCGACAGGCCCGTTGCCGATTTTCTTGTCGAAATCCCGCAGTGAGTCAGTAAGGGAGTCCTGCATGATCGAGGACAGAGCATCGAGTTGTTTGCGGTCGAAACCTTTTTGAATAAGACGCCGCTGTGTGCGCCATGCTTCCCCGTGGGTCGTGAGAAGGCCTTTACCCAGGAAGTAGCCCATCCGTTTTACCTGGATGTCGGATTTCTGATAATTTTCCGCGTTGGTCTTCAATACATGCTGAATGACCGAAGGATCGGTAGTCACGATGGCTTCTTTAAGACCGCCAATATAGAAGCGGAATGTGTCGCCAAGGTCTGCGGTGTATTTCGACAAAACCTGCACGGGATTGCGGGCCAGCGCGCGTGAATCCGCAAAGGAGCGAAATCGGGAAACAACGGGTATGGAGGAGGGCAACGTCACGCCTTGCCGTCCAGGTTTTCGCATGGAAATGCGTGGAGTTTCATGTGGTTTCCCTGAAACGGTAAGGTAGCCATAGGAGAGGACCAAACTCTCGAATCAATTTTCGTTGCCCAGTTGTCGCAAAAGTATCAGATGATGCCAGATGGCGCGCGTCATGGTGGGGTATTGGCGATAGGGGACACCAAACTCTTCAGCGGTCTCCTTCACAATCCGGGTCAGCTGGCCGTAGTGGGTGTGACACACGAACGGGCACAGATGATGCACGACATGATGGTTGAGACCGCCCACGAGCCAGCCCACGATCGGATTAGCCGTCGCATAGTCGGCTGTGGTCGCAAAGATGTGGTACACGCCGTCATCAAACTCGCCGCGGTCTGAGGGAAAGTACGTGCTGTCGACAGTGTGTGTCGTTTGGAATACGAGCGCTACTGTCAAACCGATGATCAAGTGAACCAGCAAGAACGCCGCAGCAACCAGCAGTACCGATTTCCCCAGTATCACCACCGGCAAAACGAGCATGTAGGTTAGATAGAATCCCTTCCCCGTAAGGAGGATGGCGTATTCTCGCGTTCGATGCTTACGTTTCAGATAGTCATGGGACGGAAAGAAAAAACACTCAAAGTCCCTGACGAAAACGTAGTCGAGCGAGAACAGCGCGTACAAGAAGAACGCATAGATGTGTTGGAGTCGCTGAACACGGGTGCGCGGCTCGTGGGGCGTAAATCGAAGGAGGCCGCGTCCCGTCAGCGCGTCGTCTTCAGGGTGGACATTAACGCAGGAATGGTGGCCTCGATGGTGGAGAATACGCCACATGTACGAGCTGATTCCACAAAGATCGAACACATAGTTCAGAGTCTTGTTTACGGACGGTATAGACGAGATGGCGTTGTGGTTGCTGTCATGCGCGATGTTCAGTAGAAGGAACGTCTGGGCGAGGCCGCCAAAAACGTAGAGGGCGATAAACCTCCATGAATCCGGCCTGAACGCGTAGATGGCGATCCAGCTTCCCGCCAGCACTGCTAGCCCTGTGGCAATCTTGACCCACATCGAGCGGTCGGCTTTGGGGGAAATGTTCCGATCGGCAAAGAACCGGTCGAGGCGGCTGCGTAAGACTTTCGGGAAGGAAGACGCGGCTGCCGGTTCGCCCACGGGCCGCCGTGGCGAGGCTTCGGATGGTACAAGATCATCCATATCTCGCTCTAGAGCGATCATCGCTTGGGCCTCGGACGTCACACCGCCTCCAAAACCATTCTAGCCGGTCGGGGCGCATCTCGTCCGGGAGCGCCGGTCGCCCAGGCGGCAGCCAATCTGTTGCCCGCCTCTGGAGAATCGAGGTATTCGGGTCCGTCTAGTCAGACGAGCCGAGGTGGGTGTCTCGCTTCTGGAGAAGAAAATACTTGGCATTGCTTTTGGCTCTGCTAACATAAAACCATTGATCGCGCACACCGAAGATACTTTGAATGGGGCGGTTGACGCCCAGCAAACCCCTCCAAGAATTCCTTGCCTCATGTGCTTCACCGTCATGGGACTGACGCGAGCTGAGCAACAGGCATGCGCAGAGGGATCATGCCCTGGTTCTCAAAATCGCCCTGCGCTGGCCTGCACGATAGTCCGTACTTCGAGACTCAGTCGTTTCTCACCTGGAAATGTCACGTGGAGCAGCAAGACGTTTCGTATTTCTTATGTACTGAGTTTTCCCATTTCAACTTCGAGGGCGTGGCCAAGCAATTATGGCGTCGATTTTAGACCAACTGGATAGGCTGGGAGATAAACACCCGCACAAACTTCTTTATTCGTACCTCGACCTGAACGGCAATCCAGTCGAATCCTACTCCTACGCCTCGTTCATCGAGCGGACCAAGGCGATCGCCGGGCACCTGCGGAAGGAGCATCGTTTCGCGCCGGAGGACCGGCTTTTGCTCGCCTACCCGCCAGGGCTCGAAATGATCGCCGCGTTCTTTGGCTGCGTGCGCGCCGGATTGATCCCTGTGCCTGCCTATCCTCCCGGATCTCGCGACTTCCAGAGCGCCCTCTACAAGATGGTCCACATCGCCAAGGATTGCCAGGCGTCCGGCATCCTTACCAGCGCGGACTACCACGCATCTCTGAAGACAAATCTTGCCCGCAGTACAGTCTCAGCCTCCGGCGTCGACGTCGACTACATCTCCGGGCTGCCGTGGATTGTCACGGAAGGGTTCGTCGATACGATTTCGGATGACTCCTTCCTCAGCGCTTCGAAGATTTTGTTTCTCCAATACACGTCGGGTTCGACTATGGAGCCCAAGGGTGTCATGGTCACGCACGAAAACATCCTGTCGACCTGTCCGCTCGTGATCGACCACCCCGATCCGGTCGTCGTATCCTGGCTCCCGCAATATCACGATATGGGACTGATCGGGTGTTATCTGTACCCCGCTCTGCGAGGCGGCACAACGTATGGCTTCGCCTCCATGGACTTTATTCAACGGCCGGCTCTGTGGTTCGACACGATAACAACCTATCGGGCTACAGCGACGGCCGCCCCCAACTTCGCTTACGACTATTGTCTGCGCGCCGGGAGGCTTTCCGCGGAGACTCTGGAAGCTTTCGATCTCAGTTCGCTCCAGGTGTTGATGGTCGCAGCTGAACCCGTAAAACCGAATACTTACACACGGTTTCTTGAGGCGTTTCAGCCCTGCGGACTCAAGTCGGAAAGCTTTTATGCCGCCTTCGGGCTGGCTGAGAATACGCTTGCGGTTTCACTCGGCGGCCGCAATATCGTTTCGGTCAACAAGCGTGCCCTCGCGCTGGGGAAGGCGCGCATGACGACCGAGGTTTCCGAAATCGACGGCGCCACGCAGATTGTCAGTTGTGGAATTCCGCTCCCGGGCCTCGACGTTAAGATCGTGGATCCGGAACGGCACGTTGCTCTCAAGCCAGGCCTTATCGGTGAAATTTGGGTCGCCGGAAGCGGCAAATGTCTGGGTTACTGGAACAATTCGGAGCTGACGCTGAAGCAGTTTCGCGCCCGGCTCGTGGATGATAGCCCCTATGACGACGGCTACCTTCGGACCGGCGACATGGGATTCTTCCACGATGGCGAACTCTTCGTCTGCGGCCGCATCAAGGACATGATTATCCTCCGCGGGCAGAACTATTACCCGCAGGATATCGAGAACGTTGTGGAGAGAGCGTCCGGCCTCATCCGGAACAACTGCGTCGCCGCATTCCAGATTCACGAGGACAACGAGCCTGCGCTGGCGATCGTTGCCGAGGTGAAAAACCCAAATGCGCTTCCGGAGGGGCGAAAGATTGCCGCCGCGGTCCGGAATTTTCTCAACGTGGAAGTGGCCTTGATCTCCTTCATCGCGCCGCGTGCGATACCGAGGACGAGCTCTGGCAAGATCATGCGCCATAAGACCAAGCACATGTGGCTGGAAGGTCAGTTTACGGTTCTTTCCGAGTTTTCGCGGGAGAAGGATGCGGGCGCCTTCGCGCCCGGTTCTGACATCCAGTCGCCGTTCGACGAATTGAAGGCCAGATACAATCTGACAGGCATGGAATCCTACAACCTCGTCGAAGCCGGGCTGGATTCCCTGGATCTTGTCGTCTTTATGCATGAGCTCAAGGAGCTTTTAAAGGACAAAGGCGCCGAGATGCTGGCGAGGCAGGTAGATATTGGCGTCATTCAGCGGGTGAGCGTAGCCGAGCTGTTTCAACTCGCCGAACAGTTGGAGCGTGCTCCTGAAGAAGCCCTGGTTTTGCTGCGTAATTCCCTGGCAGCGTTCCGTGAAGAGCAGCGCGAAGTGGAAAAGCAGATGATGAGCAACGATAGCAAGCTCATCTTCGCACCCTCGATACCTGAGCCTTTGCCGAAGATACCAGAGATGAATCACGTCCTGCTGACGGGTGGCACCGGCTTCATCGGACCGTTCCTCATGAAGAGCCTGCTGGAACAGACCCAGGCGAAGATCTATGTTCTTGTCAGGTCCTCCGACGAAGTCCAGGGCATGCAACGACTACGGGGGGCAATGGAATCGATGGGGCCGTGCCCAGCCCGGCTGATGCAGATGTTTGAGGCTCGCGTCATGCCCATCTGCGGCGATCTCGGGCAGCCAATGCTGGGGCTGACGCAGGACGTCTGGAATTTCCTCGCCGGTGAAATAGACGCCGTGTTCCACAACGGAGCGACCGTGAACTACCTGCTCAACTACGACCGCATGCGTGACGCGAACGTGCTGGGAACGAACGAGGTCTTACGACTTGCCTTCGAAGGCAGGTCCAAGGAATTCAATTACGTCTCGACTACCTTCGTCTTTGGCTGGGCTGTCAAGTCGGTCCTGTATGAGACCGACTTCAACAAGAATATGGAGCTTCTTGATTTCGGATACAGCCAGTCCAAATGGGTCGCGGAACAAGTGGTCGCAGACGCGCGCAGCCGAGGGCTTTCAACGCGGATCTTCCGGCCTGCTCTCGTCAGTCCCTCGATTACGGGCGGGGGCAACAACTTCGATATCGCCGTTCGCCTGGTAGCGTTCATGGTGAATCACGGCATTGGAGTCGATGCTCTGAACCAGGTCAGTTTCGTTCCCGCGGATATTGTGGCGAACAATATCGTTGCGATCTCGACGACTCCTGGCACGGCGAATAAGACGTACCACGTGGTGCGCGACGATTATGCCAACATGATGGATATTACCGGGCTTATTACCAAGTCGACCGGGCGGCAGTTCGACATATTCAGCATTTCGGACTTCGTTCCCGAACTGATCAGGAGATGCCGGAAGGAAGACCTGCTCTTTCCGCTGCTGGATTTTCTGGTGGGCTCGGTGGACAACATCTCTCAATATATTTCAAACGCTATTACATTTCTTCTTATCAAACATCTCTTTATATCTCTTCTTGTTTCATAGCGTATCCTTCTCTTAAATATACTGTCAACATCATTTTTAAATTCATACATCTCAAAAATATCATTTCGTTCACTACTCTTGAGCCCAATGTCTTTTTGCCTACCAGTATCCTTCTTTCCTTTGCTGATACATAATCCTTTACTGCTTTTTGTATTAGCATCTTCTCTTTTAATTAATCATCATTATAAAAAATATTATTAAATTAAAAAAAAATTATTTTCTCAGCACTAAACTCATACATCAGAAACAAAAAAACAAAAAAAAAAAAAAAAAAAAAAAACCTAAATCATCATAATAAATAAAAACAATTAATTACATCATCTTTTCATACTCGTTCCCGAACTGATCAGGAGATGCCGGAAGGAAGACCTGCTCTTTCCGCTGCTGGATTTTCTGGTGGGCTCGGTGGACAACATCTCAGCGATGGAGTTCAAACGCTATGACAGTTCTTCGTATCAAGCGGCTCGGGATGCCTCTGCGTGGGGCAAAGCGGATCCGTCGCTTGAAGATACGGTCAACGGCATTTTGAAATTCATGCATCGCAAGGGGATCATTTCGGTTGCGGCTCGTGAGCCCAATGTCGTGTTGCCTCCGAGTAGCCGTCTGGCCTTTGCGGATGCATAATCCGTTACTGCCTTGAACTAGCACCTTCTCGGTCAGGTGCTGGCCGGTTTCGAATGTGCCTGTTGCGGTTAGCGTCATCTGTCGCCCATAAACGGGCAGCATAGCTAAACTCACCCAAAACGGACCACGTCATTTCCATCCGGCTCGATCTTGTCCCCATCGCGCGAAAGTTTGTCGCGAACCATCGTTACGACGTCTCCATCCTTCTTCTTCGTGACTTCGATTTGTTTTTTATCGGCCCTCCGCAGATGCACTTGATTGGAGCGCGGGGTTGCCTGAGACGAGTGTCCAAGTGTCAATGCGGCGGCCGTGGACTCAATTTGAATGTACGCAACCAGTCCGAGCAACGCGATTTACGAATTGGTCCTCTCAAACCCCTGAAGAGGAAAATTTGGGCGGGTTCGGACAGGCCGGGTAGGCGCGCTGAGAAAGTGCCTCCGTACCGCTATACGAACCGATTACACACCGGGCACCCATTCGCGTCTGAAGTCCGTCGGTACCGGTGGAGAATAGGGATGTCCCTTAGCTGGCGACAATCTTGTATGACATTATGAGTCTCGTGAACGTGCGCCGTTTCTGGGTTGCCGGAGTAGTCCTTGCCGCGGTCGTTGCCCTTCTTCCGTACTCTTTTCACGCCGAGCGGCATTTGGAGACGGCAACCCGCGTCGAAGGTAGCGAAGCGGAGACTGTCCGGCACGAGCTGGTCAGTCGTTTTCATTCCCCATTCGTGGATCGCGTGATTCTGGTGATTCAGGGGCTCCCTCCCGCGGATTCGCCGGAGGGCGAGCAAGCATTAGAAGCAATAGTTGCGCCACTGAGACAGGAACCCGGCGTGTCCGGCGTCGTTTCTTATCTCGAGTTGCACGATCCGATCTTCCTGGGCGAGGGAGGTGGAACGTTTGTCCTGGTAGGCCTGTCGTCGACCAATGGCCCTGTGGAGTCGCTCGTTCCTAAGCTTCACGAGTGGGCAAACTCTCTCGCCAATGAATTGCGGGGCCGTTACCCGGCCCTGAAGCTCGAGCTGACGGGCGAACTCCCTTTGAATTTCGACATTAGGAAAGCCAGCGCCGATGATGTGCGACGCGCCGAAACCCTGGTGATTCCCGCGACCCTCGCACTTTTGCTGTTGGCTTTCGGAAGTTTAGTCGCCGCCATAATTCCCCTGGCCGTTGGTGAGCTTGCCATCGCGACCACTATGGCGATTGCCGGGTTCCTGGCCACCCGTTGGCACTTATCCATTCTGGTTCAGAATCTGGCCACCATGCTTGGATTAGGCTTGGGAATTGACTATGCGCTCCTCATGGTCAGCCGCTTCCGCGAAGCTATCTCTACCGGGCTCGACGGACCGGCAGCCTCGGTCATGGCGGCGCGTCAGGCTGGTCATACGCTCTTGATTTCATCTTCAACGGTAGCCATCGGATTTCTAGCACTCTTGACGGTTCCCATCAGCGAGATCCGTTCCATTGGTGTCGCGGGATTCCTGGTGGCGGCAATCAGTGTGTTGCTTACAAATACCGTTGTTCCCGCGGCGCTGGCGTTGCTCGGCCCGCGGATTGATGCTGGCCGAATGCCGTTTACTCCGAAGCTGGATGCGCAGCGGGCCGCGCATACGGGAAACCGCTGGCGGAAATGGGGAAAGGTGATTGTCGCCCATCCCTGGCTTGCCCTGTTTCTGGCCGGCGCCCCCTTGCTTCTGCTCGCCTGGCAAGCCATGCGGCTGAATACCAGCGTACCCAAAGGTGATTGGCTTCCGGAGTCGGCAGAATCAGTCCATGCGCTGCACACCCTGGAAAAGATGAATCGGGTCGGGGTTGTTTATTCGATGCGGGTGATTGTCGAACTGCCAAAGGATTCCATCGCGCAAACCGACGCGGGATGGAACGTGATCGATCGCGTCAGCAAGCGCCTCGCGAACGATCCTCGTTGCGCACGCGTAATTTCTGTCACCACGATTGCGGACGGTGACCGTGCTTCCCTCACTGACCTCTCGCCAGAAACGCGGCGCACGTTTCTGAGCGGTGACGGACGGGCGGCGCTCCTTGAGGTGCTACCCGCGACTTCGGTTTCCCTGCGCGATCAAGTCGACTGGGTGCGGGAACTCCGGAAGACCGGCGCGGCAACTCTCACCGGTGTGCCCGGAGCAAAGCTAGAAATTGGGGGTATCCCGGCACTCAATGCCGATTATCAGACGATTGTCACGCACCGGTTTGTGCCGGTGATGGCGATGGTAGTGGTGGCGACGCTCCTGGCGCTTCTGGCCGGGTTCCGATCGCTCTTCGCCGCCGTGAAGGCTATCGCACTGAACCTGTTCTCGGTTGCGGCCTCCTTCGGAGCTTTAGTCTTAGTCTTCCAGGATGGACACGGGAGCAGGCTGCTGGGAGTTCCCGAGGGAACGGGCAGCGTGTTCCCCCTTGTTCCTATCGTCGCCTTTGCCATCGTCTTCGGACTAAGCATGGATTACGAAGTGTTCTTGGTCGCTCGAGTTCTCGAAGCCAGGAAGAGCGGACTGAGTGAAATCGATGCAATCCCGGAGGGATTGGCTAGAACCGCAGGCCTGATTACGAGCGCCGCCGCGATCATGATCGTGGTCTTCGCGGCATTTACCTTCGGAAACTTTATGGTGGTCAAGATGATCGGATTTACGCTGGCGGTCGCCGTTCTGATTGACGCGACACTGGTTCGTATTGTCATCGGCCCCGCGCTCCTTCGTATAGCAGGTGATTGGAACTGGTGGCCTGGGGGACTTGCCACATCACGCAGGGTGCCGATGATGGCGAACCACGAATAACGCATGAGCTTTCGCGCGGCTCAACCAACAACACTATGAACGGGACCGTGAAAAACAGAGATGTGTTCGCGGAGCAGTTTTCCAGCACGCAGCCCTTCACCTTTCTCCAACGCATCAATAATCCGCCAGTGCGCCTCCTGCGCACCGGCGAGGTTAAATTTGCCTGTGGAGAGCCAAAGCTGGATGCGCACTTCGAAGGCGAGCGAATCCCATGTTCTAAGCAGAATACGGTTCGAGGCTCCCGCGACGATGAGGCGATGAAAGTTGACGTCATGGAGAGTGTAAGTTTCGATATCCTTCTTGCGCGCTGCACTCCGGATAGCGGCTGCCTCGTCACGAAGGGTCTCAACAGATCCCTTGAAGTGCGGTGCCGCCAACCGCGCTGCTAATTCCTCTAGGGATGCGCGCACCACATATGCTTCCCGGATGTCCTTCGGAGTCACCTCGCGAACGCGGCTTCCCTTGTATGGCTCCGTCGTGACGAGGTCCATAGCTTCCAATTCTCGTAAAGCCTCACGAACGGGACCCTGACTCGTATTAAGATCGCGAGCGATCTGGAGTTCCACCAGCCGCGCGCCAGGCGCCAACTCTCCCAGCATGATTCGCCGCAGGAGCTGTTGCTTGACGCGCTGTGCCATCGAATCGCGCCGAAGAGCGTGTGTGTTTTCAGCCATTCTTCGGAAATTATAAATAATCTGAAACCGAGACTAATTATCGATTATCTATAATCTAGGGAATTGAAAACGATGACCCTTCAAGTACCAGAAAACAACCGGGACATTTCGCTAGCCTATCTGCTATTACGAGCCACCCTGGGCATCAATATTTTGACTCACGGAGTGGCGCGTATTCTCAGCGGGCCAGGACACTTCGCTTCCATGTTGGGTCAGGCCTTTCACGCCACGCCTCTGCCGGAATGGTTTGTCGTGTGGTTCGGGTACTCTTTGCCGTGGATTGAAGCGATCATTGGCACCTTCATCCTGTTCGGCCTGCTTACGCGTTTCTTCCTTACTGCCGGCGCAATACTGATCCTGGTTCTGACTGTCGGGGCTGGATTGCAACAGAATTGGGAGATCACTGGTTTGCAGCTGATCTATGCGGCTGTCTATGCAATCCTGCTCGCGTTCTCGAGTGCCGATCGCTATTCCATCGATAATTTCTATGAGCGCATGACTACGGCAACGTGCTTGCCTGGTTGTTCTTGCGAAAACAGGCCGTCACACAGGACAGTCACGACATCCACATCCATGGTGCCGATTACGCTAGGCAGGAAAATGCAAAACTCCGGCTCTAGTTAAGTTTCAACGTCGAAGGGGCTATCAATGACCCCAATCTATCAATCTATTTCACTTCCTCAGGGAGAAAACAGGAGCAGTCATATGAACAAAGAAGAAGTACTTTCTGCCGCGGCCGCCGGCACGTTCAAAATCGGCGGCAATCTCACAATTAATCGTCTGGGCTATGGCGCGATGCGCATCACTGGGCCCGGAGTCTGGGGCCCGCCTGCAGATAAGCAAGCTGCGCTTGCAACGCTGCGGAAAGCGATCGATCTTGGCGTGAACCTGATAGACACTGCCGATTCCTATGGACCGGCTGTCTCGGAAGAACTTATCGCTCAAGCGCTCTTTCCTTACCCTGCCGGTCTGGTCATTGCGACCAAGGGCGGATGGGAACGGCCCGGTCCCGGCCTGTGGACACACAACGCCAGTCCAAAACATCTCGCGGCAGCTGTCGAAGGAAGTCTGAAGCGCCTGCGTCTTGAACGCATTGACGTTTACCAGCTCCATATGCCCGATAACAACGTCTCGTTCGAGGCCTCGATGGAAGCGCTCGCAACGTTGCGCGAGCAGGGCAAAATCCGCCATGTTGCCCTGTCGAACGTAACCCGTGAGCACATCGAACGCGCCCGCAAGATCGTGCCGATTGTCTCGGTACAGAACCGCTACAGCTTTGCCGACCGGGAATCAGACTACATCGTTGATTATTGTGAAGAAAATGATATCGCCTTCCTCCCCTGGGCACCCATCGGCCAGGCAAGAGAGGCACATGATGTGATTAAGCAGGTCGCAGACCAGCTTCATGCCACCGCGTTCCAGGTTGCATTGGCATGGCTCCTCAAGCGGTCGAGGGTTATCTTGCCGATCCCAGGAACTGCTTCGATCAAGCATCTCGAGGAGAACATTGCCTCCGCATCGCTTGAACTTCCGCCATCAACATATAAAAAGTTAGACGCGGTGCGCCCTTCGTACGCAAGCCTGCGCGACTGAAATGAATTGGAGTTGTGAGGAAATATGAAATTCTCATCCAAGGCAACACTGTCAGCCTTACTAGCACTCGCGCCCACGATGCTTGTTTCCGCGCAGGCACAGCAGATCGTCACAGGGCAGGCCGCCTTCGCTGACTGGAATCAGGAACAGCCCGGCGTGCACCGCAAGATTACTCTCGCCGATCTGCCTGAGCCCAAACCTCAGGAAGCTGTCAACAATACTCCTCATTTGATTCCCCGCCCAAAGGACGCCTGGCCGATTGCTCCTGCCGGCTTCAAGGTGACGCTTTACGCTGGAGGCGATGCTGCTCCCATGCAACGAGCTGACAATAAGGAGCACATGCAGTTGAGCGGGGGCACATTCACGATGCCTCGCCTGCTCAAGACAGCGCCAAACGGCGATCTGTTTCTCGCTGACTCCGGCGCCGGCACCATCTTCATCCTTCGCGGAGTGGGCCCCGACGGCAAAGCCGCTCAGATCGAAAAGTTCGCCACCGGCCTGGACCACCCTTTCGGCATCGCCTTTTATCCGGCTGACAACCCGAAGTACGTCTATGTCGGCAACGCCACCACCATTCAGCGCATTCCCTACCACTCAGGGGACCTCCACGCGACCGGGGCCCCTGAGACCATTGTTCCCGACATCCCCGGCTATGCCCAACTTATCGGCGGCGGCCACTGGACCCGCGACGTCGTCTTCACCCAGGACGGCCAGCACATGCTCGTCTCGGTGGGCTCCGGCTCTAATGTGGACGACCCCGACACCCACCCCAAGGAGTTCCACCGCGCCGACGTCCTCGAGTACACCCCCGAAGGCAAGTTCATCGAGGTGTACGCCTCTGGCATCCGCAACTGCGTCGGGTGAGGCCCTCAACCCCACCACCGGACAGCTCTGGTGCTCCACCAACGAGCGCGACAACCTCGGCAACCACCTCGTCCCCGACTACGTCACGTCGATCAAGGAAGGCGGTTTCTACGGCTGGCCCTGGTACTACATGGGCGGGCACCAGGACCCGCGACTTCCGGAGCCCTGTGCCAATGGCACCGGACCCAATCCGCAAGCGGCAGCGCTCACCGCGGATGAGGCCAAGACCTGCAATCGCGTCGATCTCGCCTCGAAGGTGATCACCCCCGACGTCCTCGTTCAGCCCCACATGGCCTCGCTCGAGATGGTCTTCTATCCCGACCATAAAGAACAGTTCCCACAGCAATATGACGGCGACGCCTTTGCCGCGGAACACGGCTCCTGGAACCGTGCCAACCGCGCGGGCTACGAAGTCATCAGCATCCCGATGCACAACGGCCACGCCGATGGCAGCTACGAAGACTTCCTCACCGGCTTCGTCACCAAAGACGGCCAGGTATGGGGCCGCCCCGTAGGTGTCGCGGTCGCCAAAGATGGCAGCTTGTTCGTCACCGATGACGGTTCCCGCTCCGTCTGGCATGTCACCTACATCGCTAAACAGAACCTCTCAGCAAGCAACCGTAAGTGACGAACTTGCAAAAAGGCGAAACAAGAGAACCTGTACCTCTTTCAGCAAAGGTTCTGCAAAGAAGATATACCTTGAAGGAATTCCATGTTCATGAGTGTTCTCTCTAACTACCGGAAGATCACCAGCTTCGCGTTGTTTCTTTGCGCATGCACGGCTAGCGCCCCCGCTCGAGCCAAAAACATTCCCGCCCACGGCCCGGCGATAGTTCTTTTCGACGGCAAGGACCTGAGTCAGTTCGATACATTCCTGAAAAGCGCCGGCCTGAACTCCGATCCCAACCATGTCTTCACGGTCGCACATGGCGTTGTCCACGTCTCCGGAACTGAATTCGGCTACTTCATCACTAAACAGGAGTACAAGAATTACTATCTGCGCGCCGAATTCAAATGGGACGAGGGAACCTTTCCTCCGCGCCAGGGTCAGGCGCGTGACAGCGGCATTCTCTACAACATTCAGGGTCCCAATAAAGTGTGGCCGCGCTCGATCGAGTTTCAGATCAACGAAGGCTGCACCGGCGATTTCTGGATGACGGATGGAGCGGCGCTGACGCCTATTGGCCCGGATGGAAAGCCCGGTGCGCGGGTTACCGGACCTGACGGCAAGGCATCGAAGATCGACCGCTTCAACAAAGGCGAATTCAAAAATGTGACCGGCTTTCGCGACCCAACCAATGAGCTGGAAAAACCGCATGGGGAGTGGAATGTCGTTGAACTAGTGAACCGCGACGGACACGTGTGGCAATACGTGAACGGCAAACTGGCCAACGAGGGAACCGACGCCTTCCCCGCCAGCGGCAGAATCCTCTTCCAGTCCGAAGGGGCCGAAGTCTTTTTCCGCAACATCAAGCTTTATCCGCTGAAATAACCCTGGATTTTCTAAGGTGTGGTGAAGTGCTTGACCGAGCTCTTCACCCCGTCGCTCTTGCCGCTGGCCTGCATTGAGTCAACTGTATAGTAATAGGTCGTCTGCGGTTCGAGATTGTCCAAGCGAACGCGAAAAATCGTCGATGAGTGATCCGGGTTCAACCGGATGGGAGATTTTGCGGTTTCGGTCAGGCGATTTGGATCTGTGCCGTAGTGCACGACTCCGTAATGCACCGGCGAGCCGCCGGGATTGTTGGTTGTCCAGCTGATAATCGTTAGATACTCCCTGGTCAACTCGATCTTAGGTCCCTCGGTGACTCGCACTTGCGGAGCTTCTGGAGTGGTCGGACTTACCTGGCACGGAGCGCCTGCCGCTCAGAACTGCGATCACCAATATGACAAGCGCTCGGATCATGTCACCTCACCTCAGATATCGTCTTTCTCTGCATTTGGCCATTCAGCGTTCGGCGCTACGGAATCGGTGGGTTGGGGACAGGCGCAACGCCGCAGATAGCGACTGCGCAAGGCGGCAGAGGCGGGGTTGCGATCAGGTGCTCGTTGCCCTGGGTTGAAGCCGAACCGCCCTTCATGCAGGCACCCGTATAAGTATCGCTGTTGAGGTAAGGCCGCGTGAAACCATCCGACAATGTTTGCAGGAAGGCGACGATCTGGTTTTCCTCCTCATCCGTCAGACCAAGATTGCCGCTGGTCATATCGATATTGTTCCGTACCTCTGGCATTGGCCAGCAGTCCACCTTTTCCGTCGTTCCTTTAGGGCAATGTCCCGAGGTGACCGGGTACGCATACTTGTCGCGCGTGTTGTAGAAATGCACGACCTGCTTCAGGCTCTTGAAGTAGCCGTTGTGAAAGAACGCTTTCTGGAAGTAGGGGCCGGGGGCTTCAGTGGTGGGACATTGTGGCGGTGTCGAGGCCACATCGCGAACGCTGGACACCTGCATTTGGCCGTCGACAGTGGGCGCATACTGTTTCCAGTTCATATTGGGGTTCGGGCCGGAACCGAACGCGCTTCTGAGAAAGCTTCCGAGTCCCAAATCTCTGTAGCCGAAGCCGTAGGGATTGGCAATGAACCCGTAGGAATCCGGCTTGGTCTGATAGTAGAAAGCATCCCCGGGATTCAGCGGCACGCCCTCATTTGCCGAGCCGAAGCAGGTGAACAGCGGGTTCACCATGGCGGCCGCGCTGGTGTCCGTCTGACCCGATTTCAGACCCGTGCCCCGTCCGTCGAGGTGGCATGAATTGCAGTTGCCCTTGCCGTTGAACAGTTTGAAACCCGCCATCTCGTCTGGAGTGAGCGTATATTTGCCGGCTAGAAAGGCGTCGAATTTCGACGAGAACGCGCTCACCTGCACGGACTGCTCGAATGAGTCGATGGATTGCGCCCAGCGGTCATAAACGATGTTTGCGCGTGTGCGGTCGCCTGCACTCAGAGGCACGGGCGTCGTGTTTCCGCCAAACACAGCAGCTCCTCCCGGAGTTGTGCAGATACGCTCGGTCTCGCGTGGGAACTTGATATCGAATGAGCCTTCGCCCCATACCTCTTCGAAAAGCGGTCTGTATACGGCCTGCGAAAGCCGAAATGCGATACAGGCAGTATCGGGGAAACCCATTTCCTGAGTGTCGACAGGAGGACCCTGTGCCTGCTCGGCGTCGGGAATCCTTAACCTGTATCCGGTTGCGCGTGAATCCCAGAAGTTTCCACCAAAGAACAGCCCCTGTACCTGGTTGTATTGGAGTACAGGGAAGAATGGTGCATAGGGGTGTCGTTGTGGTGTCCGCTTGCCGGCCCGAAAGTGAACCGTTCCGGGAAACGCGACCATTGTCAGGTTGACCGAGGGGATCGGTCCGCTGAAGCCGGCGTATGGCATGTGGCAGGACGCGCATGCCTCGTTTTTGCCCGGCGAGATATTCCTGTCGTAAAGCATAAGTTCGCCGAGCGTTTCTATTGCTTCCGTCCCCGTATTCTGAAGGATCGGCGGCTGACCTGTCAGAATCGGATTCTTTAAGGTGTGCCATCGTGCGAAGCGCTCGGCTCTTCGATCACATCCACCTCCCGTTGCACCCGAGCTGTTTCGGAGCTCAAATCGGGCGGCAGAATGCCAGGCGGGTACGGATTGTAGACCTGTGTGATGGGCGAAGACGCTGCTTCACTTTGTCCGCCGGCAACGTGAGCCGAGATGAAAATGGCGACCGTGATCGCTGCACAGGCCGCGCCCAGTGCTATCAACCTTGCCCGTCTCATGAAGCCCCCTTCAGCTGTTTAGGGTTTCCTTCAGGGTTGGTAAATCCATCCGTCTAATTGTGCACCGGAAAACGGCGTTTCTGGAAACTACTCAAAATCCTGGAGTTTTCGCTTTCTCCAGGATTCAGCGGCCAGCGATTGAGTTTCTGCACCTACTGCGCATCGGGCTCGACTCCGCCCTTCCCGCAGACGGACATCTGCCGCAGTACACCTCACCGCGACCGAGCCGCCGGAGGAGCCTGGCGGCTTCTCTAGCTTCAGAGAGCGCAGCACTTGCTGCATCCCGCTCCGCGGGACGCCTGTCCATAATTCTTTCGCAGTCCTCTATAGTTTTTGGTACAGCGCATATTTCGCCACACATATCGCAGTGGCAGCGGCAGGTGAAAATCGGCAATGAGCAGTATGAGTCCACAGGAACTGGCAAAGAGAATCGGCGTGGGCCTGCTCTCTTTTCCGGTTACTCATTTCACAGCACAGCTTGAGTTCGATGAACAGCCATATCGTCAGCACATTTCCTGGCTGCTGCAGCATAGCCCGGCAGCACTCTTTGCCGCCGGTGGCACCGGCGAGTTCTTCTCTCTGACACTCGAAGAATTTTCTACTGTCGTTGGTGCCGCGGTCTCCGAGACTTCCGCAAGAGTTCCGGTCCTCACTGGATGCGGATACGGCACGCAGACTGCAAAACAATTTGCCCGCGCCGCTGAAAAGGCGGGCGCCGACGGGTTGCTTCTGCTTCCTCCCTATCTCGTGAACGCAGAACCCGGGGGACTGATAGCGCATACGGAAGCTGTATGCGCTTCTACGACGCTGGGAGTTATCTTCTATAACCGCGACAACGCCGTTCTGAACGAGTCAGCGCTTGAGCAGCTATGCGAACGCTGCCCGAATCTGGTGGGCTTCAAGGATGGAGTCGGCGATATCGAACTGATGACGCGTATCTATGCGCGGCTGGCGGATCGCCTGACATATATCGGCGGCCTGCCCACGGCTGAGACCTTTGCTCTGCCGTATCTGGAGATGGGGGTTACGACCTACTCCTCCGCCATTTTCAACTTTCTCCCGCGATTCGCGCAGGAGTTCTACGCCGCGGTACGGCGCAAGGATCAGCCGGCCGTATTCGCAAAGCTGCGGGAGTTTGTGTTGCCTTACATTGCCATCCGCAACCGCCGCAAGGGCTATGCCGTTTCCATTGTGAAGGCCGGAATGAAGGCGGTGGGCCGTCCGGCCGGACCAGTGCGTCCTCCCCTCACGGACCTGGGGCAGAGCGAACTGGAAGACCTGAAGAAACTGATCGCAGGACGCTCCTGAGCAACGCGAACCTGGATTCATTCCGCATGCCGGATACAAAGACAATGCATGTCCGCTACCTGATTGTGCTGATGTTATTTGTCGCCAGCACCTTCAGTTACGGAGACCGTGTGGTGCTCTCCATTGCAGGCGTTGCACTCACGCGGGATCTTCACCTTGACGCTCTGCGGCTTGGCTATCTCTTCTCCGGATTTGGCTGGGCATACGTTGCGGCACAACTGCCGGCGGGCGGACTGCTCGATCGTTTCGGCTCGAAACAAGTCTATGGCGTCAGCATTGTCTGCTGGTCGATCTGCGCGTTGCTGGCCGGATTCACAGGATACCTGACTGCCGTCGCGGCGTTTTATACGCTCTTCGCACTCCGGCTGTTGTCCGGACTTGCGCAAGCGCCGGTTTTTCCTGGCAATGGCCGCATCGTGGCGGCGTGGTTTCCCACAGCGGAACGCGGACGCGCCTCGGCCATCTTCAACTCGTCGCAGTATTTCGCTCTGGTGCTTTTTGCGCCCATTATGGGCTGGATTGTGCACACGTGGGGCTGGAAACAATGCTTCTGGTTTGCAGGTGCGATCGGACTCGCGCTGAGCGCCGTGTGGTTCAAGGTGATCTATGGAGTGAAGACACATCCCCGCATCAGCCAGGTGGAGATTGACCACATCGAGCAGGGTGGTGGTGTGGCCAATCTGGACGGCAACGCGCGCGCAGGTGGTAATACTCTTACCTGGGCGGCCGTAAAGTGGCTCCTCAGTAACCGAATGTTGGCCGGTATTTATCTCGGGCAATACTGCATCACAACGCTGACATGGTTTTTCCTGACCTGGTTTCCCATCTACCTCAGCGAGGCCCGGCATATGTCGATCGTGAAGGTGGGTTTCCTGGCGGCCCTGCCTGCGCTCTGCGGCTGCGCAGGCGGCATCCTGGGAGGAGTTGTTTCGGACAGGCTCTTGCGTGCCGGGCGGACGCTGAGTTTTGCGCGTAAGACTCCGATCGTGATTGGCATGTCGCTGTCGATGACCGTGATCGCCTGCAATTACGTCAGCACACAGACCTCCGTGATGCTGTTTATGTCTCTGGCTTTTTTTGGCAAAGGTTTTGGCGCCCTGGGCTGGACGGTAATCTCAGATACGTCTCCAAAAGGGCTGATCGGGCTGAACGGCGGCCTCTTCAACTTGATCGGGAACCTGGCCGGGGTGACGACGCCGATCATCATCGGATATATCGTCAAGCGCACAGGCTCATTCCAGGATGCCCTTATCTTTGTCGGCGCGACCGCTCTGCTTGCTATCATCGCGTACCTGCCGATCGTAGGCGAGATCAAGCGCGTGGAGATGAATCCCGCTCTGATCCAGGGAACCGGCGTATGACTTCCGAATCAGCCAATATCGATTCTCCCCGGATCACGAGCATGCGGGTCATTCCTGTCGCTGGCTATGACAGCATGCTGCTCAATCTCAGTGGGGCGCACGCGCCGTTCTTCACGCGCAATGTAGTTCTCATAACAGACGACTCCGGGCGAACTGGAGCTGGAGAAGTTCCGGGCGGAGAGAAGATCCGCGAAGTTCTCGACGATGCGAAAGCGCTGGTCGTCGGAGAGAGGATTGGCAACTGGAATCGCATTCTGAATACTGTGCGGCAGCAATTTGCCGATCGAGACGCTGCCGGTCGCGGCCTGCAGACCTTCGATCAGCGCACCGCCATCCATGCAGTTGCTGCAATTGAATCTTCGCTGTTGGATCTGCTGGGGCAGTTTCTGCAGGTGCCCGTCGCCGCGCTGCTCGGAGAAGGGCAACAGCGAGGCAGTGTCGACGTGCTGGGTTACCTCTTCTTCATCGGAGACCGAAAGAAGACCAATCTCCCCTATCGCTGTGACGAACACGCTTCGAATCCGTGGTTTCGTCTACGCGATGAGGAGGCGCTCACGGTGGAGGCTGTGCTTCGCCTCGCCGAAGCCGCTCAGGACCGCTATGGCTTTCGTGATTTCAAGCTGAAGGGAGGCGTGCTCTCGGGCGTGAATGAGATGGAAGTGGTGACAGAACTCGCGGAAAAATTCCCGGTAGCGCGCATTACGCTCGATCCTAATGGAGCGTGGTCGCTCGATGAAGCGATTGCCCTGTGCAGCGGCAGGCAGCACGTGCTTGCCTATGCGGAAGACCCGTGCGGAGCTGAGCATGGCTACTCCGGCCGCGAGATCATGGCCGAGTTCCGCCGCGCGACCGGGATACCGACCGCCACTAATATGGTCGCCACGGACTGGCGCCAGCTCCACCATGCTGCCCAATTGCATGCCATCGACATACTGTTGGCAGATCCACACTTCTGGACCATGCAGGGTTCGGTTCGCGCCTCGCAGTTCTGTCGCGACTGGCGCCTGACCTGGGGTTCGCACTCGAACAGCCATTTCGATATCTCACTGGCCATGTTCACGCACGTAGCTGCGGCCGCGACCGGCAACGTGACAGCCATCGACACGCATTGGATCTGGCAGGACGGCCAGCGCCTCACCTGCGAGCCGCTGCAGATCGCAGGCGGAAAGATCTCCGTCCCGGATCGTCCCGGCCTGGGCGTCGAACTCGATATGGAACAGATCGAGCAGGCTCACCAACTCTATGTGAAGATCGGCCTCGGAGGACGCGACGACGGCGAGGCCATGCAGTTCCTCATACCGAATTGGCAGTTCGATCCAAAGCGCCCCTGTCTACTGCGTTAGGACAATTCAGCCACAGATCACCCAGGAACCTGCAGACATCTAAATCTGTAGTGAGAAGTGGGAGAGCTCGTAAGTGAGCGCAGGCTAGGATCGACGTGCGAAAGCGGGGGACGGACCAGCACTTCGCTCGGCTTCATCCCCAAGGTCCATAGCTGCGATAAGACCGCTGTTCACGGTGAATACGTGGAGAACCTCGCTGTCCGAAAGAACATTCCCTTCAAGATTCCTGACGAGCTGGTGCACTCTTACTCGGATCCTGCCTCGATCTTCCTCGGTTATTGCCAGCGGTTCAACATGGCCATCGAACTCACGCCATTGCCGAGTCCAATAAGCACGGATCTCTTCCTTTCCGACAACCCTGCCGCCCTCCGATGCCTTGGGCCAGCTCACGTCTTCCGTCATAAGTGCTAATGCACCGTCGATATCCCGCTTGTTGAATGCGGAGTATGCCTGCTCAATGAGGGCCTTCGTGTTTGTCATCAACCTCCCATGGCGCTTGCTTTATTTCGGTGTTCGTCTCCCATCATCTCTGACGAGCTCTGATCATTCTGTAACGCCTGCAGTGAAAAACGACTCATCTGCGGATCATGCCTGATCTGGAGTTCTGTGAGCCAGCTGCTCGATCCACTCTGTCCCCGATTTCTTCGGTTCGCCAATGGCGGCATTCGACACTTCCTCCCACGCTTCCCATTCGGCCAGTCGCTCTGCATACGCGGCGCGTGCTCTCGGCAGAATCGAGTTGCCCAGTCCGAGTCGCAGCGGTGGATCGTCCGCGTCCACAAGCTTCAGGACGGCTTCTGAGGTCGCCTCCGGGTCGCCCCGTTCCATTCCGGCCAGACGCGTCAGAAACTGCTTCCGGAATTCCGCGTATGGTTCCAGAGCATCCGCGATCTCTGCAGATTTGCCGAAGTCGGTTGCGTAAGCTCCAGGCTCAACCAGCGTCACCTTGATGCCAAAGGGTCTCACCTCCTGCGCCAGTGATTCGTGCAGAGCTTCCACTGCCCATTTTGTGGCACAGTAGAAGCCGATGAGCGGCAGCGCCGTAATCCCAAGACCGCTAGAAACGCCGAGGATGTGTCCGCTCCCTTGCTTCCGCAGCAGAGGCAGGGCCGATCGCAACACTCGGACCATCCCGACGTAGTTCGCGTCGAACAAGTCACGGATCTGTTCGTCGCTCGCCTCCTCTGTGGCCGCGAACAGGCTCGTTCCGGCATTGTTCACAAGAACATCCAGCCTGCCGAAATGCTTGAACGCCTGCTGAATGACCTGGGACACCTGCTCCGAATTGGTCACGTCGAGGGCCATTGGCAGGACAGCACCCCCGAAGCGGTCTTTAAGGTCCACGATGTCTTCCAGCCTTCGCGCGGTGGCCGTGACCTTATCTCCGCGCTCGAGCGCGGCCTCGGCCCAGACGCGGCCGAACCCACGAGAAGCTCGTGATGAACCATGTCTTCTCCATATTGATTCCTCTCAAATTGGCTGAGTTGGGTTTGGCTCGTACGCAGTGTCCTTCTGCCTTAATTCAGTCCTGCGCATAACGCATATTTCCAAGATCGGTGAGGAGGTCAGGGCCGCTGGGATTCCATCCGAGCCTTGCGCGTGTCTGCGCGCTCGAAGCCTGAACGTCCCACCCCGCGAAGAATCCGAGGAAGCCAAAATGCTCTTGGGCCTGCTCCGGTGAGATAGAAACGACCGGCACGTTCAGACCGCGGCCGATGACGGTGGCAATGTCTTTCAACGGCACGCCCTCTTCTGCGACTGCGTGGTACCGGGCTCCCGCTGTGCCCTTCTCCAGAGCGAGCCGGTAGAGCTGGGCAACATCTGTTACGTGCGCGGCGGGCCAGCGATTGTGTCCGTCGCCAACGTACGCTGAGACACCCTTCGCTCGCGCTATCGCGACCAGTGGCGTGATGAGACCCTGCTTTAGCGTGTCGTGGACTTGCGGCAGACGCATCACCGAGGCGCGCACGCCGTGCTCCAGGAGCGCAACAGCTGTCGCCTCCGACGCGCGAGGATACGTGGCCGAAGGCGGAATCGGTGGATCATCTTCGGTGGCCACGCGTCCCTGAGCCACTCCAACACCAGAGGTGACGATGAACGGGCGGCTAGACCCTTGCAGCACTGCGCCAATGGTCTCGATAGCGTGCTTGTCCACCTCGCAGTTTTCTGCGAATCTCGTCCAGTCGTGCCGGAAATGCTGGAAATGCCGAAACGCGACGTGAAGGACGGCATCGGAAGCGGCAGCTCCGCTGCGCAGGCTTTCCAGATCCTCCAGATCACCGCGCTGTACCTGAGCCCCGGCGGCGGCCAGAGACTGTGCGCCCGTATCGCTGCGCGCAAGGCCGATCACCTGGTGGCCTGCGCTGATAAGTTCCGGGACAATCCTGGAACCGATGAATCCTGTTGCACCTGTCACGAAAACGCGCATATAAACCCCCTTGATCCCTTTACATCGATCGTTGACGCGCGGGTGTCTTTACGATTAAAGCGGAGATGCTCTCCGAATCAATAGATAATCGGAGACTGTCTCCGGTTGCAAGATTTTTGTTAAATGCCCCAGTCGAATAAAACAGTACGCAGCTCTTTGGTCATCAATCTGGAACACATCTAGCATCGGGTCTTGCCACCAGTCTCTATGGCTGCACTGCGGCTCTGACGAGTAGATGATGGACGCAATCCGCCAGCGATCGGCCGCTTTGACCAGCTGCCAGGTTTCGCTGCCGCGATTGTTGGCCTTCCCATCGACGTTGAAAACAAAATCGAAATAAACAGCCGCGATAGTACCATCTGTGTGGATCACGAGGTTGCTGTGTTCCGGGTCGAAACTTTTGGTTGTCGTGGAGACCAACTTCGCGAAGTCACGATAATTGCTGACACGGATTTTCTGGGCCGTTGCTGACTTTCACTGCGCCCGAGCGTATGCGGAGTCTGTGAGAACGTTCAGCCAGAGATTCGCATCGGGCAGGAACAAGCCGGAGAGTGCGGCCCCATCGTGAGCGAGAATCGCGGCGTGATACTGCTTCATTACCTGCTCGACCGCAGTCTCCGCGTGGTGATCGTTGGCGTTCTTCATTTGAGTTGCGGACGCCACTTGCGTCTGAGCGGAGAGCGCTCTGGGCAAAAGGGCAAGAGCACAGAGTGCGAAGTTATTCAATTTCAGCATTATTTTGTCCTCAATTCGAAAGAGATGAAGTGGTTTAATTTGCCGCACCAGCGGCGCGACATTAAACCCGCAGAGCCGCGAAACCCAAATGCAATACCGCAACCCTGGCCGACTTTGGGTTATCTATCGCATCTCGGTGGGTGCCTTGGCGATCATGCACTCACTGAGAGTCCGCCGATTTCAGATGGCCGAGAAGCCGCCGTGGACAGACAGCTCCACCCCATTTACAAAGCTCGAATCGTCTGAAGCAAGAAACAGCGCGACCGTCGCAATTTCCTCAGGACGACCCATCTTTCCCCGCGGGATCAGGGATTCGAACATCCGCTTCGCCTCCTCGTCGAGAACCTGGTCCTGCATCGGGGTGGCGATTGGCCCCGGGCTCAGCACGTTCACCCCGATATTCCTACCCTTCAGTTCGTTGAGCCAAGTGCGTGCGAATGAGCGCAACGCCGCCTTGCTCGCCGAATACATACCGTAGCCAGGAAAACCTTTCACCGAAGCAACTGACCCGGTCATGAAGATCGATCCGCCATCGTTGAACAGCGGCAACGCCTTCTGAACCGCAAACAGCGTTCCGCGCGCATTCAGGCCGAAGGCCGCGTCGAAGTGCTGGTCGGTAATCTCGCCCCGTTTGACGGCTTCGCACGTGCCAGCGCTCGCGAACAGGACGTCGATCCTGCCCTTTTCCCTCCTGACTGTATCGAACAGGCGGTGGAGGTCGTCGAGATTGGACGCGTCGCTGCGCACGCCGGTCACGTTCCGGCCAATCAGCTTGACGGCCTCGTCGAGCGCCTCCTGCCGCCGGCCCGTGATGAAAACGTAGGCGCCCTCTTCAACGAACCGCTTGGCGCTCGCCAGCGCCATGCCGCTCGATCCACCCGTGATGACCGCAACCTTACCTTGAAGCTTTCCCATAATTACTCCCTTCGGTAGATCTGTAGCATTCAGTACAGTAGAGTAGAGTTCTTTGGCGGTGGACGAGAACTGCTTGAGAGTCCTAATCTTTTGTCTATTCGTCCAAAAGAGGGAGACTAAGTTGGACCCGATAACAGATATCTTCAGAGCAATGCACGTAACCGCTTTCGGTCTGCATAGGCTCGAAGCCACAGCCCCGTGGGGCGTAAAACAGGAAAAGCAGACCGAAGAAAAAGTCACGCCTTCCGGCAAAAAAAAAATTCACCCACAGATTTCGCGCACTTCGCCATGGTTTCGCGCGGCAACTGCTGGCTGAGTGTGGAAGGGATTCCGGAGCCGATTCCCCTCACCGGCGGTGATTGCTTTTTGCTGGCCCGGGGGACTTCGATTGTTTTGCGCGACAGCCCGGGAACAGGTCCGAGATGGAGTTTCCGCGAGATCGGGGCCAAAGCCAACAGCAATGTCGCTCATTATGGAGGTGGTGGCGCACCGACGACAATCGTCTGCGGGTCCTTGAGTTTCGATCGCGCCAGTCTGAAGCCGATCACTCAGTTATTGCCGAGCTTCATTCTGATCAGGGCCGATCAGGCACGCACGCTTGCTCTTCACAACACAATGCAAGCGCTGGCGTCAGAAATGGCAGAACAGGCGCCGGGATCTGAAGTAGTCGCGACTCGGCTAGCCGAGGTTCTGTTTATCCAGGTACTCCGGGCGCATATCGCATCGGGACAGGAACGCAACAGAGGGTGGCTTCGTGGGATTTTCGATCCTCAAATGGGCACTACCCTGAGTGCCATTCACGATAGAGTGAATACACCCTGGACGGTCGAATCCCTGGCCGAAGCGGCGGGCATGTCTCGCTCCGCATTCGCAGCGCGTTTTAAAGAGCTACTCGGACAAACACCACTTGAATATGTCACCGAGCGGCGGATGCAGAAGGCGATGAAATTACTACAAGAGCGTGACAAGAAGCTCATAGACATTGCCCGGTCGGTCGGATACGAATCCGACGCTGCGTTCAGTAAGGCGTTCAAGCGAGTTGTTGGGGCTAACCTTGGTGAATATCTCAAACGTGGTTATCAAAACCGAGGCCATGTCTGAATGGCGGAGGTATTTGAAGTGGAGGATTCTGAGGTCCCCTGAAACGCGCTCTGATTCAGCAAGACGCATGCCAAGGCTGCAGGGTCTGGGCTTATGCCAAATCGCCATCGCGCTCGTCCAGACAAAATTTGACTGAGGGCTTAGGGCTGTTCTCGCCATTTGAGCTTTCGCTGCCCAGAAGTTGAGGAACGACTTGTACGTTTGGGGCTTCGGATGAGCGACGGGCCGGGCCCCTCGTTGGGCCTCCGCGACGTGCCTCCAAAAACCACCCCGCCGAGCGTGTTCTTCATATCGACCACATGTTTGCGCGCATGCAGCGTCTTAATACATACGAAGCAAAGACGAACGTCAAGACGAGAATCGGATCAAATCTATCCCAAGTACTGCCACCGCTATTCAGTTGTGAATAGAACGCGAGTAAAAGAGTGATTGCGATACCGGCATAAACCCACTCAGTCAATCGAGGCACATTGGGAATCAGAAGGCCCACGCCACCAAGGATGTGGGTCACGCCAATCAGAGGGATGATATAGAGCGGGTATCCGAGCTGCTGATTGGCGATCCTCCATTCGCCGGGATCATGAATTAGATATAACCTTCCGAAGTACACCCAGATGAAGGCGACAAGGCCGGTTATTACCATCGCGGCTATTCGAGTTGCTCGACCTTCCCGCGCGGATTTATCGATTGTGTGTTCAGTTTTCATTAAAGTGATCCTCTTCTTGCGATTCAAACGGTTTAAATCGTTCTGCAATAGGTCGGCCCTGTACGCGACTGAAATCAACACCCTGCATGGGCGGGACGGAATGGCCTTTCGCCAGAGCGGAACCGGAGGTTCAGCCGCCCGGTTCCGTCCGTTGGCAGCCAAAACAAGAGCTTTCATGTTGACCTCGATCTTTCCTGACGTCAGCGCCGCAGTTCCAAAAACCCGTGCTGATTCAGCTAGCCCGGACTTAACCCTTGAAGTCGTTCTGTGCAGCCGCAAACACATCGTGTGCGGACGTCGTACCCGCTACGTGTTCCGTACCCGTGACTCCGAGGCGCATCCATCCCGCGTTAATGCCCTCAAACATTTCCTCGGCTGGTCCAGTGTGGCCCTTCGGGATGCCGAACTGCTCGAACGCTTCGGCCCACCCTGCCCGCGGAACTGCAAAGGCTTTTACGTCGAGTTTCAGAACTTCACCCAATTGTCCGGCCACTTCATCCGCGCTTACCATCGAACCCAGCTCGATGACCCGATGCCCTGACCACGCGAGCCCGGTCAGAAGCGTTGCCACCTCTGCGCCGATGTCGTCTGACGCGACCATGGTCGATTTCCGGTTTGTAGGATTGTAGAAGACCGGTAATGTTCCGCCCTGGGCGGCCTGTAAGCCGTAAAGAAAGTTTTCGAAAAAGCCGCCCGCGCGCACAAATGCGACCGGAGATGGCAAACTGCGAAAACCTTGCTCCAAGAGTGATAAGGCCGTGATCATCCCCACCCCGCTTGTTCTATTCGCGCCCATCGACGAGAGCGCTACCACCCGCGGGGGAACTACCCTTGTTAGCGCCTCGACATAGTTCGCAATCACGCCCTTCGCTTCTCTGTAATCAGGCGAGGGTGCCCATACAGACGGCAACATAACGAACGCACCGTCAGCACCTTTGAGCGCCGCCGCTATGGCTGTCGCATCGTTCCAGTCTCCATCCACCAACTCCACGCCCTGGTCAGCCCACTTCCCCGCTTTATCGCGATTGCGGACAAGTGCTCGCACCTGTTTGCCTTGCTTCAGCAAGTACCGCGCGGTGGCGCCGCCAACTTTTCCGGTAATGCCCATGACTAAATACATTCTCGTTTTCTCCTTTTGGCTCGTATTTGGCCGCCCATCCAAATGAGCGTCCTGACCATTAGAGGCTTTTGATAACCATTGGTTGCAAATTAATCTATGGTTTCTACCTATGGTTGTAAATTAACACTTGGTCGCACAAATCGCCAAAAGGAACTATGCTATGGAAGTGACATCGCCATCACCAAGTCGACGGGTAGAGCGCAAGGAGAGGTTGCGGGGCGAAATCCTTGCGGCTGCCAGCAAAATGTTTGCCGATCGCGGTTACGAAGCTGTGACGCTTCGCGAGATCGCTAAAGAGATCGGTTATACGCACGCCGTGATATATCAGCATTTCCCGGACAAATGGCACATTCTTGCCGAGTTGAGCCGCGAGACGATCGCGCTGATGGTTCAGAACTTCGACGCGATTGCCGCTAAACATCGTTCACCGAAAGAGCGCCTTTTTGCGACTTCACGCGGCTTGATTCAATTTTGCGTTGCCCATCCACAACAGTTCCGAAACGTCTTCTTTGGGCCTGAGAACCGCGACGGCGTCCGCGCTGGACAATATATCAACGACATTGGCGCGCCGTTGTTCGGACGATTCGTGCAGCTCTTTTTCGATGTTGCCAAGGATGAGGGATTGCCAAATAGGAATGACGTGGTGGTAGCTCACACCTGGTGGTTTACGATCTTTGGCGTTGCCACGCTCATGGTCATCCAAGGGGTTGTGCCTGAGTTGCCTGACCAGACTCTCGTGGTCGAGCAAACGATCGCAACGCTTTGGGCGGGCGTTCAGGTTGTTCCGCGATTGCCGAAGAGCGCAATCACTAAGCGATCCGGGCGATCCAGCGCCTCAAAGCGCTAACAGCTTCTGTCTAGTTGGGACTCGTTAAAGGTACACTGCCGCCGCAAAGCAGTGTTCTCCTGATTCATGCTTCGCATTGTGGCGCCTTCCCAATGCCATCGCCGTACAAGACGGGAATCATCTTCCCTGCACCGCAACTGCGGTCCAGGAGGATGAGAATGCAAAACTGCAGCTTGATTAGAAGAAGCCGGAAGCGGGGTTCCGATGTATGGCTTCTCCGTTGGTCGGACAAGTCCATTTTGGGAAAACGCAAACTGGCGCGGCTCGGATAGGCAACCGGGAGCAATCAATGCATTTCAGGATACACAGGGCTTATGAGAAACCCGACGCTGGCCACTGTACAGTTTGCCGTTAAATACAGACGCAGCAAATGGACGCCAAGGAAGGCCATCACCAAATTCGTGGCAAAATACGTCGCAGCAATGACGACCAGCTTCTTTACAAATGAATCGTCGAGCTTCGAGCAAATCAGCACTGGATTTACTTTGGCTAGACGGGCTCACCGGAGACGGTGATTGGCCAGACGATAGGGCCATCAATCCGAAAGATGCGTTACGACGGCTGAAAGATAGACCCCTTGTCGATGCTCGGCCCCCTATGCTGAGAACTGTCTGCGGCTTCCGTCACGTTGCTGCGATTCAGAGCGTGCGCTTCGGACTGTTTTTACCGGCACTACAGAGTTCTTGAATGCAAATTACAAAATTCCTGTTCAGGATCGCCTGCGGCGTCGCCCTGGGACTTTTGTTGACGCCATTTCGTCCCGCTGCCGCCCAGCAGAGTCTTACCTGGGAGCAGATCAAGGCGAAGTTTGAAGCGGCAAACCCTACGCTGAAGGGGGATGCGATCAATGTGCAGGAGATGAAAGCCGAAGAGGTGACGGCTTACCTGCGCCCTAATCCGCAATTCACCCTTTCACAGGATGGGACGCAAATCGCTTCGCACGATGGAACCTGGACTCCGCTCAAAGGCACTTATGTTGTACCCACGGTCAGCTATCTGCATGAGCGCGAGCACAAGCGAGAGCTTCGGCTGCAGAGCGCACAAGAAGGAACTCAGATTTCGTCCTCACAGCATGAGGACCTCGAGAGGAATCTGGTTTTCAACCTGCGAGTGGCGTTTGTTTCGACCCTCCAGGCCAAAGCAATCGTCGACTTGTCCCGACGGGAGCTGGACTACTACGACCACATCATCGACATCAGCCGCGCCCGCTTCAGAAGCGGAGATCTGGCGCAGATCGATCTCGACCGCATCGAACTGCAGCGGGTCCAGTATGAATCGGACCTGCAGACAGCTGAAGTGAACCTGCGCACGTCAAAGATTCAGCTCCTGCAACTGCTCGATGACAGGACCCCTGTAGATCAATTCGACATACAAGGTCCGTTCGGCTTCACTGACCAGTTGCAACCGCTGGAGACCTTCCATCAAACGGCTCTGGACAACCGGCCCGATTTAAGAGCAACTCTGCAGTCGGTGCAGCAGGCATACACCAACCACAAGCTGGCCATCGCCAACGGCTCTACCGATCCGACGTTCAGCGGCTGGTATACATATAATTCCTCGAACAATAACCCGAATGGCATACAAACGCTGGGCGCCAGTGTGAGTATTCCGCTGCGCATCTTCGACCGCAATCAGGGGGAAAAACAGCGCACGCAGCTGGACATTGGCCGCAATCAACAAGTGGTCGATGCAACGCGAGCGCAGGTATACGGCGACGTGGATTCCGCTTACGCGCAAGTGAACAGCAGTTTGAGCCTGCTGCGACCGTACACGGACAAATACTTGGCGCAGGCGGTGCGGGTCCGCGAAACGGTCACCTATGCCTATCAGCACGGCGGCGCTTCGCTCATGGATTTTCTGAATGCGCAGAGTGATTACCGCAATGTGCAAATGGCATATCTACAGCTGATTGGCGCGTACCTGACCGCCGCGAGCCAGTTGAATCTTGCCGTGGGGCGCGAGGTAATTCAATGACAAGCAAATCCATTCTGAAATCTGTTTGCTGCCTCGCTGCGTGCATGTCACTCGCGGCATGTGAGAAAAAATTCAACCCAACGGACGGTGCACCGCCACCGGTCCAGGCTGTGCCAACCGGCGATATGAGTCTGGTCACCGTCGATAAGCCGGATCAGTTTCCATTGGTTCGCGCGGACCAGATTGAAGCGCCTACGGAGTTGAGGGTCACCGGATCGGTGAATCCGGATATCACTCGCGAAGTCCCCGTCATCTCACTTGCAAGCGGCCGTGTTGTCGATATCAAGACGCGCCTCGGAGACGACGTAACAAAGGGTGATTTGCTCATCAAGGTACAGAGCCCGGATATCACCAATGCCTACGATACCTATTTGAAAGCGGTGAATGATGAGCAGTTCGCGAACAAGGCATACATTCGTGCGAAAGACCTCTACGAGCATGGCGCAATTTCTCTCGGCATGTTGGAGCAGGCTGAAGACGTCGAAAAAGATGCCAAGGCAGATCTGAACGCAGCCGAAGACCAGCTAAACACCCTCGGTGTGAAGAAGGACCATCCGTCGAGCATCGTCCCGGTCTACGCGCCGATTACAGGCGTCATCATTGCGCAAAATGTAACGAACGCAGCCGCCGCAGGTGTGACCTTTTCAGGCTCGTCCACCGCGTTTACGATCGCGGATTTATCCGTTGTCTGGATACTCTGCGATGTCTACGAAAATGACCTTCCCAAGATTTCATTAGGCCAATCCGCGATTATCACTGCCAACGCCTATCCAGGAAAAACGATAACGGGACGAATTTCCGATATTCAACCCGTTCTCGATCCCAACATTCGCACGGCGAAGGTCCGCGTTGAGGTTCGCAATCCCGGCTTTCTCAAAGTCGGGATGTTTGTGACTGCTGCCTTCCGGAGCAAGACCCTAGAAGACCATGCCGTCGTGCCAGCATTGGCTGTGCTGCACCTGCATGACCGGGACTGGGTCTTTGTTCCTGCCGACGATAACAAGTTTCGGCGGATTGAAGTTCATGGCGGCTCGATGCTTCCCGGGAACAAGCAGGAAATTCTATCTGGCATTCGTCCCGGTCAGCAGGTGGTCTCGAATGTACTCCAGTTAGAAGCGACTCTGGAGGCGCAATGATTCGGCGGATCGTCGACTTTGCGCTGAACAATCGATTCTTGGTATTGGGCGGAGCGACATTGCTCTTTGCATGGGGTATTGTGTCATTCCACAACCTTCCCGTCGAAGCTTATCCGGACGTCGCTAACAACTACGTCAACATCATTACCCAATGGCCAGGGCATTCCGCGGAAGACATCGAACAGGAGGTTACTGTCCCGACTGAAATCCAGATGGCAGGCATTCCTCACCTGCAGCATCTGCGTTCGACTACGCTGGCAGGCCTGTCTAGCATCATGCTCATTTTCGACGATGACTCCGAAAACAATTGGAACCGCGAGAGAGTCGTAGAAAGAATGGGCATGGTTTCGCTGCCCGCGGGCCTAGTCCCGCAATTGGGCACGGACTGGAGCCCGGTTGGCCAAATCTACTTCTACACGCTTGAGAGCAGGAATCCAGAAATCGATGTCATGGAACTCAAGTCGATCGAGGACTGGACTCTTGAAAAGCAATTTAAGCAGGTCCCAGGCGTCGTGGACGTTTCCAGTCTTGGCGGCGAGACGAAGGAATATCAGATACGACTTGATCCCGACAAGCTTGTCTCCTACGGGTTAAACATCGCGCAGGTCGAGCAGCAGCTTGCGAACAATAACGCGAACGCAGGCGGCAGCTTCATCGTCGCCGGTGCGCAGCAGGTCAATGTGCAGGCCGTTGGGCTCGTTTCGCGAATTCAGGACATTGAGAACACCGTGATCAAAACCCAGGCCGGAACAGCCCTGCGCGTAAGAGATATTGCCGTAGTCGAGCAAGGCCCGAAAATCCGGCTTGGCCAGAATGGAAGGACCATTCACCGTGAAGACGGAAAGCTCATCGACAACCAGGACGTCGTCGAAGGCATCGTGCTGCTTCAGAAAGGCGACGATTCCGATCCCGTACTACGCGGCATTGAAGCGAAAGTGCGGGAACTGAATGAACGAATTCTTCCAAAGGGTGTGAAGGTAGTTCCATTTCTGGATCGCAGCGACCTGATTCACTACACAACACACACTGTGTTGCACAACCTCACTGAGGGAATTGTGCTGGTGGTGATTGTTCTCTTCCTTTTTCTCGGCAACGCCCGCGGCGCTTTGATCGTCGCGCTCACCATTCCCTTTTCGCTGCTGTTCGCTTCCATTTGCCTGGACCTCCGGCACATTCCCGCCAACCTGCTTTCTCTCGGCGCTCTCGACTTTGGCATGGTCGTCGATGGGGCCGTGGTGATGGTCGAAAACATCGTCCGTCACCTCAATCGCAACGGTCACGGATCACAGACTCCGTTGGAAAGAATCCGGGAGGCTGCACATGAAGTACAGCGGCCGGTTTTCTATGCAATCGGCATCATCATCACGGCGTATTTGCCGATTTTTACGCTGCAGGCAGTGGAAGGACGCCTCTTCAAACCGATGGCGTGGACCGTCGCCTTTGCCTTGCTGGGCGCGCTGATATTTTCCATGTTGCTCGCGCCTGTTCTGTCCAGCTTTCTCTTTCGCAGAGGCGCGAGGGAGTGGCACAACCCATTTCTGGCTTGGCTTATCAAGCACTACAGAAGCGCAGCCGCATCTGCCATTCGTAATCGATATCTGACGGTGGGTGGCGCGGGGCTGGCGCTTGCCGTCTCGGCCTATCTGGCATTCAGTGGCGTCATCGGGTCGGAGTTCCTCCCGCACCTGGACGAGGGCGCCATCTGGGTTCGCGGAACACTGGCTCCGAGTACCGGCCCCGATGAGAGCGTGGCCATTGCCAACAGGACGCGCGTGATGCTCGCTTCGTTCCCCGAGGTGACCGAGACCACAAGCCAAGTGGGCAGAGCCGACGATGGCACCGACACAACGGGCTTCTTCAATACCGAATATTACGTTGGGCTGAAATCAAAAGAGGAGTGGCGGCCAGTCTTCCACGAAAACAAGGAAGACCTGATTGCCTCCATGAACCAGGAATTAGAAGGGATTCCGGGGGTTATCTGGAACTTCTCGCAGCCGATCTCCGACAACGTGGAAGAGGCAGTCAGCGGCGTAAAAGGCGAGTTGGCGGTGAAGATCTACGGCGACGATCTGAAGACGCTTGAACAAAAGGGCAACGAGATCGTCAGCATCATGAGCAAAATCCGTGGCGTTAAAGATCTGGGCCTTTTCCGGGTAATTGGCCAGCCGAATCTGACTTTCACTGTAGACAGGCAGGCCGCCGCCCGCTTCGGAATCAATGTGGCCGACGTACAGGACGCGATCCAGACCGCCGTCGGCGGCAACGCCGTGAGTCAGGTTCTTCGCGGAGAGGCGCGTTATGATCTGGTCCTTCGCTATCAGGAGCCATACCGCAATACCCGTGAGGCCATCGAGAATGTGCGCCTCCTGTCGCCGTCGGGAGAGCGCGTCTCATTGGCGCAACTGACCAGAGTTGCCACAACCGATGGCGCCGAAGAGATCTACCGCGAAGGAGAACAGCGCTATATCGCGGTTAAATACAGCGTTCGCGGACGCGATCTGGGAAGCACCGTGGAAGAGGCCATCGATAAAGTAAACGAGCAGGTGTCTCTGCCCACGGGCTATCACATTGACTGGGCAGGAGAATATGAGAGCCAAAAGCGCTCACAAAAACGACTTCTACTTGTGCTCCCGATCACCATCCTGCTGATCTTCGTAATTCTCTACACAATGTTCAAGTCAGGGAAATGGGCCGCCCTGATTATGGTGAACGTTGCGATGGCTCCTATCGGTGGGCTGCTCGCTCTGCTTATCACGCACACGAACTTCAGCGTTTCCTCCGGTGTAGGATTCCTGGCCCTGTTCGGCGTCTCGGTGCAAACCGGAGTCATCATGCTCGAATACATTAATCAGCTTCGTGTGCAGGGCCACTCGATCGAGGTGGCGGCAATCGAGGGCGCAGTGCTTCGCCTGCGCCCAATCATGATGACAATGTTGGTTGCGACCCTTGGCCTGCTGCCGGCCGCAATGTCGCACGGCATCGGCTCCGACTCACAAAGGCCATTCGCCATCGTGATCGTCGGAGGGCTTGTTGGTGCTCTTGCGATCAACGTCTTTCTGCTTCCCACGATTTATGTGTGGATCGCAGGGGAAAAAGACGTCCTGCCAATGCCGGAAGCCGAGTTTGAGAACTAATTCCATGTCGATGTTGAGGGTGCATAGGTAGCTGGCAAGATTGTATCTGGGCACACTCCACACTCCCGCGCGAGTCGAAGAGGGAAACAGCATTCCAGCAGATTCGTGACTGTGGTTTTTGGTGTCGGCATTGCGCTCGTGCTTACTTTTTTACTGCTGACCTTTGCCATGGTTTTTCTGCAGGGGTTGGAGCAGTGGCACAAGTAATAAATGAACCTTTGCAAGGTCGAATTCAATGAGGCCATCTTGAGAAAAGCAAGAACACCGTTAAACACCCGTCGGCCTCGCCCAGCTTCCGGTTCTCCATTGGCGAAACCGCATTGGCGAGTTTAATCGGCGAAAAATGCTCCTCGCGTTGAGATTATCGGCTAACCACCTGGATGAGATCCGCGTCTCAAACAAGTGGTTCCTCTTCCGGAAACGGACTTTCGCGGTAAACTCCGATTTTGGAAAGTACTTTCAAACCAGGCCTTGGAAATGACAGAGTATGGAAAGCCAAGAAGCCGGCTTTCCACCCTTCCCACAATCCGTGGAAATCCCTTCGGGATTCCCACGGCCTCGACCGCTAATGGGGTTTAATCCCCTGATGCTCGAGATTTCAGAATTTCAAAAGATGGACGGCGGTCTGAGTTGTCTCTCGTTGCGGTTCCAAGAGACAACCGCATCGCGACCTTACGGTCTTCCGTTACTGAGCAGACCAGACGACTAATGGCTGGCGCTCGAGGAGTGAATCTTGCCGCCCAGCCTAAATTAGTGGATGTTCCCAGTCGGCTCAACTGACTCTCGGCGCAGATTCGGGAACGAACCGATATCGGTAAACGCTGGCCGACATCTGGGTACTAATCCGAACCTCGACGAGCGCATGGGCGATTTACCACTCATCGAGACAGCGGCCACGAGTAAGTACATCCACCTGTCCGACACCCTTGCTCGCGTCAGGCCTCGCCGGCGCCGGTCAGAACTCTGGAATGAGCGATGCGCCCACTCCTCAATCGAGTCAATCATCGCAAGCCTAACGACCGCTCGCCGTGCAGCAGGAGACCGACGAGTTGAGACAGCAACTCGACGTAGATGCAGCCGCATTGTCGAAGATCCCGGCGGATCCGCTCATTCAGCCCTATCCCCTCGCGCCAATCTTTCAGCCGGTCGACAAGCTCAGCGAGCGCATTGCCCAATCCGCTCGTCTGAAGTTCGGCGCAACCTACACCTTTCTGAATCAGTACGCGACCATCTTGCCGGAGGGTGTAGAAAGGCGCAACCGATTCAGTGGACGGCTCGACTTTACTGGGCCTGGAGCGTCTACGACCATGGAAGCAGTGCCGGATCTATCAGCCTGCTCGTTCGTTCAGGCACAAACATCGGCATCAGCCAGCAATTCAACCTCAGCGACAGGCTCGGCTTAGGACTCTATCTGAACTGCCTGCAAGGCGGTGGCCCGCAAGAGCCTATTACCCTGAACGTTCTGTACTGGCGTCAGGATTTCCTTCAGAAGAGGCTCTCTTTTTATGTGGGCAAGATCCATCCCAACGAGTTTGTAACCCTCAGCATGTTCAACAACGACGAACGGACACAGTTCCTGAATGGAGCAAACGATGGAAATCTGGCCGTTGCCTCCGATGGGACATATGCCGGTGGCGGCGCGGTTGAATTCCAGGCCACCCGGCATGTTTACATTCACGCCATCGCCGTGGACACTGAGGGCGCACAACAGAGAAACATCGAAACGCTCGAAGACCGAAAATATGCGGAAGGTATTGAACTGGGGTGGAGATCAGGGTCACTCGGTGAAGAGTACCGGCATTGTCGGGTCGGCATGTGGCGAGACGATACGAAGAACAACGGCAGCGGATATGGAGGTGGCTTTGCATTCGATCACGAGCTTTCCAATGGCTGGACCCCGTTTGGAAGGCTAGGTCTCAGCACCAGCACCGGCACCGCCATTAAGCAAATCACGGGAATCGGGCTGGCGCGGGTGCGTCCATTCGGACGCCGAAGAGACATGTTCGCAATGGCATATAACTTTAGCGTAGCCAGTCACGGCAAGCATCATGAAAGCGTGTTCGCGTCGTTTTATCGCCTTCGCCTCACCCAAAGCATAAACATCGGCCCTGATCTCGAGGTCGATATTTATCCCACCCACGCAGCCAAGGCTTACACGGCAACTCTTCTCGACGCGAGGATGGAGATCATCTTCTAAGGCTGAGATTCAGACCTGGTGCCTTTAAAAAGGATTGGTGGGTTTGCGTGACACTCACTTTGAGTAGCTTGCCATCCTTCTAGCTTGGGAGGCGTTGGCGGTACCGAGCCAGAGAGTTCCGTCATGCCCCGCCATAAGGTAGCGAACATCATTGCTAGGCAGACTCTTGCTCTATTCAGGTGTCCGGCCCATGGCGTGGATGATCTCATCGTTCGCCTGCGTGTAATCGAGCTGTGACTGCAGGAGCAATGTCCTGGGGTCGAGTTCCTGGGCAGTTCCTAGATCGGCTTGGGAGCTGAGAGCCTCTCCGCGAACCAGTTCGTCATGCAGAACTCGACTGGATTCGGTTCGCAAGGTCAGCAATTCCTCGGATACCTTTCGCATCTGCTGAGTCCTTTCCAGCTTGTTGTAGGCGGTCTGCACAGTAAGCTCGACCTCATCGGTGACACGGGAAAGATTTTCCTTAGCCTGCGACAGCTGAGACTCACGCTCGCGGAGGAGCGAACGCTTGCGTCCCGAGTCGAAGAGGTCGTAGCCGAAGTGAACGCCGAAACTACCGAAATTACGGGCCAGAAATGGAACGTTGTTCTGGTAGCTGTAACGAGCAAAGGCGTCGACATCGGGCACATAGAGGTCGGTTTTTGCCAGTCGAACCGCGGCGTTGGCTTTCTCCACTTCGTCGCGCGCCGCGATGATCTCGGGATGGGATGCGAGTGCCTCAGCCACACATGCTTCGCGCTCGCAGGCCGGTTGCACTTCGGCAGCGCTGGGATCGAGAGCCAGCGCCGTTGTGAGTGGCAGCCCCATGGCATCGTTGAGCTGCAGCTTGAGATCGGAGAGTTGTAAATCGGTAGTCAGCGCCTCCTGTTTTGCCTGCAGGAGTTGGGCACGGCTTTCGATCAGGTTCTCTTCCAACGCGCTGCCGTACTTCACCTGCTGGACACGTTCGTTTTGTAGATCCTGCGACGCCTTGATTCTGGCTTCGGTGGCGTCGCGGTGAACCTGAGCGATCAAGACCTTGTAATAGAGCTGGTGAACCTTCAGAGCAACATCGTTCTCCGTTTGTTGCGCTGTCTGTCGTGATGCCTTCAGTTCCGCTTGCGCCATGTCGTTCATGGGCCGGATCTTCAGCAACGTGGTCAACGGCTGTGTGAGCTGGGTTCCGCTGGTGGTCAGATTGCGCCCACCCTGGTTAATGATCGAATTTGCAGGAGGAACCGGGCTGCCTGCGACGGTGCCGAGGCTACCCTGGGCCAATTGATCTCCGGATGGGTAGCGCAGATCGATCAGGCACTCGAGGGCGTTCGGCAATCTCTCCCCGCGATTTACGTACTCGCAATCGGCGGCACCGCAGTCGGCACGGGACTCAATGCCGACCCCCGCTTCGGTGAAGCGGCTGCCCGGCGGATCGGCGAAGAGACCCGTCAGCCATTTGTCTCCGCTCCGAACAAGTTTGCGGTACTGTCGGCTCACGACGGTATGGTTTCCGTGAGCGGGGCCCTCCGCACGCTTGCCGGCGCGTTGATGAAGATCGGCAACGATGTGCGTTGGTATGCCTGTGGTCCGCGTGCAGGCATAGGCGAACTCAAGATTCCCGAAAACGAGCCTGGCTCCTCCATCATGCCGGGAAAAATTAATCCCACTCAGTGTGAAGCGCTGACGATGGTTGCGGTTCAGGTGTTTGGCAACGACCACGCGGTGGCGTTTGCAGGTTCACAGGGAAACTTCCAGCTGAATGTGTACAAACCGGTCATCCTGCACAACGTTTTGATGTCGATCGAACTCCTCGCCGACGCCTCGCGCTCTTTCTGTGATCGCTGCGCTGTTGGAATCGAGCCGAACGAAAGACGAATCAAGGAGCACCTCGACGGTTCTCTGATGCTGGTGACAGCTCTCAATCCGCATATTGGATATGAGAAGGCGGCGGAGATCTCACTGACCGCATATCGCGAAGATATCAGCTTGCGTGAAGCAGCATTGAAGCTCGAGTTTCTCACCGCGGAACAGTTTGATTCCTGGGTTCGCCCGCAGGAGATGACTCATCCCCTTTGAGGGAATTCGGGAAGTAACGGCTGGAAGGTTAGATTATCCCTCGCCCGGCGCGACGCATACCGGGCATATTGTCGGCTTCACCCTCGATGCGAGGCCCATTCAGAATTTTCAGTTCACAAGAAAGGAGCGGGCGTCGACGAATGCACATCAGAGGACGACATCGTGTGTAGTGCCCCCCGCCCAGTTTGCACGGAGAGTTACGAAGCCGCTCGAAAAGGAACCGTTACCTTCACCCTGGTCCCGTGCCCCGGTTCGCTGTCGAACTCAAACGTCCCACCCAGTTGCAGCACGCGCTCTCGCATATTGATCAGCCCCAGGCCGCCAGACTTTCCAATCTGGTCGGCGGTGCAGCCAACACCATCATCGGACACAGAAAGACCAACGAGACCGTTGGACCGCGCTCAGCCGAACCTCAATGTTCTTTGCGTCCGAATATTTGGCAGCATTGCCAAGTGCTTCCTGAGCGATGCGGTAGATACACAACGCGGCCCCAGGGGACAACTCCTTTACTCTCTGGTCAGCTTCACACGACACTGGCAGGCCGCGTACCTTGCTGAACTCTTCGCAATACGCACGACAGGGCTGCCGGCAGGCCCGCCTCCTGCAGCAATGCAGGATGAAGTTCATGCGATATGTGACGAATATCCGTTCCGATCTGGATGAGTTGTTGCTGCAAACCACTTACCGCTGCCTTCGCTTCCGAATCGGGTGGCACCTGATTTCTCACCTTGCCCAGCCTGAGAGTAAGGGAGGTGATCTGCTGGAGAATGCCATCGTGCAGCTCTCCGGAGATGCGCATCCGCTCCGCCTCCTGCGCTTTGATCAGCTGTTCGTTCAGCGCGCGGATCTCGGTCTGGTGCCGCTCTAAGACGGCGTGACTCCGCTCTAAAACCTGAACACGGAGACGATGGGCCAGCCCATATGAGCGCCAGAAAGGCCGCCACACATAGGGTGAGGAACCAATGGGTCTGGTAGTAAGCGGGCGCAATCGAGAAGTCCAAGGACGCGCCTTCCTCGTTCCACACGCCGCTGTTGTTGCTGGCGATCACGCGAAAGCGATACTTGCCCGGAGAAAGATTGGTGTAGAACGCCTGCCGGCGATTGCCGGCGTCCTTCCAGTCGCGATCCACGCCTTCCAACTTGTAGCGAAAGAGATTCTTCTCCGGAGCGACGAGACTGAGCGCTGTATAGTCGATCTCCAGATCGCGCACCAACGGTGGCAGACGCACGCCTCCCGTTTGCAGAGAAGACGAGTCGTAGATCTTGCGGTCGGCAGTGACTTGCTCGATGTGGACCGGCGGAGGGAGTTTGTTGAAGGGAAGATGGCGCGGATCGACGATTTGTACGCCTTCTCCCGTCACGAACCACAGTTTGCCATCGGTAGACTTAGCTATCCGAGGGCCGTAGGCGCTAGCCGCAGACGAACGAAGCCTGACACCGTCCGTTGCATCCCAAACTGTCGCTTGAATTCTATGCTTAGGGTCGGCGATCCAGGCGTCCATTTCGGTTCGGCTGATGCGCACGAGGCCACAGGTCGTGTACAACCAGAACGAACCATCGTCGTCTTCTATTGACCAGTGAATCGCATTGCACGGCAATCCATTCCTGGTTGTTAGCGTAACGATGCGGCCGTCTTTGAGCCGGCTGAGGCCGCCATCCTGAGTCGCGGCCCACAGCGCCCCGTAGCGATCAAGTTGAAGGTCGGGGACATTGCCCTCGCCCAGCCCATCAGCGGCTGTGTACGATCTGCGGATCTGGCCATCCTTGAAATAGGACAACCTCCCGCCGGCCCAGAATCCAAGCCACACCCCGCCTGGCTCGCGGCTCGAGAGTAGAACCTCTGCAATTTCGTCAGGTCCCAGCTTTGACCAGGGAATCAACTCGACCAGGCGCCCGTCCACCAAGTGCATCAGGCTCTTTTGCTCTGAAAGCCACAGGTTACCCGCCTTGTCCCCTGTGATGTAGTGCACGTTCGCGTCAGGTAAACGGGTCACAACACGAAACCTGCCGTCCTGGAAATAAGCCATTCCACGACTTGTAGACACCCAGATTCGTCCACGATCATCCTCAAATAGAGACTGCGCCGCATCGTCCGCCAGTCCATTTGCCTCGTCGAAGATTGTCGCTTGTCCGTTCTTCCACCTCGTCAAACCCTGGTGAGCGCCAATCCAGATGCTCCCATCTGTGGCCGCGAGCACGGACTGAGTAGCATCGCTGGACAAACCTTGTTGTCCTTTGGAATGTGCGGCGGGGACGACGGGGCTCGAACCCGCGACCTCTGCCGTGACAGAAGTGCGTCTAGAAGTAACTTATTGAAAAGATGAGCACCGATGGCTAACAAAAGCACTCAAAAGCACTGGCAAGCACCGTAGTAAATCCTTCAGCACCCTCCTCAGCACCCTCGACTTCCCTGCCCCGACCTCTGTCGTGCAACGGCAGCAATCTGCCGGCATTTATCGCCTTCTTGCAAACTGGTCCTTACTGATCGCTTCGATTTGGCGGCACACTAAATTTCGGCGAAGTTGCGTTTAAACGCCGTTTTGCAGCACTTCGTCGGATAAGGCACGCAGGATTAGTCATTATGTAGTGACCGGCTCGCTGCGCTAGTCGTGGGTTAGGCTGAGTTTGTTTGACGAACTCTAGTCTCCTGAGTCACAAGTAGGTTGCATATAGATGGGAGGCGTTCTATGGTGAGGCATGGAGTCTCGTCGTGGACGGCCGAAGAAGCATGAGCTGGTGGTAAGCCCAGGGCAAAGAGCCGAGTTGGAGCGCATAGCGCGGCAGTCTCGCAGCGCTCGTTCGGTGGCCTTCCGCGCCCGTATCGTTTTAGAATGTGCGGGTGGAGCAAGCAACGCGGCGGTAGCAGCGAAGTTGCGCACGACAGGATTTACAGTTGGTCTCTGGCGCAACCGCTTTATAGCTGAGGGAGTGGCGGGGCTGGGCGATGAGCCGCGTCCGGGAGCGCCGCGTGAGATCGGTGACGAGAAGATCGAGCAGGTGGTGCGGCTGACGCTGGAGAAGACTCCGAAGGGAGCGACGCACTGGTCCAGCCGCATGCTAGCAGTCAGAACCGGTCTAAGCCAGTCCACCATCAGCCGCATCTGGCGTGCCTTTGGACTGAAGCCGCATCGCACAGAGAGCTTTCAGCTATCGACTGATCCATTGCTGATCGACAAAGTGCGGGATATTGTTGGGCTCTATCTCGATCCACCCCATCATGCGCTGGTGTTGTGCGTGGATGAGAAGTCGCAGATCCAGGCACTCAGCCGTACCCAGCCTGTGCTGCCCATGCGGGCCGGACAACGGGAGCGGCGCACGCACGGCTACAAGAGACATGGCGTCACCAGCCTGTTTGCCGCTCTGGATATCGCGACCGGCAACGTTCTTGGCAAGTGCTATCGACGCCATCGTTCGGTGGAGTTCCTCGACTTCCTGAAGAAAATCGACACCGCCGTTCCTGCCGATCTGGACATCCATCTGGTGCTGGACAACTACGGCACACACAAGACAGCGCTGGTCCGCCAGTGGCTACAAAAAAGATCACGGTATCACCTGCACTTCACTCCCACGCATGCCTCCTGGCTCAACCAAGTGGAACGCTGGTTCGCACTGCTTACACAACGGCAGATCAAGCGCGGTTCACACACCAGCGTGCAGGAACTCGAAACGGCGATCCGCGAATTCATCGCTGCCCACAACCAACAGCCCAAACCCTTTCGATGGACCAAGTCCGCAGACCAGATCCTGGCCTCCATCGCTCGATTCGCTACTTCTACTCTCGCCGCGCACTCACCCACAACTTATACGAGAAATCAATGACTCAGGAGACTAGTCCAGAGCCACAAGCGGAGGAGCCGGTCATGAGAGAGAAGTTACGATTTTTGGGCATGGATGTCCATGCTGAGACGATCGCAGTTGCCATAGCGGAACCGGATGGCGAGGTACGCAGCCTGGGGACAATTGCCAACCGCGAAGATTCGATCCGCAAGTTCATCAGGAAGCTTGGTACGCCTGCGCAGGTGTGCGCCTGCTACGAAGCGGGGCCAACAGGATTCGTACTGTACTGGCAGCTGACCCAGTTGGGTGTCGACTGCGCGGTGATAGCACCGACGCTGGTACCGAAGAAGCCGGGAGATCGGGTGAAGACGGACCGGCGGGACGCGTTGAAGCTGGCGCGCAGTCACCGCTCCGGAGATCTGACGGCCGTGTGGGTTCCCGATGAAGATTCAGAGGCTTTGCGCGACCTTGTCCGGCAACGGGAGGCAGCCAAGCAGGATCAGTTGCGTGCGCGGCATCGTTTAACCAAGTTTCTGTTGCGCACGGGTCAACGTCCACCTCTGGGACTGAAGGCGTGGACAGAGCGTTACATGAGGTGGCTGGCGCAGGTCGGCTATACGCATCCGGCGCAGGAAGTCACGCGTCTGGATTGTATGAACGAAGTCGAGCACATGAGCGCACGGGTGAAGCGGTTGGAGGAAGCCATTCTCGAAGTGGTAAAGCTGGCACCGCAACCCATGCAGGACGTAATTCGGGGTCTGCAGGCTTTGCGCGGTGTAGCGCATATCTCAGCAGTCACGATCGCATCAGAGTTGGGCAACATCTGCTCCCGCTTCCAGAGCGCACGGAAGCTGATGGGTTATTGCGGCGTATTTCCCAGCGAAGATTCCAGCGGCAACCGCGTTCGAAGAGGCGGCATCACCAAGGCCGGTAATGCGCACCTCAGACGCATCGTGGTGGAATCGGCCTGCTGCTATCGACACCTGCCTCGCGTCGGGGAAAAGCTGCGCAAGCGACACGAAGGTGTTCCGCCAGCAATCATCGAGATCGCATGGAAGGCGCAGAATCGCCTGCATAAGCGCTAAATGAAGCTGAGCATGGCAGGCAAGGATCAGAGGAAGATCATGACTGCAGTCGCACGAGAGTTGCTGGGCTTTATCTGGGCCATCGCGATCAAGGCTGAAGCAAGTTGTCGACAACCCATTGCTGCATGAAAAGACAAAACCAAAAACCTTCCAACTAGGGAAAAAGAAAAACGTTGAACCAGGCAATTCAATTCGAGGACAGAGTCAGCCGCAGCCGGGGCAAGCACGAAGGAGAATCCTCGGCGGAAGTATGCGGCAGGCTATGCCGGACTCGCGTGGTTAGTCAGAGGCAGCTCCCGACGGATCATGATTATGCGGTTTCGACCCGCGAATATCAGCTTGATCAATCGTCGCCATTACCTGCCTCGGCTGCGGCTGACCCTGTCCTCGTTCGAAAAAAACGACCAGCGCATGCCGAGTTGGCGACCAACCGCCCATAATTCCGTCTATGAGTGAACCGCCTTTGATATCGCCAGTTGAGAATTACCTTCGGCTTGCGCGTCAACAATTAGAATCCTATCCGAAGCGCAGCAGTCTCCACTTCTCCCATTTCCCTTGTGTATCTTAACTCACCGCGTTTCCGGCGCTAGTGATTTGTAGCCCAACGCCGAGTGTGGTCCCAGAGTGTTGTACAGCACTTGCAAACTTGGTCATGCTGTCCCGCGAAGGTCTTCCATCAGCATGTACCCTGCTGATCACCAGCACCCACAGCGGAAAGAGCAAGAAAAACCATTCAAACCTTCCGACGCTCAACAGAAGGATGAGCGCCAGCGCGTAACCAAACAACGCCATCCAGCGCGACAAGGTCCGAGTTTGCAGCGTGATCGTGCACGTCGCCATCATGAACACGCCGGCCATTTTTGCCGCATAAATGTTCATGGTTTGATACGCTTCAGCGCGGCCGAAGTAATAGCTGCCGGATTGGATGAGACCGGTCCGTTCATGACCTAGGACGATGATGATCCCAGCCACCTCGGCCGCTCCGGTAAAGATCATCGCGACGAACAACAGGCCGCTACCTAAGAACACCGTGGCAAAGAAGCGGTCTTCATACTCTCCAAGCCGGTCGCGGATGATGCCCATGAACCACAGGAAGGCGATGCCAGCGAACGGCAGAAGGTACAAAGCGAGAGAGATTGCCTTCGAATGGCGGGTCATACCTGTGGGTTGCGACAGCGGATTGGGAGGAATGGAGATCCGGGAAAGCAGGAAACTCGTTATGCCCAGGAGGGAAAAGATAATACCCGCTACGGCGGCGGCGCGTGGCGTTTTCATCCCTTGACGAATCCGCGCGACTTGTTGAGTCATTTCATTCCTCTTGCGTCGCGCTACTAACGGCGCAACGCCGGGCCGCCCGATCCCGTTCATTAGGGGGTCAGTTCAATTCCGGTGCGTGGTGGCACGGTGGCTCTTTCCCCTTTTGCCTGCCGTTCGAGCATGCGGCGTTTCAGGGTCTCATAGATCGGTTCGCTGTCCACCAGCATGGTTATCAACATCGCCATCAGAGACGCCGCAAGGAGCGGGAGCGTGAGGTCGCCACGTCCTGTCATCTCTACCGCCATCACGATGCCAGTGAGCGGGGCGCGCACGCCGGCGGTAAATAGTGTGGCCATGCCAACCACAGCACAGGCGAAAGATCGGCGTGGTATCCCTGCGACCGGATCCAGTTGACAAGGGCATAAGAAGCCCTTGTGCCTCTGGCATATTGATCGCCCACATCGCAGACACCTATGCCATTGGTTTCATCCGATGGAACTTCGCGGAGCCGCTCATAGTTATGGGCCAGAGCGAGGATGATGACCCACGGATGATCGATGGAATAGCCCTCGAAGACATACAGCGGATCCATGATGGCGATCCCGACATCGTCTGCCTCGTGAGAGAAGGCGAAGCTCTTGACCGCCTCAACGAGTTCCCGAGGCGACGATTCATTGCATGTCTCGGCAACGGGGATCAATTCGGGATCGGTGTAGGCCCCTCGGAACGCCTCCGTCGATCCGGGGCATTTGCGCGAGTTCTTGCGCGCCAGCAGTTGCAGGTCACCCCAAGGATGCTGATCTGGCGGGTGCCAGAAAATCGGAGAGGGCCGGCGCGGGGAGGTTTTCACCGACTCCATTGATGCAGTTGCCGGAGACGCGCAGGAGCGCGACGGTCTCTGGTTGTGGAGCCCATGTACCGCGTTTTGGCCGCCGCGGATTGAAGGGTTCGGTCATAGCTGGTCTCGCAATCCGTCAGGATAAGGCGAAGGTAGTCCAAAGCCGTTAGCAACTCGGTTGAAGGCGGCGAAGAGGGCTGCGATATGTACCGCTTCGGCTAAATGCGCTTCCGTCCAGCCGGCGCGCATCGCTGCTTCCACATCGGTGCGGGTGACGGCTGATGAATTTGCGTTTATCTTTCCAGCGAACTTCAGCAGGGCCTGCTCCGCATTTGTGAACAGTTGCGCATTGAGATCACCATCCTGCAGAGCACAAATCATTTCGGAGGACCCGCCCTGCGTTCCAAGCAAAGCGCCATGACTGTCGGCACAGTAAGGGCATGCGCTCTGTCGCGAAACGTAGGTGGCAATCATCTCCTTGTGCCGGCGGCCCAGCAGGCTATCGTCAAACAAGAGGTTCTCAGCGATCTCCAACATGCCTTTCAGCAGCACCGGGTTCGTGGCAAAGCACAGCACAATCCCGGGAAGATCAGTTCGGGCAAAGCGCTCGCGGTATTGCGCGAACGATGCACGAACCTCCGCATTTGCGGTGCGTTCATCCACCAGAGGCAGATTCGTGGAAGATGGCGCCACTCGACGTCGTTCAAGCGCTTCCCGCTGCGCAACATCGGATGAGAATTCTGAACTCATATCTCAAAACTCACTTCGTGTAGCGAACTTGTTAGCACCCGCTAATACATGAACTTCAACGCAAATTGCACCTGGCGCGGAGGATCCGCCTCAAGGATATAGTTGAATGTCGGCGAACTGATGTCGCAGTCGGGCAAATGAAAGTTCGTGCGGTTCAGGATGTTAAACAGCTCCGCGCGGAACTGGATCTGCTTTGATTCTGTCACTTTGAAATTCTTAAGGGCGGCGAAGTCCCAGTCAGCATAACCCGGGCTAGTATTCACGTTGCGGCCTTCCGTGCCAAACTGCCCCGCATTGGCTACGGTATCGAGTCGCTGGTAAGCGCCGGCGTTGAGCCATGCGCTGACCTTGCGCGGCCCGTTATTGGGGTTGCCGACGAGATTGGGTCGCTGCGCGGAGAAGCCTGTGATCTCCGGCGCACTGCCTTGCGCCGAAACGTCATTCGAGTCGAAGACGGTGAACGGCGTGCCGCTCATCAACGTTGCTATGCCATCCAACTGCCAACCGCCTAACACCGACTGGTACCAGTTCTGCGGACGGGTCCAGAACGGAAGGTCCCATACATAGCTCGCAACGAATCGGTTGCGAGCATCGAACAGCGACGGCCCACGCTCTGCAGCGAGATTAAACGGATCCTGAGCGAGGTCGTTTTCTCCTGCGACTGGCTTAGCCTCCGACCCAGTTATGTTGAACGACGAAACATCGTCGATCACCTTCGACCACGTGTAGGACAGGAGGAATGACATTCCCTGGCTGAACCGCTTGCGCAGCGACACTTCCAATGCGTTGTACGACGAATTGGCGATGCCCGCGATCTCGCCGGTAGATGAAAACACGCAACTGCTCGGTGGATCGGCGAGCGTGCAGCCGGAATAGAGCCGCCGTTGATCAGCGTTGCTGGAATTCGAAATTGGCTGGCCGTCCACGTATCCGGGAACGAATACCGCTGGGTTCGCTTCGATAAAGCGGGGCAGGCGTGTTCCCTTGGTGCCGACGTATCCGATCTCGAACAGCACATTGGACCCTAACGACTGCTGCAAATTCAAGTCCCAATCCTGCGTATAAGGAAGTCTTAACGTCGGCGACAGTGTCAGGTTCGTGAGTGGCTTGGAGAAGGTCCCCGGGACAGGAGGATTGCCGTTGAACGGATCCGCGAAGTCCGGCAGGCTCACCTGCGGCGTTCCCAAGAACGGAGGCGCGCTGATCGGTGCCTGCAAAGGCCCACCCTGTCCGGTGTAATAAGGCTCATAGAAGATACCGTATGCCGAAGTGACCAGCAACTTGCCAGTACCGGTCGGGTCCCACGCGATGCCGAAGCGCGGCGCAAATGCCTTCATATCGGTGGGGATCAGGCCTGCCGGCACGCCCGGATCGCCGGGATACAACAATCCCGTTGGCGCCTTCGGCATAACATGGGATTGCTTTCCCGGCTCAAACAGCGATAGCAGATTATGAAGTTCGGTGTACGGGAGGGGCAACTCGTAGCGCAGTCCGGCGTTGATCGTGAGTCGCGGCGTGACCTTGTACGTATCCTGCACGTATCCGTTCGCATTGCTGCCGCGAATGTTGCGCGAGAAATTGCCGATACCTTGCAGGAAGACGACCGGCTGCCCAGCGAGGAAGCTGGCGAACGCGTCCGTTACAGGGAAGGGCTCGAATACAAAGAACCCATTGGTTGCAATCCCTTGCAGCACGTTGATCTGCTGACGCTGATATCCGCCGCCGAATTTCAGCGTGTGCTTGCCGCGCACCCAGCTCAGCGATCCGGAGTAATCAAAGACGTTTTCGTAGGTGTTGCGTGGGCCGGTGATTGGATCACCAACATTAGAATAGCCATTCACTTGGATAAACGGCGGTCCCGTGGCGATATCGAGACTCGGTTCGTATTGGAATCCAAGGCTTGTGGGTGGCTCATGGTTCTCATTCAGGCCGAAGAGGAGCTTATTGCGCAGAAAGGAGAATCGAGCCACCGCCATGAGAGTTGGTGTAAAGGTGTGCGTTTCATCCCCGACAAAGTCCTGTGCGCGCTGGTTTTCGCCTACCGGGAACCCAGGCACGCTGGCGCCGCCCGGCGATAGCGGATCGACCTGGGAGAGCTGGTAAAACATGTAATAGAAGCTCAGCGTGTCGCGCGGATCGAGATAATGATCCACCTTGATGCCGAACTGATCGGTATCATTGGTTAGGATTTGCGTTGTGGAGAACAGATTCGTACCGGCATTCGGAAGCGGGAAGAAGCTCAGCAGGTTTTGTGAAACCGAGTTGATCTGGTTCGGCGGCACCAGGTTATTTAGGTACGGTGTATTGGCGAGAACGTTGAAGAGCTGGTTGGCCGGGTAGTTGCAGAAGCCGTCCGTGAAGCCCTGAGGGCAGAGTTCGGAGAAATCTCCGCCACGCTCCTTCAGCGACGGTACTGTGGTCTGTCCAGACACGCCCTGGTCATTACGGAAGCCTTCATAGAAGCCGAAAATGAACGTCTTGTTCTTTTTGATCGGCCCACCGACAGTGGCGCCAAACTGGTTTTGCTTCAGCGGCTCCTTGGTCAGCGCGAAATAGTTGTTCGCATCCACTGCGTCATTGCGCAGGAACTCCCATAATGTCCCGTGAAGCTGGTTCGTGCCCGACCGAGTGATGATGTTGGTTGTCGATCCTAGAGAGCCTCCGAATTCAGCATTCGCGCTATGCGTGATGATGCGGAACTCGCTGATCGCGTCCACCGGCGGCTTAAGGACGAATCCGCCGTCAACTCCGTTGAAGTTATTCGCGCCGTCGATGAGAAAGTTGTTGGATTCAGGTCGCTGGCCATTGACCGCATAAGCCTGTCCATTGCGCAGCGATCCGCCCGCTTCGGCTATCCCAGGCGTCAGGGGAACGACTCCAGGCTGCAACAGGCCAAGTTGCGAGAAGTTGCGTCCGTTCAGGGGCAGATCCTCCAACTCCTGCTGTTGGACTACCTTGCCCATACTAGTGACGGTCGGCTCAATCAGCTCGGCATCGGCCCTCACCAGCACCTGCTCCTTCTCCGATCCGATCGCGAGATGTGGCGAGACCGATGCCGTCTCGTTCACGTTGAGCGTGATGCCGTCCTGCACGTATTCCTGGAAACCTTTCGCGGCGAACTGCAAACGGTAGTGCCCGACCGGGAGTTCCAGAAGCACGTAGTTGCCGTTGCGATCGGTGGTCGTACTACGCGACAGGCCCGTTTCCGTCTCCTGTGCTGTAACGGCGGCGCCCTGAATGACAGCGCCGCTTGGGTCTATAACTGTTCCGCGAATGTTTCCCGTGATCTGCTGAGCAGACAAACTGAGGCAAGCAAGCATGACAAATGCCAGCACATTGCGAACGACTTTCATATTATTTCGAGTCTCCCTGAAGACTTGGCACCACGACAAAAAGTCAGGTCTCTGTTTCGCGTGACGCCCTGTGGACGTGGATCGCCGTGATACATGCGCCAACAAACGTGTCGCATCGTCAAAGGCTCCATAAAATAGAGAATCCTGGCGAGGAACGCCAGTAGCAGAAACCCACCCACGCTCAGGAGGAGGAAATCGTGGGGCGAGCTGCACGAATGCACAGTAATTGCTGGATCACCGAATTGTCATGCATCGGTCGATGGGTGGTTCAGCCAATCTTTTGGTGGAGTCTCGACGTAATCGACCAATGCATGATCGCGAAAGACTCGTTGCGATCTGGACCGGGAGCCAGAGGGGGCATTGCCCGCTGCTCAAATGAAAGCAAAGACACCATCATCTTGAAGGTTTCAGATAGCCATGCTCGGCAAGGTGTCGTTCCATTTGCGCATACATGCCGGCATCGCGGGGCTGCCAGGTGTCAAGGCCATCTACATAACGGTTGTACATACAGAATGCCGCAGCGATAAGCACTGTATCGTGAATTTCAACATCGGAAGCGCCTTCGCGCCGCGCCCGCTCCCCATCTTCTACAGTGACAAGCTTGCCATCGCGCTGCACCTTACTTGCAATTGCGAGCAACGCTTTCAGCTTCGGAGAGACAGGCGCGCTTTAGAAGTCGGCTTTCACGCGGCGCACCACGTCGTCTCCGGCCATATGACAGGCTGCGGCCGCGCCATGGCTGGCCTGGCAAAAATAGCAGTCGTTCTGCAACGAAACATACGTGGCAATCAGTTCGCGCTCGCCAGACGTGAGACTGCTGGGCTCGTGCAGCAGCAGATGCGCCAGTTCGCGCATGGGTTGACTGTTTCCGGACGAAAGGCGAATGCGCCGCTGATACCAGGCAGATCTTCAGGAAGTGCGATATGTGCCATAATTCTCCCTCAGCGTTCCACCGGCTCTGCCGGAAGATAGGTTTTGCTCACATTCACGTAGCCATAGCGATGTAGACGAACCGTTTCATCGCAGATTCGCGCGTTTCGGCTCTGGAATGCAGCGCGCATGATTTCGCAACCCAGTCCCTTGCTGCTCAGACGATCTGCACTTCGGTGATTGCTGTTGATCGCCGCACGTTCACCCGCTCGGCGATTCCAAGTAAGAATCTGTTGACGTTCCGGAGCGTTTGCATACTGTGGCCTTGCTCGTTCAGGTCGATAAGAAAGGCACGCCGCTCTTCCGCAAAACGGCCCATCTTGTAATCCATACCTAATTGCTGCGTTTCATCACCTGGTCAAACACTTGGCTGACTCCTTGGAGTGAATTTGAAACGAGCCAAGTATGCAGGTTATGTGGTCATCGACGCACGCGCCGGCCAGATTGAGAAGTGTTTTCGTGAAGCATCACAACATAACCGACATCGCAACATATCTTCGATTATGTGGTGCACTACATAAGCGCGAATATTCGTGGTAGGTATCCACGGCGGCACTCCTGAGGAGGAAATAAGCACGCAAAAACGGCCGGGTTAACCGGCCGTTCGCTGAGTGGGATTGCTGTGATTATTCGTGTACGAGAGCGGTCTCTAAGCGTCGCTGGTACGCCAAAGAGGACGCCTTCAGCGCTTGCCTGATCGTGTATCTGGGCCAGAGCACAGGGCCATTTTTCTCCGGAAACGGCAGCAGCCCCAGAGATCGTGCTCGCCCAATCCGAGCCAGCAATTCGTCACGTGTACCGTGGATCGCTGCCGGCGTGCAGCCGATTCCATCCAGCCGTTGAATTTTCTTCTCCGCCCACATCGCCTCCAGGATCGGTCCGCTCCCGCGCGGGTCTGCCGGTAGCCCGAGAAAGCTCACCAGGGTCGCCCATGCGAGCTCTCTGGTGTCCGGCCCGAGGTGGAGAATAAACGTCCGTCCTGCGCTTCCGTTGGCATGAAGGAAAGTCGAGACCGCGATCAGATGCCGAAGTGCCTGCTTGCGCCCTTGCAGATTGATCGAGCCGCGATAGCAGATTGCGTCTGGACCGAAACCTACCACCTCCTGCTTGCCGTTCGGGAATGTCACAGTGAACGTGTGCTTCTCATAAATCGCCGCCGTGATTGCGCCTACCTCGGCGTCGCCTCCAAACAGGCTGATCAGATGGGCGTCGTCCCACTCACCAACGTAGCGATCCACGTGGACGGAAATCCTGGTGTTCGTGCTCCCTGAATTCCGGCGATAGTCAAGCCGCCCCAGCCGCAAATGTGCGTTCCGCATCGTCGTCCTCTCTCTTCTTGTCTCCGAGCACCAGCGTTCGCCCATCCTCGTAGACCAAAGCCAGTTCGTTGGTGAACTGCTCGCGTTTATGGACTTCGGTGTAGCCCTTCTCTTTTACTTCAAAGACGGTCACTGATTTCACCGAGCGCCAGCGCGCGATGTGCCGCTCATCTCCCTGTCCAAAGACTCCGTTGAGCAGTCCGGCCGTGCAGAGAAGACCCACATGACCCGCGTGTAGCGGAGTAATCGGTCGACCACCTGCCATCTCCTCCTTAGGGAGTAGGAGGGCTTCCACTTGTTTCCAGGCAGACGAGCCGGCGATGAGGTCCTCAATCTGGTCCAGAGGCAGTCCGCGATAGACGAGTTGCGTAGAGCGTGATGCGGGCACGCGATAGGGCGTCTCATTGCCCTGGAGCGTCGGCATATCGTGCCGCCACACCATCTCGTGCAACGCTGCACGGATCCGGCTGTAGTCCTGGCCACGCATCCTTTTGCGGACCCCGAACAAGGCCACCTGGTCGAAGCGTACCGATTCCGGATCGGTCAGTCGGAAGACTCGAAGGTCTCCGAAGTTTTCGGCCAACAGCGGAATAGAAGAATCGAGGCGCGCTTGTGGTACCACCATCAGCAGCACACCGTCCTCGACCAGCCACCGATAAGTGTGTTCCAGGAACAAGTACTCCATCCGCTTGTTATCCATCGACCCGATTTCAGAGTCGTACGGAGGATTGAGGTAAAGAAACGAAAAGCTCTCGACCTTGGCGATGGTGTTGAAGAGATCGACTTGAATCGTCCTGATGCGCTAGCGGCGGCATCAGCAGCGCGGGTGGCGTCGAGTTCAACGCCGTGCTTTTCTACCTAGGCGCCTTCGGTCAACTGATGAAGCGCGTCTGCCATGCCGACGCATGGATCGACAACGCTGGCTGTTCCGGTCGAGAAGTCCAACAGTTTCCGCAGGTGCTTGCCTTCCTCTTGTGGTAGAGGGTAGTAACCTAGCTTGATTCGAGCTAAGTTGCGCACATTTATCTCCAAAGTGAAAACCCGCCCTTGTCAGAGCGCCGGAATAGAGTTTCTCAGCAGCGAAAGTGCTGGAGTTGAGGTCGGCGCAAAGAAAGGCACTCGCCAACTCAGCAATCCATCACAATAAAAGCTCAATGACGCAAAATTGATATCGCGTGTTTCGAGGGGTGACCGTTTCTGGAAACGTGCTAAAGCCCTGTTAGCCTCATTCCAGAGGCTGCGAGCTTGCTTAATCTTCGTCTCCTTGTGATGGCATATCGCTCGGTGCCTTATCCAAGTTGATTGCCGGACGGTTGGCTTTGCGCAATATGCCGTTCAGCGTAGGCAACTGGTTCTGCCTGAATTCTTCCCAGCCAGGCAGCACTTCCTTGCCTTCTGCCTCGACGTTGCGCGGTAGCATCGAGTAACGCCCTGGTCGGGACGGCATCTGCCTGCTCCAACTGAATGTAGAGCTGTGTTGCTTCCTCGGTCACGTCGTCGATTCCGGGCTTGTGCTTTGTCGCGCTTGTCGCGCTTCCACTGAGCAGATTCTTTAACGCGTCTCTATAAGGAGCGAGCTGTGCGGCAAGCACGCTGTTTTGCGGCGCAGTCAACTGCTCGCTTACTGAATGGGCTGCGAGGGCAGCTTTCGCCAAGGCGTCGAGGGAAGTGGCCATTGCCACCTGCGCCGTATGCAGCGACTCGAGGTCTGCAGCAGACACCCGCACGCGCGGGTCCATTTTGACTACAAGAGGCTGCGATTCGATGTGCCCCTCCACCGTGAGCCGCACGGTATAGCTTCCCGGCAACACGACCGGACCCAGTGGGGTAAGCGGCGTGCGATGCGGCACGGCAGAGATCGGATAGTCATAATGCGCGGCAGTGGGTGCGGCAGAGCGCAAATCCCATACCCAGCGGTGCATTCCGGCAGTTGTCGGTAGCGGGCCCCGCATCTGCGGCCAGTACGGCGGAATCAGGTTTGTACGCAACTGCTCCGGAGTAGGCGCGACGGGGGCTTCGCTGCTATAGCGGCGAAGCAATGTACCGTTGCTGTCAAAAATCTCCAGCGTGATCGGCCCATTTGCCTCATGCGCCAGGTTGTAGTCGATGATCGCGCCATCCGGCGGATTCTCTCCTGCAGGCTCGTCGGGAGGTAGTGGCGTGTCAGTATTCGTGCTGCGCCGAACGCGCCAGGTTGAGGCGGGCACAAACAGAATGGGCATTTTCTTTCCGGCATTTGCAGCCAACTCACGCAGAGGAGCGATATCGTCCAGGATGCAGAATGAGCGGCCATGCGTCGCGACAATCAGATCGTCGTCTTTCACTATCAGATCGCGTATTGAGGTATGAGGAAGGTTGTACTGCAATGATCGCCAGTGCGCCCCGCCATCGAAGGATACCCACACGGCATGCTCGGTCGCTGCATAGAGCAAACCCCGCTGTAACGGATCCTCACGGACGGCGTTCACGGGAGCGTCTTGCGGAAGGCCTGCGCTGATCTCCTGCCATGTCTTTCCTCCATCATGGGGTGCCATAGATGTAAGGGCGAAGATCATCGACTCGCATGCGGTTCACAGCCAGGTACGCGGTGTTGTCGTCCAAGCGCGACGCATCGATCTGCGCAATCTTGCTCCAGGGTGAAACGCCAGGTGGGGTGATGTTGGTCCAGTGTTCACCCCGTCCCGCGTGATCCACACCAGGCCATCGTCAGTTCCTGCCCAGATCGTCTGCGCTGTTTTATACGAAGCAGCGACGGAGTAGATCACGCCGCGCCGCTCAGCCTGCTGCTCCGGCGTGAGTGCTGGTACCGACCGCGGCTGCCCGGTCTTCTCCTGGCTGAGATCGGGGCTGATGATCTGCCAGGTTTGTCCGTAGTCGGTTGTTTTGAATAGGTGATTCGCCGCGTAGTACAGCGTGTGCGGGTCGACGGGAGAAAAGAGAATGGGCTGAGTGCGGTCGGCGCGGAAGTCTTGTCTGTGCATGGGTAAAGGAGTCACATTCTGCACTTGCCCGGTCACCATGTAATATCTCGACACCTCGGTGCGTCCGGCTCCGTAAACGATGCCCGGATGCAAGGGATCGGGCGCCGCGTAGCCGTACTCGATAATTCCAACCGGGTGCCACTCGCGGAAGGTAATTTCTCCGTCATTGCCGCGACTTGCAATACAAACTGAACCGCTCTCCTGCTGGCCCGCGCATACCTGATAAGGGAAACCGGTCGTTGCCGCAACATGATAAAGCTGCGCCGTGGGCTGGTTGTACCACGAACTCCAGCTTTCGCCGCCGTTCACGCTCACCAGCGCGCCCTGATCGCTCACCAGCAGCAGGATCTGCGGGTTGTGGGGATTGATCCAGAGATTCTGATAGTCGTCGCCGCCGGGCGCACCGCGTAGGCTTATCCACGTCTTGCCGCCGTCGGTCGAGCGGCAGGTCACGATGCTGGTGCTGTAAACCACGTCCGGATTCTGCGGGTCTACTACCGGGACGGGAAGATCGCCGCCACCGATCTTCATCGACGCACGTGGATCGTCGGTAATCTTTCGCCACGTCATACCTGTATCATCGGAACGGTAGACGCCCAGGCCTTTGCCGGATGCGTATGCTCCTTCGGCTTTTGTCGAGACTGTAGCGTACAGCCGTTGCGGATCGCTTGCTGCAATTGCGACATTAATCTGCACCAGATCATCGGGAAGCCCATCCTTTAACTGTTTCCAGGTTGTTCCTCCAGCTGTGGATTTGAAGAGTCCGCCCTCCGTAGTTGCATAGCTGTTCTTGTCCTCCCATGGTCCCAGGCGTTCACTCCAAAGAGAGGCATACACGGTCTGCGGATTTTTCGGGTCGATCACAACATCGGAGCCGCCGGTGCTTTCGTTTTTATAAAGAACCCTGATCCAGCTCTTCCCGCCATCTTCGGACCGAAAGATGCCTCGTTCCGGATTCGGGCCGTAAGGATGGCCGAGCGCGGCGGCAAAGAGCCGATCAGGGTTTGTCGGATCAACGGCAATGGCCGGAATCTGCTGGCTATCGCGAAGTCCGAGATGTGTCCAGGTTCTGCCAGCATCGCTCGAACGATAAATACCGTCGCCGACAGAGAGATCGGGACGGTGCAGTCCCTCACCGCTCGCCACGTAAAGGATGTTGCTGTCGGAGCGAGCGACCGCGATAGCTCCAATTGATTGGGTATCTTCGCCGTCGAAGATCGGGTTCCATGTGCGCCCGTTGTCTGTCGATTTCCAGACCCCTCCGTCCACCTATCCCACATAAAAGACGTTCGGCTGATCGGGAACGCCGGTCGCGGCCCGTGTGCGACCACCACGGAACGGCCCGATCATTCGCCAATGCATATCCGGCATCGGAGTCTCAGCTGCGAGGCAAGGGGTCAATTGCAAAGATGCTCCTACGAGAACAGCCGTGAACAATACAAGTCGCGATAACGAGCGGTTTTCCATCATTATTCTTTGCCTTCCCTCTTGAGCCGCAATCAGGCGCGACGCTCATATTTACAGCCGACATTGTACCTGTCAGCAAAGCCTCCATCTCCGCGGAAAACTGCATCTCGCGCGCCGGCATCTTGGTTGGTTAAACTCGATTAGTGAATAATCGCCGAGCACTCATTGAGTCCTGATTAGTACCTCTAAGCCAGGTTTTGTTTAGTCAATACCTCGCCCGATGCCATTGCCGTTCTCAGCACATTCTCCCGCTCCCGAGACTGCAGTTATCTTTGAAATGCCAAGCAAGATCTCTGCCGCGCATGGTTGCGATTTGCCAACCGAATACCAGGTGGTAGAACAAACAGCAAAGCCTTAAGATTGTCCGGTGCACGTATCGCAGCTTTAAGCTCGTTTTTAGGGGGTGGCGGTTGTTTCTCCTCTGCATTCCTTTGTGAGTACGATTCATGACTGCTTCCTGTCTGCCAGCCACAAGTAAGGAGAACCGATGATGAAGCCCGTTACACGATCCAGCGAAGAGCGCATCTGTGAAGGCGTCGAGTTGCCACTTACGACCAAACGCTAAGCGTTGGGCCCACCCGGCTAAACTGTGATCCAAACGGGGATCAAATGATCCATATCAGACTGCCAGGATTGAACTGAATGCATTTCGACGTGATTGTCCTTGGCCTTGGCGCGATGGGCAGCGCTGCTGCGCACCATCTTGCCCAGAGAGGCAAGAGAGTTTTAGGAATCGAGCAGTTCACTTCGCCACACGATCGAGGCTCTTCACATGGCGGGTCACGCATGATCCGACAGGCCTACTGGGAAAGTCCCGATTACATTCCGCTTGTAATGCGAGCTTATGAATTGTGGCGAAAGCTCGAAAGCGACACAAACACCGAACTGCTCCACATCACCGGCGGCATGAACATTGGCTCCAGAGACGGTGATCTGGTGATTCGCACTATTGCGGCTGCCGAAGAGCACTCAATTCCCTTCGATGTGCTGGAGCGGCGCGAAATCAGCAGACGGTTTCCTGTATTCGTTCCGCAGTCTAATGACGTGGCAGTTTACGAACCTTACGCCGGATACCTGCTGCCAGAGGAATGCATCCGTGCTCACCTCAAGCTCGCATCCTCCGCCGGAGCCGAACTCGCGTTCGAAGAGAAAGTTCTCTCGTGGTCGGCAGAAGTGGATCAAGTTGAAGTCCACACCAGCAAAGGAGCATACTGCGCCGGACATCTCGTGATTACTGCTGGCCCGTGGGCAAACCAGTCGCTACATGCGCTCTTGCCGCTGCGTGTGACACGCCAAGTGGTAGCGTGGATTCAGCCCCTCACCGGCGTGACAGCTTTCTTGCCACAGAATTTGCCGGTATTTCTCGGTGAGGATATTCAAGGCGGCCCTCCCGGCTATGGATTTCCAGCTATCGACGGACCAGCAGGTGGTGTTAAAGCGTCTATACACGGTAGTGATATCGCTTGTACTCCCGAGACAGTTGACCGTTCAATCCATGACTCGGATATCCAGAAGATCATCCAGAGGCTCAGGGTCCGCATCCCCGCGCTTGACGGCGCGCTGGTCCGATCTGAGACATGTCTCTACACAATGACTCCAGATGAGCATTTTGTGATCGGGACACATCCGCAGTTCTCATCCTGCACGATTGCCTGCGGCTTTTCCGGGCACGGCTTCAAGTTTGCCAGTGTTGTAGGTGAGATACTCGCGGATTTTGCGGCCTACGGCTCGACACCGCATCAAATCGCACTCTTTTCACCGCTCCGATCTTTCGTGCGATTGCAGTGACGTGACTGACCGCTCCAGCCTCGCGCTGTCTAACGAACTTTCCGCGCAGCCGACAGTTTACCGGAACCTTCAATGAGCGACTCGCCCTGTTCACGTCAACGCACAACGAAGATCCACCTTGCTGAGATTGGTTTGTGACCGGTGGAATCCGGTTACCCTTCTTACCAACCAGGTGGAGCGTCACGCATACCCCGAATCCGTCCAATTCGCGTCGAGTCCGAGCTGCGGTTTACAGTTCGCGAATTGCGGTCACAGGGTTTCGGCGCATCGCTCGATGTGCGGGAAGGTAGCATGCTAGCAATGACATTGCTCCCAGAAGCGTGATGACGGAAGCCATGGTGACTGGATCATTGGCGCCGATTCCGTACAACAGCCGGGCGATGATACGTGTCAGTCCCAACGCAAACGCCAATCCCAGCGCCACCCCAGTGCCTGCGAGCCATAATCCCTGCACCAGCACGAGCCGCAGCACATCGACACGGGAAGCACCTAAAGCCATTCGTATTCCGAACTCGTGGGTCCGCAATTGGGTTCGATAGGCCACGACTCCGTAGATCCCCGTTACTGCAAGAACCAGCCCGATCAGCGCGAACATTCCTGCCAGGGTGCTTTGTATGACGGCGAAACTGCTCGCCATCTGGGTACTCTCCCGCATGGAACGCACATCGAAAACCGGCAGCCGTGGATCGACTTCGTGGATGGCGTTTTGCACCGCTGGCGCCAGGTCGACCGGATTTCCCTCGGTCCCCACCTGCACGATAGTCTCGTACCCCGCCTGGAAAAAGCTCATATAGACCATAGGCTCCGGTGACTCATTCACGAAAATATGTGTTGAATTCCTGGCAACGCCGACAACCGTGAAAAGTCTGCCCCACACCCTGAGCCTCTTTCCCAGCGGATCCTGCCCTGGCCAGTAGCGCCTCGCCGCGGTCTGATCCACGATGAGTACCCTCGGGGCCTTTTCATCGTCATCCGGTGTAAACTCGCGTCCTTCCAAAATGGGTATACGAAGGGATTCGAAATACCGCGGGGCCACCTCGGCGTGGTACACCTGCAAAGATTCATGGGGGTGTGGCACATACCCTTCCGGGTACGCATCCTCGCCCTTGTGGCTCAGGGTCATCGGAATCCAGTCCGTAAGAGACGCAACCTTCACACCGGGCAATGCCGACACGCGGTCAAGTATCTTGTGACGGATCAACTGTTCCTCGTCGTGGCTGTAGCCGGCAATATTCAGCCCCACGGACGCAGTGAGAACGTGGTCCTGCTCAAATCCGGGATTCGCGCCGGCGAGATTCCGCAGTGTTCGCAGAAATAGCGCGCAGCACAACAGCAGCGGAAGTGAAAGCGCGATTTGCGCCACCACCAGCCCGCTGAGCAATTTCCGGTTGCGTGAGCCGCCAGAGATACTTGCAGACTCTGCCTTGAGTACCTCAACTGCCGGCGCGTGGGACGAACGCCAGGCGGGAAGAGCGCCGCACAGCATGCCGACCAACAAGGACGACACCGCAATCCCGATTACCACCTTATGGTCCATGCTCCCGTTGAGTATGAGGGGATTCGAGTTCGCCGGAAAGAACCATTTGAATGTCTTCGAAGTCCACGATGTCAACACAAGGGCCACGGCTCCTGCGACGATGGAAAGCACCACGCCCTCCAGCACCATCTGCCGCACCAGTTGAATGCGATTCGCCCCGAGCGACTGCCGGATCGCAAGTTCGCGCCGCCGGGATACAAACCGCACGAGCGTGAGCGTAGCCACGTTCGCGCAGGTCAGCAACAGCACCACGGCGGCGAAGGCCAGCAGAATGGGCAGCGTCGCCGCCATGTATCCGTTGGCGCCGAACGGCGAGCGCCACATGGGATCGAGCGTGATCCGGTTATCGCCGAGATGCTGGTCCGGATACGCCGCCACAATATGGTGCATCAGGGTGTCGAGATCCTGGGCTGCCTGGCCACGGCTCACGCCGGGCCGCAATCTTCCTATTACGTTCAGCCAGTCCGCATCGCGATGCGTCATCCGCCACACATCCGTCCCGAGGGGATCGAGCGTCACCCACAGATCTTCACGGATCCCGGGCATTGCTCCGACAACCCCCTCCGGCGCCACACCGATCACCGTCACAGGATGCCGGGCGATCTCGATCGACTTGCCTACAATTGCCGGGTCTTCGGCATAGCGCGTCTTCCAAAGCGAGTAACCCAGGACCACGTTGGGATCTGGACGCGTCTCTTCTTCAGCCCGGAAGAATCGCCCCAGCATCGGCTTGATACCGAGCACATCGAAATAGTTTGCCGACACGTTCGCAATATAGACACGCTCCGGCTGTACACCGCCCGTCAGCGTGATCCAATCGTGATGATATGCGAGTATTCCGGCGAAGGTGTGGTTCTGCTCGCGCAGATCGCGATAGTCGAGATACGAAAAGGGCGGAGTCGGAGAGAAGTTCCGTTCCCCCCGCTGCAGGCTGACAAGGTCGCCCGTGTCCCGCGCGCCAGGAATCGGACGCAACATTGTGCCGTCGATCCAACTGAACACGGTGCTGTTGGTGCAAATAGCTACGGCCAGCATCGCCGTCGCGGTGATCGTAAAGCCGGGGCTCTTGCGCAGTTGCCGCAAGGCATAGCGGATATCCCGGCTTAGTTGTTCAAGCCAGGCTTGGCCCCACATGTCGCGCGTCACATCCTGCACCAAAGGAATGTTTCCAAACTCCCGCTCTGCGGCTTGTCGCGCCGACTCTGCCGTCTCGCCTCGCGCGACTCGATCTGCAATCGCCATCTGCAGGTGAGCATCGATCTCTTCCTGCAATTCGCGCTTGCGCCACTGAAAACCGAAGCTCGGGAACCACTTCATGACTCACTCTCCTCCGGCTTGACGTACATAACCGTCCCAATCGCTTCGACAATCCGCTCCCATCGGCCCAAATCCGAGGCCAACTGCTTTTTCCCCTTGGCCGTGATTCGGTAGTATCGGGCTCTTTGCTTGCTCTCTGACTGCTTCCATTCCGACTGCACCCAACCCTGGCGCTCCAGTCGGTGGAGAGCCGGATACAGAGATCCCGTCTCCACCTGAAGTACATCTCCGGATCGCAAACGTAAAGCCTGGACAATGCCATATCCATGCTGCGGTCCCCATTGCAGCGTCTGAAGAATAAGCATGTCGAGTGTTCCCTGCAGCAGCTCAATCCGGTTCTTATACTGGTCTTTTTCGCTCATGGATGTAGACACTCTACTCCCAATGGAGATAGATCGTCTACTTCGTTTTGTACAGCGCAGCGAGCAGTCTTGCCCACTCAGCAGATCTAAAAGTACGTCAGTTCTCAGGACGAGAATTGGTGATTCTGCATTGGCGCTAAATCTCTAGTGCCGTATCGACAGTGCTCCGCGTGAAGAGGTTCCCTTTTGCCTGGACATTGAGGCGGAGCGGTGTGGATGCGGCGATTTGCGCTAAGCCGCTAACGCGGTGGCTGTATGGGGATTGGATGGACTTTGCCGATAGCCGATGCGGTGGATCGCGCCGAGGACGCAGCGATGCCGATCAGATCCTGGATGCCGTGAGAGAGCCGCACCGTCTCTGACGGACTTGGGTTGAGCAGCTTGGGGCAGAGGGGCGGTTGAAGGCACAGTTCCGCGTAGGCCGATTCCCAGGCCGCAGCGGGCACGAGTTGAGAGCGAATCTGTGTGAGCATGGTTTCCTCACGAGGAATCGACAGCGGCGCGGTGAGGAGGAGCGTTCGTGGCTGCGCTGCGATCAGCGAAATAGTGTGCGATGACGTACAGGGTTCCGCACCGACACTGGGAACAGGATCGGTTGAGCGCATACCGTTGCTGCTCGCCGAGCAGTGTGGCGAGGACGGCGGTCGCTGAGCAGAGATGAACTCGGCACAGTGCCAGTGCCCGGCGGCGATTGCGGTTGGCAAGCAGTCCGAAGTGCCGGATTTTCACGAAGCCTGAGGGCAGCACATGGAGCAGGAAGCGGCGGATGAACTCCACCGCATCGAGGGTCATCGTGCTGCTGCGGTTGTTGTGCCGCGAGTCGCGCCAGCGAAACCGCACCAAGCCGTTTTCGAGGCTGATGAGTCTGCCGTTTGAGTGGCGACGCGGTGGGTGTAGCGGGCCAGATACTTCAGCACATGTTCTGGACCACCGAAGGGCGGCTTGGAATAGACTACCCACTCTCTCCGCCTCAAACTTCCGATCAGAGAGTAAAAGGCACGCGGCGCAGAGAGTGCGGCCAGCTTGCCGGCGAAGTATAGCTCGCCGCGCCGATAGCTCCGCTTGAGAAAGCTGAGCAGCTTGCCCCGGAACATGCGGCTGAGCACGCGCACCGGGAGGAAGAACCCGTGGCGTTTGGTTGCGATCCAGCGGGAGTTGTCAAACGCCAGTCCACCCAGGGGAATGAGACAGTGCAGATGGGGATGGAACTGCAGGTTCTGACTCCAGGTGTGAAGAACAGCAAGTATGCCGATGCGCGCGCCCAGATGGCGCGGGTCGGCAGCGATCTCCAACAGCGTCTCAGAAGCTGCACGAAACAGCATCGAATAGAAGAGCTTCTGGTTGCGTAGGCCGAGTGGCGCGAGTTGTTCGGGCACCGTGAAGATCGCATGGACGTAGGGCACCGGCAGCAGACTGGCAGCCTGCTTAAGCAGCCAGCGGTCGCGTGCTGAAGACTGACACTTGGGACAGTGCCGGTTCCGGCACGAGTCATAAGCGACAGTCTCATAGTTGCATCGATCGCAGCGTTCCAGGTGAGTGCCCAGTGCGGCTGTGCGGCACAGGCCGATGTCGCGCAGCACCCTCCGTTGCGGGTCCGAGAGTGCATAGCCCCAACGTTGAAGGAACTGCTCTTGATGCGCACGGAAGACATCGGCCACTTCCAGCCAATGTCCGGTCATGCTGTCCTGTTGCCTCCCTGCGCAGTTCGAGGAATCTGGATGGGCAGGTCGTCGAGCGGACTCGGCGTGGCACGCAGCCTGGCTTCGGAAACATGTAAGTACCGGGACGTAATCTCAAGATCGCGATGGCCGAGCAACAACTGAATGCTGCGCAGATCAGTGCCGGCGTACAGAAGATGTGTCGCGAACGAGTGGCGCAGAACGTGCGGGCTCAGCGGCTTCCTGATACCCAGTTGCCTGCGCAGCTTCTGGCAGACGACACGCACCGCGTTCGCCTTCAGCGGCTCCCCCGTTCGCTTCCCTTGGAAGAGCCAGTCCTTGGGCTTGCGCCAGCGCCAGTACACGCGCAGGATCTCCAGCAACTTCGGAGACAGCATCACCTGGCGCGGAAACTTGCCCTTGCCTTCGCGGATATGGATGACCATCCGCTTGCTGTCGATGTCAGTCACCTTCAGGTCGAGTGCTTCCTGACAACGAAGGCCTGCACTGTAGGTACAGCGCGAGCAGCGCGCGATGCTTGGTGTTCATCTCCGCGTCCAGAAGAGCGCACACCTCTTCGCGACTCCAGACCGTGGGGAGCCTACGCCGTATCTTGGGCTTGATAACCTCCTGATCAAACCAGGTCTGCTTCAGCGTCCGTGTATAGAGAAACTTAAGAGCCGATCGAGCTCCTTGGATCGTCCCCCACGCAAGCTTGCGGTCGTTGAGCAGAAACAGCAGGTACGCACGAACATGCTCTGAACCCAGTTGATCGAGCGACTTGCGGAAGTGCTTCGCGAAATCAGCAACGGTGTGGGTGTAGTGACGAATGGTGCGTTCGAAGAAGTTGCGCAGCCGCAGATCTTCCTGCATGCGCTGGCGTAGATGTGTCATGGACACCTCCTTGGGTGTTCAACACTCTATCCAGATGCCACAGATGCATCCCCTCCCGCGCTAGCGGGTTAGTGCAAATCGCCAATGCACTCATTATCCTGTCGACAGAGGGTCAGTTCCCGCTACCAGATCGGAGACGGCCTGGAGACGGCCGCACGATTTCCAACGCTCCAGCACACTAACCGCATACCGGAACGGATCCATCCAGAAGATGGACGCGCCATCACAGAACCGGATGGCTGATAGCCAGTCAGTGGCTCTACACAGAGCCACCGGCTAGCCGGGCGGCGGGATGATCACGATAGTCGTGCCGCAGCCTGTCCGGAAAACTCCAATGCGACTGTGTGTAATCGGAGGATCGCAACATCTCAGCTTAGTCGCCCAAACGTCCATGCCAGCTTGCATCGCGCATCCCGTACAGAGATTTGGAGTGATAAGGTCCTTTATCTTGTGGTCGTGGAATCACCAAAGCTCAGCGATTTGCGAGATTACGATATTTATCGCTCCTGATCTCGGTACGTGATAATCCGGTTTATCAAGTAGTACAGGATAGATGTGTACGTCGGACAAAGATGTCTATGACTTAGATGTTCTGGCCTTGCTACAGACAATTTAGCGACCGAAGGACTTGGATCTCACACGCCATGCCCCGAAATGCAGGATAGAAGATTCCGCCGTACCAGATGACGAGGCCGGAGTATGAGCACATGCGCTGCCCGAATTGGTACAGACACAGCCCGGCGTCGCCGATTTTCGATATAGACGATGCCAGTGATTGAGAGGCATCCACGCGTCGCGACTTCGCATTCGTACTACCGTGACCCGCCACGACCCTTAGCCTATCAACGAAAATCCTCAACGAGCGTCAGGTGGCTGGAAGCGCTGATGAGTCCGGAATAAACCATCTTTTCCCCATCGGACGAGATCGAAAGTCCGACGGTCGGCGAATACTTCAGCAGGTGCAACACACGCGCTTGGCCTGTCTGGGGATCGATGCGGCTGAGTGCGAACTGCTGGCCAATGATCGAAAGCGCATAAACGCCATCCCCGGAAAGCGTCCAGTAGTCGGGATAGCCCGCGGGAGGACCATCAAAAACCTTACGCTCACGCCCCCCCGCGACCGATTGCTGCCATAGGCCGGCGCTCGTGTATTTCGTGTAGTAAATCCGCTGCCCGTCGCTGCTCACCATCGCGAACATGCCCCCATTAATCGTGATCTGCTGCGGAGGATGGGAGCCATCCGCCGGCACCCTCCAGATCTGCCATGAGCCAGAGCGATTGGAGCCGAAATAGAGATACTGCCCGTCCGCCGACCAGCTTGGCGCGACATCGTTGTAGCTGCCGCTGGTGATCGCCCTGGCCCTGCCCCCGCTGGCAGTGATCACGTAGATGTGAGCGAAGGAATCGAGCCGCGCGTCGAAGGCGATGAATTTTCCATCGGGCGACCAACTGGGATCTCCCGCGGATTGCCCCGGGTTGTCGGTAAGTTGAACAGGGTTGCCGCCGTCGATTTGCGCGGCCCATATCTCGCGCGAACCTGAACGCCACGACTGAAAGATGATGTGGTCGCCCGCGGGAGAGATATGCGGCGCTGCGTCTTGTTCACTTGAAGTAAGAATCACTGCGGGTGTGGACGCTTTATCCGCCAGGTCGACGGCGAAGATACCCCACATGGCGCTGCCGTGGGAGTAGATCAGCCGGTGGCCATGCTTTGCGATGGCCGGCGCATAGGCATCGTCACCCACCGCAGCCAGTCGCTGAGGATCGCCGCCGGTCGCCTTTACGCGCCAAAGCGAGAGTGCGCCGTTTCGGCTGGATGAAAAGACGATCGATGCGCTGTCCTCGGTCCACGCAAGGCTCATCGCCAGGCGGCCGCGCGTGATCCGCTGTACCGAACCGTTGGGAACGCTCATGACATAGACGTCTCGCGCGAACTGCTCCGATCCCCGAATGAAGGCCAGCGTGCGGCCATCGGGTGAGACGGCGGGGAAGAAATCTCCGTCCCAGAGCAGCGGTGGAGCAGTGATCGACTGAACGGTTCTGTCGCGGAGAGACAGCTCGATCAGGTAGCTCGGGCCTTCGAGCGTATTCTGTTGCGGAAAGATCAGGCTGGCGCCATCAGCGGTCCAAGCGAGGCCGCCGTACTCCCTGGCTGAATTGACGGGCAGGGTGTAGATCTCATCGCCGGTGCCTCCCGAGGACGGAACGACGACAATGCTGCTGTGGGTATCGTCCTTGCGTACGAATGCGATCTGGCTGCCGTCGGGAGACCAGACGGGGTTGAGCTGGTCCGCGGGCTGCTCCGGGGTGAGTTGCGTCGGTTGCTCGGAGTTCAGCGACCTTATATAGATCTGGCCGTAGCTCTTCCCGTCCTTGCGCCAGACGTAAGCAACCGATTTGCCGTCGGGAGAAAAGCTGGTCTGGATCTGAGATCCGGGGTCGGTGGTGAAAGGACGGGTGACATAGGCACTTGTCTGCGTGGAATGACCGCGATAGACGCGCGAGATGATAGCAAATGTCGCAAAAGCCACGAGAAACACCGCGGCAAAGGCGACAAGCCAGATGACCGGACGCCGCGAAGCCGGGACCTTGATTGGATCTGGAATTGGATGGGTAGGCAGAGATGGAGCGACCGGAGTGGCATCCACATGGGCAGCCTCGTCAGTCAGCAGAGGCGCAAAAGATTCCAATGGTTCCCTGATCTCCGTGGCTATCCCGTCAGATTCTCTAACTACAGGAGCTACCAGGCGGTACCCAACCTTGGGAACGGTTTCGATGACAGAGTCATTGTTGAAGGCCCGCCTGATTTTGCCGATCGCGCGGATAAGAACATCCTCGCCAACGACAACATCGGGCCAGACCTGCCGCTGCACCGTCTCGCGGGTGAAGACCTCGCTCGGTTCCGAGGCGAGGGTCAGCAGCACCTGCATGACTTTCGGTTCGAGATGAACCGTCTTCCCATCCCGTTCCAGTGCATTCAGGCTGGGATGAACAATCCAGTCGCCGACCCGAAAATCCCCGCGCAAAAAACTTGCTCCTTTCGCAACGGATTATATCCCGCGCATCGTGTGCCTTGCCTCACAGCGTCAAGGCGCTTTTATTTGAAAACAGGCGAGTTATTGACCATCGGAAAATCTTCGGGAAAAGATCTTTGATTTTCCCTCGTCACCCAAAACTTTTTGTAGCTACCTTGATCGCGGAATTTCCGGAGCCATCTGCAGTGTGTTGAATCTTCAGATTTCCATCAGCCTGGAGGGGCTGTTTTCATGGTCGTACCATCAGATTCCATCGACAGTAAACAAAAAGGGCTGTTCCTCTTCCGCAGAATCACAAACATAGAGCTTCGACTTTCGGGTACCCACTTCTCATTTGGCTTGATCTTGGCGGCCTTTCTGCTGGTCCTGCTAACGGCCTTTGCTTCGCCAGCCACCGCACAGCTTGCCGTCACAACGGCCGCCATCGGCGGCACAGTGGAAGATTCAAGCGGCGCGGTGATACCGAATGCCGCCGTCAGACTGACCAGCAGCGAGCGTGGCGTCGTTCGGACGACGACGACAAATGGAGCCGGACGCTACACCTTCTCGCAACTTCCGCCGTCGACCTATATGCTCACCGTCCAGGTCAACAATTTCTCGCGCTATGAGCAGAACGGGATCGTGCTGAATGCCGCGCAGGCGGCCACACAGGATGTGACCCTGAAGCCGGGATCGGTCAGTCAGGAGGTGGCGGTCAACTCCGGCGCCTCCATGCTGAATACGGACAATGCAAACGTGTCCACGGACATCAACGACAAACAGATCGTCGAGCTGCCGCTCAACCTGCGCAATGTCTATGGCCTACTCACGCTAAACTCCTCGGTAAATAACAACTCGGAGAGCCAGAATCTGCTGGGCGGCGGCGGCAACAGCACGGACAATGCGGATCAGGATATCTCCTTTCTGCACTTCTCTGGCGGCTTCTTCTCGACTAGCGGATATCTGCTGGACGGCCTGTGGAATACCGACCCGTCCTGGGGCGCCGTGGTGTATGTTCCCTCCGTCGACGCCGTTCAGGAACTCAAGGTCCAGAACAACTCTTTCACCGCGCAATATGGCTGGAGCACAGGCAATGTTGTCAACGTGACGACCAAGTCCGGCACCAGCGCCTTTCACGGCGACATCTGGGAGTTTTATAGAAACTCAGCGCTCGATGCCAACCTCTGGTTCAACGACTACAACCGTACGCCGAAAGAATCCGTCGATCGCAACCAGGCTGGCGTTGCTGTAGGCGGCCCGGTCTATATTCCCCACCTTTATCGCCAGCGCAATAAGACCTTCTTCTACGGGCTTTATGAGCACCTTGGCCTGTCTACCCCGCTGCTCGGCACGTTTACTGTTCCCGACGCGAAGTTCCGTGCAGGCGACTTTTCCGAATTGCTCGGCCCCCAGGTGGGAACCGATGCACTCGGCCGGCCCATTTACTCCGGCCAGATTTACAATCCGCGCAGCACGCGGCCCATTACCGCGGGCCAGGTCGATCCAACGACTGGACTCGTTGCCACACAAACAGGCTATATTCGCGACCCCATCCCGAATAATAACGTCGCCGCTCTCGGTCAGTTCGACGCTTTGGGAGCCAAGCTGCTAACTTACTATCCGCAGCCAACCAAGGCCGGGCTCTCGAACAACTTCTCGGCTGCGGCTTCGGCTCCCGCCGAGTCGAATGAATATTCGATTCGCATCGATCAGAACATCAACGATGCGAACCGGCTCTATGGCCGCTACTCATACAAGAGTGAATACAAGACGAACACCCCGAACTTCTTCGGCAATGACAATCCAGCCGGACCGGGGAATATCAAATCCAACAACCGCTATAGCATCGCCTTCGGATATACCCATATTTTCTCGCCCACGCTGACGATGAACCTGATCGCCGGCTATGAATACTGGAACCAGCAATCAACCGGGCAATCGCCTAACTTCCAGCCCACAACGCTTGGACTACCCAGCTACCTCGACCAGAACACACCGGAGTTTCCCGTCTTCAACATCGGGAGTCAAAGCCAGCTCGGAACCAACAACTACAACGGAACCATTCCTCCGCTGACAAGCGTTGCTGCGGACTTCATGAAGAACGTTGGCAGGCACACCCTTTCGTTCGGCTACATGTTTGTGAACACTGCGACGAACTTCACCGGATTCCCCGGCACCAGCCTCGACTTTCAAGGCACATTCTCAACCGGTCCGAACCCGGAGATTCCAACCGCAAATACCGGCAATGGCCTTGCCCAGGCATTGCTTGGAGTTCTCGACGGCGGGCAGACGAGCGAGTATCTGAATCCGGCTCTTACCAAGCGGTACAACGGCTGGTATGTGCAAGACGATTACCGGCCGCTCCGGAATCTGACCCTGAATCTCGGGCTCCGGTATGAGTTCCAGGGCGCGCCCACCTACCGGCACAACGCCGCTTCGTACTTCAACCCGAGCATCACCAACCAGGTTAGCTCCGCCGTTGGCATGACGCTGCCTGGGTCGCTGGTCTTCCTCTCTTCGAACAACCGCGGCGTTTACGCGACGAGATACAGCAATGTGGCTCCACGGTTCGGCTTTACCTATCAGGCCACTCCAAAGCTCGTGGTGCGCGGCGGCTACGGCATCTTCTATACACCGGCTGTCTTCTTTAGCACCTCGGCGCCTGGCAATGTGGACGGTTATTCGTCGACCACCTCCGTGCTGGCAACGATCGACGGCATCACGCCGAACCCTGCCGTCACGACTAGTAATCCCTGGCCGGAAGGGTATGTGCCCATCACCGGCAACTCACTCGGAGGCCTCCAGGATATCGGCCAAAACGTGACCAGCGTCTTCCGGCATCGCGAGTCTCCGTACACGCAGCAGTACATGCTGGGCTTCCAGTATTTGATCGCACACAACGATTCGATTGACGTGGCGTACGTCGGCAACCACGGAACCTACATGCCATTCGGCTCGCTCAATCGCGCCCAGCTGAATCCCAGCTATCTTTCGCTCGGCCCCGGAGCGCTGGATTCTCTGGTGCCGAATCCGTTCTACGGGAAAATCAATGCGCCCCAAAGCGGTTGCGGCCTTAATCTGCCCACCGTGCAGCAGGCCCACTTATTGCAGCCCTATCCCCAGTACTGCAATGTCACGGAGAACTATCCGGCGGCGGGCTTCGATATCTACAACTCTCTGCAAGCAGCTTATAACCATCGCTTCAATAAGGGTCTGAACATCATGGTTTCCTACACCTACTCAAAGTTCCTGGACAACACCGAAGGAACGCAGAGCTGGGCTTACGTCGGCAATAGTTCTCCGGCCAACAACTACAACCTGGCTGCCGAGAAGAGCGTCGATGCCGGTGATACTCCGCACAGCTTCGTGGCCAGCTACATCTACGATCTTCCGATTGGCCGCGGCAAGAGCATCGGCTCCGGTATGAATCGCAAGACCGATGCGGTCCTCGGCGGCTGGGAGTGGTCAGGAATCGTGACCGCGAAATCCGGCATACCGCTCGGATTCAACGGCAATGACATTCCATCTTATGGTGGCAACCCCAGGCCGGATATCATCGGCGATCCTAACGCCATCTCGCACCGCTCCGTGCATGAGTGGTTCAACACCGGAGCCTTCGCCTACGCGCCCTACGGAACCTTCGGTTCGGCTCCCCGCTATTCCTCGACTGTGCGCGCACCCGATTACACCAACTTTGACACCGCCATCATGAAGAACTGGAGCCTCGGAGAGCTTCGGCGAATTCAGTTCCGCGCCGAGCTGTTCAATGCCTTTAATCATCCGCAGTTCTATTCTCCGAACGTCGGCTTCAATGGATGCGATCCCAACAGCAGCCCCTGCGCTTCGAGCTTCGGGCAAATAACCAGCACATTCCCTAGCCGCGAGGTACAGTTCGCAGGCAAGTTTTACTGGTAGGTGTCCGGCGCACGTAGCCTGGGCCGCATGCTATTGCGTGCTTACAACAATGGTGCCTCACTGAACTGACGAGCCATGGCTCATTCCTTTGATTGCTTTCATGCCCACGATGACCCTTCGCTGCTGCATCGCATTGACAGTGTTCTCTCTCATCTTCTGCACCTCTGCACGCGGGCAGCAGAAGGCGGGAGGAGCAAGCATAGCCGACGTATATACAGACAAGGCGCGATACGCGCCAAATGAGGGTGTGACGGTCTTCGTTCAGTTGAAGAACGATCACTCCTACGCCGGCAAAGCAGCATTGAAGATCACCTTCTGGTATCTGGGGCAAAGCGTTGGCGAAGAGATCTCGCAGACCGTAGATCTGCCCCGGCAGGAACAGGACCCAATTTCCATCGACTGGACGCCCCCCGATCGCGATTTCCGCGGATACCTGGTCGAGGCCTGTCTCGTTTCACCGAGTGGGAAGGTGCTTGGCACCGGCTACACGGCTGTTGATGTGTCCTCACAGTGGAACCGCTTTCCCCGCTACGGCTATCTTGCGCACTACTCAAAGGCCGAGGGCGCGATGCCCGCCGAGTGGATCGCCGAGCTGAACAAATTTCATATCAACGGCCTCGAATACTACGACTTCGAAAACCGGCACGAGCAGCCCTTAGCCGGAACCGTCGAGCATCCGGACTCCGAATGGAAAGATATCGCAGGACGAAGAGTCGAGCGCAGCATCGTGGACGGATTTCTCGCCGAAGCACATCGCTACAACATCATGAGCATGGCCTATAACACCAGCTATTGCGCCTATGCCGACGCCTTTACGAATGGTTCCGGCGTGGAGCTGCAGTGGGCCACGTGGCCAAAGGCAGACGGCGAGCGGACACTTGAAACCGCCATGGCTCTGAACCTCGACGGCGGTGACCAATGGAAGACGCACCGGCTGGTTTATATGAACCAGAGCCTGCCCGATTGGCAGAACTACCTGTTCGGGAAAATGGCGGAACTGTTTCGCGTCTATCCCTTCGACGGATGGCAAGTCGATACCTTCGGAACGATGGGCGGCTACAGCTACCAGGGCTCCTATGTGAACTTCATCCTGGGCTTCCGTCCGTTCGTCGACAATGCGCATGCCTCTCTGAAGAAAGACATCGTTCTGAACACCGTCAATACCTGGGGACAGGACGACATGGCCCATTCGGCGGCTGCATTTGTCCATTCTGAGCTGTGGGAGGATCACGAAACCTACAGCAGCATCGTCGACGCCGCCGAACAGGTTCACACCGCGAATCCGGCAAAGGCCGTGGTGTTTGCCGCCTATCTGCAACGGCAGGACAAGAAAAAAGCCGAACCCAAAACGAACTACTTTAACCTGCCCAGTGTGCTCCTTGCCGACGCCACGATCTTTGCCGCCGGAGCCGGCCACATTGAGCTTGGCGACGGCTCGCGAATGCTGTCGAGCGAATACTTTCCCGCCGATACGCGATTCGCCGTTTCTCCGGATCTTTCCAGCCAGCTTCGTCGCTACTACGATTTTCTGACAGCCTATGAGAATGTTCTGAGCTACAAGGTTGCAGTTGCACCCGCCGCGGTAAGCGTGGCCGGCCAGCCTTCGAGCGCGAATGGCGTACCGAACACCATCTGGACCCTTGGCCGCCAGAAGGATGGTCAGACGATCGTTCACCTGATCAACCTGCTTGGATCAAGTGACGCCCACTGGCGTGATATCCACGCCGACCGGCCCGACGCTCCGCTGCTCAAGCAGCTCAAAATTCGCATTGCCGCCGACGAAGACATTACCCGAGCGGGCTGGGCATCGCCGGATGTCGACGGAGGCATGTTTCACCCGCTCGCTATGACCCAGGGAAACGACAATGGCGAGCGCTACGTGGAGCTTGTTCTTCCCTCTCTCAAATACTGGGATATGATCGTCCTCGACCATCGGACCGTGCCTTCCCATGATTGACGATTCCACGTGGTAAGTTCTTCTTGTTAGCTGTCCCTATGCGGATTCTGCAGTCCATTACGCTTCTTTTGCTATGGATCATGGCAATAGGAGCGTTCGCACAATCCAGTAATACGCCTGACTCATTCGATGACCTGCTTTCGGCCGCCCGCCAGGCCCAAAGCAAAGAGGATTATGTCTCAGCCGCCAGGTACTACCAGCGTGCTGTGCTGCTCCGAAGCGACATTCCTGAACTCTGGGCAAATCTGGGACTGATGCAGGATGCCACCGGCAGTTATTCTGACGCAGTAACAAGCTTCCAGAAGGCTGAACAGCTTAAGCCCTCTTTGTATGTACCCAATCTGTTCCTTGGAATTGATTACCAGCACCTGAACCGTACGCGCGATGCAATTCCCTTCCTCCTGAAGGCTGAGAAGTTGAACTCTTCCGACCCCCAGGCGCCTATGGCGCTTGGACGGGCTTATCTTTCTCTGAGCAACCTTGACGCCGCGCGCGGCTCTTATCAACGCGCGGTGGCGCTCGATCCCCGGAACAGTTCGGCTTGGTATGGGTTGGGGATTGCCGCCCTCAAGGAAGTTGAGGTAAATGGAAGAAAGCTCTCTGCAGACGGTGCAAATTCCGCTTACGCGCACGCGCTTTTCGCTGAGTCTCTGGTGGAGCAGGGGCGATTCGAACAGGCGAAGACAGAAGCTCAAGCGGTGCTTGCCGCAGATCCTCATTTTCAGTGTGCCCACGCACATCTCGGATTTATATACCTCGCCCAGGGGCAAAATGACGACGCTGCGCGCGAGTTTGGCGTCGAAGCTCATAGCTGCGCACTGGCCGACCTTGGCCGCGCACGATTGCATCTCGACGAAGGCGACAACTCTTCCGCACTCGCGCTGCTCAGTGATCTCTGGAAACGGGATGTGGGGTTTGTCCGGGCTAATCTTCCCTCGCTGGTTGATGGGCTGGATGCTGAACACAAAGACAGCTTCGCAGATTTTGTTAACCGGCGAGACGCCGCAGGCACGATGCCTTCAGATCTTTCCGAGCTTCTGTCCGCTGTGTTGCGGGGTTTGCCCCAGTCGACAAAGGAATCTATTCCAGCTAAGTCCTCAAGGGACAGAAAGACTGGAAGGGCGCCGGACATCGCAGTTGCCGAGACAGATGCGCGTGCCGGTCGATATGCTCGCTGCGCTGAAGATCTGGCATATGAAAGCGGTGACCTCGGCGCGCTCCGGACAAATGCAATTGCGTTATTGCTGCTTTCCAACTGTGCCTATATGACTGGCGACTACACCCTTTCAGCCAGAGCCAGCAAGCTCGCAACCGAACAGCCTGGGCACGAACCGGCCGCCCTCTACTGGTCTATCGAGGCAAATGAGAAACTTGCCTTCACGGCCTTCAGCCGTTTCGAGCAGCTGGAGCCTGACTCTCCGAAGACGCATCTGCTCCTGGGTGACATGTACCGGCACCGACAACATCTGGCGGAGGCGGAAAATGAGTACACGGCTGCGGCGGCGCTCGATCCGCACGACCCGGCTCCACTTTATGGTCTGGCTTCAGCTTATTCGGAAGACGCGAAGCTGGATCAGGCCCTGACAACAGTGAAGAGGGCGCTTGGCATGAGCCCGGACGACCCGGACCTCAACCTGCTGGCCGGCGAAATTCTAGTTGCGCAGCATGAATGGGCTCAGGCCGAGAACTACCTGAAGCACAGTCTCAATGCGGCACACCCTCTGAAGCCCCAGATACTACCTCATGTACACGTCTTGCTGGGCCAGGTCTATGCACAGACAGATCGGCCGAGGGAGGCCATCAGCGAGTTGCAGATGGGCGTTACCAGCGACGAGGATGGGAGTGTTTATTACCAGCTGGCCCGCCTCTATACCCAGCTGGGCGACAAGCCCGCGGCTCAGGCTGCCATCGTTCATGTAAAGGAGCTGGAGCGGAAGAGACGCGAGCGCGCTGTAGTTGCGGTGCAGGATTCTGGCGCCGCTGTAAGCGACATCCCTTGAGAGAGCTAGTCGTTGCCAGAGGCTTGTCGACCGATTCGCAGCACTGATCCGATCGACAAACACACGAGGGCTCTGTCGCTGGTCCAGAAATCTCTGTAGTTCAGTTCACCACAAATTTTGTTTCATGGTTCGTTCTGACGGGGTCACTCCACGGCGTTCCCGCGTCCCAACGAGGGATTCAACATCTCTAACCAAAACGCGATAATGGATTTAATCGGGTTAAGAAAGGTAACCGAGACGTACACCGATTGGTGTATCTCCGGAGCCAATGACAGCTTTTCTCCCGGTATTCCGCACACTCTGAATCAATACTGTTCGACCGTTCGACTGTGGCGAGGAACGGATTCACTGGCAATTACCCACTCGCAGAAATCGGCGTGTAATGAGCCAATGTCAGCAAAGCACAGGTCGCGGCACGCATCGAGCCAGGATTCTAGCGGCGAAGTCCTACCTCCGAGGCGCAAGGATCGTGAAGGCTATGCGAAAAGCCTTGACCTTCTTGGTCGGACTCGCAAATCATTAAAGATGTCCAAAGAGATAAACAGCAAAGCCAACCCATTCTAAAGTCGAGAGCATCAAATAGTCCCGCCGAAGCGCTGCTAATCGACAAAATATCCAATTTCCGTCAGCACGTTCTCGCTCAATTCCACTCCCAGAAGTTTTGCACTCGGAGAGTCGAACAGGCTATCCTCAAAACGCTTGAGAACGGAAGCAGGCAAATCCGTTTGTCTATGCAGCATCCGGAGTAACTCGGTGCTGTCGGTGGAGAACTCGTAATCACCTGGGAGCCCGCATGCCGGGCGGATCGTCAGAGAAAGGGGAACAGTTCCGTGGGCTGACCGAAGCTGCATCGAACACTTAGTGATCAAATTGACTCGCATGCAGGAATATTGCCACCCTCATTCACCAACGTTCAATACTCTAAATGGGTAATAAAGATGATCCAAGGTGGGTAGGACCGGCGTAGACTGGCTGCCATGAATCTGAAGATGAGCGCCATTCCTCTGCTGGCTCTGGCCATCCTGCCTTTTGCTCCCAAGGCATCAGCAGCACAGGCAAAGGATGCCTGCACCCTGGTCACCGCCGCAAATGTAGAAGCTGTCCTCGGAGAGCCTGTTAAGCCTCCTCAGAGGGAATCACACAACTCCACCACACTTCAGGACTCAACGTGCAGGTTTCTGCCCTCGCAGTCTCAGGACAAATATTTGTCACTCATGCTGCATCAGACCCCTTCGGACGGAAGCACCACCCCGATGTCGGATTACCTCAAGAAAATGAAGTTCATGAACCTGGAGCAAGTGTCCGGTGTCGGAAGTGACGCTGCATGGGGATCGATCTCTTTGGCTGGCAAATTAATCTGCCAGCTATCGGCGCGTAAGGACAAATCCACCTAAATAACGATTTTCATTACCGGTCTTCCGGACAATGCCGACACTTTGAGCCACGCGAAAACTCTGGCCCAAAAGGTGCTTTCAAAGCTTGGGTGATCTTAATTTCGCAAGGAGATATCCAGAACGTTCAGAACAATTATGAGACTCATAGGAGCGTGGTTCTTCTGGGCAATCGGCGACCTGTTTTCCCGACTACCCCTCTGTTCCTATGCGGGCTATAGCAAGAGCATGCTTCTCAGCCTCCGATATCCAGGGGGCGCGGCAGGGAAAATACTGGCCATGGACTGATGTTGAAAACCCGGCAGCAGAAAACGCCTTCCGTAGGCAAGCCGGCGGTTGCCGCTTTGGAGACCAGATTGGCGCAGTTGTCCCTGCGGCACCGGTCTTCGTCTCGGCGGAGCAGATTCGTAAGCTCATCGGAACTGAATCCCTGCCGCCCTTCATCAGGACCTTGCGCAGCGCCATGAACACGCGGATAGATGATGTGTCCAGCATCCTTATAGGGGAATGGCTCAAGCAGCACGTTGTCGATGACGCTGAAAATCGCAGTGCTGGCTCCAATCCCAAGCCCGAGAGTGAGAATGGCCACCAATGCGAACCCAGGGTTGCGCTGGAACTGGCGAAGTGCGTAGTGCAGGCCTTGCAAGAGGTTCGCCAAGAAGTTGGGCCCACTGTTTCTAGGCACCACCGGCTCTTGCGGCGCCTCGGGGATCACTTTGGGTCGCTCATGCGTCAGCATATCTTCATAATTGAGTTCCATCAGCACATCGCGGCGAGCGTCCTCGTCCGTCGCGCCGCTTGAAATTAACTCCTGGTAAAGATCGTCCAGATGCTGCGACAATTCCTCAATGATCTCGTTCTCGTGAGTTGATCCCAGACCGAGCGACGAGAGCCGCGTCGCAATTTCCTTGCTCCAATCAGGCAGGTTCCGCCTCCGTGATCCGGTTAACCGCCTCTACGAATGCCTTCCAGCCACGGCGCTGTGAAGCCAGAACCTTTCCGCCATCAGATGTCAGGCGGTAATAACGCCTGCGGCGCTGGCCGCTCTTTTCAACCCAGCGGCCCTGGAGCCACCCGCGTTTCTCCAGGCGATAAAGCAATGGGTACAGTGAGGCGACATAGAAGCGGACTGCCCCGCCGGAGCGTTGCTCGATGAGTTTGGAAATCTCGTAACCGTGTCGTGGCCGGGCCTCGACGAGAGACAGGATCAAAAGCTCTGCGCTCACCTTCTTCCATTCGACTTCAGGTGTCATGGCGCTCCACATATGGCGTATCCATATACTCCCGACGCGAGACATCGAAGTCAACATTCATGTGACGAGACGCGGTCAATGGAATCGTCCGCACTTCTCCTCTACGCCTCGGAGGAGCCTGGCAGCTTCTCTAGCTTCAGAGAGCGCAGCACTTGCTGCTCAGTGGGGCGCACGCGCCGTTCTTCACGCGCAATGTAGTTCTCATAACAGACGACTCCGGGCGAACTGGAGCTGGAGAAGTTCCGGGCGGAGAGAAGATCCGCGAAGTTCTCGATGATGCGAAAGCGCTGGTCGTCGGAGAGAGGATTGGCAACTGGAATCGCATTCTGAATACTGTGCGGCAGCAATTTGCCGATCGAGACGCTGCCGGTCGCGGCCTGCAGACCTTCGATCAGCGCACCGCCATCCATGCAGTTGCTGCAATTGAATCTTCGCTGTTGGATCTGCTGGGGCAGTTTCTGCAGGTGCCCGTCGCCGCGCTGCTCGGAGAAGGGCAACAGCGAGGCAGTGTCGACGTGCTGGGTTACCTCTTCTTCATCGGAGACCGAAAGAAGACCAATCTCCCCTATCGCTGTGACGAACACGCTTCGAATCCGTGGTTTCGTCTACGCGATGAGGAGGCGCTCACGGTGGAGGCTGTGCTTCGCCTCGCCGAAGCCGCTCAGGACCGCTATGGCTTTCGTGATTTCAAGCTGAAGGGAGGCGTGCTCTCGGGCGTGAATGAGATGGAAGTGGTGACAGAACTCGCGGAAAAATTCCCGGTAGCGCGCATTACGCTCGATCCTAATGGAGCGTGGTCGCTCGATGAAGCGATTGCGCTGTGCAGTGGCAGGCAGCACGTGCTTGCCTATGCGGAAGACCCGTGCGGAGCTGAGCATGGCTACTCCGGCCGCGAGATCATGGCCGAGTTCCGCCGCGCGACCGGGATACCGACCGCCACTAATATGGTCGCCACGGACTGGCGCCAACTCCACCATGCTGCCCAATTGCATGCCGTCGACATACTGTTGACCGATCCACACTTCTGGACCATGCAGGGTTCGGTTCGCGCCTCGCAGTTCTGTCGCGACTGGCGCCTGACCTGGGGTTCGCACTCGAACAGCCATTTCGATATCTCACTGGCCATGTTCACGCACGTAGCTGCGGCTGCGACCGGCAACGTGACAGCCATCGACACGCATTGGATCTGGCAGGACGGCCAGCGCCTCACCTGCGAGCCGCTGCAGATCGCAGGCGGAAAGATCTCCGTCCCGGATCGTCCCGGCCTGGGCGTCGAACTCGATATGGAACAAATCGAGCAGGCTCACCAACTCTATGTGAAGATCGGCCTCGAAGGACGTGACGACGCCGCAGCCATGCAGTTCCTCATACCGAATTGGCAGTTCGATCCAAAGCGCCCCTGTCTACTGCGTTAGGACAATTCAGCCACAGATCACCCAGGAACCTGCAGACATCTAAATCTGTAGTGAGAAGTGGGAGAGCTCGTAAGTGGGCGCAGGCTGCCCCCGCCGAGCCCGTGCTGCTCGATTTCCGACTTCAGGCCGAATCACTCATCGAACGCGGGCTGCCACATGTCGTTGGGGCATTCACGAGCAAATAAAGAGGCGATCTTCACTTCCGAGCCGCCTGGAGCTGGTCGAGCGAGCGCTTGAGATCTTCTAGTTTTTGCCCTGCTTCTGCGAGCTTGCCCAGCGCTGTCAGGCGCTGATAGTCGGCTAAGTCCTGCGCCGCTCTCACAATCAGTGCGCTCCGGTCATTTGAATTGGCGCTGATCGCTGCAGCTTTTGCAGTCTGCCCGGACTCCGGTGTCGCAGCAGCCTCGGTGAGCGACGAAGTTCGGCCGTCGAAAAGCGCTGCCATGGCCGACTCGAATGTAGGTCCATAGGCGAGCCGGTCCTGGAGCGCGAGCACGACCAGACGCAGTTCCGGCATAGGGCTCTGCTGCGCCTGCAGGTAGATGGGCTCAGCATAGAGCAGCGCCCGACCGCACGGGATGACGAGCAACGTGCCTCGGCGCACGTGGGAGCCTTGCTGATTCCAGAGGGTCAGCTGTCCCGAGAGCTGCGCGTTCTGATCGATGCGGGCCTCGATCTGCATGGGGCCATCTACCAGCTTCGTCTTAGGGAAGTCATACACGATGGCATTCCCGTAATTCGCGCCGTCGCTGCGTCCGGCGATCCAGCCGATCAAGTTGTTCCTGTTGGCGGGCGTAAAGGGAAGGATTTCCACGAACTCCGCCGCAGATTCACCCGGGAGCTTCATCAGTACGTAGTTCGGTTCCATGGTCTGCGTTTGCTGCTCGCCGGAGCCGCTCAGTCCGAGCTCTGAAGCAACGGTCCAGAGATCCTCGCGGTTGTAGAACACCTCCGGATCGTTCATGTGGTAAAGACCGTAGACGGCAGCCTGTTCTTCGAGCAGGAGCTGCGGGTAGCGAACGTGCCGGCGCAGGTCCGCAGGCATGGCTGCGGCGTCGTGGAAGAGCGAGGGAAAGATGCTGCGCCAGGCGGTGATGATGGGATCCTTCGCGTCGAAGACGTAGAAAGAGGTGGTGCCGTTGTAGGCGTCAATCAAAACTTTGACGCTGTTGCGCATGTAGTTGACAGTGTCGTCGCCAAGCGGATAGTGCGCGGAGTAGGGATAGCCATCCGAGGTGGTGAAGGCGTCGAGCATCCAGTAGAGGCGGCCGTTGTCGCCGATGATGATGTAGGGGTCGGCATCCCAGGTGAGGAAGGGCGCGAGAGTGTGGACGCGACTGAAGATGTCGCGGCGCATGAGGAGACGGCTCTGCGGGGTGATGTCGTCGCTGAAGGGCAACTTCCCGAGGTCGCCGCGGTCGGCAGCGATGAGGATGCGGCGCAGCAGACCGCCGAGGACGATGCCGCCGGTCCCCTGATAGAACGTGAGATTGTTGGTCTGGCCCTGCGGGTAATTGAATTCCTGTTGCCGCGTCTTGACGTAGACCTCGGTGTTGGTCAACTCGCCGAAGTAGATTTCCGGGCGCGTGACGGCGAGGCCGGGCACTGTGCTCTCGACGGGCATGTTGCTCAGGTAAAGCGTAGGGAGGCCTTCCGGGGTAAAGCCGTTGACGGGGTTCATAGTAATGCCGTAGCCATGGGTGTAGATCAGCTTCTCATTGATCCAGTTGCGGCTGCTCTCCGGAAGTTTGTCGACGTTGAGTTCGCGGGCGGCGAGCATGACTTCACTCAGCTCACCATTGATGGTGTAGCGGTCGATGTCGATATCGGGGAAGTCATAGTAGGTACGAATCTCCTGTATCTGGCGCAGCGTGTCCTGCAGAGCCCGCCAGTCCCAGAGCCGAATGTTTTTGAGCGTCGCCTGGTTATTGGCTGGATCGGCAGCATCCGGTGTCGATTCCGCGGAGAACTCCTGCCGGGTAACGCGATCGAGATCCCAGGCACGGCGGGTCGAGGCGATATTCCATGCAATATAGGGCCGCTCGCGATCGAGCTGATTCGGCTTGACGATGAAGTTGCTGACGTACCAGCCGATCAACTGCACCACGAGGAAGCAGCCGAAGGCGGGAATGACGGCGGCGACCAGCCGACGCCCGCGCCACGCGGTTACTGCATTGCTGGCGGCTATGCCCGCGCCTAAGAGCAGCGCCACCGCGACGACCATCCTGCCCGGAATGATGACGTGAGCGTCAGTGTAGTTGACGCCGCTGAAGATGGTGTGCGCGTCGAGTAGTGTGCCGAAGCGGCTGAGGTAGACCTCGGCTGCAAGAATGAGCAGGAAGAACGCGAATGCGATCGAGAATCCGCGCCACGGCAGCGGCAACATGAGGCCGCCGCTCTCTTTGTCAAGCGCTCTGCTGCCGCCAGAGATGAGAAGGAAGCCGACGGCCCCGATACAGACAATGGCGGCGAGCACCATCAGCCAGCCGGCGATGAGCTGCCAGGCGGGAAGGGTGAAAAGATAGAAGCTGAGTGGTTTGCCGAAAACAGGATCGAGGCCGGCGCCCGCGCCACGAGGCGCCTTCCAGAACAGCGCGAAGGTCGGCCAATCCGCCATCATTACCGCGCCGCCAATAGCAGAGACGCCCAGTGAAACAACGATGCCGAGGACTCTTAGCGAACGGCGCAGAGGCAGACTCAGCCTCTGGCGGCCGATAAAGATCGCGCGGTCATGTGGCAGATCCGATTGATGCATTTGCCACAGGGCGAGAAACCAGCCGTAAAGGATGAGGAGCGTGGCTGCGAAGAACGCCCCGAACACGCTCCACTCGAGACCCAGGCTCTTCCAAAAGACCTCACCGTATCCGAGAGAGCCGAACCAGAGAGCATCGACGTAATACGACAAAGCGGTGCTCTTGCCAAGAAGGGCTACCACGATGGCAAAAATTAAGAAGAGGATCAGGCGGTTTGGGCGAGCCTTTCGCCCGGGAAGCTCAATCATCCGTTGCACGAATTTGTCCTTCTCTCACCTTTAAAGCCCTCCGGACTGAGGCCGCACGTATTGTACGCTGCACAGCCACCGGGATATTGCACCGAGGGAGAATTAGTCTCGTCTGTGTGCGAATGACCGCAGACAGCATTTCCGCCAACGCATATTTTAAGCACCGTAAAACTCTCAGAGACCCTTTTCCAGTAGAACACCAGTACGAAATGAGATCCAAATAAAGCTCGGCACCGAAAGGCGCAAGTGTTTGCCTTGGCACATGCGCGATGGCGAGTTCCGTTTTATGCTGGGTGCTATTCGAGATGTCTATCCACCAGAAAATTACTCGTCGCGACTTTCTGAATGGAACGCTGCTGGCTTCAGGAGCTGGCTTTGGTTTCCACCGCCTGCCCTTTTGAGCTTATGGCTGCTGAAGACTGGAACGGCACTTCCGGCATCGGTGATTACGCGGATGCGAATGGCAACACGCATCAGGTAATGGCCGATGGTCACACCATTCGCGATCATGTCTTCGACAGAACTCCCGCCGCAATCCAGGACACCGGCGAGACCTACGAGTGCGTAATTGTGGGCGGGGGAATCAGTGGCCTTTCGGCGGCGCTCTTCTATCAGCGGGCGACCAGCGCGAAGAAATCCTGCCTGGTGCTGGAAAACCATCCGATCTTTGGCGGAGAAGCGAAGCGTAACGAGTTCAACGTGGATGGGCAACACCTGATCGCAAGCCAGGGTTCAGCGATGTGGTTCCCACCGATACCGGGAAGCTTTCTCCAGCATTTCTACGATTCGGTCGCAATCGATCCGCGACAGTTTCAATATCAACAGAATGTTGGCGGTATCGCGACAGGAGTGACGCCCTACACGGGAGACGGGAGTAATTTTGGATTCTTCTTTGGCGGCGGCACCGGACGCGGGGATGGCACCTGGCTGGTCGATCCGTGGACGAAGAAGCTGGAAGGCGCACCTATTGCTGCCGAGGCAAAGCGGGAGCTGCTCGCGCTGCAAAACACGCCGGACCATCGCCCGAAGCCGCGCCACCACGGGGATGCCGTATCGCGGCAGCTCGACTCGATCACACTGGAAGACGATCTAATGGTGCGCCATGGACTGAGTCGCGATACCATCCGGCGCTATTTGTCTCCGGTTACCGGCGGAGGTTCGGGGATCGGCGCGGATGTGCTCTCCGCCTACTCCGACTACGCTCCCGATCTGCTCTTTCCGTGGGAAAAGCAGCACGGCCCCCAGATGTTTCCGGGGGGCAACACAGGTGTTGCACGACATATCGTTAAGGCACTGCTGCCAAATACGATTCCCGGACCGGCAACTATGGCAGACATATGCCAGTCGCGGGTGAACTTTGCCGCGCTCGACCAGTCCCATCAATCAGCGCGGATTCGTCTGCGCTCGACGATTATCTCCATCGAACACGACGGTGAGCCAGCTTCCTCGCCACACGTGAATATTGTCTATCTCCGTGAAGGCCGGCTTTATCGCGTGCGTGGGCGATCGGTGATTCTCGCCAACGGCAGTTGGACGATCAACTCCATTGCTCGCGATCTGCCGCCGGCTTATCGCCATGCCTACGCACAGTTTTTTCGCGCTCCCTGCATCATTGCGAATGTGGCGGTGCGCAACTGGCGTTTTCTGGCGAAGTTAGGTATCAGTCAATGCCAGTGGTTCGATGGAGTTGGCAATTACCTCGCGGTGCGCCGCGTGGCGACTTTTGGCGGAGGAGCGTCTTCCCTTTCGCCCGATAGTCCTACAGTACTGACGTTGAAGATTCTGTTTGCCAATCCTGGCCGTTCCCTGCCCGAACAGGTGAACACCGGGCGCTATCAGTTGATGACGACGCCTTTCAGCGTGTACGAGAAACAGATCCGCGAACAGTTGGCCGATATGTTTGGCAAACAGGGATTCGATGGGCGCCGGGATATTGCGGGAATCATCCTCAATCGCTGGGGTCACGCTTATCTTACGCCGCAACCCGGCTTCTTCTTCGGCAGCAGCGGCAAACGGGGGCCCGCCGAGCTGATGCGCCGACAGCCCTTCGCGCGCATCGCCTTCGCGAACTCCGATTTGTCAGGGATTATGGACCACCGCGCCTCAATTACGGAGGCGCAACGCGCAGTTAGGCAAGTGGCTTCGCTGGGATGAGGTAGTCGCAACCCAGATCGGCCGCTATGTCCACTTCTCAAAATTGTTCCGATCAAGCTCAATGAGCCGTGCGGCCGATCTGGCTGATGCTGGCTATGCAATTTTGACCGTTGTCGCTCTTGGTTGAATGACAACGTCCTTTATCAGGCGTTGAAATGGGATATCCTGCTCCCACCATGGGCCTCCCCCGATGAATTACCCAGGTTCAGCTTGTGGTCATGAGGCGGATCTATGCAGCCATCGCTTCGCAAGCGACTCGGCTGTGAGCGACTCGTTGGAGGCTGAATGACAAGCGATCTGTTCGGTCTGGTTCATCGATTGTCGTTGGGCGCGCAGCTCGCTCATGTCGGTGGTGTTATATTCACGGCCGGCCTCGGCTGCACCGTAGGCGGCGAAATGTTTAACGGAGGCGGCGACGGCGCCAGGCGCGGAAAGACTGTCGCCTTGGTAGCCGCGAATATAGGCACGAGCGATGGCGGAGCCCAGGAAAGGATCCTCACCTGCTCCCTCGGTACAGCGACCCCAGCGAGCGTCGCGCGCGATATCAACCATAGGCGAGTAGAACCAGTTGACCCCGGCGGTGCGAGCCTCAGTGGACGCAATGTGCGCGAGGTCAGTTACAAGAGCGGGATCCCGGCTGGACGAGGTCGCGAGAGGCACTGGGAAAATGGTGCGGAACCCGTGGATGACGTCGGCGCCGAAGAGCAACGGGATGTGGAGGCGTGTGTTGTCAACTGCAGCATGCTGGAAATGGTTGGTAAGGCTCTGCCCAACCGTGTTGAGCATAGAGCCAAGCTCACCCTTTTGCGCGAGGGCGTAGCTATCGATGCCGCCCGGTCCGGGAGGGTTGACGTTGAGCGCGACGGTGGAGGGTCCGGAGGGTTCTGCGGGATGCGCTTCCGTGGCGCTGTACTGGACCAGCTGACCTATCTTTTCGTCGAGTGTCATCTGCTTCAGTAGCGTGTCGACCTTCTGCTCAATCTGCGGGCTGGCGAGCTGCGCGTTGGAAACTGCGTGTGATGCCTGCGCGAAAGCCAAGGAGAACGCAAAGCCGAGGGAGAAACCGACGGGCAGGGTGGATCGACCGTAACCCATTGAGAATCCTCAAAGGCTACTTTACCTCCGTCCGGACAACTGAGCGCAAGCCCAGGGTGCTGCATAGTCGCCTCCCTAGCAATCCCGTTGGCGATCTAATCCCACTCGGCTGATTAATCGCGTTGCCACAGGTGATCTTCCCGTCTACGGAAGGCTGTGGGTGCAGTGACAAATCAGCGTCGCATGCGACACGCGTGGCCGGCACCGAAACTTCAAGGTCAAATACGGCCCGGACTTCGCCGCCATGCAGATACTTGAAACCATCCAGGACGGATTGTGAGAAAGGAACAACTGGCGGCAATGAGCCGACCTGCTAGGACCGAGTTATCTGCCGCTTCGCCGTCGGGTATGCTGGATTCCGCAGTCCGGCCACACGCCGTCTTGTGGGGAAATCGGTGAAGAAAACTCTGCTGTCCGCTCTTATGTCGTGTCTCTGCTCTGCGGCCTTCGCTGCATCCGTCATCACTACGCGTCCCGACGATTCCAAGGCCATCTATCTCGACGCGCCCGCCGCGAACGCCGACAGTTCTCCTGCACTACAGGCGGCCATCGACAAGGCCGCGGGCACGGGGCGCGAAGGCATCGTCTTTGTCCCGGCAGACCGCTATACGCTCACGCGCACCATCTATGTCTGGCCGGGGGTGCGCCTCATCGGTTATGGTGCCACGCGGCCCATCTTCGTGCTGCCACCCCAGACGCCAGGCTTCCAAAAAGGCATGGGTGTCATGGTCATGTTCACCGGCCTCGCGCCCAGCGAGCGCACCCGCGCCGGCGGTCCCATCGCTTTTCCGCCGGCCGGTTCCGTTCCGCCCAACGACCATATCGCCGACGCTAACCCCAACACGTTTTACTCGGCGATGACCAACATCGACTTCGAAATCGGCGACGGAAATCCCGCCGCCGTGGCTATCCGCTTCCATGTAGCGCAGCACTCCTTCCTCACTCATATGGACTTCCGCATTGGCTCCGGTCTGGCTGCGCTCTACCAGGTCGGCAACGAAGCGGAAGACCTGCACTTCTACGGCGGCCGCTACGGCATTCTTACTGAAAAGACCTCGCCCGCTTGGCAGTTCACGCTGATAGATTCCACCTTCGAGGGTCAGCGTGAATCCTCCATCCGCGAACACGAAGCCGGCCTCACCCTCATTCGTAACAACTTTCGCAACGTGCCGATAGCCATTGATCTCGACCCTGGTTATCCTGACCAGCTCTGGGTTAAAGACTCGCGCTTCGAGAACATCACCGGCCCCGCCGTCCTCATCAGTCTGGAGGACAACCCCGTCACCGAAATCGGATTTGAGAACGCGATCCTTCGCAACGTGCCGACCTTCGCCAAACTGCGCGAGAGCGGTAAGACCGTTCCCGGAAAGGGCGCACTCTACCAGGTCAAAACCTTCAATTACGGACTCATCGTTCCCGGCGAAGGCCAGATGGGCGCAATCGGAATGCAGTATGAATCTGTCCCGCTGGCTTCCATGCCCGCAGGCACTTCCACCGGCCATCCGCGCCCTTCCACCCAGCAGCGAATGGGTTAACGTACACACGCTCGGCGTGAAAGGCGACGGCGCCAGCGACGACACCGCCGCGATCCAAGCGGCCATCGACGGACATCGGGTGCTCTACTTTCCCAGTGGCCATTATGTCGTGCGCAACACGCTTACGCTCAGACCCGAGACGGTGCTCATCGGCCTCCATCCCACCCTTACGCAGATCGATTTGCTCGACGAAACTCCCGGCTATGAAGACATCGGCGCACCCAAGCCCGTGATCCTCGCTCCGGCCCGAGGCGCGAACATTTTGAGCGGTATCGGCGTGTTTACAGGAGGGATCAATCCGCGGGCCGTAGCGGTGCTTTGGAAAGCTGGCGAGCGGTCACTCATTGATGACGTTCGTTTCCTCGGCGGCCACGGCAGCGGCACCAACCCCTACAACAACAACCACACCGCCGACCCCGATCTACGCAAGCGCTGGGACAGCCAGTATCCCAGCCTCTGGATCGCTGACAATGGCGGCGGCACCTTCGCCGACATCTGGACACCCAACACCTTCGCGCAGGCTGCTTTTGTCGTGTCGAACACAAAGACACCCGGCCACGTCTACGAGCTGTCCAACGAGCACCACGTCCGCAACGAGATCAAGTTCGACCATGTAGAGAACTGGGACATCAACGCTCCGCAAACCGAGGAGGAAGCTGGCGAGAGTCCCGAGTCGCTTTCACTGGAAATCGACTTCTCTCACAACATCACCTTCGCCAACTACCACGCCTATCGGGTCACTCGTTCCCGCGCGCCGTTTCCCACCGCGGTTCGCATCTACAACTCATCGGACATTCACTTCCGCAACGTTCACGTGAATGCCGAAAGCGGTTACGGCATCTGCGACAACAACGGTTGCGGCACCTTCCTGCGTCTGAGCAAATTCCCGTACGAAAACGCTATTGAAGATGTCACCCATCATCTCGAAGTACGCGAGCGCGAGTTCGCTGTCCTGGACATTCCAGCCGATCCGCCCTTGCCAGTGCCGCCTGACGCGTCTGCCGTTCTCGCTCCCCAATCGACTGTGAAGAAGCTGGAAGACGGCTTCTTCTCCATCTCCGGTGCAGCCGTCGACGCAGCAGGCAAGCTCTACTTCGTCGATCATCACAATCAACGCATCTACTCCTGGTCGGATAGAGAAGGCCTCGCCGTAGAACGTGATAACCCCCTCGATCCCGTCAATCTCGCCTTCGACAAATCGGGTAACCTGCTCGTGGTCTCCTCCGCTGGTCCCGAAAGCACGGTCTACGCCTTCCGCCCGGGCAGTTCTGCCGAAGAACTCACGGTCCTGAAACCTCAGCCCGCCCAGCCGCACGCCAATGCATCCGCCATCCTCCCGCTGAACTGGTGGAACAATGGCGAATTCAATGACCAGCTCAACCTGGATACGATGCGGTTCACGACGCTGGCCGAGATGTTCGCGGCGGATGTGAGCACACCAAAACCACGGGAGTACGTCTCGGCAGATGGCAGTGTGTTCCTGCCCGCAGGTCGCGTTTTCCAGCAGGGCCCCGCTACAGATACCTCAGGGTGGCGGTTCAGCGACAACCTCGACACCTACGGTTTCCTGACCGCCGTGCCTGGCCAGCGGGTCTATGTCAGCAGCGAGTCGGAAGACATCACCTACAACGCCATGGTGAACCCTGACGGCACACTCACAGACCTCAAGGCCTTCGCGCAGCGTGGCGGCGAAAGCGTAGCCGTCGACAGCGACGCGAATGTCTATGTTGCCAATGGGCAGATCTTCGTCTACTCTCCGGCCGGCAAGCAGATCGCGCAGATCGACGTTCCCGAGCGTCCGTTGCAACTCATTTTCGGCGGCGCCGATCGAAAAACGCTCTTCATCCTCGCCCATCACGTGCTCTTCGCAGCAAAAGTACGCTGATTCTCGCGTAAACACAGGTTCTCCTCATCGAGCACAAGCTTGTCAATTGAGAGGCTCCGATCTGGAATGAGCATTTTTAGTGTCTCGTCCTGACCAACCGCCGATTCTGACGCGCAACCGTGCTCTCCAGCGGAAATTTTGAGCTCGGGAGGCTCTCGTTTGGCCTCAGCAAGCCTGTTCCGGACATACCACCCGGAAACGCGCCGTTCTGGCGAAACTGGTATGTGGCCCTATCTATATATGTGAAGAGAATGGAATATGTGAAGAGAATGGAGCTGGCCCAGGAATCATGTTCCTGGAGCGCGACGGGCGATCTCGACGTGGTTCACGGACGCTTTGCCTCTCGCTCCCGGCCTGGCGATCAGTGGTTCGGCTCAAGACAGTGATACGGTTCTGCAAACTGTGAGAAGTTTTTGCCATTTCCCCTTCCGGATGGCCGGCGGCAGCATTGCTAGTCTCCTGAGTCATTGATTTCTCGTATAAGTTGTGGGTGAGTGCGCGGCGAGAGTAGAAGTAGCGAATCGAGCGATGGAGGCCAGGATCTGGTCTGCGGACTTGGTCCATCGAAAGGGTTTGGGCTGTTGGTTGTGGGCAGCGATGAATTCGCGGATCGCCGTTTCGAGTTCCTGCACGCTGGTGTGTGAACCGCGCTTGATCTGCCGTTGTGTAAGCAGTGCGAACCAGCGTTCCACTTGGTTGAGCCAGGAGGCATGCGTGGGAGTGAAGTGCAGGTGATACCGTGATCTTTTTTGTAGCCACTGGCGGACCAGCGCTGTCTTGTGTGTGCCGTAGTTGTCCAGCACCAGATGGATGTCCAGATCGGCAGGAACGGCGGTGTCGATTTTCTTCAGGAAGTCGAGGAACTCCACCGAACGATGGCGTCGATAGCACTTGCCAAGAACGTTGCCGGTCGCGATATCCAGAGCGGCAAACAGGCTGGTGACGCCATGTCTCTTGTAGTCGTGCGTGCGCCGCTCCCGTTGTCCGGCCCGCATGGGCAGCACAGGCTGGGTACGGCTGAGTGCCTGGATCTGCGACTTCTCATCCACGCACAACACCAGCGCATGATGGGGTGGATCGAGATAGAGCCCAACAATATCCCGCACTTTGTCGATCAGCAATGGATCAGTCGATAGCTGAAAGCTCTCTGTGCGATGCGGCTTCAGTCCAAAGGCACGCCAGATGCGGCTGATGGTGGACTGGCTTAGACCGGTTCTGACTGCTAGCATGCGGCTGGACCAGTGCGTCGCTCCCTTCGGAGTCTTCTCCAGCGTCAGCCGCACCACCTGCTCGATCTTCTCGTCACCGATCTCACGCGGCGCTCCCGGACGCGGCTCATCGCCCAGCCCCGCCACTCCCTCAGCTATAAAGCGGTTGCGCCAGAGACCAACTGTAAATCCTGTCGTGCGCAACTTCGCTGCTACCGCCGCGTTGCTTGCTCCACCCGCACACTCTAAAACGATACGGGCGCGGAAGGCCACCGAACGAGCGCTGCGAGACTGCCGCGCTATGCGCTCCAACTCGGCTCTTTGCCCTGGGCTTACCACCAGCTCATGCTTCTTCGGCCGTCCACGACGAGACTCCATGCCTCACCATAGAACGCCTCCCATCTATATGCAACCTACTTGTGACTCAGGAGACTAGTATGAAGAATATAAGTTGGTGCTATCGCCCGACGATCCTCAGCTACGAACCAAATCTGACGAAACAGATGGCCACATTCTTAGGCTGTTCGGGTACGGGTGATGGTTCTGACAGCGGCCTCTTCGGCGCTGCGACGTAGCGAACTCCGCGGCCTCAAGTGGGCCGACCTGGACCTTGAGAACCTGTGGTTTCATCTGCGGCGAGGGCTCGTTCGCAAAGACGAAACGAACATGAAGACGCGCGCATCGAGAAAGGGCATTCCCATGCTGCCCGAACTTGCAGTAGTGCTCAGGGAGTGGCGACGGGAAACGCATTACGCCCAAGAGTCTGATTGGGTATTCGCCTCGCCATTCACTAGTGGGAGACGGCCCTATTGGGCGGAATCCGCACTCCGGAATCACATCGAACCCGCGGTCATCAAGGCCGGCGTCACGAAACACCTTTCCTGGCATGTCTTCCGGCACAGTTTTGCCTCGATGCTCCGGCAAGCCGGTCATGATGTGTCTGGGCAGTTCCCTTTGAGGGGTGGAGTGTCGAGATACAGCCCGTGCGAAGCACGGTTCTCTTCTCTCCACTGCTTCTGGGGGATGATCATGACTTCCCTGCCCTGGCCGACTCTATCGACTCCACCCCTGCAACGGCCTTAGGTGTGGGGTTGGGCTTTGTGTCGGCCAGGACGCCGCCTCTGCGCACGCGTAGCGTAGGAGTGACGTGCCGAGCATCGGAGGACTTCAGGTAGTCCTGGAAGTCCCGGTCCTTCGAGAAGACGTAGTGGAGGGCCTTGTTCACGACATCATCGGCGGTGGCGTGAATAAAGGCCGCATACTGATCGACCAGGGCGGCGGTGGTTTCATCGAAGCGGACAGATGCGCTGATTTGTCGGCTTTGGATGACTTCAAGCAGTGGCATGGTGGTGCTCCTTGGGTTGCGGATTCAGGCGATCTTCTGCCGGGAAATCATGTGTTGCGCGGTGCGGGCAATCTCATGCGCCCGAGCCAGATTCAGCGTGCCCGGAATCTCGAAACGCCGGCGCACTTCGAGCATGGTGACGATGTCGCAGAAGGGAATGCCTTCGAGCAGCCACAGACGCGCCGAAGCAATATCCACGGTCCGCTGGGCATAGTAGAGCGGATTTGGCTTGTCCGAACGCTGTTGGGCGAGCATCCGCGTCAGCCTTACTGGATCTTTTCCAGCGGCGAGTTCATGCGATATCCAAGCCCAATCGTTTTCCGAATTCGTCTTCTCACCCGGCACAATCTGCGCGGATCTACCGCGGCGAATCGGAATAGATTCGATCAGCGCATCGTCGAGCCGAAAGTCTTCGGGTTTCGAGACGGAGTTGCTTGGATATTCAGCCGTGACGAGATGGGCCGGATCGTATTTGTTATTCAGGAATCCGGGGAGCCGGAGAACCCGGTTGCAGTCGGTGCAAGCGGGATCTCCGCCGAAGGCGATGGCGAGAAGTTTGAGCAGGCGTTCCTGCTCCGCGAACCGGAAGTCATCGACCTGCCAAAGTACCTGGTATTTGCCGGGAGATGTGGACAGGATCGTGGACGGAATCGGCACCGCATCGGAGGCCCGAACCGCGGCCAATCTGGCCTCGCCATCCGAATCAATATCTATATATAGGTGGCGGACCTCATCGATCGACTCTTTGGTGCGCTTCCGGCTGCCGAAACGGAGGGGATTAGCAGCCACATAGATGTTCGCGCCCCGAGCGTTTTCGTATGCTAGCCAGCGCAGATAACGCGGGGCAACGGCACACTCAAACCTGACGATTCGCTGCTGCGTCTTGACTGGGTATTCGCCCCGTAGAAGGATCGCAAGAGTTTCGCCAGGAGTGAAGCTCCGGGTGAGGAACTCGTGTGCCAGATCGACCTGAATTGTGTTGCTAAGCTGCGGCATGTTGCACCTCAAATACTGGTTCGATCAGGAACCGTTGTGTGTTGCGGTCGTAGCCGATCATGCGCAGTACTTCGCGGATCACTCGGCCGCCCGGTTGACGCTCGATATGAACGACAAAATCGACCGACTCTCCGATCTCGGCTTCGGTATCGACAAAGGTCGACTGCGTATGGCTTCGCACCACCAGATTGGCGAAGCGATGGAGGGCCTTTTCTGCCGAGTTGGCGTGGATTGTAGCCAGCGATCCCGCATGGCCGGTGTTGAAGGAATCGAGCAGCGTTCGCGCTTCGATTCCGCGGACTTCGCCAAGAATGATCCGGTCCGGACGCCAGCGCAAAGCTGACTTCAGAAGATCATCGAAACTGATCCGAGCCTTGAAGGTATCGGTCTGGCATTCGACTGCGAGAACGTTCGGCTTCTGAATGCGAAGCTCGGATGTATCCTCGATCACAACGATGCGCTGGTCGTCCGGAATTGCCTGCGCCAGGATATTAAGCAGGGTGGTTTTGCCACTCCCAGTTCCACCGCTGATCAGGACAGTCTTTCCGCAGCGGATTTGCTCCTCAAGGAACGCGGCTAGAGCCACTGTCATCGTGCCACGTGCGATCAGGTCATCGATCGTAAATCGCCGGCTGGTGAACTTGCGGATGGTCAGCGCTGGATAGGGACGAACAACCGGGGGGATTATCGCCGCGAGGCGGCTGCCATCGGGCAGCTGGGCGTGAAGCACGGGATTGTCTTCATCGAGCTTCTTGCCGAGCTGATTGGCGATCACTTCGAGGCCGGTACGGAGCCGGCCGGAGTCGAACTGAATCGTTGCTTCCCGGAAGATCATCCCATCGCGCTCATACCACCACGACGCGTCGGGATTGCCCATGATCTCGCTGATGCTCTCGTCGAGCAGCAGCTCCTCGATGGGTCGAAGAAACGGAAGGATCAATTCGAAGCTCATCACGGCACCTCGCGCTGGTGGAAGCCCGAGCGTCGCCACCGGGCTTCCGCAAGTGAGAGGAGCGACGGCCTAGGCCGCCGACTCCTCGTTATCGTTGTCTTCCGGACTGGCTTTTTCGGCGCGGTCGAGCTTCAGGATCGAACTGACCCGAATCTCGGTGACGGCTTCTTTCTCGCCGGTCTTCTTGCTGTCGTATTCCCGAGTGCGGATCTCGCCCTCGACCTGAACGTGTTCGCCCTTCGAAAGCGTGGCTGCGAACTCGGCAAGTTTTCCGAAAACCACGCAACGGTGCCATTCGGTGTGCGAGACATATTCGCCCTTCTCCTTGTCCTTGTAGGAGGACTTGGTGGCCAGCGAGAAGGTGGTAAAGCTGCGGTTGCTGGCATTGCGAACTTCTGCATCTCTGCCGAGGAAGCCGATGAGGATTGCTTTGTTCTGGTACATGACTGTGTCTCCGTTTGTTGAATTTCCCGATCTGTTCGGGTCACACCGGGCGGAGCCAAGCGAGGGGCCCAGCTCCCAAGGCCGAAGCTCTGCATTTACGGAGGGTCCGGAGAAATCTTTTCGGCGTACTTTCCGAATAAGATTTGGAGGGAAACCGTAACCCAACGGGCGGCGCAGCCAAAGCAGAAGAGCGAGCTGCCGCCGGGCGCCGGAAAGGCCCTGAAGCAGTGACCGAACAGAACCCGGGATACAGAACGCGAGACACGCTCCGGAACATAGCTCTCATCCCGCTCCCGGGAGATGAAGTGTGCCGACACAGCAGCTCGTCTCGGTGGTCTCTGTCCGACACCGGTGGAAGGCGAATAGCATCCCGAATGGTAGTGCCTGGGGTTCAGAAGTGCTCGTAGCCCGCTTTCAGGGAACACGCAGGGCGGAGCAGCCGGAATGGCAGCCTGGTTCGACATCTTGAAGCTTCTCGGATTCGGTCTGTTTTCTCTAGCTGAACGCCTGGTCTGCCCGGAAGCGCACGATGGTCAATCCCAGAGGATTGACGGCCAGCTCGTTGTTCTTCACGTTCTCGCGGAAGACATAAGTGACGCTGGCGGTCCATCGCTCGCGCTTGATCTCGGAATGATCAGCAGGGTTCGTGAACACCTTTTCAAATTCGATTCGCGCCGAATACGGCGACTGACGAAGATCGTCGAGAATGACGTTCTTGATCTCGACATCGACGTACGGAAGCGAGCTGTCCTTGATATAGGTCTGAATGACGTTATCCTTGCGCTCCTGGTCGATCACGGCGCGCTGAACATCACCATTCAGGAAGTAGAGAGAGTTTGTCTGATCGCGCTCGATGGTGAAGCGATTGCGGCTGAAATAGAGCTCTGCCCAGCGCGACAGGTAATACTTGTTCTCCGCCTCCTGCGGCCGATATTGGAAGTTGCGATAGTCGATGGCCTCGGCTCGGCCAACATCGTTGATGCGGACGATCATCGGGTGCATGTCTGCCAGGGCACGCTGGCTCCTGTAGACGAGGCCGGCGAGCACGACGGAGATTACGGCCAGGACGAGGATCGTCACCTTCAGATAGGTATTCATGACGATTGGATCGCCGTACTGTTCGAGATAGCGCTCGGCGGCGCGAGTGATCTCATAGGGCACATCATTCGTCGCGCTTTTCATGTTGGCCTCCTTTAGCTGATCAGACCGCGTACGGCAAGCGCGGTGGCAACACCAAAACCGGCATCATGACCTCCGGTGTGACCGGAGAATAGTGTGGCAGTCATGGCGGGAATCTTGAGCAGAATGAAGCCCGCGACAAAGCACAACATCAGCAATCCCGGCATTAGGAAGATTAAGTTCTGCGGATTGTCCATATTCATAGCTCCGCTGGTGAAATAGGAGATGAGCAGATGACTCATCACGCTCATCGTTGCCGCTGCGACTACTTTGTAGAACTCAAAACCTAGAAATGCCTTCAGCCACCCCCAGAAGAGAAAATCAGTCTTGCCGAACACCATCCACGGAATGAAGACCGGACCGAGCAGGCCTATGATGGTCGCTCCGATGGCGCCGTAGGCGATGATCACAGCGATCAGAGCGGTAAGTATGCTCAAGACGATCTGCACAGTGTAGGTGCAGAGAAGTGTGTACGGCTCAGTAAGTGACGGAGAAAGTGTTCCAGCTTTCGCTAAAGCCGTATGGATTGTTGTTTGTATTTCCTGAGTGGAGTCGCTGCCGATGTAATCCACGAGGCTGCTGGTACCGCCACTGATAAATCCTTTCAGCGAATAGCCGATCCCAGGAATCGAGCCGTCATAAAACCTGACGAAGCAGTATGCGAACGTGATCAGGAGAAAGAAGTTCAGGAACTTCGCGACGTTGAATCCAGGGCCGCCCTGCGCGGAGGCAAGCGCCTCCTGGACGCCGAACCACACGAGCATGATGGTGGCAAGCGCGATCACCATATGCAGTCCGAGCGAATCGACCGACGGCGCGACCGTTGCGGTGAGGTTGTCACAACCGTTCTTGATGAGAATGAGGAAATCCATAACAACCTCGCGATTGGATCAGTAGTGAAATGCCCATTGTGTACCGGCAGTCGTCTGCTGCGGAGTGACAGAGTTGAAGCTCTGCTGGATACGCGTTTCCAACAAGAAACAAGGACTTCAGATTGTCCTGCTGGACCTTTTGGCCGACCATCTGCTGCAATGCCTGCATCTGCAGCATCTGATTGGTCTCCTGCTGAGTGCGTAGTTCGATCAGAAGCGCCTGGTTGATCCGTTGCAGTGTCGCCATCTCGGTGTGCTGCGCAGGATCAGCCGAATGTGTTGCCGCCTCGAGCTGGCTTATGTCCGCTTCCCGTTGGGCCGCATTCGCCCGGATCGTGCCGATCGTCTGCAGGCTGCTGGCGTTGGCTGAATCGGACAGATCGACAGTAGCCCCGTGCGCAGCGATTACCTGTTTCCCCTGAGCGCTCAGTGAACCATAGCCGATGATCTGCCCAATACGCGGAATGCTGGCAGCCTGGTTTGCTCCGGCTGCTCCGTAGCCGGTCAAGGCAGCGTTGATCCATTGGGTCGAATTGCCATACGTATTTGCAGGCTGGGTGAGCAGCGTCCACTGCTGACGGCCGAGATTGGTAAACGATGTGTAAAGGGACTGGGGAAGATTCGCCATCTGCCGCGCAAGATTGTAGGCGGCAATCACCTTCTGCTCGGTTTGAACGGTGGTTGTGTAAAGCTGTTTAGCTTCCTGGATTTGTTGCACGGCATGAGCAGACTGCGTCGGATCATAGACGATGCCGGAGCCAAACTGGGCACGTGCGAGTGGAGCAATCGTCGTGAGGACAACCATCGCGAGAGCGGATCTATTTCTCATTGTGTTCTCCTTTACAGCACTATTTGGAGCGCTCAGCCTGGAGGCGCTTCCAGGCCTCAGTAACCTTCTTATTTTCCTCAGTGCATTTTGGGCTGAGCGTTGGAGGAACTTTCAAGTACTCAGCCGAGCAGTCTTGTTTCATCTGCTGCCGAAAGGCGGTCGTACTCTTTCTGCAGGGCATCGATCTTGGCTTGGTGGCTCTGACACCCGATTGGAAACACTGTCACTAAAGCTGCAGCGGACAAAAGCTTTGATCTAAAGTGCATGTGATCTCCTAAAACGTCTGAGGAATAGTGTGGTTTTCATACGCAGGCAAAAGCATGTCCTGCGTGAAGTAGACCTTTACGCGATGCCCCTCGCGAATCGTGATGTTGGGAGGGATCTGCATGAAGCGGTCCATGATGGTGGTCGCCGATTGGGAAACAGACGATGCTGCGCCATTGGTGAAGACCTGGGATCCGGAGCCGCCGTAAACGCCGCCTCCCTGCGTAATCTGCGCCGCGCCGGCAATCACCCCAAGAGCGATTGATGTTCCGAAGATTTCGAGATAATGGTTGTTGACTTTATCTTTCAGGCCTTCTTCTCCGATCTGATCGAGGCCATGAAACTGATCAAGATCGACCGAGTAGCCGTCGGGCATGATCATGCGGTGAAAGACGACGGCCAGACGGCGCTGCTGGCCGAATCCAACGGAACCGATCTTTCGAGCTTCTCCGAGCACGATCGTGCCGTCAGGGATAAGCACGTGTTGGCGGTCGTGCGAATAAACCGGATTTGAGACCAGCACCTTCACCGGACCCGACCGCGTCACCATCGAGCCGGTTCATAAGCACGGTATCCATCGTCAGGCCCTCATAGATCACGTACGGCTGGCCCACAGCAGAATCGATGTTCACCTCGGGATTGTGTTTGGCCGACGGTGAATCGGCTGCCTGTGATTGCCGCTCGCCTGCCGCCCTCGGCGCGACCAGGCTGCTCGGCGCGGCCGAAGACGAAGTAGCCGAATTTTGACTTGCAGGTGGGTCGCCCCCGCCGGCCAGTGCTCCTTCTGTATCACGCGACTGAGCCGGCGGATTCTCCTGATGCACATAAGCGAGATTCGAGGCGAAGCGAGAGTTATAAGCCAGCTCGCGTTCTTTGGCTGCCAGTTGTTGGGCCTGCTGTTGCGCGGGGGTCAGCTGCGGTTGCGCCGGCATCTGCTGACCATAGGAAACCTGCGGACAGGGTTGACCGGGAACACACGGCATTGCCTGACCGGTCGGACTGTATGCGGCAGCCGCGGCCTGTTGCGCGGGTGTGGCCATTCCCAGTGCCGGGTCGGCATTGCTCGCGTTAGCCGCCTGTTGTTGCTCTTTGAGCCTTTCGGCGGCGAGCTGGTTCTTGAGATCCTGGACATTATTATCGGTATTGTCCTGGACCATGGGCTGTGGCGGTGCATCCTTGGCCGGTGCCGCTTTACCGTTTGCGCCTTTCCTTCCGACAGAGCTGAAGACAGCGGCCAGGATGACCAGCAGTGCGGCGCCCAGATAAAGCAGAATTTTCAGGTTCTTTTGCAGGACACCCTTCGGCTCCCTGGCGTTGCGGCGCAGCTCCGGGAAATCCTGCAATTCGGTGTTAAGCGGCGGCGTGGTGCTTGGACTCTGCATGACATTACCCCTTGCGCGAGAAATCCATGCGCTTTTTGCCAAGCTCGACGTAGCCGGAATCCATGACCTTGGGAATGATGTAAGTCCCTTCCCGGAGGTCGTAGTTCACCAGATTGGGTTTGCCGTCCCTCATCTCATAGACGCTGAATTTCTCGGGAGCGGTGGTCTTGATGTAGGTGAACTTGTCGTCGTGATAGATCGACTGGATGTCGAACGGCGACTCATTGGCCTTGAAGGAATAATCAAACTTCAGCTGCAGCGGATACGCGCTCTTGTATTCGTCGACCGCCTGCTGGACGTGAGCTTCAAGAGCGGCGAGTTCCTGCTTCGACTGCTCGAGCTGCGCAGCGGGGATGAACTGCGACGGGCCTGCGGACGCGACGATCGACGAATGATCCGCCGGCTGAATCAGAACTTTGAGGTCCGGTGCGTCCGATGTATTCGAAACATCCTGCAGGGTGAAGGAATAGATATTGCCCTTGTCGGTAATCAGGTTCAGGTTGGAACTGATCCCTTCCTTCGCCGGATGGACGAAGCAGAAATTGCTGACCACATCGACGATCCAGAATTCTTTGTCCCCGGTGGCTGCCTCCATGATCTTCTCCGTCGGAGGCACTTCAATCAGAGTCGTGTACTTGAGCTTGGCGTGGATCGGCACGATGTCCTGCGAGTGGTACTGAACGGTACGGGCAGAGGCGGCCTGCCCGAAAGCGGCGGAACTCGAGATGGCGGCGAGAGCGACGACGAGCGGTAAACGATACATGCTTTCCTCCTATTTCACTGTTCCAGCCAGTGTGCGGGGCTGGAACGGATAGTCCTGAGCAAGACGGCGCAGCCCGTCGGCGATCCCGAAGCGCGCGAAATACTCCCGCTTCTTCAGGTTGTCGCGGGCATTGTTGGTCGCCATCCAGTGCGATACCGAGTCCACGTTGAGATGAACCTTCTTTGAGGACTGGGCCTTGCGGATGAGCATCTGTCCAGGGGGAACGAGGCCGGCGATCAGTTCCAGTTCGGTGTCGTTCAGATGAAAGGCTTCCTTGTAAACGTCGCGGTCCATGTCCGGGTTCGCCAGGAAGATCTTCGTCGGGCAGCTTTCGGCGACGATCTCCAGCATCCCGGATTCCTGGAGCTCCTTGATCGACTGGGTGGCAAGGATCATCGCAGCGTTGTGCTTGCGCCAGGTCTTCTGTGCCTGCACGATGTATTGCCGGATCGTCTCATTGCGGATGAAGAGCCACGCTTCATCCATCAGGAAGACTTTGAAGGTGCCAAGCTTGCTCGGATCGGTGATTTCGTTGCTCGCCCGGTGCAGAACGTAAAACAGCAACGGCTCCAGGACATCGGGTGCGTCGCCCCAGCCCTGAAAATTGAAGGTCTCAAATCGGCTGAAGGAGAGCGTGTCCTCGACGTTGTCGAAGACAAAGCCGTATTGGCCGGCTTTGGTCCAGCGGTGCAGTCGCTCCTTCAGCTCACCGATGATACTGGCAAGATTCGAGACGGTTCGTTGCTCCGGCTCCAGCATGTACATGCGCTCGATCGCTTCCCACAAACGGCGCTCTTCTTTGAAGTCCAGGCGGTAACGTTGCGAATTCCCCTCAATCAGCACCCGGAACAGGCCGAAGAGAAATTGCAGGTTCTCCTTTGTCGGCTGCAGCGAAAACGGGTTGATGGTGAAGTCGCGCGACTCCTGGCCGACATTGAGATATGTGCCGCCAAAGATATGCGTCAGCGATTCGAAGCTGCCGCCGATATCGAAGATGTAGGTGAGGGGCGCATACTTCTGCGCATTTTGGAGGATGAAGGAAGCGAGATACGACTTGCCGGAACCGGTGGCTCCCAGGATCAGTGTGTGAGCGACCTCGCCATTGTGAAGGTTCAGAAAATACGGCGTGGCGTTGTCGGTTTCAAGTGCCGCGAGATATTCCGAGCCGAGGTGCGGATTCGTCTTTTCGCCCGGCAGGATGGTGAAGAGAAACGAGAGGTCGGCGTAATTGCTGTTCAGCAGGTACAGCCGGCGAAGGTTCTGAGCATAATTCCCCGGCACCGTCGCGAAGTACGCATTCAGCTGGTTGTAAGTTTCGGTGAACAGATTTCCGTCGAAATTTGTGAAGATGCCCGAGAACTCGCCAACCAGGCGGTCGACGATCGATTTGTCACGCTCGTACAGAACAATCGTCAGCGAGAAATCCCCGAGAGATTGCCCGTCGCCCAGGGCACGCAGGCAATCTCCAAGGTTCTCGATGTCGGCCTGCTTCGACTCGTCTACAAGCACATCACGAGGATTCGTCTTCGTGACGTCGTTGCCCAGCTGGGAGATGAAGCCCGTCTTCGAGATGTTGAAGTGCCGGCGTCGTTTGACGACTTCCTTGCGTGCCTTGGCCATTGATAGAGGCACCCACTCCGTCACCACGTGAAAGTTCGCCGCGATCTTCAGCAGCGCGTCCAGAACCAGGGGACGTGTCTCGGCGATCGCCTCCTTCATCGTCAGCACGCGAACGTAATGATCGCCAACCCGCAGATGGTCTCGTTCCGCCTCGATATCGGAATTGACCACCTGATAATCGAGGAACTGCGTCGACTTGGGCTTGCCCGGCGATCCGCCAGTCATCAAAGTTCAGCAATCTGCGGAAGAACTGTAGCTGCCCGCTTTGATCGAGAATCTCCATCGGGACAAAGTCCGCGAGCTGGCGCACGAAGGCCTGCACTCGCTGGTGAAGCAAAGCACAATCTCTTTGGATTTGCGAGGCGAGCAGCACCTTCATGCTCTTGTTCGAGAACTGCGAGTGAAGCTCGGAAAGGCCGCCCGCCGGATCCGTGATGAGCCGTGCCACGCCGGCACCGATCCCGGTCTTTGATCGCATACCTTCGAGCAGAACGCAGTAAAAGATCTCGACCGAGTACAGCTGATCGCGCTTCGCCTCAAAGAATCGTCTCGCGCTGCTCGACAGCGGTGGCTACGACCGGATCGTCATAACCTGCGAACGGAATTTCGGGGCGATTGTGCTTGAAGAGGTACTGATACACATGGAATCCGGGGCCGAATGCCTTCAGCGCCGCTTCCAGCCGCTTGACCGCGTATTCTTGCTCACTGCTGTCCAAAGACTCGTAATCGACGCCGCCGACACGAAGCACCACCCCGAGGTCTCCGCTCTTGGTCAGAAACGTCGTCGCATCACAAAAGCCATACAGGTTGATCTGCGCATTCAGCGATGCAGCTTCTTTCCACGGTTTCAGGACTCGGGCGATCTTCAGCATCAACGCACCTTGACCATCGGGATCTGCTGTTTTGCGGCGTCGTAGCGAGTCTTATAGCGTTCCGCTTTCGCCAGAATGCGAAGAAATGCCGGGTCGCTGTTGGTCACCCAATGCCCAAAGGCAAATCCGCCAACAAAGACAGCGATCCCGGCGAGGATGGAATTGAAGAGGTTGAAGGCACCGACCGCACTCACGCAGACGAGGTAAAAGACCGTGCGTTCGACGCCTAGGTAGGTCAGAGGCTTGTGCAGGCTCTTGAATACTCGATTGGTTCGTTTGCGGATTTGTTTTTGTGTCTGCCACTTCGCCTCATCAGTTGAGCAGGTTGACGGGATACACAGCTCTGGCTAAACACCCCAGAGCCAGGAAAGGACGTTGACCGCGAGTACCGCAATTCCGGTTCCTGCAGCAACGCCGGCGAGCGCTTTCTTTGCTCCCGGTTCACCATGAGCAAATCCGTAGCCACCGATCACGATCGCAATCAGGCTTGCGACCTTCGCGATTGTTCCAGTGAAGAGGTTCTGCAAGGCAGTGAATTCAGTGTCAAAAGGAGATCCGGCGGCCTGGGCGTGGGCGACAACCGGGGCGAGGAGAAGAAGAGTGATGACCGCCGTCGATACTCGAGAAGCTCGTAACGGCTTCGGTCGCTTTGTTCGAAGGTTCATGGGGGCCCTCCAATTCTGCCAACCTAGACCTGAATTCATCAGGTCCTGTCGAAAACGTTGCCCCTATCTTCTTTTCTTGTCCAAGACCTTTTAGGTCTCACCTGATGCCCTCTTGCTATCAACTCGGCAAAGACTGCCGCTAATAGGAATTGCAAGTTAACGATTGGAACTGATGGGAACGAAAACTCCGCTCGCGAACTGAAAACCGTTTTCACGCAATCGATCTGCGAGTTCCTCCAGGATTTCGCGCGCCATCGTATCCCTGTGCCGATAGAGAAACACCAGCCTTAGAAAATCAACCCCGCAAATCGGGAAGTACTGCATATCGTCGGGAGCCTCCGCGCAGGCTCCAAACGGAAGGATCGCCACGCCGACACTGTTCCGGACCAGATCAAACGCCTCCATTGGATGGGTGACTTCCTCGGCTATCGTAGGCCGAAAACCTTTCGCGGCGCATTGTTGAATCAGTGATTGGTAGAGAAAGGGATGAGCGCGCTCAGAGCCGGCCAGGATCAAAGGATGCAACTTCAATCTTTCAAGCTCGATCGCAGGGCCTCCTCCTCCGAGCGAACTGTTTTTCGCAGTAACGGCGCACAGTCGGTCCGTGCCGAACTGCATCTGTTCCAAATCGCTTCTTCCCACCGGCGCGAAGGTCACGCCAGCCTGGATTGCCCCGCCGCTGATCGCATCGATCAGCTCCGGTGCGAAATAGTTTCGGAACTGAAGACTGAGATAGACGAACTTCCTCCTATGGACCGACCGAATTTGGGATCTGAGGCCAGCCGGCACGAGCGGCGACTGCCCAATGACAAAAGACGCCGAGCTCTGTCGTGAGGCTTGCCGGGCAGTATCCTTCGCTCTACGGAAATCCGCATCGATCCTCGACAGCATGTCATTCACAACGACAATGAACGACTCGCCGGCCTCAGTGAGCGCTACGACGTGACGCTTCCGGTAGAAGATCTCGAAGCCGATCTCTTCTTCAAGCTCCCTGATTTGCCGGCTTAACGATGGTTGGGATGTGTGGAGGCGCTCTGCTGCTTTGCGGAAGTGCAGTTCCCGAGCAACGGCCAGGACATAGTGCAATTTGCGAAGAGGAGGAAAGCTGTTCATATCTGGGCCACCCTTCAAGAACTGCTTTGGCCAGCCAGCGGTCCGCTTACCAATGACCACGGCTTGCTCATTATGCTGAGCGTGATGCCCGTATTTTGTCAAACCGTAAGTAACATAAACATGTTTGCAATACAATCATGCTCGGTCGGTTGACCCCACCGAAATTCCGGTTTACTTTCCTTGCAATGGCGGATTTCGATGATTTGTATGGAGAGGTGGGACGAAAACTGCGTCAGGCGAGAGTAACGCAAGGACTGAGCCAGGAGAGACTTGCGCAGCAACTTGGAATCAGCCGGGCCTCTGTCGTCAATATCGAAGCAGGCCGGCAGAGAGCTCCGCTGCACCTGTTGTGGCAGCTTTCTGAGGCTCTCGGAACCGATTTGAGCCTGCTGATCCCGCGCCGGGAGGAACTAACACCCTCGGTGAAGCAGATTGTATTGGATCCGGCGATGGTCAAACAGATCAGGGAAGCGGCGAATAACGAGGCAGGCGCCGTCAAAGTACTGACCAGGTTTGCTAGTAAGCTCAAAGCCGCAATCGAAATCGATTCCCCGGTCAGGAAAGATCATGATCAGAGAAAAGCTCGAAGAAAAGGCTGAAAAAACTCTGCGTGAAACAGACACCTATCGCATCCCGATCGCGATCGAGGTTCTCGCGCACCGTCTCAACCTCGCGATTCAATCTGAAGCTCTCGGAGACAACGTAGCGGGCATGCTCGTCATTGAAGGGGATCGGGGAGCCATAGGATACAACTCAACCCACGCTCTTGTCCGGCAGCGATTCACGATCGCTCATGAAATCAGTCACTACTTGCTCCATACAAAAAAGAATCAAAAGTCACAGCTCTTTATTGATCGTCATCTGACGTTCCGGCGAGACGGATACTCCTCCGGAGGAGTTGACCATAAAGAGGTCGAAGCCAATCAGTTCGGCGCTGCGTTACTTATGCCCAAAAGCCTCGTTCAACAAGAGATCAAGAAGAATGATCTAGATTTAGATGACGAAGACGCGATCACTTACCTGGCAAAACGCTTCCATGTAAGTCCAACGGCAATGACGAACCGATTAACGAATCTTCGTATGCTACGCTAACCAACTGTACCAGCTCACTCGCAGTATCGTGGAAACTTCCCTACAAGTGAATGGTTAATACCAAGAGCCCCCAAGAAGTCACAAGTACAAGGAGCGGACTAATGGCATGGTTTTGGATGTCACGCGCGGGAAGTCAAAGTCAGCATGGGGCGAATTGTTCCGCATCACTTCCGTGACAAAGCCCGGCACCTTTGTTACAGCGATGATGCTGGCGAGACGGCAGTGATTGTTTTCCTGAGGCCGTCGCCTCCCTCGAGTCGGAGTTCCCTCAGTGGCGTTTGGCAGCTAACGGTTTGCGTCGGTTCTTTAAGAAGGCATCATCGGTTTTGTCAGAAAGGAGCTTCTCCGCCGTTAGGCGGTCAGTCAGAAGCACATTGATCCAGCCGCCACGAAGAGCTGCAAGAATCGCTGGGACTTTCCGGACTCCTCCCGCGATGCCGACGACTCTTTTGGCCTTCTTAAGATCGCCAAGCTCAATTCCGATGACCCTGTTCATAAGCGGCGATTTGACCAAATTACCGTCGGGGTCAAAGAAGCGCAGGCAGATATCTCCCACGGCTCCCTGATTGCTGAGTTCTTCCCGCTCAGCAGGAGAAAAAACGTTGCCACTACTGCTCAGTAGCTTCGAAGGCTCCATGGAGCCAATACCCACAAGAGCGAGATCTATCGATTCGAACAAACCTGAAGCCTCGAGGACCGCCGGGTCGCGCGAGAGTACTCTTCGGGCTTCCGCAGTTCCCACGACCCCGGGGGCCTGGAGCAGGATGGCCGTCGCACTGATACGTTTCGCCAGCTCCTGGGCGAGTTGGGTCGCATGGTACTGGGTCTCGGCTTTGCCGACGCCTCCCAGAATTTGAACGACTTTGCCGCCGCGTCCATTGTCATTCTGGTGCAAAGCATCGACCATCGCAAGAAGAGCGCGGCTCCATGATGAAATGCCAATAACTGTGCCCGGCTTCACACTCGTTTCCACAAGAAATGCGGCTGCTGCCCCGAGGTCGCGAACGAGGCGTTCTTCACCCTCCGAAGAGTCGACGACGATCGCTTCCTTTAAATTGAATCGGGACGCGAGAGCTTCTTCCATTTCAGAAAACGTGCCTGCCGGAATTGCCACGCTAATACGAACGATATTCCACTCACGTGCGCGTTTCAGCAGGCGCGATATAGTCGACTGATGAATGTTCAAGCGCTCCGTGATCTCCTGTTGCCGGATGCCCTGGTCGTAGTACATTCGGGCAACTTTGGTCATCAAACGGATCTCGTCGTCTCGGGACATTAAGGTCTATTCTGCATGAAAACTGGAGTCTTAGTAAGACCACGCTCCTGCGTTGAATACGGTTGACGCAGAATGGTGATAGACATCCCAACCGAAGTAGTTGCCGAGCGCCTCTCTCACCGCAGAAGCGCAGTGGCTGCCGTTCATCGCGGCATGGTGCTCGAAGCCATTTCGGCAAATAATTTGCAAGAGTTCCTGGAGATGCCCGACTCTTACGACGGCTTTGGTCCCGAAGGTGTCGAGTGGATCGTCGGTGAACTGCCCGTTACCGACATATGCACGAATCTTTCCGACTACGTCATCCGTGCTGATCCGGCCGAACGTGACGGGGCCCGCCGGAGTCCGGCCTTGGAGCGCTCCCACAGTGTTTTGTTCTCCCAGCATCGTGCCCAGAATCGGCGCGGTGCC
>CAVRNK010000038.1:0-21079 GCA_963721995.1 uncultured Acidobacteriaceae bacterium | reverse complement strand
CCGGCTCTATAGTCCACCGTGCCTCGATATCCTCGTCGAGCCAAAGAGGGAACAACCACTATTTTCAATTCATCGAGCAGAGCGGCAAGATCGACTTCTATCGCTTGATCACTAGACTGTCGCAGATTGACGCTGGCGATTCGTTCAAGGGCGACAATAAGGTTACCAAGCGCTTCAAAATCCTTGTTCCCAGCAAGTAATCCGCAATGAGTGAGATTCTGATGAACAGCACCAATGGGCACGACACATTGCGAATCTCATCGGAAATGGCGCCAATCGCAATTCGGGACCCGGCAAGCAGCTGATGCAGACCGGATACCTCGTGCGTTCTGAATTCCTCAGAGGCATCCAGCACCATAGCGGCAACGCGAAATCCTGCATTTGTGTGATAAGTGGAGAAACAGATATCAGCGAGGAAGGTCTCTCCATCATCTCGTTGTCCCCGAGCCTGCATGACGGTTCGAAGGTGTTGCTCGGAGGCGTCATGCATCGGGACATTTGTGAGGGATGGAAGATAACGATGAATTACTTTTCCGCGAAGATCTCCCTGTGTAACAGCTAACATACGTGCGCAGCCTCATTCGCTATCAGCACACTGCCCTCAGCATCCGCGGTGATAATCGCTGCAGGACTGCTTTCGATCAAGATTCTCAATTGCTCTTCCGCTTCGCGGCGCGCTTCGCTCTGACACTCGATTTCATGGAGATGCTCCGACGCAGCCTTGCGGTTGCGGCTTACCTCGCGAACGAAAAAACCTGTCCCTATAAAGGCTGCGAAGTAGAGCACATCGCGGGACACTCCTGTGCGCAGGTTCCAAGCGAGATCATCAAAAACTTCTGCCAGCAGAGTACACAGGGCTGCGAATGCGCTTATCTCCCAGGAGTTCAGCGCCACCCCCACGGTAAGCATCGGAATCAGGTAGAGGAATCCAAGCGGGATCTCGCCAACGACCACCAGTCCAAAAGGGCGATCAACACGATCATGATTCCTGCTTTGAGCAGAACCGATCGTTTGTCGCCTTTGAATAATGTCGCGTGCATGTGCTCACTGCGATACCGTGCCGCTGCGTCTAGCTCTCATTGTAGATATCGCCGATGCTTGTCCTTCGGAAACGATTCTCCAGAGACAACGATTGGCCACAAGATAGGGTGGCTGAAGCCGAAAGATACGATTCACGGCTGAAAGATGGTGCCGCCCCCGATGATCCACGCCCTATGCTCAGAACAGTCCGCCACTCGGGCCACGTGTGCGATTGAAGGCACTCTGGGCCGTTTTTGTGAGCATTAAGACTTCTCGAATGCAAATTACAAAATTCCTTTTTAGGGCCACATACAGCTCCGCCGTCCTGTGCTTTCTTTGGGGATTGGGGCTGGCCGCCGCCGCCCAGAGTCTTACCTGGGACCAAGTCAAGGCAAGGTTTGAAGCGGCAAACCCGGCTCTGAAGGCTGATGCCCTGAACGTGGACGAGATGCGCGCCGAGGAGATCACCGCCTACCTTCGGCCAAATCCGCAGTTCAACTTCGCGGTGGATGGAACCCAGTTTCCCCCAAATACGGGACCTTGGAGGCCTCTCACTAGCGTTCAGGAGCAAACCACCTTCAGCTATCTCCACGAGCGCGAGCATAAGCGTGAGCTTCGCCTCGAAAGCGCAGTAGAGGGCACGCGCATCACTCAGTCTCAGCATGAAGATCTGGAGCGAAACATGATCTTCAATCTACGCGATGCATTTGTGCAAACGCTGCAGGCCAAGGCTGTCCTGGAACTGGCCAAGGCCGATCTCGAGTACTACGACAAGATCATCGCGATCAGCCGCGATCGTTTCAAGGCGGGCGACATCGCCCAGATCGACCTGGATCGGATCGAACTGCTGCGCGTCCAATACGAGACCGAGATCCAGACGGCGATCGTGAATCTGCGCACCGCGAAAATTGAGCTCCTGCAATTGCTCAACGATCGCACGCCCGTCGATCAGTTCGACGTGACCGGTCCCTTTGACTTTTCCGATGCGCTCCAACCGCTGGAAGATTTCCGCCAGGCTGCACTCGATTCACGTCCAGATCTCCGCGCAGCACTTCAGACGATCGAGCAATCGAAGACGAACCACAAATTGGCGATATCCAACGGTTCAACTGACCCCACTTACAGCGCATGGTGGACACACAATCCGTCGTTCAACAACATCGGCGTAGACGACAATACCCTTGGCCTCAGCTTCAACATACCGTTGCGGATCTTCGACCGCAATCAAGGCGAGAAGAAGCGGACGCTGATCGATATAGATCGCAGCCAACAGCTGACCGATGCCACGCGGGCGCAGGTTTTCAGCGATGTCGATTCTGCCTATGAACAGGTGCGAAGCAATATCGCGCTGCTCGGGCCATACAGAGACAAATATCGCGACCAGGCAACGCGCGTACGCGACACGGTTACGTATTCCTACCAGCATGGCGGAGCTTCGTTGATGGATTTTCTCAACGCGCAGAGCGATTATCGCGTGGTTCAACTTGCCTACTTGCAATTGATCGGTTCATACCTGACTGCCGCCAGCCAATTGAATCTTGCCGTGGGGCGCGAGGTAATTCAATGATAGCGAAGACCCTTGTGAAATCCTTTTGCTGCCTCGTTGTATGCACTGTACTTGCGGCGTGCGGAAAGAAGTTCAACCCGACAGATGGCGCGGCGCCGCCCGCTCAGACTATCCCGACCGGCGACATGAGCCTGGTAACCGTCGACAGGCCAGACCAGTTCCCGTTGGTAAGTGCGGATCAGATTGAAGCTGCTTCGGAGTTGAGAGTCACGGGATCGGTCAATCCGGATATCGCGCGCGAAGTTCCCGTTATTTCGCTTGCCAGCGGACGTGTCGTTGACATCAAGGCCCGCCTCGATGACCACGTCAAGAAGGGCGATCTCCTTCTTAAGGTGCAGAGCCCTGACATCACGAATGCCTTTGATACATATCTGAAGGCTGTAAACGATGAGCAGCTGACCAACAAAGCTTACCTGCGGGCGAAGGACCTTTTCGCGCATGGCGCCATTTCTCAAGGCATGCTCGAACAAGCCGAGGACGCTGAAAAGGACGCGAAGGCCGACTTGGCCGCGGCAGAGGAGCAGCTGAATACTCTCGGCGTGAACAAGGACCATCCATCGAGCGTTGTTCCCGTCTATGCTCCAATCTCCGGCGTCATCGTCGCGCAGAATGTTACGAATTCTGCCGCGGCAGGTGTGACATATTCAGGTTCTTCAACCGTCTTCACTATCGCCGATCTGTCCGTCGTCTGGGTGATTTGTGATGTCTACGAAAATGACATTCCGAAGATCCAGCTCGGACAGTCCGCACAGATCAGGCTCGATGCATATCCCGACAAGCTGCTGACGGGGCGCATCAGCGACATCGGTCCAGTGCTCGATCCGAGTATTCGTACCGCGAAGGTCCGCATCGAGGTTGCGAACCCCGGCATTCTCAAGCTGGGCATGTTCGTGACTGCTACGTTTGAAAGCAGGACTGTAGCCGTCCGTGCCGTTGTGCCCGCCTCCGCCGTATTGCACCTGCACGATCGTGACTGGGTATTTATCCCTGCTGACGGCAACCGCTTCCGGCGCATGGAGGTACACGCCGGCCCCATGCTGCCCGGGAACAGGCAGGAGATTTTCTCCGGCATTTCGCCCGGCCAGCAGGTCGTCTCAAATGTTCTCCAGTTGGAAGCGACTCTGGAGGCGCAATGATTCGGCGGATCGTCGACTTTGCGCTGAACAATCGCTTTCTCGTTCTTGGCGGGGCGATCCTGCTTTTCGCGTGGGGCATAATATCGTTCCACAACCTTCCAGTCGAAGCCTATCCCGATGTCGCGAACAACTACGTCAATATCATCACGCAGTGGCCGGGGCATTCCGCGGAAGACATTGAGCAGCAGGTCACGGTGCCGACCGAAATCCAGATGGCGGGTATCCCTCATCTCGAGCATCTGCGTTCCACAACGCTGGCCGGCTTGTCCAGCATCATGCTCATATTTGATGATTCATCCGATAACAACTGGAATCGCGAACGAGTGGTCGAAAGAATGGGCATGGTTTCGTTGCCTGCAGGCCTTGTCCCGCAGTTGGGTACGGACTGGAGTCCGGTCGGTCAAATCTACTTCTACACGCTCGAAAGCAAGAATCCTGAAATCGACGTGATGGAGCTCAAGTCGATCGAGGACTGGACGCTCGAAAAGCAGTTCAAGCAGGTCCCCGGCGTCGTAGACGTTTCCAGCCTCGGAGGCGAGACGAAGGAATATCAGATCCGCCTCGATCCAGACAAACTGGTCTCGTACGGATTGAACATAGCTCAGGTTGAACAGCAGCTCACGAACAACAACACAAACGCCGGAGGCAGCTTCATCGTTGCCGGCTCACAACAGATCAATGTGCAGGCCGTGGGACTCGTTTCCCGGGTTCAGGACATTGAAAACACCGTAATCAAAACGCAGGCCGGAACGGCCCTTCGCGTAAGAGATATTGCCGTTGTTGAGCAAGGTCCGAAAATCCGGCTGGGACAGAACGGCAGGACCATCCGCCGCGTGGACGGAAAGCTCGTCGATAACCCAGACGTGGTCGAAGGCATCGTCCTGCTCCAGAAGGGCGACGACTCCGACCCGGTGCTACGCGGAGTCGAAGCCAAGGTGCGGGAACTGAACGATCGGATTCTTCCTAAAGGCGTGAAGGTCGTCCCCTTTCTCGATCGCAGCGATCTGATCCACTACACCACACACACGGTGCTGCACAACCTGACCGAGGGAATTGTGCTGGTTGTGATCGTCCTCTTTCTCTTCCTCGGGAACGCGCGCGGCGCTTTAATTGTCGCGCTTACCATCCCTTTCTCGCTGCTATTCGCTTCCATTTGTCTGGACCTGCGGCACATTCCTGCCAATCTTCTTTCGCTGGGCGCACTGGATTTTGGCATGGTCGTGGACGGTGCAGTCGTGATGGTCGAGAACCTCGTCCGCCATCTCAATCGTAACGGTCACGGTACACAAACTCCGATCGAACGAATCCGCGAAGCTGCGCATGAAGTGCAGCGGCCGGTCTTTTACGCCATCGGCATTATCATCACCGCCTACCTGCCCATCTTTACGCTGCAGGCGGTGGAGGGACGCCTCTTCAAGCCCATGGCGTGGACTGTGGCGTTTGCGTTGCTGGGCGCGCTGATTTTCTCCATGTTGCTTGCTCCTGTTCTATCCAGCTTTCTTTTTTGGCGGGGCGCTAAAGAATGGCACAACCCGCTCATGATCTGGCTGATCGATAACTACAAGCCCGCAGCCGCATTTGCCATTCGTCACCGTTATCTGACCGTGGGTGGTGCCGCTGTGGCGCTTGCCATCTCCGCCTATCTGGCGTTTAGCGGTGTTATCGGGTCGGAGTTTCTTCCGCACCTGGATGAGGGAGCCATCTGGGTTCGCGGAACGCTGGCGCCAAGTACCGGACCTGACGAAAGTGTGTCCATCGCCAACAAGACGCGGGTATTGCTGGCGTCATTCCCCGAGGTGACCGAGACTACGAGCCAGGTAGGTCGAGCGGATGACGGCACAGACACAACCGGATTCTTCAATACGGAGTATTTCGTCGGCCTGAAGCCAAAAGAGGAGTGGCGTCCGGTCTTCCACCAGAGCAAGGAAAACCTGATCGCCTCCATGAATGAGGAGCTGGAGAAAATTCCTGGAGTGATCTGGAATTTTTCGCAGCCCATCTCTGACAACGTGGAAGAAGCCGTCAGCGGCGTGAAAGGTGAATTGGCGGTCAAGATTTATGGCGACGACCTGAAGACGCTGGAGGAAAAGGGCAACGACGTCGTCAACATCATGAGCAAGATCCGGGGGGTTGAGGATCTGGGCCTGTTCCGGGTAATCGGCCAGCCAAATCTAACGTTTACTGTGGACCGGCAGGCTGCTGCCCGTTATGGCATCAATGTCGCTGACATTCAGGATGCGATCCAGACTGCTGTCGGTGGCAGCGCTGTAAGTCAGGTTCTGCGGGGAGAGGCCCGTTATGATCTCGTGCTCCGCTACCAAGAACAATACCGCAATACTCGCGAGGCCATTGAGAATGTGCGTCTCCTGTCTCCGTCGGGAGAACGTGTTTCCCTGGCGCAACTGACAAAGGTAGTCACCACCGACGGCGCCGAGGAAATTTACCGCGAAGGAGAGCAGCGCTACATTGCCGTCAAGTACAGCGTGCGTGGTCGTGACCTGGGAAGTACGGTCGAGGAGGCCATCGACAAGGTGAACAAGCAGGTGTCGCTGCCTGCTGGATACCATTTTGACTGGGCCGGAGAATATGAGAGCCAGAAGCGATCGCAAAAACGACTTCTTCTCGTACTTCCGATCACCGTTCTTTTGATCTTTGTAATTCTGTATACGATGTTCAAATCTGGCAAATGGGCCGCGCTGATTATGGTGAATATCGCTATGGCGCCCATTGGCGGATTACTCGCCTTGCTCATCACGCATACCAACTTCAGTGTTTCCTCCGGAGTTGGATTCCTGGCCCTCTTCGGTGTTTCCGTGCAGACCGGCGTCATCATGCTTGAGTACATTAACCAGCTTCGCTTACAGGGCCATTCCATCGAGGAAGCCGCAATCGCCGGCGCTGTGCTTCGCCTGCGCCCAATCATGATGACCATGCTGGTTGCCACTTTGGGTTTACTACCGGCGGCGATGTCTCACGGCATTGGCTCCGACTCCCAACGGCCGTTCGCCATCGTCATCGTCGGAGGTCTTGTTGGTGCTCTCGCCATCAATGTCTTTTTGCTTCCCACACTCTACGTGTGGATCGCCGGTGACAAAGACGTGCTGCCGATTCCGGAACCTGAATTCGAGAACTAGCCCCAGGGGTCGGTGTCAGCAAAGACTGGAAGTGGTTTTGAAATCCACCTGTCAGCAAATGTCCAACGAACGTGGTCGCCGAAATCGTAAGCTATCCGAAAAGCGCTTTGAGGCTGCCATTTCCTGGATCGGTATGGGAGTGGTCATCCTATTCGTGCTGTGGACTTTTGCTATGGTCTTGCTTCAGGCATGGGAGCAATGGCGTAGATGATTGCATGAGAACCAATACAGAGCGGAGTTCCTCGCACAGACTTTCTCTCGACTGCTTGCGGCTAGACTGGCAGGCATGGCCTAATTTGTAGAACATTCCCCCCTTATAGAATTGCCAAGGAAACAATGTCACACACTGTGAAAGAAAAACAAAAGCTGGTCGCACGCATCAAGAGAATCCGTGGGCAAGTGGATGCTATTGAGCGTTCCTTGTCTTCGGAAGACGATTGTGCGGACGTGTTGATGCTCTTAGCCAACGTCCGAGGGGGCATCAATAGCCTGATGGCGGAAGTGCTTGAAGATCACATCCGCCTCCATATCCTGACGCCGAAAAAGAGTGCGATTTCCCATACCGAACTTGCCGAAGATTTGATTGAATTGGTTCGGGCGTACTTGAAGTGAACTACCACACTCGCTCCTAACTACCTTCCGTTGAGCGCCCGCTCTGGCTGTGATTCTGCGCGTGTTTCTGTCCAAAGGTCGATTCTCGGCACAGGCATAACACCGCCCTTTCAGTCTAGCCATCCGGTTCCACTGTAGTGGAATCGCCTTCTGGGATATGTACCTGATGATGCTCTCAGTTCTCGGGTCGCGATGAAATCGAGAATGCGGGACTGATGCAACCATGCATCAATCTTCCCTCCGTTTATGTGGTCATTATCAACCCCTCACCGCCAATTCGGAGGGCTTTCATGCAAGATGACAACATAACTGATTACCACACATATCTTCGATTATGTGGTGTGTCACATAATCGAAGATATTCGTAATAGGTATCCACGGCGGAACTCCAGAGGATGGAAGTTAGCACGCAAAAACGGCCGGGTTGACCGGCCGTTCGCTGAGTGGGATTGCTGTGATTATTCGTGTACGAAAGTGGCCTCTAAGCGTCGCTGGTCAACGCCAAAGAGGACGCCTTCAGCGCTTGCCTGATCGTGTATCTGGGCCAAAGCACGGGACCATTTTTCTTCGGAAACGGCAGCAGTCCCAGAGATCGTGCCCGCCCGATCCTGGCCAGCAATTCGTCACGTGTACCGTGGATCGCTGTCGGCATGCAGCCAATTCCATCCAGCCGCTGAATTTTCTTCCCTGCCCTCATCGCCTCCAGGATTGGACCGCTCCAGCGCGGATCTGCGGGTAGCCCAAGAAAGCTCACCAGGGTTGCCCATGCGAGTTCTCTGCTGTCCTGCCCAAGGTGGAGGATAAATGTCCGCCCTGCGCTTCCATTGGCATGGAGGGAGGTTGAAACCGCGATCAGGTGCCGAAGTGCTTGTTTACGCCCTTGCAGATTGATCGAGCCGTGATAGCAGACTGCGTCGGGACCGAAGCCAACCACCTTCTGCCTGCCGTCCAGGAATGTCACCGTGAAGGTGTGCTTCTCATAAATCGCCGCGGTGATTGCGCCCACCTCGGCGTCGCCTCCAAACAGGCTGATCAGATGTGCGTCGTCTCCCTCGCCAACGTAGCGATCCACGTGTACGGAGATCCTGGTGTTCGTGCTCCCTGAATTCCGGCGATACTCAAGCCGCCCCAGCCGCAAATGTGCGTTCTGCATCGTCGTCCTCTCTCTTCTTGTCTCCGAGCACCAGCGTTCGCCCATCCTCGTAGACCAAAGCCACTTCGTTGGTGAACTGCTCGCGCTTATGGACTTCGGTGTATCCCTTCTCCTTTACTTCGAAGACAGTCACCGATTTGACCGAGCGCCAGCGCGCGATGTGCCGGTCGTTCCCCTCTCCAAAGACACCGTTGAGCAGACCGGCTGTGCACAGAAGACCCACATGACCAGCGTGCAACGGTGTAATCGGTCGACCACCTGCCATCTCCTCTTTTGGAAGTAGGAGAGCTTCAACCTGTTTCCAGGCAGACGAGCCGACGATCAGATCCTCAATCTGATCGAGAGGCAATCCGCGGTAAACGATCTGCGTAGACCCCGACGCCGGCACGCGATAAGGCGTCTCATTGCCCTGTAGCGTCGGCATATCGCGCCGCCACACCATCTCGTGCAACGCTGCGCGGTTCCGGCTGTAGTCCTGGCCACGCATCTTTTTGCGAACCCCGAACAAGGCCACCTGGTCGAAGCGTTCCGATTCCGGATCGGTCAGCCGGAAGACTCGAAGATCAACGAGGTTTTCGGCCAACAACGGAATAGAAGAATCGAGGCGCACCTGAGGTACCACCATCAGCAGCACCCCGCCTTCAACCAACCAGCGATAGGTATGTTCGAGGAACAGGAACTCCATCCGCTTGTTATCCATTGACCCGATCTCGGAGTCGTAGGGGGGATTTAGGTAAAGAAACGAAAAGCTCTCAACCTTGGCGATGGCATTGAAGAGATCCCCATGAATCGTCCTGATACCGCTAGCCGCGGCAGTAGCAGCGCGGTTCGCGTCAAGTTCGACACCGTGCTTTTCAGTCTTTGCTCCGTCAGTCAGTTGGTGGAGTGCGGCTCCCATGCCGATGCACGGATCGACAACGCTGGCAGTTCCGGCCGAGAAGTCCAAAAGTTTTCGCAGGCGCTCTCCTTCTTCCTGGGGCAGCGGATAGTAACCTAGCTTGATCCGAGCGACATTGCGCACGTTTACCTCCAAAGTGAAAACCCGCCTTTGTTGTCAGAAAGCCGGAATAGAGTTTTTCAGCAGAGAAGTGCCCGGGTTGAGGTCAGCGCAAAGAAAGCCACTCGCCAACTCGGCGATCATCACGAAAAAGCTCAATGACACATAATTGCTATCGCGTGTTTTGAGGGTGACCGGTTCTGGAAACGTGCTAAGGCCTGTTAGCAACAACTCAGGAATTTAAGATTCATTCCCAAGGGCGGACTCTTCCATGGGCTTGGAGACGTTCAACAGATTGCCCCTGTCAGCCGATGCCTCCCGACCAGTTGCTTGCCACGTGCCAATGCCCAGAGTGGTGATCACCTCCGGTTCCACGTCCTCGTAGTAAAGCACGGCCGCCTTCGCCCGACGCTGGTTGACGAACCATAGTTCCGCCGCTGCTGCCATGAGGATCCCAACTAATGCAGGGTAGGAGAGCGGGTCGTCCAGAACGCTCTGCTCGTATCGCGAGAAGCTCATCGCCAGAGGCATAAACCCGGCTGCAAAAGCCCAAAAGACATATTGCACATTCGCCTTGCCCGGTAGATAGGAGCAAGAGAACGGTATCTTCGAGACCCCGATCAGGGCAGCATCGGTCATGATGGATCCTGCAAGCGCCAGAATCAGCAGATGCTCCAACGCCTGGTGCCATGGGCGATAGCAAAGCGCCAGGCCTGCCGCCGTCAAGCAGACGGGAATCGTCGCCAGTACCAGCATGGCGCGTCGTGTCGCTGCGATGTAATGCTCTGGCGCACTCAGTTGCGTCACCTGCAAGACCCAGTTTGCTTTCAGGGACACTGGGAGCGAGAAGATGCTTCGAAGGCCAGCAACCGCAAGGCACATCATCATCAGAGTGCTCACCAGGAAACCGGGTGTTACTGGCTCCGCGCGATGGCTTGTTGCGACCTTTGTCAGGGTCGAAACAGCAATCGCAAATGCGATGGCCAGGAAAAACGCATAAACCAGCCTATGCTGTCGGCTTCGAGCCAGAGTTCGAATGCTGAAGCGCACGATGGCCGTCTGTAACTGGTCGCCCCGCGGCAGTAGCCAGCGTCGCTGTCTGCGCACTGGTTCGAGATCCGGCTGCTCTACCGTCTTCTTCATCGTTCGCACATAGCACAGCAGCAGAGAAATTCCCGCCCCGGCGAGCACAGCGGCCAGCGCCAGCCATGCCAGCTGCGCCAGTGATCCAGACGAAATCGGCAAGATGCCACTTGTCTCATTGAACAGGCCGAAGAACCAGAACACAGGCCATCGTGTCAGGACACCAAGCCGCTGCGCCCTGGCAAATTCCTCCACGGTGCCAAAGCTCGGCTGGAAAGCCCACACGGACAGGAATAAAGCGAACGCCGCGAGTTGCAGCATCGCGGAAAAGCGTAGGAACCATCGCCTGGGTAATAGTGCGGCGGTGACTCCCTGAATCGTGAGCACCGCACCGTAGATAAACATTGAGGCGGCCAGGGCAGTAAACCAGTATGCGGCGAACATGCGCGGAAATTGCGCGATTCCCCCTGTTAGCAGCGGCAGAACGATTCCCATACCACAGTTCAGCGCGAGCACTCCGATGCACAGCAGAGATGCCGAGGAGACGACCTTCGCGGCCAGGACCGTACGTGGCCGCACCGGCAGCGGCCCGAGCACCATTACATCGAGCCGGTCGGGAAAGATGCTGTCCCATGTGGCCACCGCCGCGAGCCCAGCAATCAGCATCGAGCCAGCAAGAAAACTCAGTTCGTAGTGCATCGCCATGCCAAAGAGGACGTCGGGGGCCAAATGCGGTCGTCCCGAAACAATCAGTAATCCTACCGATGGAAACACGCCGATCAGGATCAGCACGCCCACAAACTGCCCCAGAAACCGTGGAATGTCGGCTTCGATCGACAGAGATTCCAAGTCGATGACGCGCAACAGAAACTGCCGATATAACACCCGGAATGCAAGCGGAAGCCGTCTGCTAATTTGCGTAATGCATCACGCATGGATCAAGTCCGCAATCTGCCTCGCCGTCGATGAAGGGTCCTGCTCCACAGCAAGTTGCGAAAAGATCGCTTCCAGCGACGGCAACTCCATCAGCGAGCGCAGCCGTTCGATGGAGTCGTCAGCCACAATCTTTCCCCTATGCAGAATCACCACCCGTGACGAAACCCGTTCCACCGTATCTAGTTCGTGGGAACTGAACAGCACCACTTTTCCGCGAGCCGCAAGTTCCTTAATCAGTTGCCGCAATACCAGTGCAGAACCGACATCGAGCCCGGAAAAGGGCTCATCCAGAAGTAAGAGGTCGGGATTGTGCAGCAGTGCGGCGACGATTAATACCTTCTGCCGCATACCCTTCGAATAACCGGAAATCGAGGCATGCCGGTCATCGTGTAGCGACAGCAGTCGAAGCAGCCCTTCAATGCGTTCCGCCGATTCCCGCGACGGAAGGCTGTGCCTCGCCAAAACTCCATCATCCTGTGTTTTCTTCGCTTTCTAGCCCACTACGAGTTGAGATTCCAAACGGCTCTTAACCGTTAAGACATCCGGGGGCCCCATTCAGCTTCGCCTGCGGATTGAATTTTGGCGAGGCACAGCGGCAACACGGGCAAGTTACCTGAAACCTGACTTTCAGGGCAGAGTGAGTTGGGAACACCTTTGGTTGGCGATGGCGGTTCCGACAATCGCTCACTTCGTTGTCGGTCTCGGGTCCGGAGACCCGACTTCCAGCAACCTCTACTCTTTGTAATCCAGGTGGGCAGCGTCAGCTGCCGAGAATTGTAGCTTTCTGAAAAGCTGAGCCAACGCATGCAGGAAAATCACATACCCTAATGAATCGTAACCCTGAAAATTGCGAACGTCGGAGGCGTTTGGCCCGGCCGGGCTCGCCCGCGGATGGGCTGACCTAATTCACCAATTATCCGCCAGGCACGAAGCGTTGATTGGTCGCATCTGCTCCGAAGAAATATATGCTCAGGTGCTTTCTGCGTTCCAGGCCACGCCCACAAAAACGATCATCGCAGAGAGCTCCATCCACACCATCAAACCGATCACGGCCGCCAGCCCACCGTAGACAGAACCATACTGCATTTTCTGAACGTAAATTCCAAAGAGTAGATTGACGCCCCACCATAAAATCGCAGCGGCAGCTGCTCCGGGAAGAACGGACCTCCAAGTCATCGCGCCCGGTCGCCCAACGCGATAAATCAAGGCCAGGACTAGCATTGTCAAGATCCCTCCTAAGATTGGAAGCATCACGGTCCAGAAGCCGAGAACCAAAGGAGCGGGGCCGAATTCTCGAGTAATCCATTGGCGCAATGGCTGGCCGAAGACACTCAGCCCGACAGCCAGGAGCCATGCCACAATGGACACGCAGAACAAAAGCAGGCCACGAAGCTGCCGACCGAGAAAAGAATGTCTCTGGCGATCACCATAAATAAGGTGGATGCCTTCCATGATGAGTTTCATCACCTGCGAGCCAACGAGCAGCGTCCCGACCCAGCCGAAAAGCACCCAGGCCCAGGGATTCACCTCCCGGCGTAACAGGAAATCAGAAAGGAGCTGCCAAGTTCCCGGAGGCAGAATCGTCGAAAGCCGCACAGTAAGCTCACCACCGGTCCTCCCTTTTAGAAAATTGCTCATCAGGCCGAGCACAACCAGCAGACTCGAAAAGAAAGCCAGGAACATATTGAAGGCTACGGCCTGCGAAACCATACCGCACTGTGGAATGACTCTTGCCAGTGTTCGGAATAGTTTCTTCGCAAGAGAGCTTAGCGCCATTGCGCGGAATTATATCGGGTTCGGTGAGCAGTCCCGATGCGGGTCTCGTATCAGCAAAGTATCCAGAGCATCGAGCGAGCGACCGGTACGCGGCCGGTAGGATTCGACGCCTTCTGGCTTCTTGAGCAGGGTTTCGCCCTTCGCGTTGACGGTCGGCCGGGTGAATGTTTTCGGGTCGGTGACGAAGCGGGGCAGAAAGCGCCAAAATATCATGTGCAGTCGTCGAGTCCCGAACTGCTCATACCAAATGATGACCGGCTGCATCGTCTGCGGAGCTACGTTGTAGTCGGGGGCGAGTTCGAGGGCGAGCCCATCAATATCGCCCAACGCGAAGGCTTCAGCGATGCGCTGCTTATCAAATCGGCGTTGGTAGCGGCCACACATCGTCTACCGCTTTGCGGCCTTGCTCTGTTGAGCCCATCTCTTCTTCTGAGCCGCGCTGATTCGTGCTCGCGCATCTGCACTCATAACGTGCTTACGTCGCTCCCGATCTACCGCCGCGTGCCAACCGGGCGCTCCAGATACAGCACTAAGACTTGTGAGGACTCATCACTCACGGGTGCTGAACGGACGAAATATTTCGAATCCAGACCGACTAGTTGGTAGTCTACTTTGTATGCAAGGAGAAACGGCAGAGCGCATTCTGAAGGTGGCGGAAGCCTTGATGATCGAGAGAGGATATTCGGCTTTTAGCTATGCCGATATCTCCGAAGCGGTCGAGATCAAGAAACCGAGCATCCATCATCACTTCCCGACGAAGGCTGGCTTGGCCGCAGCCGTCCTCAAGGCGCATCGCGAGAAGACAATCGAAGGAACCGAGCAGCTCGACAGGCAGATCGAACACCCGTGGAAACGCCTTCATGCCTACGTCCAGTACTGGGATGGATGTATCCGAGGACGTACGGCCCCCTTCTGCGTTGCGGCACTCATGGGAGCAGAGCTTCCGTCGTTGCCAGAGGAAGTACAAACCGAAGTCCTCCTGCATTTCAGGGCCTTGGGCGGCTGGCTCGAACGGACCCTGAAGGCGGGTGTGAAGGCGGGTGTCATCAAGCTGCAAGATTCAGCGGCAACGGAAGCCCAGACGCTGATGGCGGTCGTGCATGGGGCTATGCTCTCCGCGCGCGCCACTGGGGATCGTGAGGTCTTCAAGCTCGTGACCGGAGCAGCGCTCAAACGTATCGCTACAACAAAGAACTAATCCCGGGGAGGCCCTGCGTGGCCTTCTTCCACCCAAATTTGCCTACCAACTAGAAGATAGAGAGGTCTCGCATGCAAATCAACTCCACTGAATCAGCCCGCTCCCTGCGGAACCTTTATTTCGTCCGGACGGTGTTCCAGGTGATATGGGCTGCAGCTGTTCTTTCCACGGCACAGACGCAGCCGCATGTCGCGTCCATCTTGCTGATCGCGTACCCGCTCTGGGACGTCGCTTGCACGCTGTACGATCTCATGGCCTCACGTCCTACCGGAAGCGCACGGACTTCGCAGGTCATCAATGCGCTTCTGGGTTCCGCTACTGCTCTTGGGATAGCCTTAACGGTCTTTAGCAAACCGGCTTATTCTATCGCGATCTTCGGTGCATGGGCACTCGGAGCCGGCCTGCTTCAGCTCGTCGCTGGGCTCATCCGCCGTAAGCAACTCGGTGGACAATGGGCGATGATCCTGAGCGGCGCGCAATCGACTGCAGCAGGTATTGCATTTGTGCTCGGCGGCCTTAGCGGAAAGTTGCACACGAAGGACATGGGAGGCTATGCCATCTTCGGTGCGATCTACTTCCTGATCGGCGGAATTCTACTGAGTCGAAAGCTGTCACAGGGCGTGGTGGAACCAATCACTGGCTAAGCTTCTGTAAGTTCGGACAAACGCGCTTCACTCTACCGATCTCATCTGGACGAGTGATATCGCCGAGGCGCGTTTCGAGCAAGATTCGCGTCTGGAAACGCGCATTACCCTGTTCGCAACAACTGAGGCTGTCTATCTCCGGGATTGTATGCAACTCGCTTCAAATGGCGCTGGGCATTCCGGCATCCTAGCGCCAGGCTGGGCTCATTTAGTCTCTCAAAATGGGCTGTGACTCGCCAAATTGTCATCCGAGCGCAGAAGGAACCTGCGTTTTGAACTCACAGGCAGATTGGCGACCGCAGCCGGGCGTGTTGGGTGACCACGGATAGTCACAGAGAGACTGTGCCGAGTGGGCGGCGAGAGATCAGCAGCTATACCTCGCTCTCAGTTCATCTTTAACTCTGACGAAGAGATGTTCGAACAGCAGCTCAAGCGGCCAGACCATAATAACGGTGATGCAGGCCGCCGAGTTTGGGCGTAGATAGAATCCTGCCATGTCCACCGCCGTTGTTGGCCAATAGACGACCTGCCGGAGTTCGCTTATCCAATGCGAGATGCGTGCGATCGTCTTGGTAGTAATGGACGTACTCGTTCATCAGCCGTTTCAGATGCCGTTCATTCAGCACGATCACATGGTCGAGCAAATCGTGACGGCAACTGCCGACCCAGCGCTCGGCGACGCCGTTCTGCCACGGGCTGCGGAAGCTGATCCGCTTGGGCTGGACGCCAAAGCTCTTCACTGTGTCGATGACTTCCTCATTGAAGCTCGCGCCGCGATCAAAAATCAGGTAGCCCGGGGCCGAGTCATAGGGAAAGGCTTCGCGAAGCTGCTGGACAACCCAGGCGCTGTTCGGATGCTTCGTCACATGGCAGTGGAGAATTCGCCGTCGATCATGCGCAATGATAAAGAAGCAATACAGCGTGCCGAACGCGAGCGTCGGCACGGTAAAGAAATCCATCGCAGCGATGGCTTCCCGATGATTGCTCAGAAAGGCCGCCCATCGCTTTGCCGGAACCGAATTCCGTGGCGCTTTCCGCATCCAGCGCAACACGGTCCGTTCAGAAATGTCGAAGCCAAGCATCTTTAGTTCTCCATGAATGCGCGGCGCACCCCAGGTTGGATTCTCGGCGACCATGCGGAAGATAAGTTCGCGTAGCTCTTTGCTGACGCACTTCCTGCCCGCGCGAACTCGATGCCGTGAGAGCCAGGTCCAATACAGCCTGAAGCCGGCCCCGTGCCATCGCACAACGGTCTCCGGCTGGACGAGAATCAATGCCTGTCTCCACCCGGACCAGAACCGCCGCAATATGACCCAGAAAAGCCTGTCGGTGACGGCAAGGCGAGGATGGGAATGTCTCCGTTTCAAGACAGCAAGCTGCTGCCGGAGAGCTAAATTCTCCAAGAGGAGATCGCGGCGAGAAGAAAAGAATTGGATCACCGGAACAAGCAGCAGCTTCACCAGGCGCAGCATGCGAGAAGTTGTACACGGAGAGAGCTCGATTGGATACTGGGCTAATCGTCATGATTCAACACCAGATCGCTATTTTGGCGAGGGACAGGTGACCTGCGGTCCGACCTGGCGGCCGGACTTGGACGACTTGAGCGGCTTCGTGACCGCGCTACACGATCTCCTTTGCAAGTTGCGGATGAAGATCAGGACACGGGATTCGCTCGCCTTCGAAGTTCGTATCCAGTTGTGGCTTTCTAAGGACTTGCTAAATGTGCAGGAGGCACATTGGCAGATCATTGATGCTCTGGAGAAAGGCGAGGGAAACCGCGCCGGAAAGCTGCTCCGCGAACACATCTTCGCTCTTGCTGGCATTCGGTAAGATTCCAGTTTCGAACAAGCCAGCCTCGTCAAGATTCATCGCGGCTATCGAGCGAGTGCATCTCAGTTGGCGAAAACGCCTTCTCGAAAGGGCAACTAAAAGCAAACCACCCTGTCTGTGTAGTCGCCATCTTGGACAAATAGTGTCCTGAACCACTTACCCACTTATCCGAGATGGCGACTTTACTTCCGCAGGCCAACAGTTCGGGTCGGTGCGCCGGAGTTCCTGTAGAGAGTTAAATCACCATACCCTTCATTCATAGTCACGAGCCGAAGAATGTTATTTTGGCTCGCACCCAGCGCCATGCGGATGCCGATTTCATGCGTGCGCTGTCGCGTGGTGTAGGCCGTAACGCCGTAAATTCCTACCGCGGCCAGAACCAGAGCGAGCAACCCGAACGCTCCTACGAAGCTTCCGGCAACGCGCTGGCCAAAGCTGGCAATCTGTTGGCGCAATTCGAGCGTGGTCACATCGAACACCACCAGGTCGGCGTTCAGATCATGGATCGCATTCTCGACCGTCTTGCCGAGCACCAGCGGATCACCGGTCGTCCGCGCAATGAGGATCATCGTCGACCCACCCGGACGATCGGTACGGTAAACCTGGTATTCGGGCAAATACAGGAAAGGCGTCGGCTTTTCATTCAGGCTGTTCACCTTGCTGTCGCGCGCCACGCCGACCACCGTGAACCATTCGTGCGTCAAGTCCGAGTTCAGTTGCTTACCCACTGCTTCCTGATGCGGCCAGTAGCGATTCACAAATGTTTCGCTGACGATCACCGCGCGCTGGGATTTCACCGTGTCCTGGAGCGTGAAGTCGCGTCCCTTCACAATCGGAATCTGCATGGTCTGGAAATAATTCGGCGTGACGATTGCCACCTGAGTCTCCATCGATTCATTCGCCTGCGGTACGTAGCCCTCGGGCTTCACAGCGGTCGAGCCGCCACCGAATCCCAGCGGTACGCGGTTCGATAAAGCCACCGACCGTATGCCCGGCAGCGCTTCCAGTTTCGCGACGAGTTGACGATCGAATTCCGCACCGCTCGCATCCGAATATCCCGAGGTAAACAGATCGTAGGAAGCGATCAGTACATTATGTGAATTGAATCCCGGATTAGTTTGCTGCGCGCGCATGAAGCTGCGAATGAACAATCCCGCGCAAATCAGCAGCAACAGCGACAGCGAAATTTGCGCTACTACCAACCCGCTCGCGAGGCGCGCCTTCCGGAGTCCGCCCGACGCGCTCCCCGTATCCTCTTTCAATACCGCCACCGGCGCTGTGCTCGAGGACCGCAGCGCGGGCAAAATCCCGAAAATCACGCCCGTGAGCACAGAGATAACCATCGTCGCAAGCAGCACCGCGTGGTCCACTCGAATCCCCAGCGAGATCGGAAAATCCGTCGCCGGCACGAACTTCATGAATGTTCCCGCAGTCCAGAACGTGATCAGCAGCGCAACCACGCCTCCGGCCAAAGCCAGCATCAGGCTTTCCACCAGCACTTGCCGCACCAGTCGCCACCGGCTCGCGCCCAGCGACATTCGAATTGCGGTCTCGCGCCGCCTTGCCACCGACCGCACCAGCATCAGATTCGCCACGTTCGCGCACGCCAGCAGCAGCACCAGCCCCGCGATGGTCATTAACATCGGCAGCAGCACCGAGAGAAATTGATTCGCACCAAATGGGCTGCGCCACAGCTGATACACCGTCACGCTGTCGTGCCCTCGGTGCTCCTCCGGATAATTCTTCACCTCCCGCTTCAGCAGCACCGTCATTTCCTCTTGCGCCTGCTTCGGCTCGACGCCCGGCTTCAAACGCCCGAGCACGACAAACCAGAAATAGTGGTGGTCATGAAGCAGGTCGTTCCGCGGCAGCAATTGCTCTTCCATCATGACCGGAACCCAAATTTCCGACCGTATCCCGGTCTGGCTGCCCTGAAACACCGTTGGCGCCACGCCGACAATGGTGTACGGGTGCTGATTGATTTCGATCGTCTGCCCCACCACGCCAGGGTTCCCGCCGAAGTGTGTTTGCCACAGCCGGTAGCTGATTACCGCCACCGGCGCGCCTCCCGGCTTCTTGTCTTCCACGGGCAGAAAGCCGCGCCCAAGGATCGGCCGCACACCCAGTACATCAAAATAATTCGCCGATGCCACCGTGCCCCAGACGCGTTCCGGCTTACCCTTGCCCGTCAGACTCATGGGAGTGGGATTGCACCCAGTGAGACCGGCGAAACTATGCTGCCCATCGCGCATCATCTCGAAATCGGGATATGTAAACGGAAAGGGGTTATCTGCGGGCCGGCCGAGCGACAGCGCCACCACCTCGCTCGGGCTGGCCAGCCCGGGAATCGGATTCAGCAATGTCGCGTTGATCCAACTGAAAATCGTGGTGTTCGCGCCGATACCCAGCGCAAGCGTTAGGATAACAATCGCCGCGAATCCCGGTGCCTTCGCGATCACCCGCAGGCTATACCCGACGTCTTGCCAGAATGAGATCACCAGCACACCTCCACGGACCTGTTGGAGTGCCCCGACGACTTGGCAGCGATCTTCCGCTCCATAGGAGGTTTTACCTGCGGCCTAAATTGGCTGCGGGCTAGTGTTACGCGCTTCGGTTACATTCGTCGGATTATCCGAAAAAGACTTTCCTGGGGCATAAGCGAATTTCTCATGCTTGGATCCGACCTTGCGGATCGCATCATGCCAGCCGTCATCCCAGGTAATGCGCGCCTCCCCATCTACGTAAACCCATGTGCCATGGGCGGCACCGATCGACTTGGTTGCCTCGCCATTCTCTTCCAGGGTGATGTAGAACGAATCCCCGTTTCCCTGTCCTACCAACCATTTGCCCACAAAATGGCGCTTGCTCGACACGAGCGGGGCAGGAATCGCGATCGGCGTTGCAACTCCCGAGGCCGATTTGAATTCCATGGCCGCGATGGCGGAGACAGGAATGCTTTGCTGATGTCCGTCCTTGAAGACGATGACGACTGTGCCGCCGTCTTCTTTCGAAATGGGAGCCGCGTTCGCATGGAGACCTGCAATAGTGAGCAGCAACAGCCCAACCAGAGCATAAGAAGAAATAGTCTTACCCATAATCACTCCTCGCACATCACCCGAGGGGATCAGGTCCGGGCCCGGTGTACCCAGTCTTGGAAAGCTCCCCTCTTCGATTGGTACGCGAAGGAACTGCGGATTGTTCCGGTAAGTGTCGCCGAGTGCAAGAGTCTGTCGTCGCGCGCAGCCGCCGATCGGCAAAGTGCAAAACGAACGAAGCATCGGCGGCGCGATATCGCGCCGCTTAGTGTTTCAACACTGGGCGATTACCACTTGACTGCTCAGACCTATACGCCAGATCGGCACACAGCTCTCGGCCTCGTTCTCTTGAGGAACAACGGTCTGACTCACACTGCCTGAAACGTCCATATCGGTAAGTTCGGGTGGGACCCTTCCGAGGCAGGCGTTTTTACCACATCGCCGTTTTGAGGGGAATACACAGGCGCGAAGCTACACCCTCGAACAATACACAACGACCAGCGCCAGAAGAGCGTAGACTCGTAGTTGTCCGCAACAGATCATTCCTCGCCTCCAGCTTTTGCAATGCTCCAGCCGAGTACAAATCTAGCTATTCAATGGCACGATATGGAGCACCTATGAGTTTTGCAAAAAGAATCTGAACTCCACGATTACCTGTCCAGCCACCCAAGCATTGAAGGGGGCCAGCACTGTTTGGCCATGCATTGCGCAATCCACAATGTTCTAGATAGCTGCTCTATCTTCGGGACGGAACACTAGGCTGCTCGAATTCGGACCGTTTTCTGACGGTCAGTTCCGACCGGACGATGGCGCATTTGCGACGAGGTGCTTACCCAGCAAGTATTTTTGGCTTTGTGGTGAGTGCACAACGACACACATCGTTAAGCGATGGACCACATCCGCGTTGTCCTGGTATCTCGCAGCCTGAAGACGGCTGGCAGCCGCCCGAGTCTGGTTG
>CAVRNK010000037.1:0-96857 GCA_963721995.1 uncultured Acidobacteriaceae bacterium | reverse complement strand
CTATTAATTTAAGGCGCCTGTCAGAAATTCTGCGGCTATCGCAGACAACGATTTCTCTGGTACTGAATGATTCACCTGCCGCCCGCTCGATTCCTACGAGAACGCGGGAAAGAGTGTTTGAAGCCGCGCGGAAGTTTCAATACCGCCCTAATTATTTCGCCCGCTCACTGCGCCGCAGCCGCAGCATGTCCGTCGGCGTGATTGCTCCCGACCTGAGCGAAGGCTACTTCACGCTGGTGATGCAGGGCGTCGAGGAATGCCTGCTGCGCGCGCACTACTTCTACTTTGCCGCCAGCCACTATTGGAAGCCTGAGCTGATGGAGCAGTATCCCCGCATGCTGACCGAGCGCGCGGTGGACGGTTTTCTGCTGCTCAACACGCCGGCCGAGGTGTGCAATCCCCTGCCCACGGTAGCCATCTCGGCGCATAACAACGCGGCTGGCGTCACCAACATTGTGCTCGATCACAAGAAGGCCGCATCGCTGGCCCTCAGCCACCTGCACCAGCTAGGGCATCGCCGCATCGCCTTCATGAAGGGGCCGGAGATCATTCCGGATACCGAATTCCGCTGGCGCGGCATCCTGCAAATGGCGCGTAAGCTTGGGATCGAGGTGCATCCTGAGCTGTGCATTCAGCTTGCCGCCGACAGTTGGTCGCCGCAGGTCGGCTACGAGCCGATGGGTGAACTGTTAGGGAGGACGCGCGACTTCACCGCGATCTTCTGCTTCAACGACATCTCCGCCATCGGTGTGATTCGCGCCGTCCACGATGCAGGACTGCGGGTTCCCGATGACATCTCGGTGGTGGGGTTCGACGACATCATCAGCGCCGCGTATCAGAAGCCGAGCATCACCACGGTACGCCAGCCGCTGCGCGAGATGGGCAGCGAGGGCGCGCAGGTGCTGCTGAACATGATTGCGAATCCCCAGAAAGATGCGCAGGCGGAAATCCTGATGCAGCCCGAGCTGATCGTGCGCGAGTCGACGGGAACGGCGGCGAGGAAGATCCGCAGAGCTTGATCCGATCTATTTTTGGCCGGCGGCCAGTCCCCTGCCCACGCTTTCGAGCACCGTAGCCGCTGCTGCCAAAGCGCGGCGGCTCTCAACCGAAGACAGGCGCCGGAAGAGCGCGAAGAGGGATGGCGGATCCTCTTCCGGCGGGGCAGCCAATGCTTCGGGCACTCCGTCAAATGCGCTGTGCAGCACATCGGGATTGATGCTGCCCAGCACTCTGCTCAACACCAGAAGATTGCGCAGCCCGTTGACTGCCTCAGGCTGTATGGCGAGCGCGACGGCGTGCCTGACCACCTGATCTCCTGCGCCAAGCAGCCCGCGCAGCACATCGAGCGTGCCGCTCTCGTGCAGTTCCTGCAGCAGCTCGTACCCGGCAAGCACCGCCTCGGCATGCTCGACCGGAGCCGAGTCAAGACGGCGCTGCAACTCCTCACGCGCACCCTGGCCGCTGGGCTTCGGCATCAGTTCGATTGGTTTGGCCATGGCTTACCCCTTCCGCTGCCCGGTTTGAATCTGTACCAGCCCATTGTCGCCACCGGGAATGCGATAATCCGGCCGCTGCCACTTGCGTTCCACCTCAACACCGCGCTGTGGCGTGGGATGCCCATGCCGGAAATTGAGCGGCGGCAAGGGATCTGGTCCCTTCCAGGGGAGCGTCTTCATCTTCACCGCGGTCTCTTTGTATGCGGGCGTGTGCGTGGCGCGATCGGTGTTGTTGCCGGTAAGCAGGTTCACCGGATGCTGGGGCCGGTTCAGCGGCATATATGCCTGCTTTTCGTGCACGCGGTCAGTCACCACCACCTGGGTCCGAAGCTCGCCGTTGCGCGAGGTCACATCCACCCACTGCCCAGTCACCAACTGGAGATCGTTGGCCAGAGTTGGTGAAACCTCAACAAAGCCATGCGGCGTTTCGGCGTGGATGCCGGGCACTCGATAGGTCATATTTCCTTCGTGGAAATGCTCGAGCATCCGGCCATTGTTCAGGTGAACGTCGAACTCGTCATCGGCCGTCTCACATGGCTCAATCCACTCCAGCGGATACAATTTCGCCTTTCCATCCGGGAAATGGAACTTCTCCGTATAGAGCAGCGGCTGATCGGTGCCGTCCACGGCAACCGGCCACTGCAGGGTCTGGTATCCCGCCAGCCGATCGTAGGTGACACCCGAAAACATGGGGGCGAGCGCTGCCGATTCGTGCATGACGTCCGCCGGATGCGAGTAGTTCCAGCTCGCGCCCATGCGGTTGGCGACATCCTGAATGATCTGCCAGTCGGGCCGGCTCTCGCCGAGCGGCTCCATCGCCTGGTAGAGCCGCTGAATGCGCCGTTCTGTGCTGGTAAACGTGCCTTCCTTTTCTAGGCTGGGGGAAGCAGGCAGGACGACGTCGGCATAGCGGCAAGTCAGCGTGAAGAAGCAGTCCTCGACAACGAAAAAATCGAGCTTCGAAAACGCGTCGCCCACAAAGTTGGCATTGGAGTCGGCGCTGTACATGTCTTCGCCGATCACATACATCGCCTTCAGCTTTCCGCCGTGGATCGCCTCGACCATCTCGTGGTTATCGAGGCCCTTGTTTCTGGGGAGTTTCACCCCCCAGCCCTGCTCGTAGCGTGCGAAGGCTTCTTCGTCGACGACCTTTTCGTAGCCGGGGAAATACGCGGGCATGGAACCGAAGTCGCTGGCTCCCTGTACATTGTTGTGGCCGCGCAATGGATATGCCCCGGTGCCCGGCCGCATGTAGTTGCCGGTCACCAGCAGCAGGTTGGAGATAGCCGTCGACGTGTCCGATCCGCCGCAGTGCTGCGTGACGCCCATCGCCCAGAGGACGCACGCAGATTCGGCAGCTCCAAATTCCTTCGCCACGCGGGTCAGAGTTTCCATCGGGACGCCGCAGACCCGCGAAGCAAATTCCATCGTGAAGGGCGCGAGGCTTTCGCGATATTTGTCGACGTCGTTTACCCACTGGCTCAGAAATTCTGTCTTGGCCAGTCCGTTGTCGAACATGTAGCGGCTCAGGGCCGAGAGCCAGACCATGTCTGTTCCGGGATTCGGCCGGAAGAAAATATCGGCGCGCCGAGCCATCTCGTGCTCGCGCAGATCGGCGACGATAAGCTTCTGTCCATGAAGCTTGTGCGCGCGCTTGACGCGGGTGGCCAGGACCGGATGGGCTTCCGCCGTATTGCTGCCGACAATCATCACGAGCTTCGATTGCGCGATATCAGAGATGGAGCCCGAGTCTCCGCCATAACCTACGGTGCGGAAGAGTCCCTGCGTGGCGGGGCTCTGGCAATAACGGGAGCAGTTGTCGATGTTGTTGGTGCCGCCCACGGCGCGCGCCAGCTTCTGCATCAGGTAGCTCTCTTCGTTCGTGCACTTCGACGACGAGATATAGCCGATCGCGTCCGGCCCATGCTGGGCCTTGATCTCATTCAGGCGACTGGCCACCAGGTTCAGAGCTTCGTCCCAGCCGGCTTCGCGGAATGTCTCGCCTTCGCGAATCATGGGCTTCGTCAGGCGGTCGGGGCTGTTGACGTAGTCCCAGCCGAACTTACCTTTGACGCAGGTGGAAATATTATTAGCCTCTCCGTCGGACGGCTCAACTTTGAGGATGTGGCGATCCTTGGTCCAGATATCAAAGCTGCAGCCGACGCCGCAGTAGGTGCAGACGGTCTTGGTCTTCTTGACCCGCGCCTCGCGCATCGCCGCTTCAGTCTCGGAAAGCTGCAAGATCGGACCGTAACCGATCTCCGGCTCGACGGCCTTGACAATATCGATCATGCCCCACAGGGTGTCGCTCGGCAGTTTGGTGAAGTAGCCCGCGTGACCGAGCATGGATTTTTCCATCAGCGCATTGCAGGGGCACACCGTGATGCAGTGGCCGCATGAGACGCAGCTTGATCCGCCTATGGTTTCGCCGCCGTCCCACAACACGCGGGGATGTTCGTCCTCCCAGCGGATGGACAGCGTCTCGTTGACCTGTACACTCTGGCACGCCTCCACGCAGCGCCCGCACAAAATGCACTGATTCGGATCATAGCGATAGAAGGGATTGGAGAGATCTACTTCGTAGGGTTTTGGCCGGTAGGGATAGGCCTGATGCTCCACCTTCAGCATCGCAGCGGTGTTGTGCACGGTGCAGTTGCCGTTGTTGTTATCGCAAACCGTGCAGTACAGCACATGGTTTGCCAGAATTCTGTCGTAGGCTTCACGCTGCGCAGCCGTCGCCACACGCGTTTCGGTCACAACGGTCATGCCGCCACTGACATTGGTAGCACATGCTCGGACCAGCTTCCCGTCGACCTCGACCATGCAGGTATCGCAGGTTTGTATGGGCCCCAATCGCGTGTGATAACAGACGTGAGGAACTTGTATCCCGCTGCGGTTGATCGCTTCGATCAGGTACTCGCCGTCGACAGCGTCGACCTGAAAGCCGTTTACATCAATCTTGCAGATGTTCTGCGTTCCGGCCGACGGGAGATTCGCCGCCAGCAAGGTTGCGTGAGGGGCAGCCGCTGTGTGGTCCATTTATCACCTTGGATGCGCTGTTCCGAAGACCGGTCGCCAACCCTGATTGCCAACGGTTCAGCACGATTCTGACATTATCGAAAACAGCGGAAGAGGCGCAAGGAGAGGTAGTCATAGGATCAAAAGCAGCAGCTCTGATTGTGGAGCCCTGTGCGTTGCGGCGGGATTGCAGAAGGACCGGCCTACTTTATCCTCATGTCGAAATATTCACTGGCTACCCTGACCAAGTCGGAGTCGCTCATCAGTCCATACTCCACCCGCGGCTTTTTGCCGGGGCTTACCAGGTAATACCCGATGCCAATCTTCTTCGTCTGAAATGTGGTGGTTTTCATTCCATCGCGCACCTGAAACGAGCGTGCGTAAACATCATGGACCTCAATGCCGGCTTTCCCGAGCGGGACAGTTGCCTGCCTGAGATAGACCTGGAAATCGCTCAACGCGTCGTTGGCCTTGCTGCCGGACTCATCGGCATGAGAGGTGGGCCTGAAGAAAGCAAGAACGGTGGGCTGGTGGATATCAAAGAGCGGAGTCTCGACGGAGGCCCGAAGCGAAAGGCTGTCGGCCGGCAACAGCAGAAGGACACTCGCCGCCAGCAGACACAGTCGTCGCATGCAGGAACTCTACCTTGGCACTGGCGAGCGCGTCACCCAAAAAATGTAGGCAGTTGCCCAGACTCCGACTCTGAAGCCCTTTCGCATCTCGCCGCATCCAAAGCTCACACAACGCTCGAAGGAGTAACGAATGCTATACGGCAATCTCGGTTCGACCGGTCTGAAAGTTTCGCGCATCTGCCTCGGAACCATGACTTACGGCGCGAAGAAGTGGCGCGAATGGGTGCTCGAGGAGGCAGAGAGCCGGCCATTCATCCAGCGCGCGCTCGAAGCCGGCATCAACTTCTTCGACACGGCCGACATGTACTCGGTGGGCGCGAGCGAAGAGATTCTCGGCCGGGCGCTCAAGGACTTCGCGCCGTCACGCGACAAGGTGGTCATCGCGACCAAGGTTTTCAATCCTATGGGGGACGATCCTAACCAGCGCGGACTTTCCCGCAAGCACATCATGCATGCTATCGACGACAGCCTCCGTCGCCTTGGCACGGACTACGTCGATCTCTACCAGATCCATCGCTTTGATTACGCTACGCCGATCGAAGAGACTCTCGAGGCGCTGAACGATCTCGTTCAGGCGGGCAAGGTCCTCTACATCGGAGCGTCGTCCATGTATGCCTGGCAGTTCCAGCGCATGCTGCATGTCTCGGATGAGCGCGGACTCGCGCGCTTTGTAACCATGCAGAACCATTACAACCTCGTTTACCGCGAAGAAGAGCGCGAGATGATTCCGCTGTGCCGTGCGGAAGGCATTGGGCTGATTCCGTGGAGTCCGCTGGCGCGAGGATTTCTCGCCGGCAACCGCTCGAAGCAGGACTTCGGCGAGACTGTCCGCGCCAAGACCGACGATTACGCCAAGGGCCTGTACTACCGCGATTCCGACTTCACCGTTGTCGAGCGTGTAACGGAGATCGCGAAGAAGCGAGGGGTCTCGAACGCGCAGGTCGCGCTGGCGTGGATGCTGTCGAAGCCGGAGGTCTCTGCTCCGATTGTCGGAGCGAGCAAGATGCACCATCTGGACGACGCACTCAATGCGCTGGAACTGCATCTCGACGCCAAAGAGATCAAAGCGCTGGAAGAGCCGTACGAGCCGCATCCCATCCTCGGACACAACTGAGGGTTTAGGGGGTAGGGCATAGGGTGTAGTAGATTCGCTTCAGGTGAGCGATTTTCTACACCCTAAACCCTTTACCCTACACCCCCTCTTCCGGCTCCAGTATCTGCAGATCGAGCGGCTTCTCCAGCAGGCAGCTCATCTTGCCGATTCGCGCCAGCGCCCGCTGCAATGCAGACGCGGCACACGGTTCTACCGTAACGACGAAGGGCAGGTTGTCCTTTCCGTAGCCCGGCTTCTGGGAGATGGCATGAATGTTGATCTCCTGCTCAGCCAGAGCAAGCGCGATTTCCGCGATGATGCCCGGCTGATCGCTGACCACAAACCGGATCGAGTGACGCAGCAGGAATTCGCCTCCGATTGCGGTCTTCCTGCTCGGCAGATCGACCGCTCGTGAGCCGTGCGCGATGCCGATGACATCGGAGACGACTGCCACCGCCGTGGGATGGCCTCCCGCGCCGTGTCCGGAGAAGACTACGTCACCGCCGTAGCATCCGCCCACCAGCACGGTGTTCTCGGTGCCGCGGGACCAGGCCAGCGGGGACGCTTTCGGCACCAGCATCGGACCAACGCTGGCCAGCACATCGCCGTCGCGCAGTTCGGCCCGGGCAATCTGGCGGATCGTGCAGCCCAGCTCGCGCGCATACGCGAAGTCGATCGCGCCCACTTCGCGGATCGACCGGCAGGGGATCTCTTCGGGATCGAGGTCGGCGCGCAGCGCGAGGCGCGAAAGAATCACCAGCTTGGCTCGGGCGTCGAATCCGTCAACGTCTTCGGTCGGATCGGCCTCGGCGTATCCGAGTGCCTGTGCTTCTTTCAATACGTCCGCGAACTCCGCGCCCTCCTCCATCTTGCTCAGGATGAAGTTGCAGGTGCCGTTCAGGATGCCCTCGATGCGCGTGACGCAGTCGCCGGCGAGCCCATGCTGCAAACCGGGAATGACAGGGATACCACCTGCGACGGCTGCTCCGTAGCGGAGGTGAACACCTTTGGAGCGCGCCAGCTTTTCCAGCTCGATCCCCTGGTAGGCAATCAGCTTTTTGTTGGCCGTCACGACCGATTTGCGAGCTTCGAGAGCACGCCGGACCCACTTCCCGGCCGGCTCGAGACCGCCAACCAGCTCGAGCACAACGTCGGCATCGGACTCGAGGATGGTCTCAAAGTCTTCAGTCCAGGCGACTCGAGACAGAACCCATTCAGCGATCTTGCGACTGATGTTGCGGTTGTAGATATGGGTGAGCTCGACGCCCTGCGGCTTCAGGTCGCAGATGATGCGCGCGACTGAACTGCCGACGGTTCCGAAACCGAGAATGGCCACCTTCAAATTCGACACAGTTGCAGACACGATCTTCGAGCCCCGCCTGATGCGGCATTTGCCGCGATGAAAAGATGAATGTCCCTATGGTACCGGATGACCCCGGACAAACCCGCGCCCGCTACCGCACCGCAGCCTGCTCGCTCTCTTCTTCCGGGCGCTGCGCCAACGGAATGCGCAGTTCCGCCTGACAACCGTGTGTTCCGGCGCGATTGCGCAATTCGAGTGTGCCGCCGTGCGCCTCTGCGATCTGACGCGCCAGCACGAGCCCCACGCCGGTGCCGGTCTTCTTGGTTGTGTAGAACGGCACGAACAGATTCGTCGGATTCGTCAGTCCCGGACCGTTGTCCTCGATTGCCACGGAGAGAAAATCACCCTCGACTCTGCTGCGGATTATGACGGCCGGCTCTTGATGCGGCAACCCGGCTGCAATCGCGTCTTCGCGGGCGCTGCATGCGGCTTCCACGCCGTTCCGCACCAGGTTGATCAGAAGCTGCTCCACCTGATCCGTGTCGGCAAAGACCTCGACCTGAGGAGCGGCTTGCAGTGTGACTTCGAGGCGCGTCTCCAGGCTCACGACGCGCTCGAGCAGAGGCCGCACGGCCACGCGGCGCATTGCCGGAGCCGGCAGTTGCGCGAGTTGGCGATAGGCCTGCACGAAGCGATTCAGAGATTCGGCCCGGCTTTCAATCACTCCCAGGCCGCGATCGAAATCCGGCAGCATTCCATTGTTCTGCGGCAGGCGCGACCGCAGTGTGCCGGCGATTGACTTGATCGGCGCCAACGAGTTGCTGATCTCGTGGCCGAGCACGCGGATGAGCCTGCGCCAGGCAATTCTCTCCTCTTCACGCAATGCCGCGCTTACGTCAGAGAGCAGAAGCAGCGTGTGCGGCACGCCGCCCTGGCGAAAATGGCTGCGCCTGACCATCCAGCGGGAGGGCGCGCGCGTGGGCAGGCGCGAAACTACGCGCGGCTGCTGGCTGGGAGCATCGAGCACAATGACTCCCTCGTCGGGCTGCTCGAGGAGCATTTCGAGTCTGAGCTCCTTTGCCGTGCGGCCCAGATCACGCGCGGCGGCCACTCCGAAAACCCGCTCACCTGCCGGATTCACCAACCGCAGCACGTCGCCTTGATCGAATGCGAATACGGGGGCATCGAGCTCCGTGATGACGCGGCGGAAGAGCGCGGCCGCTTCAATAGCGCCCATACGCTGGGACTGGTGCATATCGGCCAGCGCATTGATTTCGAGGGCGAGATCGCCGAAGGGATCATCGCGCCGGGCGCCGCGTGCGCGAAACGAATAGTCTTCTTCGCGCAATGCGGCCACAACGTTGGCCAGCGTCTGCAGGGGGCGAACTACCTGGTCCATGAACGCGGCGATGGCCAGCAGAAGCACCAGGACAGCAATAGTAAGGATGCTGAGAATGGCCGCCGTGGAGTAGCGCGCCATGACGAGGATGCCCGCGAGCAGGCCGATGGCGGGAAGGAAAAGAAGGACGGCAAAGGCGCGAAGCTTTGCCTCAAAGGTGAACCGTTCGGTCCGAGGCCGGGATTTTTTCTGTAATCGGCTGTTGGGCCTAAATGCCATATTTTTCCATCCGCCGGTAGAGCGCGCCGCGGCTCAGGCCGAGGGCTTCTGCCGCCTGGCTGACGTTCCCGTTGGAACGCGACAGGGCTTTGCGGATGAGAATACTCTCAACAGACTCCAGGCTCATCTCTTCGAGCCCCTGGCCGGCTTGCCCGGAAACGCGCGAGGCGCCCAGACCCAGATCGGCTGCTTCGATTTGACTGCCGCGCGCCATCAGCACGGCGCGCTCGATGGTGTGGTCAAGCTCGCGCACATTGCCGGGCCACGGGTGCTGCAGCATTGCCTGGATCGCGCCGGAATCAAGGCCCTGCACCTGCTTGCGGTAACGCTGGACGTATCGGGCGAGGAAATGCGCGGCCAGCGGCGGGATGTCTTCGCGTCGCTCGCGCAACGGCGGCAGATGAATTTCGACGGTATTGAGGCGGAAGAGCAGATCGCCGCGGAATCTGCCTGCCTCGACTTCGGCGCGCAGGTCGGCATTCGTAGCCGAGATCAGACGCGCATCTACGCGGCGGGTTTTCGACGAGCCCACGCGCTCCATTTCGCCTGTTTCGAGCACGCGCAGCAGCTTAGCCTGCTGGCGCATTGGCACGTTGGCGATTTCGTCGAGGAAGAGCGTACCGCCGTCGGCCAGTTCAAAGCGCCCGATGCGCTCATTGCGGGCGTCGGTAAACGCGCCCTTTACGTGGCCAAAAAGTTCGCTTTCGAAGGTGCCTTCGGGGAGGGCTCCGGTATTCACGGCTACGAGTGAACGCGAGGCTCGCGCAGAAAGCGCATGCAGCATCTGCGCGACGACTTCTTTTCCGGTGCCATGCTCGCCGGTAATGAGCACATTGGCGTCAGACGGGCCGATACGCGCGATCGTGGCCAGCACCGGCTGCATCGCCGGAGCGGTGGCGATCAACTCGGGAAGATTCTGCGCACGGAGCAGGCGATTCTCGGCCTCCAGGCGCTGAGCGCGGCGGACAGCATGGTGCAGATCAATCTGTGTGCGGAGGATGGAGAGCAGGCGGGCATTGTCCCAGGGCTTCTGAATGAAGTCCTGCGCGCCACGGCGCATTGCCTCGACGGCAACCTCGACGTTGGCCCAGGCGGTCATCACGATCACCGGCATCTGGCTGTCGTGGGATTTGATCTGGGTGAGCAGGTCCAGGCCTTCCTGGCCGGAGGTTGTATCGCGGGTGTAGTTCAGGTCGATCAGCAGCGCGTCGTACGATCCTGACTTGAGCGCTTCAAGCACCATGAAAGGCGAGCGCGCTTTCTCCATGCGGAAGCCTTCCGGTTCCAGCAGCAGTTCGAGCGCGTCGAGAATATGCGGCTGGTCGTCGGCCACGAGGATCGACGGCTTTCTGCGCGGAACCGGCGTGCTGGTCTCCGTGTCTCCGTGATGTGCTGCTGTCGCCATGGTCTTTCCGATGCTGCGACTAATTATTGCAGGTGCGTTACAACGCCGCTCTTCGCGTCGTCGAGGGAGACTCCCATGCGGTCGAGCGTGGTGCCGGTGGCGCGGTCAATATCGACTTTAGTTTTTTCGAACGCGTCCTGCGCGATAACGAGCGCGGACTCGGAAACTGCAAGCGCCTGTTCCGCGGTGAGCGTGTCGTAGGTGGACATGGCTCCGAGCTGTTGTTCCTGCTTGGAGATGTCGAAGGTTTTCTGCGCCAGGTCGCGGGCCTTCTGTGCTGCTGTGACGCGAGCCTGGGCTTGCTGGAGCGCGTACTGCGAGTTGCGAACGTCGAGCAGAATGTTCTTCTTCTGCTGCTCGTAGGACAACTCTTTCTGACGGTAGTCGAGCACGGCGCGAAACTGGTCCGCCTTGGCGACTCGGTTGCGAAGAGTGACACTGAGCTGAAAGCCAACCTGATATTCGGGCGACGAGTAATTAAAGGTGTCCTCAAAGGCACCGGGGAAACCGCTGGGCAGGGTGGTAGAGCATTCGTCCGTGCCGAGCGCACAGGCAGGGTTAGGCTGGCCGCCGAAGCCGGCTCCAATGAACTGTCCATACAGCGACAGCCTGGGCAGCAGCTCATTCCTGATCGTCTTGAGGTTATTCTGGGCGATCTGCATCGCGATCTGATCTTCCGAGACGTCGGGGCGGTTTTTCTCGGCTTCGGCGATAAGCTGATCGATCGGCTGGGTGGCGTTGGGATCGGGTGTGCCCATCACGTCGAGTGGAATAACCGGCATCTCGGCCAACGCCGGATCGTCGATGGTCTTGGTGAGCGCGTTCTTTATGAGAAGCTCCTGCAACCGGAGAGCTGCCTTTGACACTGTGAGATCACCTTCGGCCGATGCCACAGCGGACTGGTCTTTCATGACCTGCATAGCCGGGATGTTCTTCAGCTCAAGTTGCTTCTGATCATCGGAGAGAGTTTCATTGGCGTAGGCCAACGAGTGCTCCTTGATCTGAGAGTCCTGGTAGGCGTTGACGAGATCCCAGTAGATGTTTTCGACCTGGGAAATGGTAGCGATTACCTGTGCCTTGAAGGCGAGATCGGTGAGTTGAAGGTTCTTCTTTGCAATGTGAATATAACGCTCGTTGGTGGCGAGTCCGAAACCCTGCAGCAGCGGCTGGTTGACCGTAAAGTTAAAGCCCGTGGTGATTTGCGGGCTCAGGACGTTGAAGATGCTGTTCGTGGTCTGCCGGAAGCCATACGACGAGACGGTGAAATTTGTACCCGTGGAAAAAGCCTGCGAGTAACCGGACTCAAACTCGATGGTGTTGTTTTTGAGGATGGGTACGCCGCTCTGAATGGGGTTGATCTGAGTCAAGGTGGTGTGGTCGACGAACCCCTGCACGAAGAGCGAGGGATCGAAGGACGGGACGGGTGCGCCGTTGCCCAAGGTGGAGGTAACAAGACCGCCGGCGCCGGCCGCGGTGACTCCACTGCTTGAACCGCCACCGCCTCCCCCGGATGAACTGAAGCCGCCCTGCGTTCCCTGGACGATGCTGGTGTTGACGCCGCCCACGGAGCCTCCAGCCTTGGTACGCAGAAGGTCAGCCTCGGCAGTCGGGAAGTTGTAACGGAAGTAGGCGATGTCGAGATTGTTCTCAAGCGCGAGCGCGATGGCATCGCGGAGCGAGAGGTAAAGCTTGCCGTCGCGTTCAAGGTTTTGAAGCCGAGGCGAGTTGGTCAGATTGGTCGGCGGCACTGTAGTCGGCATGTACGGCGCAAACGGATTGCGCGAGTGCGGCAGCTCCACGTGGAACGGGACCTGCGCCGCTACCGGCTGCACCTGCTGGGCCTGTTGCGCCTGCTGCGCAATGGTCGGCGAGTTTGCCGGCTGCTGCGTGTCTGCAGGCGCCGGCGCCTCGGGAGCAGGAGCGGCTTGCTGAGAGGAAGCTGGCTGCTGCGCTGTCTGGGCAATGCCGTAAGGCGCAAGCGCGACGGACAAAAGAGCCGCGCAAATTTTTTCATGCATGCGAAAACCGCTCAAGATACTCCCACCCCCGCGTTCAGCTCCGGATTCGCTGTATCATGCGTCATCCATCCATCTCGAACTTCGATAATCCGACTGCCGAAGGCTGCGTTGGCCTCGGAGTGCGTGACCTGCACGATCGTTGTTCCCTGCTCATTCAACTGCTTGAAGAGCTCCATGATTTCTTTCGCCTGGCTGGAGTGCAGATTGCCCGTGGGCTCATCCGCCAGCAGCAGCGCAGGCCTGTGGATAACCGCGCGCGCAATGCCGACCAGCTGTTGCTGGCCGCCGGAAAGCTGTGACGGATACAGGTCTTTTTTGCCTACGATCTGGAAGCGGTCGAGCGTATCGGCCACCAGTCCCTGCCGCTCAGTGCGCGGCATGTTCTTGTACGAGAGCGGGAGGTCGATGTTTTCCTGCACAGTCAGGTCGTCGAGCAGGTGATAGCTCTGGAAGACCATGCCGATATTCCGCTTCGCGAGCTCAGCCCGCTGCTTGCGATTCATCGAGTGCACGGGCTCGTCCTTTAACCAGTATTCGCCAAGCCACTGGTCATCGAGGAGAGCCAGCACATTCAGCAGCGAAGACTTCCCTGCCCCGGAGGGTCCCATAATGGTCAGGAACTCGCCTTCGCGAATGTCCAGCGTGATGCGCCGCAACACCCAGGTTTGCCCCGCGCCCGTCTTGTAGCTACGTTCGACGTTCCTTAGTTGAATCATCTTCCTACCTCAGCCAGGTACCGACTTGCCGTATCGAGGCTTGCTGCGGGTGCGTAAAAATCCTGCGCGCAGCAAGCCGCTGTCCTGCTGCAAGAGCCTGGTTGCTAGTCGCTGTTCCTAATCCCTGATCCCTGCCTAGCGCGCTTCCAGTACCGGCTCGATCGCGTCTCCCTCGGCGACCACTTTGCCGTCGAAGAGATGGATGTTGCGCTCGGCGTGCCGCGCAAAACGGGGATCGTGCGTCACCATGCAGATGGTCGCGCCGTCGCGGTGCAGGTTCTGAAGCAGTTCCATGACTGCCTCACCATTGCGCGAGTCGAGGTTTCCGGTAGGCTCGTCGGCCAGCAGGATAGAGGGCGATCCAGCAAGAGCCCGGGCCACAGCCACACGCTGCTGCTGACCGCCGGAGAGCTGCGAAGGATAGTGCTTCATGCGGTGCGCCATACTGACGCGCTCCAGCGATTCCTGTACCCGCCGCTTGCGCTCGGTCGAGGACATGCCGGTCCGGTAGGTGAGGGGTAGCTCGACGTTCTCGTAGACCGTGAGGTCGCCGATGAGATTGAAGCTCTGGAAGATGAAGCCGATCTCCTGATTGCGAATCCGCGAACGCTGCGCGAAATTCAGGTTCTCTACGGCGTGCCCGTTGAGCAGATATTTGCCGTTCGTTGGCGTGTCGAGCAGACCAATGATCGAGAGCAGCGTGGATTTGCCGCAGCCTGAGGGGCCGGACATCGCCACGTATTCGCCCTTGGCAATAGTCAGATGAATGCCGGAAAGCGCATGCGTCTCGATTTCATCCGTGTAAAAGACCTTCGTGAGACCTTCGATCTCAATCAGCGACTGTCTGGTTTCCATTGCTTCGCGCTCCTTGAATTTTCTTCTGCTCGAGCCTACTCGAGGCGAACTTTGTCTGTGTTGTCGTATCTCGACATGTCGGAGAGGATGACGCGGTCGCCCTCTTTCAAACCGTCGAGCACCTGAATCTGCGTTACCGATGCCCTGCCGACCTTCACCTGTACCCGGGTCGCGGTCTTGCCGTCCGGATCAATTCTGAACAGGCTGATGGTACTGTTTTCGTTGCCGAACGCCGGACGGCCAACATAGAGGACATCCGACAGCCGCTGCAAGTCGATGGTTCCATCCACGCTTAACTGCGGAACCGCGCCCGGAGGAAGCGGCCCATCCAGTGCTACGTCAACGGTGCGCGTTCCGTTCACTACGGCGGGATCAATTCGGGTAACATGCCCGGGGACGATGCCGTTGTGCGTGTCGATTTCAGCGGGCTGGCCGATCAGGATGTCGTGCGCCTGCGTTTCGGCGATCTGCAGCGCAGCCTTAAGCTTGTCCATCTGGATGACCTCGGCAACGGAGGTTCCAGCGGTCACGTGCTGGCCCACCTGCACCGGGGTGGCAAGCGGCGCGAGTGCGCCAGAGATGCCGGCCCGGATTTGAAGGGCATCCGCCTGCTTCTGGTAGAGCCCGAGCTGAGCCTTGGCCTGGTCGATCTTGGCCTGTGCAGAGGCAAGCTGGACTTCGATGGCTCTCTGATTCACCTCGAGCTGTTCCTGGCTGAGCTGGTGCTGGGTCGTCAATTGGTCGGCGGTATTTTTTGACTTGTTATAGGCAAGACCGGAGATCACTCCCAGGTCATAAAGCTGTTTGTCTGTCTGCGCTTGCAGCTTGTCCTGGGTGTAGTTGGCGTTGACCTCGGCAGCTGAGGTCTTCTTGTCCATCAGGGTGCTTTGCAGAGTCGCCTGAAGGCTCTTATAGTCGGCTTCTGCCCCCTTGAGTGCGAGCTGCGCATTGAGCAGCTCCTGCTGAAGCTGTGGGTCGGCCAAGTCCATCAGAATGGTGTCGGGCGTAACCATCGTGCCAGGTAGAACGCGGATGCGGACCACAGTCGCGTCCGTCTGCGTGGGAATAAGTTCTATGCTGTCTTCGCGAGGAACAAGCGTGCCGAGCCCACGGACCTGGCGGACCATTGGACCCCGCTTCACGGTGTCGGGCCAGATGGTGCTTGCATCTACCGTCGGAGCAGCCGGCTTCAGGCGATAGACGCCAACTGCAGCCGCCGCAACAGCCACCAATGCCATGGCGGCCCAAATGAGATTGCGGCGAAGCTTTTTCTTCTTAATGTCGGGGCGGGAAATATCCATTGCAAACAGCTAATTGCACGCTGTCCGCCATTTCGGGCCTATCGTTAGCCTCAATGATTTCAACGGATTAGCGTGTGTTCCTGAGGTCGATGCCGGACGCGCGCTGATCATTTGCGGAGTCAAATGTCCGTTTCCGGACACAGGAAAGGTTGGAATGTCACCATTATTCCCGGGCAAAAAACAAGGGCGCAAGCCGATGCCCGCGCCCTGTTCGTGTTGTCGCGATGTTGAGGTTTACGCCGCCGCCGAGTTACGCTCGCGTTCCCAGGCCTTATATTCTTCGCTTGCCTCGCCAAGCTGATACAGCGTGTTGAGGGTTTCCACTACTCCGCCGTACACGTTAACGATGCGCGAAGTGTAGACAAATTTCGTCTTGCGAAGACTCGCGTGCCCAAGCACGTTGCCCATCAGATGTTTCCCCGGCCGCAACTCCTGAAAGCCGGGGGACAGAACGCTGTCAACGACCGCCCAATTTTCAATTGCCACCAGTGGCTTTCGCATTTCTCCTATGCCCCCGTTTTTCGGCATCTGCAGGATGCCTTTCACTCGGTCATCCATCACTTTCTCTCCCTCGTGCACTTATTTGACTTGCAACCGCGATGCCAAAGCTATTTATTGAAAACAGGCGGCTTACACGATGGCGGAAAATGGCGCATGTAGTTTTTACCGCGCTTCTTTGAGAAATAGACAGCCCGGCCTGACCGGAAATCCATTTGCCTAAGCTATAAGTCACCCGATACAAAATCACATATGGCCAGACGTAAGCCGGCGACCACCAGCGGCGCCCCATCGAAAGTCGAACCGCCCTTCGACAAGAGCGCCTTTCTCCACGGCCGCCCTATCAGCCTGAGGGTCCTCGGTGATTATCTGGATCTGTCGCCGGCCACCATCTCTCTCGTCCTGAATAATGCGCCTGGGGTGCGTTCGATTCCGCAGGAAACCCGGGAGCGTGTTCTGGCGGCCGCCCAGAAATTCGACTACCGGCCCAGCTTTTATGCGCGGTCGCTGCGTCGCAAGCAGAGCTTCTCCGTCGGCGTGCTCGTGCCGGAGCTGAGCGACGGCTACTCCGTGCTGGTGATGGACGGCATCGAAGAGGTGCTGATGGAGGAGGGATACTTCTACCTCGCCGCCAGCCACCGCCGGAAAGCCGATCTGATAGAGGAATACCCAAGGCTGCTGATGGATCGCTCGGTCGAGGGCTTCATCGCGATCGACACCGCGCTGCAGCATAGCCTGCCGATTCCGGTGGTGGCGGTAGCCGGACATCGCCAGGTGGAAGGTGTCACCAACATCGCGCTCGATCACCGTCGCGCGGCCGAGCTTGCGATGCGGCATCTCTACCAGCTCGGGCATCGCCACATCGCGTTCATGCGCGGCCAGACCTTTAGTTCCGACTCGGACGATCGCTGGAAATGCTTTATGGCAGTAGCTCGCGAACTGGGCATTGAAGTTCCGCCGGAACTCGTGGTCAGGCTGGAGCAGAACATCTCCTCGCCCGAGCTGGGCTATCCGGTGGCGCGGCACTTGCTCACACAGAAGCGGCCCTTCACGGCGCTGGTCTCCTTCAATGACATTGCGGCCATCGGGGCGATCCGCGCCTTTCGCGATCAGAGCCTGCGCGTCCCAGAGGACGTGTCTGTCGTCGGCTTCGACGACATCCAGGGCGCGGCTTACCACAACCCGAGCCTCACGACGATTCGCCAGCCCCTGCGAAGCATGGGGACGACGGCGGCGCGCCTCCTGTTGCAGCGGCTTCGCAATCCCAAGGACGACCCCGGCCACATAGCGATCGTTCCGGAGCTGATTATCCGCGAATCAACGATGCCACCGAATCCGAAGCGCGTGCCCCGTCACGGCTGAGGCTAGACACATGCCCTCGCGCATAGCTTCAATTCGCCTTGAGTCGTTGCCGTCTGCACCTTTCTACGCAGGATTTGTCATCGCCGGCATGGCGACCGTTCTGCTGGGCCCGATTCTGCCGGTGCTCAGCGCGCGCTGGTCGTTGACCGACTTTCAGGCGGGATCGCTCTTCGCGACCCAATTCACCGGTTCGACGCTGGGCGCTATTCTCGCCTCGCACTTTCGCCGTGGTTGTCTTCTGTTCGGATACGCCTCCGTTGCAGCAGGTCTTGCAGCCCTCGCCCTCGGCGATTACGCAGTGATCATGCTGGCATTCGCATTGGTCGGCGTGGGGCTGGGATCGGCGACAACGGCGACGAATCTCACCTTTGGCACGGAGCGACCAGAGCAGAGAGGCGCAATGTTGACCCGCGTGAATCTCTTCTGGGGAATCGGAGCTGTTTCATGTCCGCCCTTCGTCTCCGCCGCAGTTGGCCCGGGAACCCTGCGGCTGCTGCTCCTCGTACTCTCGTTCAGCGCGCTGGCGGTGTTTGGCGCCCTCACGCTGTTCCTTGGGCGCCGGAAAACAGCCGAGCCGGACTGGAAGAGCATGCCCAATTCGGCCGGAAGGCTGAGGCCGCACGTCTTCATTCTGTTCAGCCTGCTCCTGTTTCTCTATGTCGGCGCCGAGACTTGTATCTCCGGTTGGATCGCAACATATATTCATCGCTTTGACTTTCTTAGTCCCGAGAGATCGAGCCTTTACGTTTCCGCCTTCTGGATTTCTATCGTCCTTGGCCGCGCGGTGACTCCTGCGCTGTCAAGGCGCGTCTCGGAATTCGCCATATTGATGGCGGGATTGGTCGCGGCGCTCGTTGGCGTATCCACCCTGGTATTTCCCCACGGCGCATCCGTCAACCTGGCCGCTGTTGCTCTTGCCGGACTTGGTTGTGCGCCAATCTTTCCGCTGACGGTGGCGCGGTTGCTTGCCCGCATCGGTTACTCCCGGCATGTGGGCTGGATCTTTGCCATTTGCGGATCGGGCGGGGCGGTGCTGCCATGGGTGACGGGCCTCTATTCTGCTCACCTGGGCTCGCTGCGCGGCGCCTTCGTCGTTCCTCTCGCAGCGATGGCAGGCGTCCTCCTGCTCGCCTTGACTGATCGCGCTCTCCCCGTCGCGCGCAGCGAGCCGCGTGTGATTTTACCCTGAAGTAAACAGTTTTACTGCTCTCCAGCGCGGATGCTAGGATGTGACTTCCGTTGAAAGGAGCAGCATCACTTGATCGACCGCCGACAGTTCGTCACCAACTCGCTTGCCCTGGCAGGCAGCGCAGCCTTCTCCAGATATGCCCGTGCCCTTCCTTCTCCACTTCTTCCGGGAAGCGCCGTTTCGCCGCCGGCCATCGACGTGAGCGGAGCGCGTTTTCCGGCCAACTTTATGTGGGGATCGGCGACCGCTTCCTATCAGGTAGAGGGTGCGTGGCAGGAAGACGGCAAGGGGCCTTCCATCTGGGACACCTTCGCTCACACCGTCGGCAAAGTGAAGGGTGGAGACACAGGTGATGTAGCGTGCGACTCCTACCATCGCTACAAGGAAGACATCGCGATCATGAAGCAGCTCAACCTGAAGAGCGCACGCTTCTCGATCGGGTGGCCGCGCATTCAGCCGACCGGCACCGGCGCAGTGAATCAGAAAGGGCTCGACTTTTACAGCCGCTACGTCGACGCGCTGCTCGAAGCCAACATCCGGCCGATGTGCACGGTGTTTCACTGGGATCTGCCGCAGGCTCTCGAAGACCAGGGTGGCTGGACCAATCGCGAAACGTACAAGCATTTCGCAGACTACGCCGGCATCGTGTCGAAGGCACTGGGAGACCGCGTCGACACCTGGGCCATTTTCAACGAGCCCTGGGTCTTTACCTATCTCGGATACGGGAACGGCATTCACGCGCCGGGAAAGAAAGATCTCAAGCTCTTCCTGAAAGCTGCCCATACCGTCAATCTGGCACAGGGCGAAGCCTTTCGCGCGATGAAAGCTGCCGCGCCAAAATCAAAACTAGGCAGCGCCTACAGCATGTCGCCGGGTACGCCTGCCACGGATAGCGAGGCTGACAAGGCAGCTGCAGAGCGGTATCACGCGATGAATAACGTCTTCTTCCTGTACACGGCGATTCACGGCGAATATCCCAAAGCTTTTGTCGGAGACCCGCCCTACGAGATCATGGGTGTGCAGCAGGGTGACGGCAAGATCATGCAGGCGCCGCTCGACTGGATCGGCATTAACTATTACAACCGGCATATCATCTCCACTGCACCGTGGGTTCCCCATATTCAGTACAACGACGTAATGCCGGCCGTAGGCCCGATCACTTACAACGGTTGGGAAGTATGGCCCTGGGGCCTCTACGACATCGTCACGCGCATTTCGAAGGAGTACAACCGGCCGATCATCGAGATCACAGAGAACGGCTGCGCCTACTCCGATGGTCCGCTGCCGGAAAATCCCTCGAAGGATCCTGATCCGCGGCGGATAGAGTTCTACCAGGGACATCTGGCGGAGCTTGCCCGCGCAATCAAGGACGGCGCGGACGTTCGCGGCTACCATGCATGGAGCCTGCTTGATAACTACGAATGGGCAGAAGGATACAGCCAGCGATTCGGCTTGGTGTACGTCGACTTCCGTGACCAGAAGCGCACCATCAAGGACTCCGGCTACTGGTACGGCCGCGTGGCTGCCGCTAACAACCTGAACGTTTGAAGCGTTCAACTCGAAGATAGCTTTGCTTGAACGCGGCGGCCTCTTCGTTTGCGACACGGGCCGCCTTCTTTTTTCGGGGCTCTCGCCTGGAACTGCGTTGCGCAGTCGCTGCCTTCCGCAGCTCAGGCGATTTATACTTGCGGCACATTCAGGAAGGATTCCCAACGGATGAAAGCTGTCTCGCGTCTCCGCGCTTCACTTCTGTTATTGACTCTCTCCCTTGTCGCTGCGGCGCCGCTGGCGATCGCACAAGCCCCGGCTGATCACCCAGACACAGTCCTGCATCCGGCGGACCTGGCGAAGATTCTGCCCGGCTCTGTTTTCTTCCGGGGACAGTCAGCCACGACGCAGGGCCGCAACTCGGGCGGCGTCCGCTATGCGGATGGATTCTTCACCTTCGCGACGCTGGTCGACAATTCCGGCTACTCGACGGGCATCCAGGAGAAGTACCAGGCGTACTTCATCACGGAAGTCCCGATCATCATCGGCGGACATGCTCTCGCCCCCGGAGCCTACGGAACGGGAATCATCAAGAACGCCAGCGGGGCGCAATTCGTGGTGCTCGATATTGGTGCACACGATCTCTTCACCACGGATGCAGTCAGCGACGCCAAGTTTCGCCGGCCGACTCCGCTGCAGGTAATTGAAGGAGACGCTCCAGGAAAATACCGGCTGTATCTCGGCCGCAACTACGTCGAGTTTGAGCGCACGAAGTAGGAACTAGCAGGGATTGGCGGGCAGTACGATGCCGCGGCATTCTCCTAACCCGATGCGTGGGTGGCCTTCGCGCTCGCAGTATCCGCGCAGAATAACCTCGTCGCCGTCTTCGAGGAACTTACGCGACTCTCCGTTTGAAAGCTGCAACGGCTCAGCCCCGCGGCGCGTGATCTCGAGCAGGCAGCCCAGCGAACCGCGCGTGGCTCCCGACACTGTCCCACTGGCCAGCAAATCGCCGGACTGCAGATTGCAGCCGTTGCTGGCGTGATGGGTAAGCATTTGTGCCAGTGTCCAGTACAAATCGCGGAGATTGCCCTGACTCAACTTCACCGGAGGCGCACTCTCGGCTCGCATCCTGGCTGTCCTCAGCCAGACTTCGGCCTTCAGGTCGATCCCTCCGCGGGCTCGATCTCCAGCCACGGTGAGATATGGCAAAGGCTCGGGGTCGCCTTCTGTGCGCGCGAACGACGGTACGCGAAACGGCTCTAACGCATCCATCGTGACCACCCAGGGCGAGATGGACGTGGCGAAGTTCTTAGCCAGAAACGGCCCCAGCGGTTGGTACTCCCATGCCTGAATGTCTCGCGCCGACCAGTCATTCACCAGGCACAATCCGAAGATATGCGATTCCGCTTCAGATATCGGAATAGTCTGGCCCTGCGTATTCCCCGTCCCTACGAAAAAGCCGACCTCCAGTTCGTAGTCGAGCGAGCGGCTGGGCCCGAACGACGGAACTTCCGCATCCGCAGTTTTCGTCTGTCCGCACGGGCGCCGGATTACGGCCCCACTGACGACAATTGACGAGGCACGGCCGTGATAGCCGATCGGGACATATTTGTAATTGGGTAAGAGCGGATTGTCCGGGCGGAAGAGCCTGCCCACATTGGTCGCGTGATAAACAGAGGCGTAGAAGTCGGTGTAATCGCCGATGTGCGCCGGCAGCAGCATCTCCATGCCTGCCTGCGGAGCAAGTGCGGGCTCAACGCGAGCACGCGCACCGCGATCCGAAAGCAAGTCCATCAGGTGCATGCGAAGTTTGGACGCAGCCTCTCGGCCAAGAGTCATCAACGCATTGAGTGAATCTGTTTCGCAGCATCGGGAAATTTCCATGTCGATTTGGGCGAGTAATCCGGACGCAACGGCAGCGTGGAGATCCAGAATCTGATGGCCAATGGCGACGCCCAAGCGCGGCAGGCTGCCGGAGCGACGAAAGACTCCGAAAGGAAGATTCTCGAGCGGAAAATCCGTCTGCGGATCGTTTGCGCTTTCAACCCAGCTGCGCGTCACAGCCATCCCAGAGCTTTCAACTCCTCGATCGGTTCCAGAAACGAGCAGGAGCCGAAGGAAATCCCGAAATCGCGCCGCATCATGCCGATCTGACTGGCTGTCACCGCACTTCCCTGCCAGCGAACACTGTCTTCGCTCACGCGAAAGACCATCGCGGATTCCTGCTCAAGGGTCGCGACGATCGCCTCTTCCTCTTTCCCCAGCCAGGCGAGAGCTGCAGCAAGGAATACGTTCATGAATCCGTGCATCGTCAGCGGTGGACTGTCAGAGTCATCGTCCAGTTCGTATTCGCCACGCACCGCATGATGCAGCCCGGCGGTCGCCTTGAAGGGGATTTGAGAATCAGCACACGCAATGAGAAACCGCGCGACCGTTACCGGATCGGGAATCGCATCCGGAGTCACGCCACCCATTCGAATCTTCGCCAGTGCTCCGAACTGCGCGAGGACCGGCAACATCTCGCTCACCCGCTCGGGAGGAAACTCGACGTATGCGATCAGGCCATCGGGCAGGCCAGTCAGCAGCCGCTTCGCGCTCCCGGGATCCGAAGCCTTGAGCTCGACCGCATCGACGAGCACCGCGCCCTGTGTAAAGGAATCGATCCGCGCCGCGTTTTCGACCGGATCATCCGAGCCAATTACGCTCAACAACCATGCACGCTCACGCTCGTCACAGCACACGTCATTGAAGACAGCCGTAAATTCGGACAGTCGCCCGACCGGCACAATCAGCCTGCCCAGAGCCGAATTCTCCTGGCCCGATGCATACTCGGAGTAGTTGCTGACCACCGCTTTCATGTCGAGAGCGGCGGGCGGAAACAATCCCGCATAGTCGATCATTCCGGCCATCAGTGCGCGAATAGCACTCATTCTTACGATCCCTGCTTACGATCCGTGCTTATGATCCGTGGAAATGCTTCTTCAGGCCCTGCCAGCATTCGTAGTACTCATGCTGGAGAATCTTGGTCTCCAGCGCAAACTTTGTAGGCCGCACAACCAGCTGCGTTTCAAACATGAAAGCTAGCGTGTTGCCCAGATACTGCGGTTTCAACTCAGCCGCGCTGGCCCGCTCCCAGGTTTCCGCATCGGGACCGTGACCGGCCATGCAGTTGTGCAGGCTCGCACCGCCGGGCACAAACCCTTCGGCTTTCGCATCGTACTGACCGAAAATCAGCCCCATGAATTCGTTCATCATGTTGCGATGAAACCATGGCGGACGGAAGGTGTGCTCGGCCACCATCCACCGCGGTGGAAAGATGGCAAAGTCTACATTGGCCGTTCCCGGATTTACAGTCGGAGCTGTCAGAACGGTATAAATCGAAGGATCAGGATGATCGAAGCTGACCGTGTTAATGCAGTTGAAGTTCTTCAGGTCGTATTTGTAGGGCGCATAGTTTCCGTGCCACGCAACGACATCAAGCGGTGAGTGATCGACCTCCGCCATCCACAGGCTGCCGAGAAACTTGCTGACGGTGTGAAACGTGCCCTCCCGGTCTTCGAAAGCGGCCACCGGTGTAAGAAAGTCGCGCGAATTGGCCAGGCCGTTCGCTCCGATCGGGCCAAGCTCGGGCAGGCGGAACGTCAATCCGTAGTTTTCGCAGATGTACCCGCGGGCCGATGGGCTCTCGAGGACCACGCGAAACTTTACGCCTCGCGGAACGACGCATATCTCGCCCGGCGCGACTCCGATTATTCCCAGCTCGGTGTGAAACCTCAGCGCGCCTTCCTGCGGAACGATCAGCATTTCGCCGTCGGCGTTGTAGAAAAAACGGTCCTCCATTGAGGCGTTCGCCGCGTACACATGAATGGCCACGCCGGTCTGGAAGGCCGGATCGCCATTGCCGCCCAAGGTGACGATGCCGTCGACAAAGTCCGTCTTCTCCGTCGGCATCGGGATCGGGTTCCAGCGCAATTGATTCGGAGGAGTAGGAAGCTCGGTGAACGGTCCGCTGCGAATCAGCTTTCCTGTTCCGTCGCTCGCTTCAAAAGGCTTGTGCGTGACCGAAGGGCGAATCCGGTATGTCCAGGTGCGGCGGTTTGTTGCTCGCGGCGCCGTAAAGGGTGTTCCACTGAACTGCTCGGTGTAGAGCCCGAGAGGCGCCTTTTGCGGCGCATTCTGGCCGTGCGGTAGTGCTCCCGCAACGGCCTCTGTGGCGAATTCATTGGCAAATCCAGACTGGTAACGCAGCTCGTTGCCGGACTTTGACACTCTTCACTCCTTCAAGGGCCTGCGCGAGCAGGACCCTCTAACTTATCTGTGAAGATCGGCGTTTGGCAAACCGCTCAGTCGGGCTTCGAGATGCGAAAGAGCCCGGGCAGAACTTCGCCGGCCTTGCCGAGAATGACGTCGGTAAACATCTCCGCATTCAGCGGCCGTTCGGGACCCACGTACACCGTCCGTGCGCCGCTCCTTCGCGCTCGATGTACGAAACTCGCCGCGGGATGCACGGTGCCGGATGAGCCGACGACCACCAGCATAGTGCAGCGGTCGAGCTCTTCGAAGATGCGGTCCATTTCGAGCGGAATCTCCCCGAACCAGACGATGTGCGGCCGGATCCGCGCGCCGCAGGCGCAGCGCGGGATATCCGCCTCATTTTCGTAAATGCCTTCATCCTGGAAGTCGGCGCGCCCGCAATCGTTCTCGCAGCGCGACCGAAAGAGCTCGCCATGCATGTGAATCAGGCGCGTCGAACCGGCGCGCTCGTGGAGTGGATCGACATTTTGCGTGCACAGAAAAAATCTCTCTCCGAGTTCGCGCTCCAAGTCAGCCAGTGCAATGTGCGCCGGATTAGGCTGGCACTGCAACGCATCCCGTCGCCGCATCGCATAGAAGCGCCACACGCGTTCGGCATCCGCTTCCCACGCCTCGGGCGTGGCTACCTCTTCGACGCGGTAGCCGTTCCACAATCCGCCGTTGTCGCGGAAGGTCGGCAGACCGCTCTCCGCGCTCACTCCGGCACCGGTCAGAACAAAGACGCGGTCGGTTGGGCCAATTTCGATTGGGCTGAACTCGTTTGTGGGGCGCATGATCTATCTATATCGAAACAGCATCATGAAGCCAAAGTCCATGTGGCTCTGCTGATGACAGTGAAAGAGCGTCGGGCCAGGGTTGGCTGCGGTGAAGTCAATCTGGGCGGTGCTGTTCGCCTTTACGACAACCACATCCTTATGCAGACCGGAGAGCGGTCTGCCGTCGAGATTCGTCACTTCGAACGTGTGCCGGTGCAGATGCACAGGATGGTCATCTGTGCTCTTGTTTTGCATCACAAGCCGGTAGCGCTTTCCCGCGTCGAGCGTGATCGAATCTGTCTTCGGGAAAGACTTGCCGTTGATCATCCAATAATCAAAGTCGCCGTGCCCGCGAAATTTCGACGTGAAGAGCAGCGGGATTCGCACATCAGGCTCCGCTGCTGCGTCTGACTTCGCGAAGGGTCGATAATCCCACATCGTCTCAGGCGGATCGATCCACTTGGGCTCGCCCTGCTGCCCCGCGTATTCCACAACGATACCCATGCCGATCTTCCGGATTTCCGCACGTGTCTCGCCCAGCACCCACACCCCCGGCGTGTTCATCTCGACCAGGAAATCGATTCGCTCCGCCGGCGCCAGCCGCACGGCTTTTACATTCGCCTCAACCGGAACAGGATTGCCATCCATCGCGACGACTTTGAGATCATGCCCTGCCACCGCAAGCCAATGCGTCACCGTGGCGCTCGCGTTCAGCGCGTGAAAGAGCACCCGCTGCCCGGTACGCACGCGAATCGGTTCGCCATGCCCGAGCATGCGGTCACCGATCGTCGCATAGTCGTAAAGAGCATCCATCGAGGAGTCGGCTGCTCCACCCATATACGCATTCCAGTCGTGCAAGGTGAGAAAAATCTCCTCATCGTACGCGCCGGGATCATTCTTTGGCTCGATGTAGAAGCACCCGAACTGCCCGGTGTAGGCCCCGCGCTTCAGATCGTGTCCGGCGTAGGTGTGCGTGTGATACCAGCGGAACCCGGACGGTCTCGGCGTAAAGCTGTACCGCAGCTGCGCGCCCGGCGCGATCATCGGCGACCCTTCCTCCATCGCTCCATCCTGGAGAGACGGAATCCACTGTCCGTGCCAGTGCACAATCTCCGGAATGTCGTTCTTGTTTGTGACGTCAATCGTGACCGGCTTCCCTTCCGGCCAGCGAATCAGCGGCCCCGGCACCTGACCGTTATAGGCGACCGTATGAATCACCTTACCGGGAGCGATTTCGAGCTTCAGCGGCGCAATCTCCAGACGGAAATCCGCATCTTGATTCGCCTGCGCCCATGCCGCCGGACTCGCTCCTACGACCGCGATTCCAGCCTGCGCGAGAAACTCACGGCGATTCATATTCATCGGAACCTCATTGCGTGCTTTCTGAGCTGCCCGCGCGATGATGCGTCCAGTCGAATCTTCGCCCGAGAATTGCCTTCACGATCAGATGATCGGTAGCAGCGGTTACTCCCACACCCACGCCGAAGTTAATCTCCCAGTTGGGAGAAACATTCAGATCGATCGCCGGAAAGAACTGCTGTTGCTGGTTGTGAAAGGTGTAGAGATCCCGCAGACTTCCATAGTCAGCATAGTATTCAAGCCCGCCAGAGATGTATTTGTTGAAGTCGTAGCTGAACTTCGCGCTGGGCGCAAAACCAACCCCCTGCGAGACGCTCTGCCCATGAAACGATCGTTCGAAAGCGGGGTTAACGGCGAAATACCATCTTCCGATCTGCTTATCAACGATGGGCCGAATCTCCCAGGTCCATGTATCAGTGGAAAAGTCGCGCCGCTGATAGCCGATCTCCGTCGACAGGCTTACGCCCACGGGCCAGCGCCAGCTATCCGGCGCCCGCACCCGCGGCCGAATATGATCGCCGACCCACTGCCATCCCTGGCCGCTGCGCGCGCTGGTGAAGATATAGAAGCCCACCTCCGACCAATTGTTAATGCCCTGCGTGATCTCAAGCGTCTCATGCTCAGCACGGTTCGTGGGGTAAAGCTCATCGGCTGCATAGACCGATCCGGGAAGCGGCTTGGTGCCGTCGACAGTGAAGTTGCTGTGCAGCTCGAGCATCGTTGTCTTCGGAGCGACCGTGTCAGAACCGTAAACCTGAATCTCGTAATTATTCTGGGCTATCGCCGGCTTGACGGCGGAGACGAACAGCAGCAGCGCGACCGGCCATAGCAGGCCAACCTTCCTTCCGTTAATCCGGCGCAAAACGAAACACACCTCCACAGCGCAAGAGCTATACAGATATAAAAAGATGAAGGGACCCTGAGATAAGACGAAAATAACAAGCGCAGATGACGACAAGTTCATCTTCCTCAAGGCGCTGCGGGTGTTGAACTATGCTGAAACTATGCTAATTGCGGGCGACCGGCAGCTCGTGCAGATTGTCGATGCGGCGACCGCCGATGCCGCGCGGCGATCGGGCGACTGGCTCAAGTGCCGTCCCGGGTGCACGCAATGCTGCATCGGAGTTTTCTCGATCACACAACTCGATGCTCTTCGCCTGCGGGCGGGACTTGCTGAGCTTGGGCGCGGCGATCCGGCACGGGCGGCGGATGTCCGCGAGCGTGCGCAGCAGTCGCTCGATCGTCTCCGTATCGATTTTCCGGGCGACCCCGAGACGGGCGAGCTCGATGAGGACCGTCCTGCATTCGCGGACTTTGCGAACGACGAACAGTGTCCCGCGCTCGATCCGGCAACCGGAACCTGCGACCTCTACGCCGCGCGGCCCATGACCTGCCGGATCTTCGGTCCGCCGATCCGCTCTCAGGACGGGATCGGCGTGTGCGAGCTCTGCTTCGACGGTGCCAGCGAAACAGAGATTCTCGCCGCCGAGTTATGCACAAATTGGACAGGTATCGAGGATTCGCTCAATGCCGAGGCTGAAAAGCGGAACGGACGGAGCGGTGGCACGATTGTTGCCGTTGCCCTACTTGCCGGACCGTCCGCAGATTTGTCCTTCCGTCCCTGAAAAAGTGCCGTCAATCTCGCCTCTTCTTAATCCGGTCACAATATATAAACGCAAAGTTGAAGCATATTCACGTAAAACGCAGGCAGGACAGGGCCTTGTGTGCGCAAGAACGAAAAATCAGCCGCATTGGATTTCATCGCAGACAAAAGTTTTCCGACTGTTCGTAGCAAATGAAAATGTCCGGTTTTGTTAGCAGGTGAAATGTCCGGTTTATATTTCATCCAGCCGCCGCCGTCGTAGCTGTTGGAAAGTGGGAATCCCGCGCCGTTTGCGGGATTTCCAAGCGAGGTGGAAAAGTCGGCTTTTGGACTTTCCCACGGAGCGGCTTTTCAACAGCTTGCTTAATTGCCGTCTGCGTGATCGGTGTGCCCTGGCTGGAGTAGCGTCCGAGGCGGCGTGGCCCGTGGGTCATGCTGAGAGTGCCGTCCAGATGCTGGTGCACGATGACGTTGCAGTCGGCGAGGGTGCCGCGCCAGCTTACCTTGTCGATCTGCAAGGCCAGGTTCTGGAAGCTGACGGTGTTGTCGCGACTGACCGTACGCTCGAACTGGAGCGAGAAGATCAAGTCGAGGTCGCGGCGCGGGCAGGCGGTGAAGGCGGTGCCGCGCTGCGCCGCAGGCACCTGGAAGCGGCGGTTGAACTCGTCCACGTAGTGCTCGCGCAGAAAGCGGTTGGCTTCCGCAAGGGTGCTGATCCCGTGCAACCGGAGCTCCTGCGGCAGCCGTCCCTGCCAGGTCCCGAAGTTGCGTTCCGAGCGGCCCCGCGCCTGAGGCGAGTAAGCCGGAATCATCTGCACGCCCAGATCGCGCAGCGCACGGCCCACCTGGGTCAAACGATGCGGGTCCACCTTGCCGCCAGCCTTCGGTGTCAGCCAGAAATGACTGCCTCGATCCGAGTACAAGGCGCAGAACAGCCCCTTGCGCTCGATGACTTCTCGCAGCGCGGCCATCACCGTAATCGTCGATTCTTCTTCCACCAACTGGGCGTAATAGATTTCACTGGTAGCGTCGTCCAGAATCACGATCAGGTCATACCAGCGCTCATCCTGAAACCACTGGTGGCGGCTGCCGTCGATGTGCAGCAACATGCCCGGCAGCGGGCGCCGTTCGCGCCGCTTGCGGTGTATGCCGCGCTTGCGGGCCTTGGCCACCAATCCCGCTCCCTGCAAGGCCAACTTTACCCAGGTATAGCTCAGATGGATCCCGTGCTCGGCGCCGAGCTTCTCGTGAAAATGGCGCACGTTCAGGTCAAAGTACTTCTCCCGGTAAAGCCCCAGCACCTGCTCGGCCTGCGCCAGTGGCACACGCTTTTGGCTTGGCCGGCCGCGCCGCCGGTCGATCAGTCCGTCGTAGCCGTGTTCTTCATAGCGCTCTCGCCAACGCCGCATCTGTCGCTCGCTGATGCCGATGATCTCCGCCGCCTGCCACCAGTTGATCTTCTTCCCCATCGCTCGCAAGATTACTTCCTGCACCTTCATCGCCCGCTCCACTGCGGCCCTCGGATACGTACCCACGCTCTCTCGCATGGACATATCCTCGCCGCCCGCTAAGCGGACATTTCACCTGCTAACTTCACTGGACATATCATGTGCTAACGACAACAAAAGTTTTCCGACCGGAAAATCTCCACAAAATGCTGTAACCTTATCGCGCTGCCGCACTCACATGCGGTAGACGGGTCTCCCGCCGGCACAGTGCCCAGGTCTGGACCCGAAATGGAGGAATGACACATGAAGCATTCGATGAAGACCCTGATGGTCGCTGCGGCAGTTTCTGGTTTGCTGAGCGGAGCTGCAACTCTGCAGGCTGCGACTCCTCGGACCACGAACCCCGTACTCAAGGCGGGCAAAGCGTCGTTTAGCAGCGCCTCGCTCAATCAGGACACCAGCAAGCACTCCTGTAAGGGTAAGAATGACTGCAAAGGCCAGGGTGGCTGCAAGAGCAGCGATAATGGCTGCAAAGGCAAGAACAGCTGCAAGGGCAAGGGCGGCTGCGCAACCGATGGCTCCAAGCATCCTTCCTAAGTCTTTCAAGCACGTTTCGCTTCGCTTCGGGGCCAGCACACACCATGCTGGCCCTGTAACTTCAGTTTTGGAGTTTTCCCTCGTGCCTGCAAATCGCTTCAATGGTTTTACCGAGTATGGAGTCGGCATTGGGTTGCGGATTCCGCATTATCGCCACATCCTGACAAAAAAGCCTGTCGTCGACTGGTTTGAGATCATCTCGGAAAACTACATGATCGACGGAGGCCGGCCACTTGACGTGCTGGACAAAATCCTCGATCAGTACAAGGTAGTGCAGCACGGCGTCTCCATGTATTTCGGTTCGGCGAGCGATCCCGACCCTGAACATCTGCGGCGATTGAAGCAGCTTGTGAAGCGCACGAACACACCGTGGCTGAGCGATCATCTTTGCTGGGGTTCGGTCGACGGACGCTACACACACGACCTTCTCCCCATGCCCTATACATGGGAGGCGGTGAAGGTCACAGCGGACCGCATTCGCCACGTGCAGGATTTTCTCGAGATTCCCGTCGTCGTCGAGAATGTCTCCAGCTATGCCGAATATCACGTCTCCGAAATGACGGAATGGGAATTTCTCAACGAGGTTGTCGAACGCGCCGATTGCGGCATTCTGCTCGACGTAAACAACATCTACGTCTCATCGCAGAACCACGGCTTCGATCCGTTCACCTACGTGAATGCGGTTCCGGCCGAGCGAATTGCGCAGATTCACATTGCCGGACACTCAAAATTTGAGAAGTACATTCTCGACACGCACGATCATCCTGTTCTGGAACCGGTATGGCAGCTCTACGCACGAACCATCGAGCGGACCGGCCCGACAGCAACCCTTCTTGAGTGGGATGACAACATTCCGACGTTCGAAGAGGTCCACGCAGAGGCATTGAAGGCGAACCGCTTCCTTGACGCGGCATCCGCGAAGCAGCCCGTCGCCGATCTCACCTTTCAGGAGACGGCACGATGAGCGAGCTTCTCGAACTTCAGCGCCGCATGGCGGCGGCCATCATGCACCCCCTCACGAAGAGTGAGACGATGCCGCACCGTCGCCGCGATGGCGTCTCGAATGAAAGCGAGGCCGCAGCATTCATCAAGCCGAACGACCGGCTGACCAGCTTTGAGCGATTGGAAATCTACAACCGCCAGTACTGGTTCCGGCTGTACACCTCGTTTGAAGAGGACTTTCCCGGACTTGAAGCGATCGTCGGGCGCGCCAAGTTCGACAAGTTGATGCGCGAGTACCTGACGGAATGCCCATCGCAATCCTTCTCGCTGCGCAACCTTGGCTCCCAACTCGCAGGTTGGCTGCTGGAACATCCCGACTATATCGAACCGCGGCATCAACTCGCCCTCGACATGGCCCGCCTCGAATGGGCGCACATCGAAGCCTTCGATGCCGGCGAGGATCCCCTGCTCGACGCCGACGACCTAGCCTCCATCAACGAGAACTCGATCCTGCGCATGCAGCCGTATCTGCGCGTACTCGAATTGCATTATCCCGTCGAAGACCTGCTCATTGAGTTGCGCAGCGAGAGCGGCAGCAGCGACTCATCCAGCAATAACGCCAGCGCAGCGCGCAAAACCCGGCGTGTTCGACGCGTCGCCGCGCTGGAGCCTGAGGAAATATTCCTCGCCGTACACCGCCATCAGAACTCGGTCTACTACAAGCGGCTGGAGCGCGAGGATTATCGCCTTCTCAAGTCGTTGCTCTCTGGCGTTGCGATCGGCCAGGCCATCGACTCCGCCTTCGAGGATAGCGCCATCGTCGAAGAGGAGCGAGGCCATTGGCTGCAGCAGGTCTTCGCATCCTGGTCATCGCTTGGCTGGTTCACACGATAAGAGAGGCAAGCCTATGAGTACGTCTTCCGCTTCCCTAGCTGCGCCAAATGTGTCGAGTCTTATCCGCCTCTATCATCGCTTCTGCGCGACATCCCGGCTGCTGCGCTCGCCGTTTCTTCTCCTGGTCCGGCTCTATTGGGGATGGCAGTTCATGCAGACCGGCTGGGGCAAGCTGCACAACCTCTCGCATGTGACGGAATTCTTCTCGAGCCTTCACATTCCTGCGCCCGGTCTAATGGCACCGGCCATTGCCTCTCTCGAATTTTTCGGGGGAATACTGCTGATTGTTGGGCTGGGAACGCGGCTGATAGGGTTTCTGCTCGCATGCAATATGCTGGTCGCCTATATTACGGGCGACTTGATGGCGTTGAGGTCGATCTTCAGTGACCCCGGCAAGTTCTATATCGCCGATCCATTCACTTTTCTCTTTGCATCTCTGATCGCGTTCATCTTTGGAGCCGGCCTCTTCTCAGTCGATGCTCTTATCGACAGAGCGTGGCTTAGCCGCCGGGGTATTACCAGCGCATGACCAGGCCCGTGCCTGTCGATCCACGCGAGACAGCCTCCGAGCAGGAGCTCATCACGTCGATCCTTGCCGGGCAGCGCGAAAATTTCCATCTCCTCATACGGCCATACGAGCAGCAGCTTTATCGCACGGCGCTTGCGCTGGTGAAAAACGAGGCCGAGGCTGAGGACGTTGTTCAGGATGCCGTCCTCAAGGCCTACCGCAAGCTCGCCAGTTTTCGCGGAGAAGCCAAGTTCAGTACCTGGCTTATCGCTATCACCCTGAACGAGGCCCGCGGACGCCTGCGCAAAGCAGGGCGCGTCGCCTTCGATTCAATTGACGAACAACGCGAGGCAAATGGCGACTACACGCCGGCCGCACTTACCGACTGGCGAGAAGTGCCACTCGCAGCCCTCGAGCGCCAGGAGATCCGCGCCCTCATCCAGGAAGCTGTCGCCGCGCTACCCGAAACCTATCGCGAAATCATCACCCTCCGCGACGTCGAAGAACTGAGCATTAACGATACCGCCGCATTGCTCGGTATATCGGTCGCATTGGTAAAGGTGCGCCTGCATCGCGCACGCATGCTCCTGCAGAAGAGACTCGTCCCCCATCTACGGCTGCTCACTAAGCCCGCGCGCAAGCGGCTGGGTCTCGGGAGGCTGTCATGGCTTTGAACTGCCGCCACGTCTGGGAACACATCTCCGAATATATTGACAACACGCTCGACCCCGAGGTGCGCGCCGAGGTTGAGCGCCATCTGGCGACTTGCGAAATCTGCTCCGCGATCCTCGACTCCACACGTAACATCATCGTTCTTATGGCCGACGATCGCGTGTTCGAACTGCCACTCGACTTCAGCAAGCGTTTGCATGCACGGCTCGACGAGGTACTGAGGTCAGAGGATCCCGAGCCGCTGGGAATGAGCCCCTAGTTCAGATAATCGTGGGGATGATGGATCATCGGATGCGTCCACCATTCGAGACCGAGCAGCACAAGCGTAACGATGGCGAGCACAAATTGAAACCAGTGTGAGCGCTTTTCCTTAGCGCTCAGCGGCCGCAGCCTCCATTGCGACGCCGGACGCTTCCGCAGGCTCCATTGTCTCCACAACACGTAAAGATTGATGAGCGCTCCCACCAGGGCAAGAACCATCATCGGAATGCGGATCGCATCGCGATGAAATCCCCTGGCTGGAGCATCAGTGCCGGCAGCCGCTGCGAGCGCTCCCAGGCCAATCAGCACCCGGATTCCGCTGATGGTGAGCACTGCGGTACAGGCGCTCTGCAGCAGCGCGAAGATAAAGCTGGACCAGCTAACCCATCGAGTTCTGCGCTCTACCGATTGCATCAGGCTGCTGCACCGTTCAGAATCGCGGGCGAATCCGCGCTCTTCGAGTCTGGGCTCATAGAAAAATCCTACCAGTCTTCACGAACCTCTCACGTGCTTTGCCTGCAGCTGGGTGCCAGCCCGGCAAAATCCATATTTATGCTGACAATAAACAGAACCCACTGAGCCCTGATTACTCTTGTCTTGGCCTTTGGCCGGAGCTACATTGAGCCATGGTAATCGTGATCTTTGCTGCGTTCGTGTATCCCCGCATATCTCCCCTCTCGTCTGAAGGAGGCGTCCATGCCTGTTGACGCAACCAACCTCTCCGGCGTTTCGCGCCGCTCTTTCCTCCGCTTTGCCGCCGCAGCCTCCGCCGTAACGGCCGTCCCCATCCTCACGGAAGCCCACCTGGCCCTCGCGCAACGCCGCAAATTTACCTACCAGGCGCCCCCACACGATGCTGTCCGCATCGACGCGAACGAGAATCCGCTGGGACCCTGCTCGGGCGCGTGTGCCTCGATCTCCAGCCTGATTCCCGAGGGAGGCCGCTATGACTACGAGCTCACCGAAAAGTTCGTCAGCACTTTCTGCGCCGTCGAAGGCCTGAAGACGGAATACGTGCTCCCATATGCCGGGTCGAGCGAGCCGCTGCATTACACCGTGCTGGCCTTTACATCAAAAGAGAAGCCTTACGTAACCGCTGATCCCGGATACGAGGCCGGCATGCACGCCGCCGAACTCAACGGAGCGAAAGTGGTGAAGGTGCCGCTTACCGCGACACACGCGCACGACGTGAAGGTCATGGTCACGGCAGATCCCAATGCCGGAGTGATCTACGTCTGCAACCCCAACAACCCAACCGGCACCACGACGCCGCGAGCGGATATCGAATACCTGCTGGCCAATAAACCGAAGGGCTCAATCCTGCTGATCGACGAAGCCTACATCCATCTTTCCGACGGAACGCCCTCTCTCGACCTGGTCAAGGCGGACAAGGATGTGATCGTCCTGCGAACCTTCTCGAAGATCTATGGCATGGCCGGGGTTCGCTGCGGAGTCGCCGTCGGGCGTCCCGAACTGCTCGACAAGATCCAATATTTTGGCATGAATTCCATGCCGATCATGGCCGTCGCCGCCGCTACAGCAAGCCTGCAGGACAAGGACATCGTGCCGCAGCGCAAGAAGATCAATGCGGACATCCGCAACGAGACCTTCGAGTGGCTCGCGGCGAATAACTTCAGCTTCATTCCTTCTGAAACCAACTGCTTCATGCTGCAGACCAACCGCCCCGGGCGCGAAGTGATGGCGGCGATGGCCAAGCAGGGCGTGTACATTGGCCGCGTCTGGCCAATCATGCCAACGTATGTGCGGATCACAGTCGGAACCCGCAGCGATATGCAGAAATTTCAAGTGGCATTCAAGCAGGTCATGAGCTCCTCAAGCACAGCCGGCCTCGAGTTTCCGGAACTTCCCGCAGGTCTTCGCAACACCCCATTCACTCACTTGTCCTGAAAGAATTGCAGGCGCAGAAAAAGTCCCAGCCAGAATGGCCGGGACTTTTTCTTCTCGCGTATCTGTTCTTATTTATTTAGAACGTACCGCGATAACCTCGATTTCAACCAGCGCCCACGGAGCAGCAAGCGCCGCTACCTGCATGGCAGCCCGTGCCGGCTTATTCGGCTGCTCCGGCGTGCCGAAATATTGTGTGTAGGCCGCCTGCAATCCAGCAAAGTCGAGCTTGCCGCCCTTCTCGGGATCGCCTGCCAGATACACGTGCATCATCACGACATCCCCAAGCGTGAGCCCCTGCTCTTTGAGAATCGCCTGGATCTTTAGAATTTCACTCGCCGCCTGCGCTTTTGTGTCTCCGTAAACTGCCGGGGTTCCCTTGGCCGGGTCGGCCGGAGTTACCGGCGAAGCGATTTGCCCGCTCACGTAAAGAGTATTGCCCGCCCACACCGCTGTTGCCAGCGGTGACGCCGCGGATTGAATGTGCTTCACTGTCGTTTGAGCGGGTGCAGATCCCGCCACGCAGATCGCGGCCGCCGCAGCGGACGCACCGATAGCCTGCCTCCAATTCATCTCTATCCTCATTTTTCTGTGGGCCCTCGTCTTCTATGCCTGCTGTCTGGTTGCCGCGCCGCTGAGCTTCGCCGTCTGCACCCGCTCGGAAATCATGGCGATTGCACGATGCGAGGCCAGCGCCGCGCCTTCCTGCCATCCGATGATATGGCTGCAGTGGTCGCCGGAGAAGTAGATCCTGCCATCGGGCTGAATGAATTCCTTGTACGGGCCGTCGTAATACTCCGTCGATCGCCCCGCCACATAGGTCGGCGCGCGGCCGACCCACGAGCCCAGGTTGTAGGGAATCTCGCCCCAGTTCACATACATTGGATTCTTGAGCTCCTTGCTGTGTCCGGGATGCAGCTTCTCGATTGCTTCTCGCGAGGCGTCGGTCTTGGCAGAAACGCTCGGCAGTTTCCCGAAGTCGCTGTGGTTCTCAACGCCATAGCCCGAAATAACCACTCCGTTCTCCGAAAACAGTTTCCAGCTCGGATACCAGATAACGTTCACCGGCCCTTTCACCACAAAGGATAGGCCGCCGTAGAGGTTGTAATCCTGCTCCCAGAAGCGGCGCGACTCCCAGGCCACTTTGTACGCGGAGTCATATCCGACCTCTGCGATGGCCTGCTTGATGCGCGGGGAGAAATCGTTCGGAATCGTCTTCAGAATGCTGATGGGCAAAGCGCAAATGCAATAGTCCGCCTCTATCGTCTTCACCGAGCCTGACTTCGCGTCGGTATACGTGACCTTAACACCCGCATCGGTTTTGCGGATCTCCTTTACCGGGGCACCATACTGCACGACATCCCCCAGTTTCTTCGCAAAGGCATAGGGAATCCGATCCATCCCGCCAACCGGCTGAAACATCGTCGCCTGCATGTCCAGCATCTCTTCGAACATCATGCCCTGCCAGAAATTCGCATCGAGAAGCGAACGCATATCGAGAGGCTGGCGCAAGACCTCTGTCTCCGGGCCGGCACCGGCGAACCTGCTCACGCCGCTGCGCTCGGATCCGGTGTAGGAGTAATCCGGCTTCAGATCGCCGTAGATGCGCAGAAAGGCGAGCATCCGCTCCTGATCTTCCTTCGAAATCTCCTGGTCCAAAGCGTCCTTGCGGATGCATTTGGCCAGCAGCTCGGACACATGGCCGCGTGTGTCGTTGATCGCCTCACGCTGCTCGATCGCCTTGCCGCCAAAGGCGGCGTCGCACTGCAGTAGTGAGCTGCGCGATGTATTTACCTCTACTTCGAGCGGCACTCCCAGCTCTTTGCAATAGCCGAGCATCGTCTTATGAATCGATGGGAGCCGGGCGGGGCCGGCGTTGAAGTAGCTGCTGTCCTCCCAATCGGCGGTCTGCACCGTGCCGTCACTAAACCGAATTTTGGTGCCGTTGCGAACGGTCCAGTTGCGGCCGCCGGGTCTCTCCCTCGCCTCTAGCACGGTGCACGAATAGCCGGCTTTGCCCATTTCGTAAGCTGCCACCAGTCCGGCGATTCCACCGCCCAGAATGACGACCTTCGTTCCTTTTCCCGAGCCGCTTTCGATTGCGAGCGGTATCGCGTTCGCCTCCGGCACGGCCATTAATCCAAGATGCTGCATGGTCAGGAATGCCGCACTGTATCCGCCAGCCCGGCCCACCCGCATTAAGAATTCACGCCTGCTACAACCCATCTTTGTCTCCACTCCTGATCATTTCTTAACAAGGCACGGCGCCCGCAGCTGCTGCAGACGCCGTGAATCCAGAATCGCAGCGAGCTTAGAAGATGATCTTCAATGCCAGCTGCGTGTTGAATGGTTCGCCGGCGCCAATTCCCGGAGCACCGTTGAAGCTGCCGATAGTGGTGAACAGATTAAGCGCATTGTCCTGCGTAAACGAGGGATTGAAACTGCCATTTAATGGTGGAGCGAAGTTCGTCCTGTTAAAGAGATTGAACATCTCAACGCGGAACTGCGTGGTGACGCGTTCTCCGATTGGCGTGTTCTTGAACACTGAGAAGTCTACGTCGCCATAGCCAGGGCCATTGTATGCGTTACGCCCGGTATCGCCCCAGGTTCCCGCAGGGGCATCCACGAAGGCTGCCGGATTCAACCAATTCGCGCCGACCTTACCCTTGCGATAGCCTGCATAAGGACTGACGCCCGGAACATAGTTGGCGCGCTGGTTTCCGTCGCTGGTACCTGAGGTATCACTTGAGCTGTACACCGAGAACGGTAGTCCGCCATGGAAGGTCATGAGACTGTTCAGCTGCCAGCCTCGCGTGAGCCCCTTCCACTTCTGTCCTCCGGGAACATCGTAGGTGAAAAGAGCGACAAAGATGTTTCGATTGTCGAAATCGCTCGGTCCATAGTCACCCTTGAAGTTAAAGCTATCCTGAGGCAAGGCACCGCGGTAGGCTGTCACTTCGTCGAAGCTGTGCGACCAGGTGTACGCTGCCTGCGCAGTCAGTCCATGCAGATTTGAAACTCGCAATGTTGCCTGCAGAGCGTTATAGTTGGAGGTTCCAATGCTCTGGATCTCATTGATAAATGTGAAATCCGGAAATTGAGAGAAGTATGGCCGGCTGCAATTTTGAATTGTGTAACCCGCCGGGCAACCAGGGGAACCCCCAGCCGGATTTGTCAGATTACCGCTGTTCAGAGCTGCCTGGTTGATATCTCGGATCGAAAGTAAATGCCGCCCCTCACTTCCTACATAGCCAATTTGAGCTACAACTTTATTCGTTAAGCTCTGCTCAATTTGCACGTTGTAATTCATATTGTGCGATGGCTGGAAACTCTTGGCTATCGAGAAAATGCTGTTCGAGGCAAGCGAAGAAGGAAAGACATTGACCCCCGATACAATTGAGTAATTGTTGCGAGTTGCGGTAGTTACTGTTCCACCTGTACCAGGGTTTCCCTCAACGCCATTCGGAGCACCGTTGCCTGGACGATTGTCGAGGAATGGATTCAGGTTAGGAGTGTCAAAGTAAAGTCCGGCACCCGCGCGAATAACCGTGGTCGGTCTCGCCTGGTAAGAAAATCCGACGCGCGGGCTGAAGTTTGTCCAGGTCGGATCGTAGAGAGAGCTGATCTGATTTCCCTGATAAACCACTCCCCCGAGATTCGGGCGGAATACCGAAAGGTTCTTCCACTGGTTATGGAGCGGCCCCTCATAGTCGTAGCGCAGGCCATAATTGACGTCTAGTTTCGGACTGAGCTGCCAGGAATCCTGTGCGAATAAAGAAAAAGTATTTACAAATACCTGCCGGTCAGGATCGCCGAGTGCAATTGATGAGGTAACCACATTTCCCGCCATGAAATCGGCAAGGGCATCGATGCGCGGGTCGCCAGTGTCCCATGAGTCGGTGGGATTCGCGGTTGCGTCCGGTCCCTGAGTGCCATCAAAGGTGAAGCTTCCCAAAGCATGGCGATGATAAAACTCGTCAAGCTGCGCCTGGCGGAACTCGCCGCCAAACTTGAACTGATGCTTGCCCACGGTCCAGGCAACATCATCCGTCAGGTGACCTGTGATGTCATTACGGCCCTCAGGCGGTGTCTCACCAACCGCATCAAAGCCTGCGATCTGCAGATTCGCGGCCCCGGGCAGCGAAGAGCCGGTGACGAGACCTAAGCTGGCCATATCGAAGCTGTTGTTGTAATCGTTGAAGACCTGGTTGAAATAATTTACGCCCAGGAGCAACTGGTTCGTGATAGTCGGTGTAAAGACGTGGTTGTATACGATGGCGTAGTTCTGCACATGGATCGGCGCCACCTCATAGTAGTAGTACAGGCTTGAGCCTACCGGCGCTACCTGATTCCCTTGCCCGACGAACCAGTGGGCGGTGAGGCTATTCTTGCCGTTGATCGTATAGTCTATTTTCGCGAGGCCGTTATAGCTATACCCATACTCATTAAATGAACTGGTGTAGTTGTTGACGGTTGCCGGCAGGCTACCCGTCGCTGAGGCTGGCCATAGCGTGCTGAGCATCGCCGTGGATACAGGGTTCACCGGCACTCCAAAAGTTGCCAGGGCAGCTTTTGCTTCGGCCTGCCACGGCTGCGACGGCTCCGTTGCCTGATCGGGAACGCCGATAGTGAACCGCTGGTGTTCGTACGTCACAAACCAGAAGAGCTTGTCGCGAACGACTGGCCCCCCAGCGGAAAAACCATAGTTATAGTTGCGAACTTCCTGCTTCACAGGTGCCGTGAACGGATTCATTGCGCCAAGAGCTTCATTGCGGTTGTAGTAGTAAGCGGTGCCATGAAGTTGGTTGGTGCCCGACTTCAGCGAGAGATTGACACTGCCGCCTGGATTTCGCCCGGATTCCGGAGCGGCCTGTGTTTGTGCCGAGAATTGATCGACTGCGTCGATGGGAAGAATGATGCCTGCAATTCCGGACACACCGCCCTGGTTGACCGCGGGGATATTATGCCAGAGGTCGTTGTTGTCGATACCATCAATCTGCCAATTGATCTGATTGGCGCGCGTACCGTTAAGAGAACCATAACCGCCGGCCCCCGAGTTGGAAAACCCCGGCGACAGAATAATCAACTGCGTAAAATCTCTGCCATTCAGCGGCGTGTCCTGCAGGGGCTTGCCGCTTACCACCGCGGTCTGGGTCGTCGACGTGGTATCGAGCGACAAGGCCGCCGCGTTCACTTCAATTGTGGTTGCTTGCTGAGCCACACTTAATTTGATTGGCAGGCTATAGATCGATCCCGCCTGTACCGGCACCTTATCGAACTTGACTTTCTGAAATCCGGGCGCCGTAGCCGTGACGTCGTATGCTCCCAACGGCAAATCCTGAAAGGTAAACTCGCCACCGCTCGATGTGACAGTGGTGTGGGTGATGCCCGTGGCTGGATCCAGGGCAAGTACCTCTGCGCTTGGAACTACTGCTCCAGACTGGTCGGTCACAACGCCATTTAAACCGCCACGGAACGTCTGGGCCTGAGAAGCCGGAGCCAGTGAAAGCCCGATTCCCAGAAGGAGCAACAAGGTAAATGATAAAAGTCGCCTGCTTCGGAATGACATAATGCATAGCCTCCAAAGGGTTTTTCGTGTGAGTTTTATGTTTTGTGTTGTCTCGGGAGCTTGCGAGTTGGTGAAAACTCAGAGACGGATCAGATCAACATCTCTCGAAGTATTTATCCTGCCTCTTACGCAATCTTGAGGAATGAAACGCCGCGAAGATGACTGCCATGACCCACCGTAGGACATGGGTTGCCCGGATTCAAGAGGAAATTATTCCTCTATCAGAGAGACCAATAACTGCTATAAGCGATCGCTTATAGCAGGCCCAGGCTGCGCGCAAGCGGGAGATGAATGGGTTTAGCGCCGCACACCGATCATTACAGGTCAGAACTACGCTCTCGGGGGATCACTATAACGACTTACCGGCATGATCGATAAAAGTTAGTTATGGGTAATGAATTTGCACCCGTCACGGGTACACAATCCGAATTCCTGGCGCTTCTTTTACTCGCTCCGTAAAGCACGCATCGGCTCTACGCTTGCCGCCCGCCGGGCCGGCAGAGCGGCAGCGATCACGGCGACGCCCGCGACCAGCGCGGTCGCGACGATCAGCACTACCGGATCCGCGTTTGAAACCCCAAAGAGCTGGCTCTTCAAGAGGCGCGTGATCGCGATGGTGAGCGGAACAGCGATGGCAACGCTGATTCCCGCAAGCTTCAGCACATCCTTCAGCACCAGAACGACAATGCCGATTCGATCCGAGCCCAAAGCCATGCGTACGCCGATCTCGCGTGTTCGCTGTGCGGTTGCATAAGCGAGCACGCCGTAGAGGCCGATTCCAGCAAGCAGTGTCGCCAGAACACCGAAGCTAACCGCCAGCAGCGCGATCATCCGCTCGTCATTGATGTTCTGGTCAATCTCGGCGTCCATCGTGCTCAGGCCGTCAATCACGAGCTTCGAATCAATCTGCTGCACCGCCTGCCGGGTCATGGCCATCGCGGTGTCCGGAGCTCCCCACGTCCGTATGTAGTAGTGCATGCCCGCCGGATTCGAGTTCTGGGCAGCCGGTCGATAAACGGTCATCTTTACTGACGCGCGCATGCTGCGATGAATGTAGTCGCGTGTGACTCCGACTATCTCAACGTCGTATTTCAGATCCTTGCCGCCGCCGTTAGCCAGCTTGCGCCCGATCGCATTTTGAGGACTGCCGAAGAACCGCTTCGCCAGCGACTCATTCACAATCGCCACCGGCGAGCGGGTTGCGTTGTCTGTCTGCGTAAACGCCCTTCCCGCCAGTAACGGGACCTTCAGCGTCGTAAAGTAGTCGGGCGTCACGGAGGGCCGCTCCGCGTTCATATCCTCGCCTTCCCTTGGGGTATAGCCCTGCACGCTGATATTTCCGCTCTCGCCATCGTTGACAAGTTCCGGATCGTCGGTCGCGCCCACGCTGGCGACACCGGGTAGCGCCGCCAGCCGGTCAAGTATGCGCTGGTGAACGAGCAGCACCGCATCCTTGCTGTATCCCGCGAGATTTGGCTCCAGCCCGAATGTGATCAGGTGATCGGTCGCAAACCCGACCTTTACGTTGCGCAAATTGTGCAGCGTTCGCACAAACAGACCGGAACAGGCAAGCAGAAGGAGGCTCAAGCCAATCTGCAATGCCACCGTCGCCCGCCGGAAGGTCAGCCTTACACCCATGCTACCCGCGCTCTGCTCCTTCATTTGGCTGACGAGGTCCGGCTTCCAGAACTGCAGCGCCGGGGCCAGCGCAAACAACAGGCTCACGCCAAGTGCCACCGCGAAATTGAATGCCAGCACACGGCCGTCGATGCTGGTTGAAAATGGCGGCTGCCCCTCGCCGCTGGTCATGCGGCTCACCAGAAAGCGCGTCGCCGCCGGAACCAGCGCGAGGCCGGCTGCTCCTCCCAGAACCCCCAGCACCAGGCCTTCGATTACCAATTGCCGCACAACCTGGCGGCGCCTGGCTCCGAGTGCATAGCGCATGGAGAACTCGCGCATTCGCCCAGCCGATCGCACAAGAACCAGGCTGGCAACGTTCACCGCCGCCATCAGCGCGACCAGCACCACCATCCCCATCACCACCAGCAGGGGTGTTCGCAGATCGTCCCTTGAATACGAGAAACCCTGCGAGCCGTCGACCACCAGCAGCGCACTCTTATTGACAAAGCCATCGATAAACCGCTTGGAGTTGTTCTTGAACAGCGGCAGTTCGGCAGTGCGCAGCGAGTGCCACAGAGGCGCCATCGCTGCCTGCGCCTGAGCGCACGTCTCGCCGGGCTTCAGCCGTCCGAGTATATTCAGCCAGCGTGAATCGTGGCGGTCGAGATCGCTGGTATTCGGCACGACTACCGGCTTCATCGTCATGAGAACAAACAAATCCGCCGGCGAGCCCCAGATTGCGCTGTCAAATCCCGGCTTCGATACCCCGACAATTTGAAAGGGATGGCCATTCACCGCCAGCGTCTGGCCAACAACGTGCGCGTCCGCAGCAAAGTGATTCTTCCAGTATCGAAAGCTCAGGACGACCACCGGGCTGCCATTTGTAACTACATCGTCCTGCTGCACCAGAAGGCGGCCAACCGCGGGCTGCACGCCCAGGACATCGAAATAGTTCCCGCTTACCAGTTCGGCATTTACAAGCGCCGACTGCTGCTTCCACTCGATGCCCGCTTGCGCCTGCACCATTGCGATCAAGCCGTCGAAGACCTTGTTCTGGTCGCGCAGATCCTTGTACATCGGATAAGAGAAGTACGCCTTCTCGTCGCCGCCGTTGATCGAGGTGCTGCCATTCCACACGTTATAGGGTGTTGCTTCCAGCAATACAAGCTGTTGCGGATCACGGACCGGCAGCGAGCGCAGCAGGGCCTGATCGAGCAGTGAGAATATCGCCGTGTTGGCGCCGATTCCAAGAGCCAGGGTCAGGATCGCCGTGACAGCAAATCCTGGCGATTTCTTCAACTGCCGTAGCGCAAATTTAAGATCATCCAGCATATTCGTCACCAAACTTGTTACAAGTTAAGACGAGGTATATCTCATTCGCTCCGCAGAGTCAGAACGTGATCGATTCGGCTGCCGTACTGCAAATTTTAAGTCATTGAGCATTTGCCACCGTTACGATTACGAAACAGATACGCTCTGCCTGTCTTATTCTTCCCTCAGCAGAATCGCAGGATCTACTCCAGCCGCCCGTCTCGCCGGAAGCCACGCTGCAATCGCCCCCAGCATCACCATTGCGACCAGAACACCGCACACCACCAGCGGATCGCGCGGCGTCGCCTCGTAGACTACAGACCCGAGCACCTTGCCGGCCCCCATTCCCAGTACCAACCCTGCTATCGAGCCCGCGCATAGCAGCTTCACGGACCGCGCCAGCGCCGCCTGCATTACTTCGACGCGCCGCGCTCCCAGGGCAACACGGATTCCCAGTTCTCGCATGCGCTTACTGACCGAATAGGATGCCATGCCGAATATCCCCGTCACCGCCAGCATCGCCCCAAGCATTCCCATTACTCCGAGCGCAACCGTCGCCGCCCGGGCTGCAAAAAGCGCAGTGTCCAGTGCTGCCGGCCACGTTTCGATCAGCACCGGCAATCCCGGGTCAAGGCCGGCCAGCGTCTTCTGCAGCGCTGTGGCCAGTTGTGTCGCGCTGCGGTTGGCGCGCACCACCAGCATCGTACTGGTATCGGTGTTCTGCAGGAATGGAAAAAACATCGCCGGCTGCGGCTCTTCGGTCAGAGTGCGATACTTTCCATCCTGCACCACGCCTACTATTTCAATCTGACTTTTGTCGCCCTTCAGGAAATGCCCGTCGATGGCATTGCCGACCGAACCGAAGACCTTGCGCGCGAATGTTTCGTTCACCACGGCTAGTTTGGGGCTTTTTGCATCGTCGTGCCAGGTAAAATCGCGCCCGGCAAGCAGCGCTGTCTGAGCCGCGCCGAAATAGCCCGGAGAAACTTTGTAGTAAAGCGCATCGGCGATCGAATTCTGAGGCCGGAAATCGGTAGTCCCGTTCGCATACACCAACGTGTCAGAATAAACGACGCCAAGCGGAGCAAAGTTGATGTATCCCGCAGCGAACACGCCCGGGATCCGCTGGACCGACTCGAGCGCCTCGCGCTGGAACCGCTCCGCATTCGCGTCGTTGTACCCCGCACTGTGCAGATCGAATTTGGCCAGCATTGCGCCTTCGGGCGTGAATCCGAAATTACTATGCAGCGACCGCACCAGGCCGCGGACCGCCACCAGCGACGACGTCACCAGCACCGCGCATACGGCGATCTGCACCACCAGCAGCACATCCCGCAGCGTGAGCCTGCGCCAGACTCGCGCCGCGGACGCTCCTGCTTTCACCAGCTGATAGGCGTCGGCGCGAAATACCTGACGGATGGGTGTAATGCCGAATAACACGCCGCTCACAATCGCAAGCAGCAGAGCGACTACATAGGTAGTTGCATTTGGATTCACGGGCACCTGAATCGGCGAATTGGGTATTACCTCCCAGCCGCTTAGCCAGCGAAGAAGCATCGCCGCAGCCTGTACTCCCACGACGCCGCCCGCGAGTGACAGAATCGCGGCCTCGATCAAGAGCTGGCGCAGAATGCGCCGCCGCGTCGATCCCAGCGCCATCCGGATCGCCATCTCGCGGGACCGATCCGCCGCCCGTGCAGCAAACAGGCTGCCGAGATTGGCGCAGGTTGCCAGCAGAATTAAAAGTGCCAGCAACATCACTCCGCCCAGAAATGCGCGCACCGGACGCCCCAGCGTATCGCCTAACAGTCCCGGACGAACGAGCCGCACCTGCACGCCCTGGTCCGTCTGCGGATACTGCGCCGCGAGATGATTCGCAATGACGTTCAGGTCCGACTCCGCTGAAGCGACATTCACCCGGGGCCGCAACCGGCCCATGAGGTAAATCGTGTGGTCGCCGCGCTCCTCAAGAAAATTCCAGCCATCGATCTGGTTTTCGTTCACCACGGGAATCCACAGAGCGGGAGCGAAAAAGAGCTCGGTGCCGCGAAATGTCTCTGGAGCAACACCGATCACGTTGAACGGATGCTTATTGATCTGAACGGTTTTGCCCACGATCCGGGGATCGGCGCCAAACTGGCTTTGCCAGTAGCCATAGCTCAGTACCGCATAGGGAGCCGAACCGGGGCCGTGCTCGTCCGCGCTATGGAAAAAGCGACCCAGATAAGGCTCAGCACCGACAACATCGAAGTAGTTCCCGAGGCTTCATAGAACCAGATCCTCGACGGATTCTTGCCTGTATCCAGTCCGGCCGAATCTATCCGATAAGCCGCCAGACCCGACAGGACAGAGTTCTGGTCGCGCATGTCGCGATAATCCGGGTAAGACTGATTGGGCGAATCCTGCGGCATGCGCTCCAGAAAGACAAGGCGATCGCCATGCAACAGCGGCAGCGGATGCAGTATCAGCGCATTCAGAACGCTGAACACAACCGCATTGGCGCCGATGCCGATCGCCAGCGTAAGAATCGCTGTCAAGGCGAATCCCGGAGACTTTCTCAACTGTCGCAGCGCGTACTTCAGGTCTGCCAGCATACCTGCCTCCTTTGCCTACTCGTTCCTCAATGCTTCCATTGGGTCAATCGCAGACGCCCTGCGCGCCGGCAGCCAGCCTGCCAAGGCAGCGCACAGCAGCAGCACCGCGGTCGCTCCCGCAATGGCCGCCGCATCCAGCGGTTGCACTCCATAGAGCAGGCTTTTCAGAAAATGCGTCACCCCCACCGAAACGATGAGACCACCCGCGATCCCTGCTGCGCCGAGCGAGACGGCGGACCGGATCGTGCGCCTCAACACATCCTCGCGCGTTGCACCCAGCGCCATGCGGATCGCAATTTCACGCGTCCTCTCCGTCACGGTGTAGGCAAGCACTCCGTAGATCCCCAGCAGAGACAGCATCAGAGCAATCCCCGCGAATGCCGTCAGGATGATAGTGTTGAAGCGCCGCGACGATTCCGTCGCTGCAACGACCTCATCCATCGTCTGCATATCGGTGATGGCCAGCAGCGGGTCAAGCTGACGGACCACCTTCGTGAAGTTCGCCTCCAGCGCACCTGGGTCGTTCGCCGTGCGCACAACCACGCGCAGATCGCCAACAACGCCGATCATGGCTGCAAGCGAACCGAGATCCGCGGCCGCCTGCGACACCGGTTCGTACATCTGCACCATCTGGGCATCGTCCAGATGATTGGGCTTCACATCGCCGACCACCCCGACTACCACCATCGGCGGCAAAGACGTGTCGTAGCTCGGACCGACCTTCAGGTGCATGCCGACAGCATCCTTGCCGGCAAAATAATGCCGAGCGAATGACTGGCTGATGATCACCGCCAGCGGCGCTCCGGGTTGCTCGTCACGCGCGTCGAAGTAGCGTCCAGAGATAAGCGGAATATGCAACGCGTCGAAATAATTTCCCGCAACCAGATAATTCGAAGCCAGCGACCAGCCCTCGTTGGGCTTCTTGACATAGCCCTGGGGGGCGAACAACCGGCTCGAGTTGCGACCGATAATCGGGATGTTCGATGAAAATCCGACCGCACGTACACCCGGCATCGCCTCCAATTGCCGCTGCAACTCGCCATAGAACACGTTCACGCGTTCCTGCGTCGGATAGTCTTGCTTCGGCAACGCCAGCGAGGCAGTCATCACGTGTGTCGTCTCAATCCCGGGATCGGTGGCCAGCATCTTCGCGAAGCTGCGCAGCAGCAGTCCCGCGCCTACCAGCAGCACCATGGCCAGCGCTGCCTCAGTGACTACCAGAACGTTGCGTAGCCGGTGCTGTCCGCGGCTCTGCCCACCTCCATGCGTCCCTTCCCGCAGGGCATCCAGCACCTCAGCCTTCATGCTGGCCAGCGCGGGAGCCAGTCCGCACAACACGCCAGTCGCCCCAGTCAGTCCTATCGCCAGCAGCACCACCGGCCAGTTCACCGCGATTTCGTTCAGCCGGGGCACCACATCCACCAGGCTGGCCCGGGCTACGTGAACCAGCACGATCGCCAGCGCCACTCCCAGCAAGCCCCCGATGGCGCTCAGCAGCAGGCTTTCAGTCAACGATTGCCACAGCATCGTCCGCCGCGCCGCGCCCAGCGCCAGCCTCACTCCGAACTCCCGCCTGCGTCCGGCAGCGCGCACCAGTTGCAGATTCGCCAGGTTGGCGCATGCGATCAGCAGAATCAGCGCTACCGCCACAAGCAGGACGCGCAGCAACGGCCGAGCCTCGCGCACAGTCTCTTCCTTCAGGCTGTGAATTGAGGTACGCAGCTTGATATCTGGAATTTTCGCGCCAATGATCGCCGTTACTCGGTCCACATCCTGCTGCGCTTGCTGAGGCGTGACGCTGGGCTTCAGCCGGGCAACCGCCCCGTAATCGAAGTTGTCCGCCTCGGCGCCCTTCTCCACCGGCGTGAAGCTCATCGGGACCCACAGGTCGCGCGGCGCCAACCCTCCCAGACCAATCGGCGACTGAAACTCGGGCGGCATCACGCCGATGATTGTGTATGGCCTGCGATCGAGCTCAATCGTCTTGCCGAGAACGTGCGGATCGCTCTGGTATCGTTCCTGCCACAGAGCATGACTGAGTACCGTCACCGGGGCCGATGTGTCATCCTCCTGTTGCGTGAAGGTCCTGCCGAGAATCGGCTCGATCCCGAGCACTGGAAACATAGAGGCCGTCAGCCGCTCTGCCCGCGCCCGGAACGGCGCTCCGGCCCCCGACGCTTCAAACGTGGCGCCGATGAAGCCGCCGACGCCGGTGAACGCCTTGTTCTCGCGCGCGAAGGTCAGCACATCGGGAGCCGACAGATTCGCGTCGCCCTCCATCAGGTGCTCCACCCTCTCCCGCAGCAGAAACAGGCTGGCAGAATCCTTATAGGGCAGCGGCCGCAACAGCACGGCTTCGACCACCGAGAAGACTGCGGTCACCCCGCCGATTCCCAGGGCCAGCGTCAACACAGCCGTCAGGCTGAATCCGGGTGATTTCCTGAGCTGACGCCAGGCGAACTTCAGATCTCCAGGCATTGCGCTTCTCCCAGGCAGAAAGACCTGGAGATAACGCAGCAAACCGCAGTCCATTCCTGATTCGAGCAAAGACCTCTCAATCTACTCGGCTTAATCGCGCAGCTCCTTCTCGGCAATGTCCGACCTCAGGCATCGCTGTCCGAAATCGGACGATTTTTTTAACCGTCAACGCCGGTGACGAATTTCGAGGGTCGGTTGCCCCCACGCTAATGGTGGTCCCGGTCGTCCTCCCCCGGGCGCATGGCGTGAGACATGACATAATTCGCCACCTCCTGCCCTACGCCGTTCCCTACGACACAGGACGTCCTGAAATGGATACCGCCAAACACACGGGCATCAGCAATCTCGGAGACCACGGCCGAGAAGCTCGGGAACGACCGCGTGGCCGGGCGAACGTTCGATGTAACGGTGAATGCGGTGTCATCGCCGAAGGTGGCCGCGAGCACGGCTGCAGCTGCTCCGCTCACAACCGCATGCGCGGAGGGATATTCAGGATGGGCGGGCGTTCCAGTGGGGAAAAAGTCGAGCCAAGGAGTCCACGCCGGGTCGGGATCCGTCGCGGCGTTGCCGTCAGCGCCAGCCTCGTGAATTGCCGTGATCGGACGCCAGAAGAGGTAACGATACTTGGCATCAAAGACGGCAAACCCTCCGTCGGCCATCGAAATATTGAGTTGGGCAAAGAGGCGGGCGTTCTCAGAGAGCGTTAATCCGTGGCTCGCGGCAACTTGAAGACCGATACGGACCCAATAGAGCGGCGTGTTGCCCGCCCAGAAAAGAGCCAGTTCCGACTGGTCATCCGTTCGTCCGGAGCCACTGTAGACTCCCATAATCTTGATTTCGTTGTAGTCGGCAGCATACTCGGCGCTGGTGAGTGCGTACGGCGGCGGCGGGCGGAACTGCGACGCTCGTTTGAGCACCCACGGCGTCATAGTAGCGAACTGCACGCCTATGCCAGGCGCATTCAGGAGTGGGGTCGGCCGCCAGAGGCCGATTGCAGCCGGCGCTCCGGCAATGCTTTGCACGCCGAAGAAGGGTGGCGGGGGTGGAGCAAATCCATCGTTCAGCCGCCAATTCCAGATGGCATCGGCAACGGTCTGGCCCCAAGTCATACCTGCCTGAATAGCTTTCGGACTTGCCGACGAGCTAAGCGCGGCGATCGATGCGTCGCGCTGTGTGGTAAGGGATGCTGTGAGGTCTGGGTAGAACCTGATCAGGATGGCATACGCCGCCTGGACTGCCGCCGCGCCCGCCGATGCATGCCGGGGCGCATCCGGCCAGACGTGGATAGGCTGATAGCGTCGCTCGACACCGTTAACGGCGTCGAAGACCGACGCCGAGACAATGGAAATCACCCGTGTGGTGAGCAGCGGATTACCGGATGTAGATGGAGAGGACAGAGCGGTGCCATTTGTGATCGTCATCCAGTCGAGGACTGGATCGGACGCGAACGCCGAAGCCGTGAGCAGCTGTGTGGCGAGGAGTGCGACGAACAACAACAGGAAGTGAATGCGTGAGTGTTGAGTGGAAACACGATTAGCCTGGGCCATGGGACCCTCCTTCGCACGCGTGGGGCGCGCGCGGGTTTAAAACGGCGGGTCTGTCATGGATGGGGAGAGGTCTAGACTCGTCGGATGTGAACCATCCTGAGATTGGACGGCCCCCGAGTAAAACGCGCCGATGATAGAGCGCGATAGGAACGGTGTCAATCCCAAAAAATGGATCTGTCGTTAGCACATGATATGTCCAGTGAAGTTAGCAGGTGAAATGTCCGCTTAGCGGGCGGCGAGGATATGTCCATGCGAGAGAGCGTGGGTACGTATCCGAGGGCCGCAGTGGAGCGGGCGATGAAGGTGCAGGAAGTAATCTTGCGAGCGATGGGGAAGAAGATCAACTGGTGGCAGGCGGCGGAGATCATCGGCATCAGCGAGCGACAGATGCGGCGTTGGCGAGAGCGCTATGAAGAACACGGCTACGACGGACTGATCGACCGGCGGCGCGGCCGGCCAAGCCAAAAGCGTGTGCCACTGGCGCAGGCCGAGCAGGTGCTGGGGCTTTACCGGGAGAAGTACTTTGACCTGAACGTGCGCCATTTTCACGAGAAGCTCGGCGCCGAGCACGGGATCCATCTGAGCTATACCTGGGTAAAGTTGGCCTTGCAGGGAGCGGGATTGGTGGCCAAGGCCCGCAAGCGCGGCATACACCGCAAGCGGCGCGAACGGCGCCCGCTGCCGGGCATGTTGCTGCACATCGACGGCAGCCGCCACCAGTGGTTTCAGGATGAGCGCTGGTATGACCTGATCGTGATTCTGGACGACGCTACCAGTGAAATCTATTACGCCCAGTTGGTGGAAGAAGAATCGACGATTACGGTGATGGCCGCGCTGCGAGAAGTCATCGAGCGCAAGGGGCTGTTCTGCGCCTTGTACTCGGATCGAGGCAGTCATTTCTGGCTGACACCGAAGGCTGGCGGCAAGGTGGACCCGCATCGTTTGACCCAGGTGGGCCGTGCGCTGCGCGATCTGGGCGTGCAGATGATTCCGGCTTACTCGCCTCAGGCGCGGGGCCGCTCGGAACGCAACTTCGGGACCTGGCAGGGACGGCTGCCGCAGGAGCTCCGGTTGCACGGGATCAGCACCCTTGCGGAAGCCAACCGCTTTCTGCGCGAGCACTACGTGGACGAGTTCAACCGCCGCTTCCAGGTGCCTGCGGCGCAGCGCGGCACCGCCTTCACCGCCTGCCCGCGCCGCGACCTCGACTTGATCTTCTCGCTCCAGTTCGAGCGTACGGTCAGTCGCGACAACACCGTCAGCTTCCAGAACCTGGCCTTGCAGATCGACAAGGTAAGCTGGCGCGGCACCCTCGCCGACTGCAACGTCATCGTGCACCAGCATCTGGACGGCACTCTCAGCATGACCCACGGGCCACGCCGCCTCGGACGCTACTCCAGCCAGGGCACACCGATCACGCAGACGGCAATTAAGCAAGCTGTTGAAAAGCCGCTCCGTGGGAAAGTCCAAAAGCCGACTTTTCCACCTCGCTTGGAAATCCCGCAAACGGCGCGGGATTCCCACTTTCCAACAGCTACGACGGCGGCGGCTGGATGAAATATAAACCGGACATTTCACCTGCTAACAAAACCGGACATTTTCATTTGCTACGAACATCCCAAAAAATGGATCGAATCAGAGCTTGCGCAATCGCCGCACGGGATCATCCGGAAGATCGCGGCTACAGAATATTGACCGCCCGCGCCGCCAGCAGAGCGACTGTCAATAGCGATATGAGGGCCTGAACCATGGTCATGACCTTGGCCCATTGCGAGAGAACCGGCGTATCGGTAGGCGAAAAAGCGGTACTTGTATTGAAGGCCAGAAACAGGTAATCGACAAAGCCTGGACTCCACTGGTCCTCGCCCATTTCACGCTTGGCCTGCTGGTCAAGCATCATCTGCGGAAAGAGAAAAGCTCCATCCGTATGAACGCCACGCAGTTCGCGCGCCCGCGGACCGCCTGCGTCCAGCCTCCAGTACCACGAGGCGAACACAATAATGTTCGTGATCCACAACGCGGCGGCGGACCGCAGCATGTCCGCCGGGGCCTGCTTGTGAGACGGGAGCGCCGCCACCAGCAGCCCGAGAGAAAGGATCATATCCGCTGTCACAATGGAGGTCAGGATATATCCAAGTAAACGGTTCAGCGTATTGAGCCCCTTGTAGTGAGCCCATATCGTGGGAATCATTAACACCACCACAAGGACAAGCAGAATCCAGTCCGGCCCCACAGAAAGATAAGAAGGCAAAGCCAGGCGCAGTCCGCCCGCGGCCAGGAGCGCCACCATTGCGGGCCATCGCGGCTCCAGCCGTATGACCTTCGTTGTCACGTGATTCTGTGTCGCCATCGTCGCGCGAAGATACCTGAAGGTACTTCCGCTCCCTTATACACGAACCGTCTGACGGCGACGTTACCGGCGGCCTCACTGCAACCGTGGCGCGAGCCGCGGCTACTTCACGCCCTTGCTCGGATCCCACGACCCCTGTAGCTTGCGCACATAAACGATCTGGCCAATGTGATAGGCGTTGTGTGCGCCCACGTGAGCAATCAGCGAGGCTGACTCGGCAATCTTGGTGTCGTCGGCCGCTTCCACCGCCTTCTCCCACTCCGTCATCACGTCATCCAGCTGCTTCACGAGATCGTTCCACTGCTTGCTGTCAAAGTTGTTGAATGTCTCGTCGTTATTGCCGCTGAACTTCTCGGGGGTTTCCCCTTTGAACTTCGCCAGCTCCTGCCGGTCCCAGAAAACGAGGTGGTAAGCGAGCTGTCCCACCGAGTGCTGTCCGTTGCCCGGACTCCATCTGGCCTGTTCGGCGGTCAGGCCTTGCACGGCGATGTTTGCCGGCACAAACCAGTCCTCGTTATTGTGCGTGGTTCGCAGCTGTTCGAGCAGGACGCCCTTGAGGGTTGTCGGGGGCTTCTGATTCTGGCTATAAGCGCAGAGCGGAAGAGACAGGAGCAGCAGTAAGGCGACTCGATTCATGATCGTCGATTCTCCCGAAGAGTGAGGCGTAGTTACGGATTTGCGCTGCCAGAGTATATTCATCGGCGCCGGGGTGCACGGAATTGTGACGAAGGGCCGCGCTTTCGAGACCTTCGCAAAAATCGGTACTCAGCGTCGCCGACATCCGGAACCGGAAGGCGAATCGCTGGCAAAAGCGGTCGATCTACAGCTATGGGATCCGAGCGTCAAGGCGTTGCCCCAGTTTCCTTCCGTGCTCGACAACATGAGTCAGAACCTGTCCCGGACCTCCGCTCTCGGCGATGCCTACTTCAACGACCAGGAAGACGTGATGGACACGATCCAGGTGTCGACAGGTGACTGCACCCTATGCCGATCAAGGCGGCCATGCGTCACTAATCCGGCGGCCATCAACTTGGCTCACCTCTCCATCCCCTTGCCAGCAGCCTCGATCCTCATGCGCACTTTTTTGCCGGGCTGCATTGCAACGATCAGCGGAACTGCTTCGAAGCCGGGGACAAGGTTGAAGGTGCGCTCGCTGGGAATCGGCTCGAAGGGAATAGCGGCATCGATGCTGATGATGAGCGAACCCTTGGGCTTGGAGATGCGCACGCTCTGCGGGCTTACCTGCTCAACCCGCTCGCTCTCCCGGGCAATCACCGGCACGATAAATTGCAGCGAAGCCGACGCGGGCAGTTGGCCGGTGACAGTGGCGGCGAGTTCCACGCCCGATTCGCTTATTGTCCAACGGACCCCATAAAGCAGGCCGTCGCCTTCCATCGGCTTATGCGTGTTGCTCATCAAGCGGCCATGGGCTTCGAAGACCGCCCCTGCGCCGGAGCGTGTCGCCGAGAGCGTAGCGTTGTAGTCGTTGAGGCTGGTGTATGTGTCGCCGGCGGTGCACTCGATGCGCGGGGTGAGCGGCATGTGCGGTCCGGCGCGCTCCTGCTGCTGGTTTGAAATCTCGATCATCTCGTAGCGGGTCATGCTGCCGGTGAGAATGGGGCCAAGCGCCATGTGGTAGAGCACAGAGAGGGCGCCGCCGGTCACGTGACCGGCGCCGGATCCGCCGCCGGCCTGCACATGTTCCTGGTACTCCCAGTCGTACTCGGTGACCGTGGCGCGCCAGGGACCGACGGCAGCGAGGTGCGTGCCGATCACCGGAAAGCTTTTGAGGCCGTAGGGCTCGTCGCGCGGGACCGCAGGCCGTTCGGGATGCGCCGGGAAGCTGCCGCGGTCGAGCGCCGCGGCGAGCGCCTTGGCGTGCGCGAAAGTGTGATGGATGCAGGGCAGGTCGCCGTGCGCCTTGTAGCCGGGGCCGCCGTAGAGCAGGCCGTCGTCGGTGCAGGCGGCCATCAGTTCCGTGTTGCGGCGGGCGGCTTCGCGGAAGCGCGGATCGTGCCCGGCCATCAGGAGGAAGCCGGGTTGGCAACCGTCGCTGGTGCGGCTGCCCCACCAGCTCCACTTGTAGTTGCGCGTGCCCCAACTGTTGTCCCACGCGCCATCGGGCAGCTGGAATTCCATGTGCGTTTTGAGAGCGGCGACCACCTGTTGCTCGACAGGCTTGTCGCCGGCGAGCAGGCTGTAGAGGGCGAGCGCGGGCAGCGACTCCTCGACGTTGTAGCCGAGATCGACGGGGCGGCAGCCCTTGGGCGAGACTCCGTTGAGCGGGTGGCCTTCGCCGAAGAGGAAGCCGTCGGGAGTGAACTGCTCCATGACGCGCTGGGCGAGCTTGCGGCCGCGGTCGATGTAACGGGGCTCGCCGAGCACCTGGCCGCAAAGCACGAAGGCCAGAGTAGCCGTGACGGGGTAGTTGACGTTGCCGGTTTCGATGCTGATGAAGCCATCGAGGAATTTGACGGCGGCCGCCAGGCGCGCGGTCCAGGCGCTGCGCGTGGTCGGGTCGAGCGCCTCGCCGTGGTGTGTAAGAGCCTCGGCCAGCGCGATGGAATGGAAGACAGTGATGCCCTGCCATTGGCTGAGCGTGACGTCGTTGATCCAACTGCCGTCCGGCCGGCTCACCTGCGCCTGCGACCACTCATGGACGAGTATTGCCGCGCGGACGTATTTTTCATCGCCGGTGGTGTGCGCCATTTTGAGTAGCGGGTAGACGGCGTCGCCACAGCGGCCGTGGATGAGAGCGCAGGCGGGGCAGAGCAGGCCGCCGTAGAAAGCTGGATCGCGCATCGCGACGATCTGACGGGCGATGAGGCCGTCGCACCAGGTCTTGAGGAGTGTGGAGTAGAGCTGGCTTTCGCCGGTGGTCGGCGGGGATGCCGGAGCGGCGTACGCAACGGCCGGTGCGAAAAGCGTCTTACCTTCGGACGTCGCCACGACGGCGGCGGAGAGGCGAAGCATTTCTCTGCGGGTGAGCTTGCCTTGCGGATGCCCTGTATTCATCGGTGCTCCCGTATCGGGATGGTGTTTCTTTGCAAAACCCATTGTGCACTACGGGCGCGGCACAGAATTCCCTGTGGTGCGCGGGCCAGAGGGATGGTGCCAGCAAGATGCAGGGCACATGGAGACAGGGGGCTGGATTACGGGCACAAATAAGCGTCCGTGAGACCCGCCTCAGGAGGTCTCCCCGAAGAGTTTGGAGCGATGACGATCCTTCGGAATCACAAGCCGCGCGATTGCGGCACTTGCAACAGCCAGGCCCGCACAGATCAACATAATAGTTCGAAATCCAAATACGAATGATTTCCTGACCAACTCTTTGATTGCCGCGCTCGCAGCGGGATCCAAGTGGAGAGAGGTCTGCAGGCCGGCGAGTCTGGTCTCCTGGGATGTGATCTCCTGCAGTATCGAGGATGGCAGCGAAAGATCGGCCAGTGCGCGGTTCAGGCGAATGCGGAAGACGTAGACCATCACGATCCCGAGGATGGCAATGGCAAGCACACCGGCGACTCGGGCGACCGCATTATTGATTCCAGAAGCTGTGCCGACGCGATCCTGATCCACAGAATTCATTACAACGGCAGTGAGAGGGGCTACTGTAACTGCCATGCCGAGCCCGAGGACAATCATCGGCGGGAAAAACTCCTTCCAGTAGTTACCCGATATGGAGGGCACGGCAAACAGGACGAAACCCAAGGCGACAACAAGAGGGCCAACGACTAACGGACTTCTCTGGCCATATCGCGTGACGAGTCCGCCCGCCCAGCGCGAAAGGAGAAACATCAGGAGAATCAAAGGCAGGATGGCGGCTCCGGTTGCAGTCGAGGAGTATTCCTGAACCTGGATAAGGTTCAACGGGAATAAGAAGAAGAAAATGCCGACAGCCGCGTAGAGGAAGAAAGTGACCAGGTTTGCGCCAGTGAAGCTCGGATTCTTTAGGAGCGCGAGTGGAATCATTGGCGAAGCCGTACGAGCTTCGACAGCCGCAAATCCTATGAGACAGGCGAAGCCAACGATCAAGCTTCCCACGACTAGAGGATTTTTCCAGCCCAGAGTGATCGATTCGATCAAGCCGTTCACTAATCCACAAAGTCCGAGAGTTGCCAGCATCGCTCCTAACCAGTCGACACGACGCGTGACTGCACTGCGGCTCTCCGGAATTCGCCAAAGCAAGATAGCAACGACGGCTATGGCCAGCGGGACGTTGATGAAGAATACCCAGCGCCACGAAGCATGCTCCACGAGCCAGCCGCCCAGAACCGGTCCCAGGGCGGTGGTGATGGCGGTAAAACCAGACCATGTACCAATAGCCTGACCGCGGCTTTCCTTGTCGAAAGATGTGCTGATGATCGCGAGACTTCCGGGAATCAGGAGCGCAGCGCCCATACCCTGGATACCGCGGGCGATGATCAATTGATGAATGTTGGCGGCTACTCCGCAAGCGACGGAGGCCACCGCAAACATTGCCACACCCATCAGAAAGATGAGGCGCCGGCCGAAGAGGTCGCCGAGCAGTCCTCCGACCAGGATCAATCCCGCCAGGAACAACCCGTAGGCCTCGACGACCCATTGCACATCGACCACGGTTCCGTGAAAGCCTGCCTGCAACGCCGGCAGAGCGACATTGACCGCTGTGCTGTCAATAAATGCCATGCTGGAAGCAAGAATGGATGCAGTGAGGATCCAAGGCCTGGCTGCTGCCTTGCACGAAACTTCGTCCGATGCTGACAGGCTTACGGCATCGCAGGGTGTTCTCATGGACTATGAGATTCCGCTCCAAGGCGTGGAGTTCCGCAAATGCGGGAATCTCTACTTCCCCTCAAAGGTGAGGACATAATCTCTCCATCGGCGTTCGCCTGCTGCCGTTCCCGGCTCCACATATACTGGCGTGCGGGTGGAGGAGGTGCGGTTTGCTGACCAAAAAGCTCATCGTGTTGACGGTCTTTGTTGGGTTGAGTGCGGGACTGGTTTACGGTCAGGCGGCTGCGCCGCAGAGCGACGTGGCGCAGCGGATTGCAGCGGTGGAGGCGTGTCTTCCGCCGCCTGTGATCGTTAAAGGTGAATCGAAGGTCTGCACAACTCTGACAAAGCGAATGGAGGAGCTGCATATTCCCGGCGTGAGCATTGCTGTTGTCCACAAGGGCGCGATCGAGTGGGCCAAGGGATATGGGGTGAGGCAAACGGGCGGAGAGGCGGTCAGGACGGACACGATTTTTCAGGCGGGCTCGATCAGCAAGCCGGTGGCTGCGATGGGCACGCTGCATCTGGTGCAGGAAGGCAAGCTGTCGCTCGATGCGGATATTAATTCGAAGCTTACAAGCTGGAAGCTTCCGGCGAGTACGGCCGCTCCGGGTGCGGTGGTGACCCTGCGTGAGCTGCTGACGCACACAGCGGGGCTGACCGTTCATGGCTTTCCCGGATATGCGGCGGGGGAGCCGATTCCGACGCTGGTGCAGGTGCTGAATGGAGAAAAGCCGGCCAATACGGAGCCGATACGGCTGGACAGCCCTCCGGGAAAGGACTGGCGATATTCCGGAGGCGGGTACACGGTGATGCAGCAACTGGTGATCGATACGGTGAAGGAGCCGTACCCGCAGTTTCTGCACGACGCGGTCCTGGCTCCGATTGGGATGAGCCACAGCACGTATCAGCAACCTCTGCCTGCAGCGCTGCTGACGAATGCGGCAATGCCGTACAACGCCGATGGAACGCCGGTGAAGGGCGGGCCGCACACGTATCCGGAGATGGCGGCGGCGGGATTGTGGACGACGGCTTCGGACCTTTGCCGGTACGTGATCGAAGTGCAGAACTCGCTGGCGGGGAAGGCGAATCAAGTGCTGTCGCAGTCGATGACGCAACAGATGCTGACACCGGGAAATGGTGACTGGGGACTGGGATTGTCACTTGGCGGATCGACGGCGGACAAGTGGTTTTCGCACGGCGGCGTCAATGAAGGCTACGAAGCCCTGTTCGTCGGATACGACAGCAATGGCGACGCCGCGGCGGTGATGACGAATGCTCAGGGTGGGAACCGTCTCGCGTACGAAGTGATGAGTGCCGTCGCGGCTGCGTATAACTGGCCGGACTGGAAACCTGTCGAACGCACGATGGTGAAGGTGGATCCGGCGGTGCTGGCTCGGTATGTGGGGACTTATCAGCTGGCGCCGAACTTCAGCGTGACCTTTACGCTCGAAGGCGATCAGCTGATGACGCAGGCGACAAACCAGCCGAAGTTTCCGGTGTATCCCGAATCGCAGACGAAGTTCTTTCTGAAGGTGGTCGATGCCGAGGTGGAGTTCGTCACCGATGAAAAGGGACAGGTGAACGCCGTGATTCTGCACCAGGGCGGGCAGGATCATAAGGGAGTTCGGAAGTAGGCGCGTGATGACGGTGCTCCAGACGCGCTGTCGGGGGTGTGCGGTGGTGCGCGGCCGGTGGCTAAGGCGGATGAGCTGGTCGATGGTCCTGGCGGCTCCCGTGATGGTGTGCCAACAGAGGCCGGAAGCAAATACAAAGCAGAACGCGAACGACTGCTATGTGCACGAGGTGAAGACGCTGCCGGGGAGTCACGCGTACGCGGCGGATTTTGTAGAGGTGATGGCCACCGATCCCAGCCTGAGGGCGAGCGACCGGGCAAAATATGGCAACAGAGATCGCAACGTGTTGTGGGGTCTCAATGCGGATTTGAGCAGTGAGGTTCCGGCCGAAGAGCGAGCGCTGTACATCTCGAAATCAACAGACGGGGGCGAGACGTGGACCGTGGTGGCGGGGCTGGGGTCGGAATATTTTGACGCGGGGATCGATGAGGGACTGCGGAATGGGTTGAGTGTGGCTCCCGGCGGCGGGGAGTTTGTGGTGACGACGCAGAAAGGTGCGTTTCAGGTGATTCCGCGTGGCTCGGATGCGGTAGTGAAGTACATCACGGGGCCGCGGGTTCCGCACGATCGGCCGTGGGTGAGCATCACGAAGAAGGAGGGCGATCCGGTGAGGGCGGCGGCGGCGAAGATGACGGCGGACGGCAGGCGGCTGATCGTGGCGTATGGATATTTCGATATGGATCCGAAGCTGTTCAGTTATCACCGGGGGCGCGGAGGCGAGTGGCTGGAGGATGGGCGGCTGCCGCAGATTCCCACAGATCTGCAGATTTTTTCGATGGAGTGGGACAAGCCGGAGAGAGTGCGTCCGGGGTCGCTGTATGTGGGGACGGGAGACCAGATATATCGGCTGGACCTGAGGACGATGAAGTGGAGCGAGGTGAAGGGAGTGGAGCCGGATTCGGCTATCCACGCGATCAACACGGTGGGCGGGCTGCATATTGCGGCGTGCTGGGGAATCTATGAGCCGATGAGCGCGGATCTGGTGTGGAAGGTGACGGATGAGGTGTTCATTTACCACAGAGATCAGGACGAGACGGGGTCGAATATCCGGGCGTATGGGATCGAGGTGGATCCCGCGATGCCGAGCCGCCAGGTGGTGACGGCGCTCACAGGGGTGTACATCACGACGGATGGCGGGCGGAACTGGAGGCGAATGAATGGGCTTCCAGAGGGGGAGTATCGGACGGCCCACTTCAATGCGGATGGGACGGTCATTATTTCGGGGTTGCCGGGGACGTTCGTGGCGAATCCGTTTGCGAGTGCGTGCGGACCGAGGTTGCGGACGCGGGATGATTAGTTGCGAGAGGAGGGCACAATGTGGCGAGAGCGAGCGCTGAGGGTCGTGCTGGTACTGGTTGGATTACTCTTTTCGGCAGCCATTGTTCCGTTGATCTGGGGGTTGCGGGATCCGGCGGGGTCGGATACGGGCGACACCATGATGATGAGCCTGTATTTCACGCTAGGGGTGTTTCTGCTGATCGCGGTGCGCAACCCGGCGGCGCATCGCAGCGTGATCGCCTTCGCGGCGTGGTCAAGCTTTGCTCATGCCGTGACGATGTCGATACAAGGACTCGAGATGCCAACCATGCGCACAGGATTTCTGCTTGGATCGGGCGTACTGGTGGTGATTGGAGTGGCGCTGATCGCGCTTGGCCCGGCAAAGAAGGCCGTCGGGGAGACGGCGGAAGTGACGGCGTAGGAGTCTTGGCCCTTATGATTGGGAAGCCCACGACGGGCTGCTTCAGGGACTCGCTTTCGGGCACATCTTTATCTCTTACGAAAGAAAGGACCGCCGATGAACGACTTCTGGTTTGCCTGGGCCAATGCCTCCGAACATTTTCAGACATGGAGCTTTCTGAATGGAGGCAATTACTTCGAGCTGGCACCCCCACAGCAAAAGGGTTGAAGAAAACCAGTATGACATTGGCGATAAAATTAACATCGTCGTTTCGAATAAGCTTCGAGCCACGCTGGTTCTAACCGGAACAGGTTGGATACTCGAGCCGCTAACCGAGCACTTCATACTCACGCTTGATCCCCCGATGAAGGCGGTTCAATTGGCATGCACGGCTACATTTCTGAATGAAAACTGATTCGGCGGACGCAAGTTTAGGATCACCCCGCACTAATCTCAAAGCAGCAACGGATCTGGCTGGAGGAGGCTATCAGTTCTATCTCGCGGCGGCTTCCAGCGCGGGCAGGTCCATCTTGATCATCCCCATCATGGCTTGCATGGCCTTGGGATGACTGATCAACTCGCCGATATTGCGTGGCACAATCTGCCAGCATAGGCCGAAGCGGTCTGTGAGCCAGCCGCAGGCCATGGGTTTGCCGCCTTCGATCAACTTGTCCCAGTAGCTGTCGATCTCTTCCTGGGAGTCGCAGCGGACAAAGAACGAGAAGGCGGGGTTGAGCTGATGCGCGGGGCCGCCGTTGAGAAAGACCATCTCCTGCCCTTCAAGCTCGATCGTGATGGTGGCAATCTTGCCCATGGGCCAGGGACCAACGCCTTTGGAACGCACCTCACCGAGCTTGCGCGCGTGCGGGAAAACGCTCAGATAAAACTCGGCGGCTTCTTCGGCGTTGTCATTGAACCAGAGAAATGGCGCAACTTTGTTCATGGCTTGCATGGTACCAGCCAGGAGGTCACTTCATCCGTCCGAAGGTTGGAATTGCTAAGGAATTAACTCACTCTGAATCGCAGCTAAGCTGGAAGAATGAAGAAGAAGGCACTGGTTTCCTGGAGCAGTGGCAAGGACAGCGCGTGGACTCTGCACATGCTGCGGCAGAGTGGCGAGTATGAGATCGCCGGGCTGCTGACGACGATGAATGCGGCGTTCGATCGCGTGGCCATGCATGGCACGCGAAGAGAGCTGGTTGAGGCGCAGGCCGAGGCGGCGGGGCTGCCGCTGATCACGGTTCCGCTGCCGTGGCCGTGCTCGAATGAGCACTATGAGGCGGCGATGCGCGGGGCGTGCGCGTTGGCGGTCGCGGAGGGCATTGAGGTGATGGCGTTCGGGGATCTGTTTCTGGAAGACGTCCGCATGTACAGAGAAGATAAGCTGGCAGGGTCGGGGCTGACTCCGGTGTTTCCGCTGTGGGGACGGCCGACGCGGGAGCTGGTGCGGGAGATGCTGGCGGCGGGCGTGAAGGCGCGGATTGTGTGCGTCGATCCGAAGAAGCTGGCGAAGGAGTTTGCGGGGCGGGATCTGGATGAGGCGCTCCTGAATCTCATGCCCGAAGATGTGGATCCGTGCGCGGAGCGGGGCGAGTTTCATACGGTGGCGTATGCAGGGCCGATGTTCCGGTGGGAGATTGCTGTCGAGAGCGGTGAGGTGGTGGAGCGGGACGGGTTTGTGTTTGCGGATGTGAAACTACAGCCATTAGCCATTAGCCATTAGCCAATAGCCAATAGCCAATAGCCAATAGCCAATAGCCAATAGCCAATAGCCAATAGTCAATAGTCAATAGTCAATAGCCAATAATTTGACGATCAACGTCCCCGCGACCAGACGAGGTGCGAGGGAAAAGCAGGTCCTTCGACTTCGGTCGCCGCGGCGACCTTCGCTCAGGATGACGAGCCTTGAAGTCAGGTGAGGATCTTAAAGATCGGCAGTGACGGAGGGGTGGGTCAAGCTGGTACACTTTCCTCATCTTGGTTGAGCTTCTTCCATCGATTCTTTCAGCCGATTTTGCGCATCTGGCGGATGAGGTTCGGGCTGCCGAGGCGGGCGGCGGCACCGTCATCCATTTCGATGTGATGGACGGGCATTTTGTGCCTAATCTGACGATTGGGACTCCGGTGCTGGCATCGCTGCGCAAGGTGACTTCCCTGCCGATCGATTGCCACATGATGATCGAGAATCCCAACGACTTTATCGAGTCGTTCGCCGACGCGGGCGCGGACTGGATGAGCGTCCACTACGAGGCCTGCCGGCATCTGCACCGCACGCTGGAGCACATTGCGCAGCACGGGATGCAGCCGGCGGTGGTGATCAATCCGGCGACCGAGGTGGATCTGCTGATTCCGATCCTGGGCATGGTGCACCATGTGCTGGTGATGAGCGTGAATCCGGGATTTGGCGGACAAAGCTTTATTCCCTATTCGCTCAAGAAGATCCGGCGGTTGAAGGAGCTTCGCCAGGAGCTGGGCCACAGCTATAGGATTGAAGTGGACGGCGGCGTTGCTCACGACACGATTGCGCAGGTCGTCGAAGCTGGAGCGGACCTATTGGTTGCGGGCAGCGCGGTCTTCGCAGATGGGCGGGCGGAGCAGAATGCGCGGGAGCTGCTGCAGATGGCGCAAATGGCGGCGGCGGATTGAGTTCAGAACGGGCGGCGAACGGTCAGCGGCCGCAAGCATCGAGAATGGTTGAGGTGTTATGAATCGCGTTATTACCCAGATTGCAGTGATCGGCTTGTGCGTGGCACTGGTGCCGTCGGCGCATGCGATCGGCAAGAAGAAAAAGAAGCAGGGCGATCTCGGCCAGAATCCGCTGGCAAATGTGAACTCCAAGCAGCCGGACAAGGAGCTGTTCGACAAGGCCATGCTGGCCATGAAGAAGGGCAAGTACGATGTCGCCCGGCTGGACCTGCAGACCCTGCTCAATACCTATCCCGAGACCGAGTACGCGATGCGCGCCAAGCTGGCGATCGGCGACACCTGGTACAAGGAAGGCGGATCGGCGGCGCTGACCCAGGCCGAGGGCGAGTACAAGGACTTCATCACCTTCTTCCCGAATACTCCGGAAGCTGCGGAAGCGCAGATGAAGGTGGGCGATATTTACTTCCAGCAGATGGAGAAGCCGGACCGAGATCCGCAGAATGCGGTGCACGCGGAGCAGGAATACCGCACGATGATCCAGGATTTTCCGGATTCGCCGCTGATTCCGCGGGCCAAACAGCGGCTGCGCGACGTGCAGGAAGTGCTGGCGCAGCGGCAGTACGAGATTGGATCCTTCTACGCGCTACGCATGAACTGGCCGGCCAGCATTGCCCGGCTGCAGACGGTGACGGACTCGTATCCGCTATTCAGCCGCAGCGACTTGACGCTGATTACGCTGGGTGATGCTTACGCGAATCAGGCGCAGCTCGCCAGCCGGTTGAATATTCCGCCGGCGGCAAAGGCGCAACTGGTGCGGGTCTTCAACGATCGTGCAGCAGCGGCGTGGGCGCGGGTGGTCACGCGGTATCCGATGGCTCCGCATGTGGAAGATGCGAAGGACCGGCTGATCGCGCTAGGACGCCCGGTGCCGGAACCAACGGCTCAGGAACTGGCGGAGAGTGAAGCCGAAGAAGGCAGCCGCGTGAATGTGAAGATCAAGGATCGCGCCATGCTGCTGGTAAAGCACGGCCCGTCGACGGTGGAGGCAGCGCGTGTGGGTGAGCCGACACTGACGGATCCCCCTTCCACGCTGGCTCCCCAGGTGAGCAAGGATACGACGGCGATCTTCCAGGCGGCGATGAAGGGCACAGCTCTTCCCGGTGTCGCGCCGAACGGCACGGATACAACGGCAACGGCGATCAGCAACGGTACGGCTCCTCCGAGGACAGATCAGCCGGCAACTCCTCTGAAGTTTGAGACAGTGCCGGATTCCTCCGGCTCGCCGGGCAGCACGGTGACGGTGGAAGTCCTGAATGACGGCAGCAAGGCGTCAAATTCGGATAGCGGCAACACGAATGCCGGCGGAGGCGCAGGGGATGCGAATGGCGCGGGGAATTCGGCTGCGCCGGCTTCTCCGATGACGGGCACGAGCGCGGATGTCAACCGGGAGGTTCGGGTGCCTGAGACTCCGGCGGTCAACGCTGTGGGGCCGACGAACAATCAGCCGCTGCCGCCGATCGACAAACCGGCCGAGGCTCCTAATCAGATCAACGATGTGAAGAGCGGCGGAGCGCAGGTGGCTACGGGCACGACGGCCAACAGCAAGAACAAGAAGGCTCCTTACAACTCCAAGGACGAGTCTTCGAGCAAGCACAAGAAGAAGAAGGGCCTGGCCAAGGTGAATCCGTTCTAGCGCGGGTTCAGTTGGAATTCCACAAGGGCCGCCTGCGGGCGGCCCTTGTGCTTGCAGGGCGCAGAGGCCACTAAAGAATCTTTACGACGACAGCGGTGAGGTCGTCGGCCTGTTCTTTCGTTCCGGCAAAGGCGAAGACGGCCTGGGAGATATTGTTCACGAGGGCCGCAGCCGGTTCGGTTTCGTTGCTCAGGATGACCTGCTTCAGGCGGTCCACGGAAAATTCCTCGGATTGCTCGTTCTCCTGCTCGGTGACCCCGTCGGTATAGAGCGCGAGGATCTCGCCTTGCTGGAGCGGAATCTCGATATCGGAGTACTGGGCGTCGCTGAGAATGCCTAGGATCGGCCCAGTGTCCTCCAGCAGTTGGGTCTCGCCGGATTTCGGATGCACGAGGATGGGCGGGTTGTGACCACCGCAGGAGTATTTGAGGGTGCGGCTGGACTGGTTGAGCCGTCCGTAAAACATGGTGACGAAGGTGGCCGCGTTCGTGACCTGCTTCAGAACGCGATCGAGATCCTTCATAATCTCGGCCGGGCCGCTCAGTTCGCGGGCGCGGAGGCGGAGAGCGACGGCCAGCGATGGCATGAGGAGAGCGGCTGCGGCTCCCTTGCCGGAGACATCGGCAATGACGACATCCACTACATCGTCCGAGATCTGGAAGTAGTCGTAGTAATCGCCACCCAGCAGGCGCGCGGGCTGCATAGTCGCGCCGATTTCGAGCGATCGAAACGTCGCTGGCTTGGGCAGGACCTGCCGCTGAACCTGGGCAGCCAGGGTCAGGTCGCGCTCATATTCATCGCGCTGGCGGCGTACGTCGGCTTCGAGCCGGCGCTGTTGTCGGACGATGAGGGTGACGAGGATACCGACGACGAGAAAGCCACCAAGGGCGACGGCATTGTGGGCGATGCGCAATTTCAGAGAATCTGGCGGCGGCCCGAATATGTCGGTCAGAAAGGTGCAAATGACGACCAGGCCGACGGTGAGTTGCAGTGGGTTGATCAGCGCACATAAAGCGATGGGCAGAACATAGAGGTAGCCGAGCGAGACGTTGGCCACGACGACCCAATCGGTGTAAGCGACAGCGCAAATGGCGAGAATGACGACGAAGTTCAGCAGGCCGGCGGTTCGGGTCTGATCGACCTGGACCTGCTTGCTGCGGTTGTTGCGAACTTTGATCACGTCCGTTACCGACATCCGGTTGCACCTCTCCTGATTGAGAGCTTCACTGCCCGCCCGTGGCCAATTCCAGCGCAGGGTTTTGCCTAAGCGGGGACGCAGCGATAACTATATGCGAAGGCCGGCGAGCCCTAAGATGACCGCTGAAGAGCGCGGCCGATGAGCCGTGCTGGGCCGCTTACCGTGCTATCGTAAAGGGTTGTCTTCTCACCGGAAATGCCGCAAGAACTCCAGAAAGCTTATGACCCGACTGCGATTGAAGATCGCTGGGCCGCCTATTGGGTAAGCGAACGCCTGTTCGACGTACCTTCGCCTGAGAACGTCCCTGAGAACGTCACGGGCGCGCCCGTCTTCACCATGCTGTTGCCTCCGCCCAACGTGACGGGCAATCTGCACATGGGGCACATGTTCGAGCACACGGAGTCGGACATCCTCGTTCGCTGGCATCGCATGCTGGGCCACCGGACGCTGTGGGTTCCAGGGACGGACCACGCCGGCATTGCGACCCAGCTGATGGTGTCAAAGCAGCTGGAGAGCGAGGGAACGAGCCGGCTGAAGATCGGCCGCGAGGCCTTTGAAAAGCGCGTTTGGGACTGGAAACAGCACTACGGCGGGGCGATCCTGGAGCAGATGAAGCGGCTGGGGACCAGCGTCGACTGGTCCCGAGAGTACTTCACGATGGACGAGAACCTGTCTCGTGCGGTGCGCGAGGCATTCGTGCGGCTGTACGAGCAGGGACTGATCTATCGCGGTGTCTACATCGTGAACTGGTGCCCGGACTGCCAGACGGCGATCAGCGATCTTGAAGTAGTGCATGAAGAGCAGCAGGGTAAGCTTTGGGAGATTCGCTATCCCGTGTTGAGTGAGGCTCACCCGGACCAAGTCGAGCCGGGGCTGTTTGTCACGGTGGCCACGACGCGTCCGGAGACGATGCTGGGCGACACGGCGGTGGCGGTGAATCCCGATGATGAGCGCTACAAGCACCTGCATGGCAGGCGGCTGAGGCTGCCGCTGGTAGGGCGGGAGATTCCGATAGTCACCGATAGCTGGGTGAGCGCGGAGTTCGGCACGGGCGCGGTAAAGGTGACACCGGCACATGATCCCAATGATTTTGCGATAGGGCAGCGGCATGGGTTGCCGGCGATCTCGGTGATGGATGAGACGGCGCATATGAATGCCGAGGCCGGCGGGTATGCGGGGCTGGATCGCTACGAGGCCCGCAGGCGCGTGCTGGCGGATCTTGAGGCCCAGGGGCTGCTGGGCGCGGTGAAGGACCACGTCAACTCCGTGGGCAAGTGCGACCGCAGCAAGACGATTGTGGAGCCGCGGCTCTCGACGCAGTGGTTTGTGAAGATTCAGCCGCTGGCAGACAAGGCGATTGCGGCCGTCGAGCAGGGGTACATCAAGTTCACGCCCGAGCAGTATGCGAAGACGTATTTCGGGTGGATGCGGAATATCTACGACTGGTGCATCTCGCGGCAGCTGTGGTGGGGACATCGCATTCCCGCCTGGCACTGCGCGACCTGCAAGCAGATGACGGTGGCGCGGGCGACGCCGGTGAAGTGCGCGCATTGCGGGAGCGCCGAGATTACGCAGGAGACGGATGTGCTCGACACATGGTTTTCGTCGGGACTGCTTCCCTGCACCGTTTTCGGATGGCCGGAACATACGCGCGACCTGGATGTTTTCTATCCCACTCAGCAGTTGGTTACCGGGTTCGACATTCTGTTCTTCTGGGTGGCGCGCATGATCATGTTCGGCTGCCACTTCATGCTCGATGTGCCGATGGCTGATGGGTCGGAGCGCACGCTGAAAGATGCGGGGCCGTTCCGTGATGTTTATATTCACGGGCTGATTCGCGATGCCGATCGGCAGAAGATGTCGAAGACCAAAGGCAACGTGATCGATCCCATCGAAGTGGTCGGCAAATTCGGCACGGATGCGGTGCGGTTCACGCTGGCGGCAATGGCCTCGCCGGGCACGGATATTGCGCTGAGTGAAGACCGCATCGACGGGTATCGCGCGTTTGCGAACAAGATCTGGAACGCGGCGCGGTTCATCTTCATGAACGTGGAGCGGGCAGCGCGGGCGAGGATTTACGTCGATCCTCACTCGCTGGCCAATTCATTCGGCCCGGACGCGAATGCTCCCATCGAAGCACGCTGGATTGTTTCGCGCCTGAACCACACGGCTGCGGATGTGAACAAAGGGCTGTCGGAATATCGGTTCGATGAAGCGGCGAATTTGGTGTACCAGTTCTTCTGGGGCGACTTCTGCGACTGGTACCTGGAGATTGTGAAGGTGCGTCTCGACTTCGATGAGACAACCCGCAGCACCGCGGTGAGAGCTGCGCTCATTACACTGCTCTCTACATTCGAGGCGGCGCTGCGGCTGCTCTCTCCCTTCATGCCGTTCATCACCGAAGAGTTGTGGCATGCGGTTTACGATGGCAACCCGCCGGCGAAGTCCATCGCCCTGTCGCGCTATCCGCAGGCTCTCGATGAGGCTCTGGACGACGCCGTGGAAAATGATATGGCCACATTGCAGGAGCTGATCGTCACGATCCGCGGCTTACGAAAAGAACTCGATGTGCCGGAGCGCGAAGAAGTTGCGGTGGAGATTTTCGGGCCGGAGGGAATCCAGTCTCTGGCAGCAGCGAACCGGGACATCGTCAGCAAGCTGGCGCGCGTGTCGTCGGCCACCTTCCCTGCGGTTTGGGCGCTTCCTTCCACACATTCGAGGACGACGGTGAGCTTTACAGTTGGCTTCCCATATGAGAAGAAGATCGATGTTGCTGCAGAGCGGGAGCGGCTGCGCAAAAAGCTGGAACAGTATGAGAAGGTGCTGATCAACGCGGAGCGGCAACTCGAGAATGAGGCTTTCCTGGCAAAGGCGCCGGAGAAGGTGATTGCGGGATTGAGGAAGCAGGCGTCGGAGTCCGCAACGCTGCGCCAGGAGACGCTGGACGCGATCGAACGACTCGAGCAGCTGGTTTAGGACCGGAGCAGGTATGGAGTGGAGGAGCCGAAGAATCGAAGCCATCCTGGAGCAGGCGCTGCTCGAGGACAGGGCCACGAGCGACGTGACGACAGCGATTACGATTGATCCTGCGCTGCTCGCTTCGGCCACAGTCATCGCCAAGCAGGACTGCGTGATCTCCGGGCTGGGCTGCATCCCGCGATTCCTGGAGATTTTTGCGCGGCTCGATAAACGTAACAGCGGCCGTTACGAAGTGGTTAGCCATCCGGAGATGTTCGACGGCGTGCGCGTGAAGAAGGGGCAGGCAATTGCCGTGATCCGCCACAATGCACGGGTGATTCTGGCGTGCGAGCGCGTCATCCTCAACCTGATGCAACGCATGAGCGGCATTGCTACGCTGACGCGGCAGTATGTGGACGCGATCTCGGGTACAGACACGAAGGTTCTGGATACGCGCAAGACGATTCCGGGGCTGCGCGTGCTCGACAAGTACGCGGTGCGCTGCGGCGGCGGCGAGAATCACCGGCTGGATCTTTCCGATGGGATTCTGATCAAGAACAATCACATTTCGCTGGGCGGCGGCATCGAGAAGGTGCTGAAGAAGGCGCACGAATTGCGGGCCGTGGGGCAGACCATCGATATTGAAGTTCGGAGCTTCGACGAACTGCGGCTGGCGCTCGACAATGGCGCGGAGTCGCTGCTGCTGGACAACATGAGCCCTTCCGATGTGAAGAAGGCCGTGAAGATGGTGCACGAGCGCGGCGGTAATATTCCGGTCGAGGCGTCGGGCGGCATCGTGCTCGACAATATCCGCAAGTATGCGCTGACAGGCGTGGATTACATTTCGGTCGGCGCGCTGACGCACTCCGCTCCCGCGGTTGACCTGAGCATGCGCATTACGGCGGAGATTTACTAAGGCGCATGGCGACACAGGCTTTCGAAGCCGGATTTGATGCGGCTGGGCTGGATACCGCCCTGACTGGCACGCGATTTGCCGGGAAATTGCGCTTCTTCGCGAGTATTCACTCAACAAACACGCACGCCATGGCTGAAGGCGACGCGGGCGCGCCGGACGGAATGGTGTTCGTGGCCGACGAACAGACGGCGGGACGCGGACGCGGAGCGCACGGATGGGAATCGCCACCGGGGTCAGGGCTCTATGTGAGCGTGCTGCTTCAGCCAAGGCTGGTTCCGGCGGATGCGCTTTGGCTCTCACTGGCGGCGGGGTTGGCGGTGCGCGATGCGGTCGCGCGGGTGGCGTCGCTCGAGGCTGATCTGCGCTGGCCGAATGATCTGCTCTTGGGACGACGCAAGTTCTGCGGCATTCTCAGCGAACTGAATGCCGAAGTGACGCGCATTCGCCACATGGTGATCGGCATCGGCATCAATGTGCACCAGCAGCAGTTTCCGGCGGAACTGCGGGAGCTGGCGACGTCGCTCTACATCGAGACGGGCCGCGACTGGCCGCGGCAGGAACTACTGGCAGCTTTGCTACAATCGCTGGACCGCGAGGTGAATGCACTGACCGCGCCGGGAGAACTGGAAGGCGCGACGGCGAGCATTCTCGCGCGGCTCGAGCGTGCGTCGTCGTGGATTCGCGGCAAACAGGTGTACGTGGAGGGGCTCGACGGCTACGCGGGGGTAACGGAAGGCCTGGATTCGCGCGGCTTTCTGCAGATTCGCACGCCGGAGGGCGTGAAGACTGTGTACTCCGGCGGTGTCCGTGAGCAGAAGCTGAAACGGTGATGGCATGCTGCTGGCGCTGAACGTCAACAACACGAATACAGTCATTGCGCTTTTTCCGCTGGTGGATGGCGTGCCCGGCGAGCTGCGCATCACCTGGCGCATCAGCACGCGACACGCGCAGACGGCTGACGAGTACGGCATCCTGATCCGCAACCTGTTGCAAGGGGAGGGAGTCGCGAGCAGCGAGATCACCGGCATCATCATTGCGTCGGTGGTGCCTCCGATGGACTGGATTCTGCGCACCTTCTGCGAGCGCTATTTCAAACAGAAGCCGGTGTTTATCGAGCCGGGCGTGAAGACGGGGCTGCCGATTCTCACCGATAATCCCAGCGAGGTTGGCGCGGACCGCGTGGCGAACTGCGTGGGGGCGTTCGAGCAATACGGCGGGCCGTGCATCGTGGTGGACTTTGGCACGGCGACGAATTTCGATGTGGTCTCGCGCAAGGGGGAGTTTCTGGGAGGCGCGATCTCTCCGGGGCTGAACATTTCAGCCGAAGCGCTGTTTGCACGTGCAGCTCGGCTGCCAAGGGTGGAGATCAAGCGGCCGCCGAAGGTGATCGGAACAAATACGGTCGATAATCTGCAGATCGGATTGTTTTACGGGCACATCGGGCTGGTCGACAGCATTCTCGAGCGGATGATTGCCGAGTTGGGACCGGACACGACCTGCGTGGCGACGGGCGGCCTGGCGCACCTGATCGCGGACGAGTCGAAGTACATCAAGCACGTAAACGACACGCTTACGTTGGAAGGGCTGCGCCTTATCTATGCGCGCAACGTTGCCGCGAAGCATGGGGGCGCGAAGCAGCGCGGCCGGGGCGATGTTGCGCCGGCGAAGGCCTGAAGCTGAGTTTGGAAAACTACTTCAACTACTTCACGGAAATCGAAGAGCATTTCCAGCGGCGAAGAGGATCGCTCCTGCTGTTATCAACTCTCGACTGGGCGTTGATTGAGATGTGGCGCGAGGCGGGAGTTCCGCTGGAGGCGGTGCTGCGCGGGATTGATGCGGCGTTCGACAAATACGATTCGCGGAAGGGCCGCGCACGGGTGCGGCGCATCAACGGGCTGGCCTACTGCGCGCAGGAGGTAATGACCGCGGTCGAGGATATGAAGGAAGCCTCGGTTGGAACGGAGCCAGCGGCACACGCAAATGCTTCCGCGGGATTCGAGTCGGAGCGGATTGCGGCGCATCTCGAGAGCTGCGCGCAGGCGATCGACGGGGCAGGGCTTACCGGCCTGGTCGGGGAGATAGCACATCCGATTGCGGGGAGCCTGCGAGCCGTTGCAGAAGAGGTGAAGGCGGGCGCTCCGAATTTGGAAGAGCTGGAGCGGCGGCTGACGGTGATGGAGGAGAAACTCTTCAGCGCGATGATGGCCGCTACGCCGGAGGCCGATCTGGTGTCGATGCGCGAGGAAAGCTCCCGCGCCCTGGCGGCGTATCGCTCGCGGATGCAGACGACGCAGATTCGGCAGGTAGAGCAGCAGTTTCTGCACAAGCGGCTGCTGGAGAAGTATGGACTGCCGCGGCTGAGTTTGTTCTACATGAGCTAGGGGCCCCTACAGATGAAACTGCAGATCGAGAAGGCCATCTACGGCGGTGCGGGACTGGCTCGCAATGAGGGAAAGGCCATCTTTGTTCCGTTCACGCTGCCGGGCGAGGTGGTTGAGGCACACGTCACTGAAGATCGCGGCAGCTATGCGAATGCCGAGTTGGTTAGCGTGCTGGAGTCTTCGCCTGAGCGGGCGGCGACGCCCTGTCCTTACTTTGGCGAATGTGGAGGATGCCATTACCAACATGCGAGCTACGCGGCGCAGGTGGAGATGAAGGTGCAGATCCTGCGCGAATCGCTGGAGCGGGCGCATCTGACAGATATTCCCGCGATCTTCGGAGTGACCGGCGAGGCGCTTGGATACCGCAACCGTATTCGCCTGCATGTGGACCGGGCGTCGTCGATGCTGTGCTACAAGAGACGCGGATCGCATGCGAATCTTGCCGTGAAGGAATGCCCGATTGCTGCTCCGGTGTTGGAGGAAGCGCTGGCGATGGTGCAAGAGCGAGCCAAGGATTGGCGGCTGGGTGAGTGCTATAGCGAAGTAGAGTTCTTTATCGACGCGGATCAGAGGGCAGTCCTGATTACGCTATTGAGCGGGCGGAGCAAGGGCGAGGCGAGCGGCGATCTCGAGCGGCTGTGGCCGCAGTTGGTCGGGGCGATTCCGAAAGTCAAGGGCGCGGCTGTGTTGTCGTCCACGCGCGGAAAGGCGCAAGGAGCGATGCTTGCGCCGGCAGGTGAACAGGCGCTTACGTACAAGGCCGGGAACGAAGAGTATCGGGTCAGTCTGGGGTCGTTCTTTCAGGTGAACCGGTTCTTGATCGATCCGCTGGTCGAACTGGTTGTCATGGATCGAACGGGTGAGGTGGCCTGGGATCTGTATGCCGGCGTGGGGCTGTTCGCGCGGGCGCTGGCGGGTCGATTCAAGAGAGTTGTGGCGGTGGAGGAGGCGGCGAGCTCGGTGCGGGATCTGCGCGAGAACCTGGGAAGCGGCGCGCATCGCGTGGCGGCGGCGAGTACGCTTGAGTTTCTGCGGAAAGCGCGGTCGGACGGCCAGCGCAGGCCGGATTTTGTGGTGGTCGATCCTCCGCGAGCGGGGCTGGGCAAGGAGGTCACGGCGCTGCTGGCGGACGTTCGTCCGGCGCACATTACTTACGTTTCGTGCGATCCGGCAACTTTGTCGCGCGACCTGAAATCGCTGCTAGACTCGGGCTACCAACTCACCAAACTGCATATGGTGGACCTGTTTCCGCAGACTTTCCACCTGGAAAGCGTCGCGATGCTGTCGTTGTAGAGGGTTTTCCGTGCCGGGCGGTGAGGGAATGCGATGGCTACGGCGACCATTCCGGATAGATCACCGGCTAACGCAGCCGGGCCTGATGCGCCTGCGACGCGGCGAGCAAACTCTTTTCGCTTTCTGGCTGCGCCAGCGCTCTTCGGGGCGTGCGGCTTCGCGGCCGGGATTCTCTGCGCGCACTACTTCTGGATGACGCCCGGAATTCTCCTGGTTGCGCTGCTGACGTTGCTGGCGGTGACAGCGATTGCGCTGCGAATTGCGCCTCGCGTGGCATGGCCCGCGACGGGACTGCTGTTTATGTTGCTAGGCACACTGTGCGCGGAGATTGCTCCCGCGGTCAATCCGGAGAAGCAACTGGCGCCGCTCGCGGATAACAGTCCTCGCACCGTAGAGGGCGAAGTTGTGCGGGCTGGGCCGGTGCGGACGGTAATGTCTACTGCTCCGTTCTCGACAAAAACCCATGAAGAGCGCAGCCGGCAGATCGATCTGCGGCTGAACTCTCTGGCGGATTCGACGGTGCGGGTCACGGTTTATGCGCCCGCCGAACAGGCTTTCCCGCAAATCCGCTGCGGAGACGCGGTGCGAGCTACGCTCACCATGCACCGTGAAGAGAGGTTTCTCGATCCGGCTGTGTGGAATGCGGGGACCTATCTTCTGCGGCAGGGGATCGGGGCGCTAGGGAGCGCGAAGGCAGAGAAGATGGCGGTGGTCGGGACCGCGAAAACGCAGACCCTCACCTGCCGGCTGCATTCGCTTCAGGTAGCGGCGGGTTCCAGTTTGATCGACTTCGCAGAGCGGGAGGCTGGGCATCGCCTGCCTGCATTTCTACGCCTGGATCACGACGACGCGGCCATGCTAACGGCGATGCTGACTGGCGACCGCAGCTATCTGCAGCGCGGTGTGCGCGTGGGCTTTGAACGTACAGGGTCGTTTCACCTTCTGGTCGTCTCGGGGCTGCACCTGGCGATTTTTTCGGGGCTGATCTTCTGGGTGACGCGGCGGCTGGGACTTTCGCGGGTATGGGCGTCGCTCATCACGATTGGCTGCTCGCTAGGATATGCGGTGTTTACCGGCTTCGGGAACCCTGTACAGCGGGCATTCTGGATGGTGACTCTCTATCTGATCGGGCGCCTGCTGTGGCGGGAGCGGGTGGCGCTCAACGTGATTGGGTTCGCAGCGCTGGTGATGCTGGCTGCGGATCCTTCGTCGCTGTTCGATTCCGGCTTCCAGATGACGCTTCTATCTGTGCTGGGGGTTGCCGGGATCGCGGTACCGGTCGCGGAGAAGACGTTCGGACCATATCTGAGAGCGATGCGCAATCTGCGGGTGCTGAGGATCGATCCTTCGTTGCCGCCGCAGGTTGCGCAGTTTCGCGTGAGCCTCCGGATGGTGGCGCAGTATCTGCAGCCGTTGACGGGACGTTTTGCGGCGTGGACGGTTTTGCCGCTTGGGATTCGGCTGGGGCTTCGAGCCGCAGAGTTGCTGGTGGTTTCGCTCTCCATAGAGTTGTTGATGATGTTGCCGATGGCGGCGTATTTTCACCGGGTCACGCTGTTGGCGCTCCCGGTGAATCTGCTGATTGTGCCGTTGCTGGGGGTGCTGCTACCGTGCGCGCTCGTAACATTCGCGGCGGTCCTGACTTTCCCTGCGATTGCGTTTGCGCCTGCGGCGTGCACCGCGGTTGTTCTGCATACTGTCATTTGGATCGTGGCCACATTTGCCGGCATGCGCGCGAGAGACCTGCGCATACCCGCGCCGGGCGCGGGGACGGTCGCAATGTGGATTCTTCTTGCGATCGGCGCAGTCTGCGCGCTGCGGATGCGCCGCTTCGGGCTGGTCCTGGGGGCCGTTGCCCTCGCGTTGAGCGCAGCGTTGGTGGTGCTGCCGCATCGGATATCGCGACACGCCGGGCAGCTCGAGGTGACGGCGATTGATGTGGGGCAGGGCGATTCCCTGCTGGTGGTCACACCCGATGGTAGGATGCTGCTCGTCGATGCCGGAGGACTGGTGGGAGCCTCGCCGGAGTCGAATTTCGATGTGGGCGAGGATGTCGTCTCGCCGGTGCTGTGGTCGCGGGGGATTCGCCGGCTGGATGCCGTAGCCATCACGCACGCTCACGCGGACCATATTGGTGGCATGCGGGCGGTCCTCGAGAACTTTCGTCCGCGCGAGCTTTGGGTGGGGAGAAATCCGGATGTTCCGCAGTATGACGCGGTGCTCGATGAGGCGGCACGGCTCGGCTCGCGTATCGTGACGCACACTGCCGGGGATGGATTCGTGTTTGGCGATGTGGTAGTGCGGGTGCTGGCGCCGGATCGTGATTATCGGCCCGGCAGTGCTCCGGCCAATAATGACTCGCTGGTGATGCGGGTGAGCTACGGCGGGACCTCGGCGTTACTTGAGGGAGATGCGGAAGCGCCGAGCGAGGCGCGCATGGTCGCGGAAGGCGGGCTCAAGTCGGATCTGCTGAAGGTGGGGCACCATGGCAGCAGGACGTCGACCACGCCGGCTTTTCTGGCGGCGGTTGCGCCCTCGTATTCAGTGATTTCGGTGGGGATGCACAATTTCTATGGCCATCCGCGGCATGAGGTGCTGGAAGAATTGCAGCAGGAGCGCGTAGCCACGTATCGCACGGACATGCTGGGGCTGACCAGCTTTTATCTTGATGGACAGCATGTATATGCAGAGCCGTGGGCGGCAATTTCGCATTAGGGGAGAGTTGTCACTGGATTGATACCGGCTTTGCACAGGCCGGGGCATCTTTTTGCGCGCACCCGCGTCTAGTCGTTATACGATGCCTCGCATGGGAGGAAATTGAGTACATGGGCTCACACGAACCGGTAAGCTCGTCTTCGGATCAACCCCATCCATCCTTTGAACCGGCCTCTGAAGCCAAGCAGAGTCCCGAAGAACTGAAAGAAGAGCAGCGAAAACTGCGCCGCCTGCAGATGATGATGGACATGGTGATGTCGGTCATCGGGCAGGATACGACGCTCACGATCGACGAAGCGGCCGAGATGGTTGCCGACAGCCGTCGCGCCGCGCTCGCCATGTTTCCTGACAAGGAGCTGGCTTACGACCTCATCTACAAGCCGCGCCTGCAGCGGCTGATGCGCGAGCGGTATCGAATCCAGTAATCTACTTTGATTCCACAGAAGTGAGACGGAAGGTGATGGTGCCCCAGAAAAAACGGGCGCGCATCTGCACAGGCATGTGTTTGTCGTCGTCGGTGTACCAGATCCAGATATTGCCGCGGTTCTTGACGACGCCGGCATCGGCGGTGGGCTCGACGCGCAGGGTCTGAAATTTTCCGGCGGGTGTTTGCACCTCTTCGCGCCCTTCCACCTTCATGGTTACGGGAATGGTCTTCATGGCGTCGCCGAGAGGCATCTGGAAGCTCTGGCCGACGGTCATGGGCTGCGACGCCGCGTAAAAGATTGCGGAGAGCGAATCGGTGACGCAGGAGGGGATGGCAGACTCCTGGTGCTTGCTGATTCCGGAGACGAGATTTTTCTCAGTGTAGATTGTCTTGCTCTCGGCGTAGTTGAATTTGAGGTCGCCGTTCACCTGGCGGCGACCTTCGATGATTTGCTTCGAGAAGCCCTCCGAGCAGCCGGTCGCGCGATGGAAGGACGACTGAAAGCGGTCACTGACGCGGAAGAGCAGATTGACTGCACCGACGGTATCCGCGGTGACGGTGATGCGCTGCATGTCGCCGTCGGCTTCGAGGTGAAAGGCGACGATTCCCGCGGGAAAGACACGCCAGTCGACGGCATAGTTCAGGGTTTGTTTTGCCGGGAAGGTGAAGCCGGCGCGGGGCGCGCGCAGCGGAGCGATGGACGGAGGCGCCTGCGCGCCCAGGGTCGCCGCAAACAACAAGCAGCTAGAAATGAAGAGCAAGCGTTGACGCCAAATCAAATCCAATACTCACAGTGCGCGAAGCTGCCGCGCTCAACCCCAGAAATAAATTCGCAGCGCAAGCGCGGCATAGATGGCCACCGCACCTATCAGTGCATTGTACTCGCGGTGTTTTCGATACAAGTCAGGTGAAAAGGAGCCGCGTTCGCTTTTGGAACTGCTCACCGGACTGAGTCGCGGCAGCAGCCGCGGGACACGCGCGGAATAGTCGTCGAATTCGTTGAACTTCGATCGCAGAAAGGCCTCTTCCGAGCGAATGACGGGCACGTAAATGACGGCGAAGAGCGCGGCCAGGGCAAGCGCGATCCAGATGCTGCGCGAGGCCAGCGCAAAGCCGAAGGCGATGAGCATGGAGCCGAGATAGAGCGGGTTGCGGGTGAAGGCGTAGGGTCCGGTCATGGTGAGTTCGGTATTCTTTTTGACGTATCCGGAGGCGTAGGCGCGCAGCCAGACGCCGGGAATTACAAGAATGAGACTTAACGCCATAAAGGCGGCCGTGGGGCGGGCCAGCCAGAGGTAGAGCGCGGCGAAGGCGAAGCCCAGGGGTACGCGGATGCGCCGTGCGATTCTGCTCCAGGTGACGGCCATCTACTTTCGGTCCTCCAGCAGCTGCATCGCGGCGTCGAACACGGCCTCAGGCGTGATGGTGAGCAGGCCGGCTTCGGGCTCTTCGTGGCGCGCGTGGTCGCGGCGGCTTTCAGGATGGCGCAGCACGCGGAAGTTGCCCCCGAAGGGTCCGTTGCGGGCCGGATCGGTGGGGCCGAAGATGCCGACCACCGGCTTGCCGAGCGCGCTGGCAAGGTGAAGGGGCCCGGTGTCTCCGGCGATGACGAGTGAGGCGCGGCGGGTGATGGCAATCAGGTCCGTAAGCGTCGTCTTCAGCGCCGTTGACGCACCAGCGCTGAGGGCGGTCAGATCGTCGGCAATCGATTCCTCTCCAGGGCCGCTATTGACAATGACGGAGTATCCCGCGTGGTGAAGCTGACGGGCTACCTCGGCATAGCGCTCGACCGGCCATCGCTTGGCGCCCCAACCTGCTCCGGGACTGATGAGGACAAAAGGTTGCGCGATTGCGGCAGCCTTGCTGTCGGCCGGCGGCGAGACAGGCAGCCACGGCAGCATGACGGACAGTGACTCTCCGGCGACCGCGTTGGATACTTCAATGGCCTGTTCGATGACGTGAACTCCCTGCGTCCTCACTCGCTCGCTGAAGAGCCAGCGCGCGGCGGGCTCGCGAGGTTTGTCTTCGCCGATAATGCGGGAGGCGCGCGCCCAGCGGGCAATCACAGCGGAGCGTACGGCGCCCTGTAGATCGACGCAAACATCGTAACGGGTCTCACGCAACTCGCGCCGCACACGCCGGATGTCGCGCAGGGTTGCAGGGCTGAGCGGCGAACGCGCCCATTGCTTGGCGGGGACGATGTGAATGGCGTCGATGATGGGCATCTGCGGGCTGCGCCGGTCGCATGTCCCAGTGCAGAGAAGGTCGCACCACTGCGGCTCGACGGCCCAGCCGATGAACCACTCGGGATGCGGCTGCCGCAAAGCTGTAACTGCGGGCAAGGCATGAAGGATATCTCCCATCGCACCGAGTCGCACGATGAGTACACGCAACTTCTTTCCTGGTGGAGACAATTCCTTATTTTCTCACAATGAGATTGAGCAACTGCGCGGTGAGGGCTGGTTCGTCTTCGAACACAACTTCGAGCCGTACGACGTCGAGCGGAGCAAGGCGCATCCGCTGTTCCGGAGTGAGGCGCACCCAGTCCTTTTCGGTGGTGATGAATACTTCGGAGCAGTGCTGGTCGCGAAGATCGAGGAGTTGGTCGAGGTCGGCGTCAGTGTAGGTGTGGTGGTCACGGAATGCCGATGTAGCAGCGATGTCGCCGCTGTGACCGCGCAGTGCGGAGAAGAACTCCTCCGGGCGGGCGATGGCGCAAAAGGCGACGGCTCGCTTTAGTTGCGGAATTGCGAGGCGGCGCTGTTGAATCCATATCGGCGCGGTGAGGTTGCGGCGTCGCAGCTCCGTTTCGAGATGCCGGTCTTCTTCGCGAAGGATGAGGACCGAAGCGCGGTTTAGCGCGCCGAGTGGCTCGCGGAGGCGTCCGGCGGGTAGCAGGCGCTCGTTGAAGTCGCTGCTGTGGAGGACTACGATGTCCACGTCGCGAGCGAGGCGGCGGTGCTGGAAGCCGTCGTCGAGAAGATGGATGCCGGAGCCAGCGTGCTCGCGCTCGGAAAGGAGTCCGGCTGCGTAGCGGTTTGATCCGACGTAGACGGGCAGATTCACACTGCGGGCGATGAGGATCGGTTCGTCGCCGTAGCGCGTAGCGCAGCCATCCGGGTCGACGCGTTCGATATTTTGCGAGCTGCGGCCATAGCCGCGGGAGAGCACGTCGATGTTGTGGCCCTGTTCGGTGAGCAGCTGGGCGAGGCGGATCACTACAGGCGTCTTGCCTGCTCCGCCGACAGAGAGATTGCCGACGCTGATGACCGGCCACGCGAGGTGCTTTGGCTTGATCCAGCCGCGGTCGTATGCGGTGTTCTTTGCGCTTAGAGCGGCCGCGTAGAGAGGCACGAGAGGCGTAAGCAGGGCCTGTGCGCGGCTCATGCGCGCACTCCGGTGCCGTGCTCGATTATTTCCAGCAGCGCGTCTGCTGCGGCTTCGGTGGCTCCGGCTTCGCTCTCGAAGACCTTGCGGGCTCGTGCTCCCATCTCGCGGGCTGTGCTCTCGCTGGTCAGGATTTCGTGGAATGTCGTTTGCAATTTGTTAGTCTCGACAACTGCGACTGCGTCGACAGCCAGCAGCTTTTCGACGATGGCGCGGAAGTTTTCATAATGCGGTCCCATCGCGACGGGAACACCGAACTGGGCTGGCTCGAGCGGACTGTGGCCTCCGGGCGTCAGCAGACCACCGCCGATAAAGGCCAGATCGGCGAGGGAGTAGACAGAGGCGAGTTCACCGATGGAGTCGAGCAGGAAGACGGTGCCAGGGGTAATCGGAGCAGGAGATTCCATCCATCGGGAACGGAGGAGGTACGGAGTCCCGCGCTGCGAGAGCAATGTTTCAACGGCGCGAAATCGCTCGGGATGGCGCGGCGCAAGAATGGTGATGACGTCTGGCGGCAGTGCGTTGAGAAGAAGCTCTTCTTCTCCGGCGAGAGTCGAGCCACAGACGATGACCTTAGCGTCGGCGGCCAAATTCCTGCGCAGCGCCTCGGTCACGGCTGCGGGTTTGGGGACGCGGACGCCGAACTTGAGATTTCCGCAGACGCGGACGTTGCTTGCTCCGATGGCTCTTAGGCGCTCGGCATCGAGTTCGCTCTGTGCGAGCACGAGGCAGAAGCTGTTGAGCAGATGCTTCCACAGAAAGCGGAGACGCAGATAGCGCGGCCATGAGCGGTCGGAGATGCGCGCGTTCACCACGGCTACAGGGATTTTCGCGCGGCGGCATTCGACGAGCATGCGCGGCCAGAACTCTGTTTCGAGAAGTACGACCATGCGCGGCTGCAACGCCCGCAGCCAGCCGCGGACGGCGAAGGCGAAGTCGAGCGGAAAATAGAAGACGCGATCGTGACCGAAACGCTCGCGAGCGATCTTTTGCCCGGTGCGCGTTGTTGTGGAAACCACTACGCGCCATCCGGGAAGGCGCGATGCCAGTTCGTCGATGAGGCGGCTGGCTGCCAGAACCTCTCCCACGGAGACGGCGTGCACCCAGATCGCTGGCCTATCGTCGGCGAGTATGCGCTCAGGCACTCGCCCCAAGCGCTCGGCCAATCCTTCGCGATACTTGGCGCTGGTGGCCATGCGAAAGAGCCACCAGGGCGCGCCGATGAGCAGAACCAGAAACAACGCGAGACTGTAGAGGGCGAGCATCGGCTTACGAATCTAACTTTACTCAGGTCTTATTCGAAGATGATAATCGTGCCAAAGATGCGTCTGCGTTCTCTCGCTTTCCTCGCCCTTGCTCTCATGTTCACGGCAGCAACGCTTCCGGCTTCCGACCACTCCTTACCGCCCGCGAAGGATGCTTCAAGTTACCCCGCATTCGATGCGCATGCGGAGGAGCATGTAGTGATCGCGGCGGAGCCCTTCGATACCAAAGAAAAGATGGGTATCTTTCGCGTCGATTATCTGAAGAACGGCTTCATGCCGATCCGAATCATCGTGACCAACAATGGCGACAAACCCATTTCGCTGGTGGACGCGCGCATCCACTTCATCACTGCCACGGGCGACAGGATTCCCGCTGCCGAGCCGGAGGACGTGGAGCGGCGTATGACACACGTGAGCAATACAGGCAGGAAGATTCCCATGCCGGCGCCGCTGCCTCCGATGGGCGGCAAGCCGAAGACGCCGGACTCGAAGATCGAGCAGGATTTTTCGGAGTTCGAGTACTCGGCCATTGCAGTTGAGCCGCACACCACGCGGGCGGGCTTTCTCTTTTACGATATGGAGGGATTGGGTGGCAATCCGTTGCGCGGCGCAAAGCTGCGGCTGAGGGAACTGCGCGATGCGAGTGGGAAAGAGCTGTTCTCCTTCGATATTCCGTTCGATAAGTACCTGGACGCGCATTGAGGTTCACTGCAGGAGGTAAGAAATGATTCCCCGACGATCATTTTGTCTGGCTCTCGCCCCTGCATGCGCCAGCGCTCTTTTCGGACAGCAAGGATTTCCGGTTCCCGCGGTTACGCCCTCGCCGGAAGAGAGATCTGCAGCGATCAGTTCCCCGCTGGCGAAGACAATCGTGGAAGTGATGGAGACGATCGATGCAATCCAGCCCGGGATGACAAGAGCGGACTTGCTTACGGTTTTCACCGTGGAGGGTGGCATTTCTGCGCGCTCTCGCCGGACATACGTTTTACAGGTTGTGTCCGCATATCAAGGTCGAGGTCGATTTCAAAGCTGTCACCAATCCAGATGACAGGCTCACTGAGATGAGCGACGACAAAATTCTCAAACTCTCACGGCCCTATCTGCAATACAGCGTCATGGACTGAGCCTAGACGCCTTCCTGACTACACTCCTTTTTTCAGGGGCTCCCAGACGTACTTGTGAATCTGAAGGCTCAGGCGGGCGTTCAGGCCGTCGGCCAGCATCCACTCCACGAGTTCACGCGGATCGAGCAGGCAGTTGGCGGTGCTGCGCTCTGGCGATGGCGTCTTTGAGAATGCTGGCGAGAGCAGGATCTGCATGCCGCGCGATTCGAGAGCGTTGGCGCGGATGAAGTCGCGGGAGAATTCGTAGTCTTCGCGATTGGTGATGACGAACTTCAGCTCGTCGCTCTCGGTCAGCGAAGCAAGGTTCGTCATGCGGAAGCGGGTCGACTCGCCGGAGCCAGGGCATTTGACGTCGACGATCTTGGCCACGGCCTTGGGGACGTTGTCGATGGGGCGCTCGCCGCTGGTCTCGATCATCAGCTCGTATCCGTCGGTAAGCAGACGCTCCATCAGCGGGACCAGTTCACGCTCCTGCAACAGCGGCTCTCCGCCGGTGAACTCGACGAGCTTGACGGGCGCGAGCTTGGCAATTTCGGCGACGACTTCGTCTTCACTGAGCTTGTAGCCGCCGGTGAAGGTGTATTCGGAGTCGCACCAGGAACAGCGCAGGTTGCATCCGGCAAGGCGGACGAAGATGCAGGGGCGTCCGGCGAAGCTCGATTCACCCTGTACGGATTTGTAGATCTCGATCAAATACACTGCGCGGTCACTCGTAGTAGGTGGCCGTGGTGGTGTCGGTCTCGTATATGGTGCAGTCCTTCACGCTGACGCGGCCGCCGGTCATCTCGCTGAGCTGCTTGTTGGTCTCGTCGAAGAAGAAGCGCGCCAGGTTTTCTGCGGAGGGATTGATCTGGGTGAAGGGCTCGAGCTCGTTGAGCATCTGATGGTCGATGCGGTCGATAACCGGACGCATGACGTGCTTCAGGTCCTTGAAGTCGAGCAGCAGCCCGGCCGCGTCGAGCTTTTCTCCACGCAACGTGATGCGCACCTTGTAATTGTGGCCGTGCGGGTTCTCGCACTTGCCTTTGTAATTGCGCAGATAATGACCGGAGGAAAATCCGCGCTCCACGGTTACTTCGTACATGTTCTGGGTGACTCTCCCGGGCAAAAAGGCCCTTTCACCATTGTAACTTTTTATGGCGGGGTCAGTGGCCGGGGCGGCGCTTGGCGCGCTCGCGCAGGCGGCGCTCTTCGGCGCGGCGGTCGACCTGCTCGAACATGGCGGTCATTACTCCGAAGAGCGCGACGACCAGGCCTCCAAGTGTCAGAAAGAGCGCGGTCGTCTTCCAGAGCGATCCATTGCCGGGAAGACCAGGTTGAAGGGTCGGACTGAGCAGTGTCATGCCGCAGGAAACGAGCGCGAAGAGCAGGAGGGTCGCAGCAAGAATGTAGAGATTACGGGCCAAGCAATTATGCTAACGGATTCCCATGAGACCACGCACGGACTCCACGAGCTTCTGCGGCGAATAGCCAACGCCGTCCTTGAACACGATCTCCACCTTTTCGACGTCGTGGATGTCTTTGGACGGATTGCCATCCACAACGACGACGTCGGCGGCTTTGCCGACGGCGATGGTTCCGAAGTGGTCCTGCTCGCCGAGCCAGACTGCTCCATTTTCGGTGGCGATGTGGATTGCTTCTTCTGGTGTGAATCCCGCTTCGACTAGGAGTTCGAGATTGCGCTGATCGCCGAAGCCGGGCAGCACGCCTCCGTAGCCGGTGGGATCGCAGCCCGCCATGAGCAGGCCGCCCTGCTTGACGAAGTCGCGCTCGAACTGCAATTCCTGCTTGAAAAGCGTGGGCCAGAGAGATGGCTCGGTTGAACCGCCGATTTCCGATCTTACGGTGAGGTAATCGCCCCAGGCCGGCGCCAGCAAAGACTCGCGCACACGGATGGCTTCGCTCATGGGCGGGCGGTTGGGAACGAAGGTTTCGAAGATGGCGAGGGTCGAGGTGACGGCGACGTGATGCGCGACGAGGTCCTTGATGGTGGACTGGATCTCGGGGCCTTCGACATCCAGCTTTGAGAGAGCCACTTGCGGCGGACGCTGGCCGGGGCAGACTCCGGGCTTCTTGTCTGGATAGAACTCGGTGTCGACGGCAAGACCGTGCTCGAGGTTGTCGATGCCGAGCGAGGCGGCTTCTTTGAATCCCACGGCGCAGAGGTGGCCGGTAACCTTCAAACCTTTGGCGTGCGCGGCGTCGATCGCGGCCTTCAGCTCTTCGGGCGTGATGTGCATATACGCCTTGAAGGACGTCACGCCCTCCCCTGCCCAGTAGTTCACGGTGCGCGCGGCATCCTCGGCACCGGTGAGGGTGTGCAGCTGAGGTCCGAGAGACGGTGAGCCCTCAAGATATGGCCCGGTGATAAAGAGTCGCGGACCCGGGATCTTGCCCGCGTCGATGTCCTGCTTCAGGGAGAGGTCGGTATACGGCTCGAGGCTGCCGGCGGTTCGCGCGGAGGTTACGCCTCCGGCCAGGTAGAGGCGCGGGGCGCTGTCGGCCATTTCTCCGTAGAGCGAGAGCAGGCCGGGGCGCTGTTCGGGGAGCGGATAGAAGAGATGCTCGTGCATGCCGACGATGCCGGGGAAGACAGTCTTGCCGGTCATGTCGAGAACCTTGGGCGTTCCGAACGTGAGCTGGTCCTTCGGTTGCGGACCGGAGTAGACGATCTTGCCGTTCGCGATCTCGATCCACTGATCGTCTTTTGCGGGCGCGCCGGTTCCATCGATGACGCGGGCATGCTCCATCACAATTACGGGAGCGTCTTCGATCACAAACGGCTTAAGAGCATCCGGAGCCTGCGCGTGGGCGATGCCCGCGGTGGCGCACGCAAGAGTGCTGGCCAACAACCTCTGGATTGTTCGCATCCGTAGTCCTTTTAGAAATAGGGTGGAAACCTACTTTCAGGCAAAGGCGAAACGAGGTCAAGAAATATCTGATCTAGCTGTGGCTGAAGAAGGCTTCCACGGTGGAGATGTCCTGCGTGATGCGGTAGGGCGGCAGGCTCTCGATGAAGATGCGTCCGTAGCGCTGGCGCTGGATGCGCGGATCGAGCAGCATGAGGACGCCGCGGTCGTCGAGCGAACGGATGAGACGGCCGAAGCCCTGCTTGAGGGTGATGACCGCAGAGGGCACCTGGTATTCGAAGAAGGGGTTACCGCCGCTCTCTTCAACGGCGCGCATGCGGGCCTGCACTACGGGGTCGGTCGGGACGGCGAACGGCAGGCGGTCGACGATGACGCAACTCAGCGCTTCTCCCTGGACGTCGACACCCTGCCAGAAGCTCGATGTACCGAAGAGCACGGCGTTGGGCGTCTCGCGGAATTCTTCGAGCAGCGCCTTGCGCGGGGCGGTTCCCTGCAGCAGCAGCGGGTAGCCTACTTCAACCAGGAGGCGCTCGTAGAGGTCGCGCATCTGCTGGTAGCTGGTGAAGAGGCAGAAGGCGCGCCCTTCGGTGATGTCGAGCATACGGCTGATGCGGCGCGCGGCTTCCTCCTGAAAATTGCTGTCGCGCGGGTCGGGCATGTCGGGCGGCAGGTAGAGCAACGCCTGTTCGCCGTAGCGGAAGTGAGAGGGCACGACGAGTTCGCGGGCGTCGCGCATGCCCAGGCGCTTGCGGATGTGAGAGAAACCTCCCTGCACGGTGAGGGTGGCCGAGGTGAGCACGACGCTGGGGAAATTCTCAAAGAGCAGTTCGCTGAGCAACTCGGAGACGTCGATGGGCGTGGCCTGCAAGTAAGTCACAGGCGCAGAACCTTGTCCGCGGCCGCCGCGGCGCTCGAGCCAGAAGACGGTGTTGCGGTCGTCGGCTTCGAGGAGAAAGCGCAACTGCTCGCGGATGTCGGCTGTGCGCTTGCGGAGAGGCGCGGATTCTTCGACTCCGCGCAGGCGCTCGAGTTCAAGTTCGAGGCGGTGCAGTGCGTCGGTGAGGGCGAGATAGAGATCTCCACTGGCTTCGAGGAAGTCTTCGCGGTCAAGGAAGGGCATGCGGCCGTCGCTGGGCTGGCCGCGGTCTCCGTTGCGGCTAGAGTCGGACCGGCGAGGGGTGGGCAGTGCGGCAAAGAACAGGCGTGCCCGCTCGCGCGCGGTCTGCGCGGCTCCAAGGATGCTGGCGCTCAGCGACTGCTTCGCGCGGAGCATGGCTTCGAGGTCGCGGGCGAGCTCTTCGAAGCGGATATTGCTGAGGCTGATGCCGAAGTAACTGGAGGCGACGTCTTCGAGCTCATGCGCTTCGTCGAAGATGACGATGCCGGCTTCGGGGAGCACTCCGGCGTCGGGTGCGGAGCGGGCCTGCTGCTTCACGGCGAGATCGGCAAAGAAGAGATGGTGATTGACGATGATGACATCGCTCTCGGCGGCGCGACGGCGCATCTCGGTGATGAAGCAGCGATCGTAGTCGGGGCAGCTCTGGCCGAGGCAGGCGTCACTGCGCGCGTCGAGTTTGGACCAGAGCTGGCTGGTCTCGGGAAGATCGTCGAGCTCGACGCGATCGCCGGTCTCGGTGGTCTTCTCCCATTCGGCAATCTGCTGATACTGCGAGATTTCTTCGAGTCCATTGAGGATGGGCTGACTGCGCAGCGCATAGAGCTTGTGGCGGCACAGGTAGTTGGCGCGGCCCTTCATGTAGCAGACGCGCAGCGGGCCGAGGAGCGATTCGAGGAAGGGGATGTCCTTGAAGAAGAGCTGTTCCTGGAGGTTTTTGGTGCCGGTCGAGATGATGACGCGCCGTCCCGAACGCAGGGCGGGGAGCAGATAGGCGAGGGTCTTGCCGGTGCCGGTCCCGGCTTCAACGATCAGGTGGCGGTTCTCATCGAGGGCGCGCTCGACCGCCTGCGCCATTTCCAACTGGCCGCGGCGGAACTCATAGGGCAACTGCGAGCGCGAGAGCACGCCGCCCGGCGCGAAAAAGTCATAGAGCGAGGGCAGTGCGGGTACGGTTTGGGTGGTGGAGGACACGGCGGGTTTCGTCTGGTGAATATGCTCTAGAATATCGCGCGGAAGGAAAGCATCAATTTAGACATCAAATAATGCTATTATAAATGCATAACGGTGCTTGAATGCGAACGACACTGGCCCTCGATGACGAGCTTCTGGCGAAGGCTCAGGCCTACACGGGACTCAAGGAGAAAACTGCGCTCATCCGTGAGGCTTTGAAGGCCCTGATTGAGCGCGAAAGCGCGCAGCGACTGGCGCGGCTGGGCGGCACTGAGCCTAAATTGGCATCCATTCCTCGCCGGAGATCCAGAGGCACGGATTCTTGATCCTCGCCGATACTTCCGTCTGGGTTGATCATCTGCGTAAAGGAGATCCAACACTTGCTTCGCTGCTTAGTAGCGGGCAAATTCTTTGCCATCCCTACATTGTGGGCGAGGTTGCGCTTGGGCATCTGAGGCAGCGCAAGGCGATCGTCAGCGACCTAAACAACTTGCCTCAGGCGACTGTCGCACGCGACGATGAAGTGCTGAGTGTGATTGATCGCTGGGCGCTCTTCGGACGAGGAATCGGCTATGTCGATGCTCATTTGCTGGCCTCAATCCCTCTTTCGCCTGGCGCATTATTATGGACCCGCGACAAGCGCTTGCGTGCGGCTGCAGTCACGCTGGGCTTGCATGCCAGCTTGAAATAGAAGGATCTCGGACTCGAGCCTGTGAAAGACTCCATCAAGAAGAAGCGACACTCAGAAAAGTCCACGCCTGCGGACGCACCGACTTTTGCCATTGTTGGCCGGCCCAACGTGGGCAAGTCGACGCTGTTCAATCGGCTGACGGAATCGCGCCGATCGATCGTCGGAGACGAGCCCGGGATCACGCGTGACCGCATCTATGGCGAGGTTGAATGGGCGGGGCGCACGGCGCGCATCGTCGATACCGGCGGCATCGTCCCCGACGATGAAGCGCTGATTCCGGCGGAGATTTTTCGCCAGGCGAGGACGGCGCTCGACGAGGCAGACGCTATCGTCATGGTGGTCGATGGGCGGACGGAGCTGGCATCGCCGGACATTGACCTAGCACGTCTGTTGCTGCGCTCAGGTAAGCCGCTCTTCCTCGCGGTGAACAAGATCGACGTCGAGGCACTGAACGCGGCGGCGGAAAATTTTCGCCAGTTGGGAATCAAGAACCTGGTGGCGATTTCGGCTGAGCACGGACACAACATCGGCGAACTGCTGGACGAAGTGTGGGCGGTACTGCCGTTTCGGGATAAAGCGCCCGAGAAAGCGGTCGAGGAGGCTGCTGGGGAGGCTGCTGAGGAATCTGAGGATGAGACGGGCGAGAAGCTGCATCGCACGCACGGCGAATACCAGCCGCACGAGACGCGTATCGCCATCATCGGACGGCCGAATGTCGGCAAATCGACACTGTTGAATGCGCTTACCGGCACGTCGCGGGCGATTGTCTCGCCGATCGCGGGAACGACGCGCGACGCGGTGGACGAGGTGATTGATTATCACGGGCAGACGCTCCGCATCATCGATACGGCGGGCATTCGCCGCAAGGGCAAGACCGAACTGATGGCAGAGAAGCTGTCGGTGGTGATGGCGCGGCGTCATCTTGAGGCGGCCGATGTTTCGCTGCTGATGATTGACGCGACGGAGGGCGTGACGGCGTCGGACGCGACGATCGGCGGCTATGCGCATGAGAGCGGCCGGTCAGTGGTGATTGTCATCAACAAGTGGGATCTGGTGACAACAGCCCGCACCGACGGGAAGCCTCCGGCGGATCGGGCCATTTTCGAACAACAGGTGCGGCGAGCGCTCAAGTATCTCGACTACGCGCCGGTGGTCTTTATCTCGGCGGCGACGGCGCAGAAGGACGGACGCAGCCTGAGCCGCCTGCTCGATACTGCAATTCGCGTCGCACAGGAGCGGCGCAAGCGTGTTACGACCGGCCAGATGAACCGGTTCCTTGATCGCGTCGATTTTCAGAAGGCCGGCGTGCCGATGTCGAAGCGGGTGCGGATTCTCTACATGACGCAGGCCGCCGTGGCTCCCCCGACCTTTGTTCTGTTCACGGATCGTGATGTGAAGCTGCACTTCTCTTTCGAGCGCTTTCTCGGGAACCAGATCCGCGAGGCCTTCGGGTTTGAAGGCTCGCCGATTTGGTTCAAGGTGAGAGCGAGGAAGAAGAAAGACGCCAGCTAGCGCGCTTCGCGGAAGGGCTGCTACTCCGTCCGCAGCGCCTGCATCGGCTCGATGCTGGCTGCGCGCTGTGCGGGGATCACCGAGGCTATTAGTGCTGCGATTGCGAGGATCACGCTGGTGATGAGCAGAATCACCGGATCGTAGGCCTTCACCCCAAACAACTGGCTGGCCATGAACCTGCCGACGAGCAGGGTGAAGACCACGCCGATAGCCAGTCCCACGGCCACGAGCATGAACGCGCCTTTCAATACGAGGCGCAGGACGTTCATGCGATCGGCGCCGAGTGCCATGCGCAAGCCGATCTCGCCGGTTCGCCGCGCTACGGCATACGCTGTAACGCCATAGAGGCCAATCGAGGCCAGCACCAGGGCCAGGAATCCGAAGAGCGAAGTCAGGTCGGCTACCATCGATTGCTGGTTGAAGTTCTGTTGTACCTGCTGTGCGAAAGGCTGGAAGTCGATAACCGTCAGGTTCGGGTTGACCTGGGCGAGCGCTCCGCGCACCTGAGATTCCATTCCAGGAATCATCCTGTTGGTCTGCAGCTCGATCGCATTCAAGTGCATATGAGAGAAGGTATCGCCGAGCCTGATGTCCGGATCGTCGATGCGAAGCCACTGAGCGGCGGGCAGGAAATACATGGGGCGAATCTTGCTTGTCGGCTGCCAGTAGTTTGTGTTCTCGGTAACGCCTACGATCTCATAGGATCCGGCATACTTCTGATCGTCGGTTCCGAAGTGCTGACCGATCGGGTTCTGGTTCTTGTAGAACTTCTTCACAAATTCCTGATTTACCACGGCCACGTTGCGCGTGGTGGCGGTGTCCTGCTCGGTGATGGGCCGACCGGCGATGATGCGGGTGCCAATCGTGTCAAAATATCCGGCGCTTGCACGGACCCACGACGCACCCTGCTCGTTGCTGCCGGGCGGCGGTGGCTGCCTGCCCTCAAAGTAAACTCCCGTTCCCCAGTTGTCGCCCTCCATGGGACTGTATGTCGAAATCGCCACCGACTTTACACCGGGAATGGCTGCCAGGGCATCGTGCAGCTGGCGATCCAGAGCCTCTATCTGCTCCACCTTATAACCCGCCATCTGCGGGTCGAAATGCAGGATGTATCGATTCTTGGTATCGAAGCCGAAGTCCTGATGATGAAGGTTGCGCAGGCTCTGCGTGAGCAAGGCGGCTGCGGAGAGCAGCATGAGCGAGAACGCTGCCTGAATCACGACAAGAGCCTTCTGAGTCCACAAGCCGCTGTGCTTCGTGGTGCGGTTCGCGTCGCGCAACGCGTCTATCGGATCGGCATGTGCGGTCACCCAGGCAGGCGCCACGCCAAACAACATTCCCGTGAGCAATGAAACCGCAAAGGCAAACCCAAGAACGGTGAGCGATGGCGTTGGATCGATGGGAACATAGCTCTTGCCCGCCGCGAGCTGCACAATCATCCGCGCTCCCCCGTAGGCCACGATCAGGCTGGCGATGCCGCCGAGCACCGCCAGAACCACGCTCTCGGTGAGCGCTTGCCCGACGAGCCTCGATCTCGGAGCGCCGAGAGCGGCCTGCACCGAGATTTTCTGTCGCTGATTGGTGGCGCGCACCAGCATCAGGTTGGCCAGGTTTGCGCAGGCAATGAGCAGCACGAATCCTGAGATCCCCATGAGCAGATGCAGAGCATCCTTGAATTCCTCCTGCATGCGCTGCACGCCCGCTCCACCGGGCGAGAGATGGAGCGTCTGCTTGGGAATCAGCCCTGAATCCCGGGCATCGAGTTTGCTCAACGGGCTTGCCAGGAACTGGCGCAGTTCGACCTGCAATTCGGCTTCGATCTGTTTTTGATTGACGCCAGGCCGGAGGCGGCCGAAGACGTTCAGCCAGTTGAGCTCCGGAGATTCCAGAACGCTGCTGGTCCCAAGCACCAGGGGCTCTTTGTTCAGCGGGATCCAGAACGAAGCCGGATCGCTTCCGAGCCTCTCACCAAAAAAGCCAGGCGGAGTGATGCCGACGATCGCGAAGGGCTGGCCATTGATTAGAAAGTGGGCGCCGACGATGGATTGATCCTGCCCGAACTTCTGCTGCCAGGTGCGAAAGCTCATCACTGCTACCGGGGCCGCGCCCTTCTCGTCATCCGACTGCTTCAACAGGCGTCCGGCATACGCGTTCACACCGAGAGTGTCGAAGGCATTCCCGGAGACAAAGTTGCCGATCAGCGACTCCGCCGGATGATTGCTGCCTTCCCTCCGCACGCCGATCTGGTTGTGCCCGGCCTCAAAGGCTGCCAGTTGGGCAAAACCCGGAGTATTGTCGCGGAATTCCTTGTATTGCTCATAGGAAAAGAGGGACCAGTCATCTTGCAGGCCGCCGTTAATGCAGCAATTCTCGCTGTTGCCGACGCGGATGAGGCTGCTCGGATCGGCTACGGGCAAGGACTTGAGGAGGATCGCGTAGACAAGGGTGAAGATGGCCGTTGTTGCGCCGATGCCCAGGGCAAGCGTCAGAATCGCGGTCGCCGTGAATCCGGGAGATTTGGCAAACTGCCGCAGTGCGTAGCGAATATCGTCGAAGATCATGCGTCGCGCGTCCCCAAAATCAAAACTATACGGAATGTGGCACTCGTCGTGCGGGATCGGGCCGCATGCGCAGACCCCAGCGCAGCCCGACAAGTTCCGATACGCAATCACGAGGTCCCGTGGTTCCGTTGCAATCGATGATAGGGGATGGCTTGCGGTGCCGGGAATGTCAGCTTTAAGGAGTTTCGGAGACGGAGAGATGCTCGGAGTGTGGTCCGTGGGCGGCCTGTGCCTGGCGGTAGACCCGCGAGATGGCGCGCATGAGTTGTTTTTTCGATTGCTCGCCCGTCTCTTCGAAGACGGCTTCCCCTGTGCGACGAGCCTGGGGACGGTAGTACCAGCGGGTGAAGAGGCAGAGATGATCCACTGTCTGCTGGGATCGCGAGGCGGATCGCACCCGGAGAGAATTGAGCGCGTCTTCGAGACGGGATTCGAGTTCGTCCCTCGCCGCCAGTTTGACCACCGGAGTGGCTTCCAGAGGCACGGCGGCGACTGCGGCTGGATGTGCGAAGAGCGACGACGATCCCGATTGCTCATTCGGATGGCGCATGCCGGCGACAGAATATAGAGCCGGGCCGACAAGCGATCCGCGATTGAGGAGGAAGAGCGCCACGCGCCCTTCTTCGGCGGACGGCTGCACGATCACGCCGTTCAAATCTTTGAGAGCGTGAACGGCTGGTGAGACTGTGGCAGCCACGGCCTCAACTTTGGAGAGGCGGGCATGAATCTCGGCTGCTTTTTCGAAGTCGAGCTCTTCGGAAGCCTGCGTACGTTGGCGCGTGAGTTCGGCGATGAGGCTCTGCCCACGGGTAGCCAAAAATGAGTGAACTGCAGCGGCTTCCTCGGCATAGCGCTCGTCGGTGCAGCCCTTGAAGCAGGGCGCAAGGCACTTCTTCATTTCCGAATAGACACATCCGGGAAAATTCGGATCGGGATTGAGATCTTCGTAACAGCGGCGTAGGTCGAAGAGGTTGAGCATGCCTTCGAGGAAGGTCTCGGCTGCGACGCGCGAGGGGAATGGGCCGAAGAGATCGGAGGCGGCGGATTTTGTAATCTTATTGGTTACATAAACGCGGGGATACGCATTGTCCATCGTCATGCGCAAGAACGACGGCGGCTTGAGGTGCAGCCGCTTGCGGGCGCGCTCGCCGAATGCCGCGAGGGAGGCTTCGTAGAGCAGGAGCCACGACTCGAAGTCGGAGCCCGTGAGCGAGTACTCGATGCGGGCGACGCTCTGCGTGAGCCGCAGGCGCTTGGACTGGACGGTCTGCTGGTTGGGCCGCACGTCGAGCAGGCGTCGCAGGCGATTGCGCAGGTTAGGGGTGCGGCTTATGTAGGGTTCGGCGCGCTCGTCGGCTGCGAAGAGGGCGAACACCCCGGCGCGTGCCGGAATCTCAGCCCACGGAGGGTTGCCCGGATCAAACGCGACGGCGGAAGAGAGCATTTGTGACGAGGGCACGAGGGTTCACCACTCAGCAGATTACTCTCCTGCGATTGTCATGCCGTCTATGCGGAGAGTTGGAGATGCGACCGAGCCGCGGAACACGAGGTCGCTGCCGATGGCGGTGATGTTCTGAAACATCTGCTGGAGATTGCCGGCAATGGTGATCTCCTGCACCGCGTAGGTAAGCTCGCCGTTCTCGATCCACAGACCGGATGCGCCGCGAGAGTAATCGCCGGTGACCATGTTCACGCCCTGGCCCATCAACTCCGTGACGTAGAGGCCGGATTGGACGCCGCGAAGAATCTCCTGCGGGGTCTCGCTGCCTGCGACCAGAAAGAGATTGCCCGCTCCAGTACCGGGGTTTCCAGCGAGGCCACGGGAGGCGTTGCCGGTGCTCTTCATGCCCAGCTTGCGGCCGGTGTAGGTGTTCAGCAGGTAGTTGGTGAGCACTCCGCGCTCGACGACTACGGTGCTCCGCGATGGCAATCCTTCGCCGTCAAAGGGCGAAGTGCCGAAGCCACCGACGATGGTGTGGTCATCGATGACGGTGACCGATGAGGCGGCGATTTTTTCGCCCAGCCTGCCGGTCAGGAACGATGCTCCGCGATAAATCGCGTCGCCGCTGGAGGCCTCGAAGATGGCTCCGATGAGCGAGCGGGCGATCTCCGGCGCGAAGATGATGGGCGCCTGCTGTGTCTTTACGCGTCGCGCGTCCAGACGGCGCAGGGTGCGACGGGATGCCTCGGCTCCGACCGACTCGGGCGTCTCGAGCTTTTTGAGAGACCGCGCGTAGGTGTACCAGTAGTCGCGCTGCATCTCCCCATTTTTGCCGAGGGCGATGGGGGTCGCCGAGATGGAGCAGGACGAGGCGCGGTATTCGCCAGAGAATCCTCGCGAGTTGGCGAAGGCTTTACGGCCCGTGGTTGCGTCGAAGTTACCGCCGTCGCTGTTGGTGATGCGGGTGTCGGCGGCCAGAGCCGCGGCTTCCGCGCGGCGGGCCAGATCGATGCGGTCGGCGGTTTCGAGCGAGTAGACGTCCTCGTGGTAGAGCTCGAGGTCGCCTTCCAGCTTTCCGAACTCGATCGTGTCGGCTAGGCCAGCGAAGGGATCTTCAGAAGTCACTCGCGCCAGGGCAAGCGCGCCGTTGACGAGGTTCTCCACGCCTTCGGGGGTGAAGTCGCTGGATGAGGTGCTGGCGACACGATGGCCGTTGGGCATGGCGATGAGGACGCGGAGGCCCATACCGCGCGAGCCGGATTCCTTGAGGGTTTCTACTTCGCCCATGCGGACGGTCGTTGAGAACTCATCGCCTTCGCGGATGGTTACTTCGGCGGCGGATGCGCCCGCTTTGACGGCTTTGGTAACAATATCGGTGGCGAGTTGCTGAAGGTCGTTGGCTGCAAGCTGGGGAACACTACTCACCGATACTGTCCTCTTCCGGTTCGATCTGCTTCGACGCCGCCCGTTTCACTCCATCGAAAGCCTCGTCGAGCGAGCAACCACGATTTCGCGCTTTGTGTTCTGCGCGATTCGGCCTAACGCCGTCTTCGGACTTCCGATACAGGCCAATCGCGCCTTTGCATTCCGGACATCGCAGACGTGGCTCAGCGAGCTTCAGGGCGTCGTCGGCCGGAATGGTTTTCCACGCATAACGGCGAGATCCATCCGCCAGGGATACAAACTGCTTTACATCGACAATTAACAATGGAGCCTTCTTTCTCGGACTTATCGTCCTGTGCCGCCTACCGTCATGCGATCCAGCTTTACCGTCGGCATACCGACGCCGACGGGCACGCTCTGGCCATCTTTGCCGCAGGTTCCGACGCCCTCGTCGAGTTCAAGGTCATTGCCGACCATGGAGACGTACTTGAGCGCCTCAGGACCGTTGCCGATAAGCGTCGCGTCGCGAACCGGAGCGGTGATCTTGCCGTCTTCGATCAGATAGGCCTCGCTGGCCGAGAAGACGAACTTACCGCTGGTGATGTCGACCGAACCGCCGCCGAAGTTTACGGCGTAGAGGCCGCGCTTGACGCTGCGCAGAATGTCCTCGGGAGAGTCGTCGCCGGCGAGCATGTAGGTGTTGGTCATGCGGGGCATGGGAATCTGCTGGTAGCTTTCGCGGCGTCCGTTGCCAGTGTGGGGCATGTCCATGAGGCGCGCGGAAAGCTTGTCGCTCAGGTAGCCCTTGAGGATACCGTTTTCGATCAGCACCGTTTCCTGCGTGGCAGATCCTTCGTCGTCAACGTTGAGAGAGCCTCGCCGACCGGGCATGGTTCCGTTGTCGACCACTGTGACCTTGGAACTTGCCACCGGGCGGCCAATCAAGCCGGCGAAGGCTGATGTCTTGCGGCGGTTAAAGTCGGCTTCGAGGCCGTGCCCAACTGCTTCGTGGAGCAGGACACCGGGCCAGCCGGGGCCGAGCACGACTTCCATCTCGCCCGCGGGTGCAGCGACCGCTCCGAGCTGGAGGATCGCCTGGCGGGCAGCCTCACGCGCAAAGTGTTCCGGCGTCTTTTCTGTCTGGAAGAAGTCGATCTCGACTCGTCCGCCGCCGCCAGAGGTTCCACGCGCGGTGCGGTCGGCGTCTTTGGCAAGGACGAAAACGTTCAGACGCGCCAGCGGCTGCGTGTCACTGGCGAAGGTGCCGTCGGAGGCGGCGATGAGAATCCGGCGCAGTTCGTCGGAGTAGCTGGCGCGCACTTGCGTGATCCGGGAATCGTAGGCGCGAGCAGCACGGTCGGCGCGCATCACCAGATCGAGCTTGGCCGAGAGGTCGCTGTCGAGATCGACGGCGGGAGCGGGATAGAGGCTCGGCGCCTTGGTCTCCGTAAAGCCCTGCACAGGTTGCTTGGCCGGGCCGCTGGCGATCAGGGCTGCGGTGCGTGCGGCGCGGAGCAGACGGTCGGTGGAGAGGTCGTC
>CAVRNK010000036.1:0-33031 GCA_963721995.1 uncultured Acidobacteriaceae bacterium | reverse complement strand
ATCCACGGATACACGTACGGAGCGGAGGAGATTGGCGCTTCTCCTTTGACAATGAAAGAGCTGGAGGAGTTGAAGACCACCGCCGGATTGACGGCGGAAGACGAGCGCTACCTCAAACTGGCAGGCGTGGTGCTCGCGGACCGGACCGCGCAGATCGTGAATCATTGGCGTAGCGGCATTATCGCCAGCATTCCCAATCTCGCAAGGCACTCACGCACGCCGGAGGGCGACGCGATCCCCGAATATCTGGCGAACAGTAACCTTCGTTTCGAGCAATGGATCCTGGATACCTGCCTGAGGCCGTATGACCAGGACTGGCTCAACTATCAACAGGAAATCGCGTTGCGGCACACGAGCGTGAAGAAGAATCAGGTGGATCGGGTCCGGTCGACTCCGTATGTGCCGCTGCGCGACATCATCGCATTTACCGCGGTGATCAACGAAACGATTAAGCCCTATCTCGCGGCCAAGGGGCATCCGGCCGGGGAGGTGGACAAGATGCATGCGGCATGGTGCAAGTCACTACAGCTTCAATTGGCGCTCTGGGCGCGGACATATGCCGATGCGGGCCAGGCCGCGAAGGAGTGGTGACGCGGCGCGCGGCAGAAGATGAATCTTCCTGCGATCGCGTTCAATCGGATGTTGCAGGGAGTTTCGTATGCCCATGATCGAAAAGATTCTTTTCCCCGTGGATTTCTCGCCCTCCTGTGTGGCCATGGCGCCCTATGTGAAACGAGCCTCTGCGATATTTGGCGCGAGAGTGTCGCTGATTCATGTCGTCGATCCGGCCAGCTTCAACAGCTTTGCGCTGGTTTCGCGGCCAATGTCTGAGATTAACGAGGAACTTCTGGAGATTGGCCGGGAGAGACTCGATTCGTTCCTGGCGAATGAATTTCCTGCTGCCCAGGCTTCAAGAATCCTGGCTGCCGGAGATGCGGCAACCGAGATAGCCAGGGTTGCGCGAGCTGAAGGCTTCAGCATGATCATCATGCCCACGCACGCGGGCCGGTTCAGGCAGATGCTGCTCGGCTCGACCACTGCCAAGGTACTCAACGATGCGGATTGCCCGGTATTGACAAGCACACATGCCGAGACCATCGCTCCGAGACCCATGGAGCACAGGGAATGGCTGTGCGCAATAGGGCTGGGGCCCGGTTCGGAGAAGATGCTTCGTTTTGCCAGAGGCGCAGCGGCAGAAGCGCGCGGCAAGTTTACGATCATTCACGCGGTACGGACAGGAGATCCGGATATTCCCGTTCAACTGGACCTCAAAGAGCAGATCAAATCAGCGGAGAGGCACTACGCCATGCAACGCATTGCGGAGCTTCAAGGGATGGTGGGTTCGGAAGCTCCGGTTCGCATTGCCGTGGGTTCAGTCAAAGAGGCGTTGCTCGAGGCGGCACTGGAGTCGGATGCCGATGCGCTTCTCATCGGGAGAAGCCCCCGGCCCGGCGCTCACGGCCGCATGCGAGACCTGACCTACGCGATGGTTCGCGACTCTCCATTTCCAGTGCTCAGCGTGTAAGAACTTGCCGGCCCGGCGGCAGACGTGCCGAAGCCGCCGCTCGAAGGCTGGCTGCCTGCCAAATCCCTGTAAAATCTTCGCTGGTGAGCAAACTGCATCTATCTGATGGCAGGAGTCGCTCACAAAGGGCAGCAGTATACGCTCGCATCGGCGGTGGTTATGAATTTCACGAAGGCGGCTAGGCGGTTCTTAAGCCGCAAATTGCGGTTTTGTACCTGCTTGCCTACTATCGTAGAGGTCGAGGGCCGGACTCCGAAGATGACGAGGAAGCCTCTGTCTTCTGGGCGTCAAGCGCTCGCCCCTCCCCCAGAACGACTTACTCTTACGGATTGGATAAAGGTACATAAAAGCTGAATATGCGCGTACTTATTACCGGAGTTGCTGGTTTTCTGGGATCGCATCTGGCAGATGCACTGCTGGCTGAGGGGAATGCGATTGTAGGGGTCGACAACCTGTCGACGGGATCGCTTGAGAATCTGAAGCACCTTAAAAATGAGGGGCGCTTCGAGTACCGCGAACATGACATCTGCACGCCGTTCGATGTGGGGCCCATGGATTATGTGTTCAACTTCGCGTCGCCGGCGAGTCCTGTGGATTACGCGCGGCTGGGTGTGGAGACCCTGAAGGTGGGCTCGCTGGGCACGACCAACGCCCTCGATATTGCCAGGAAGTACAAGGCAAAGTTTCTGCATGCTTCGACTTCGGAGTGTTATGGGGACCCGGATGTGCATCCGCAGACGGAGGACTACTGGGGGCATGTGAATCCGATCGGGCCGCGCTCGGTGTACGACGAGGCGAAGCGGTTCTCCGAGGCGATGACCATGGCGTATCACCACTATTACGGCGTGGACACGCGACTGGTAAGGATATTCAATACCTACGGGCCGCGGCTGCAGAAGAATGACGGGCGCGTGATCTCGAACTTCATGGTGCAGGCGCTGAAGGGTGAAGACCTGACGGTCTATGGCGAAGGCGATCAGACCCGGAGCTTCTGCTATGTGTCGGATGAGATCGAGGGGATTCTAGGGCTGTCCCGAACCGATGAGCGCCTGCCGGTGAATGTGGGCAATCCGAAAGAGTGGACGATTCTGGATTGCGCCAAGGCGGTGCTGAAGGTAACGGGATCGCCGAGCAAAATTGTGTATCATCCGCTGCCGGTGGATGACCCGACACAGCGGCAGCCGGACATATCCAAGGCCAGGCGGCTGTTCGGATGGGAGCCGAAGATCGATCTGGAGACCGGGCTGAGGTTGAGCCTGGACTACTTCCGGGCTGCGGTTGAGGCGGAGAAAGAGCTGGCTAAATAAGGGCTGGCGAAGAGACGGACCAGCGATCAGGATTCCCAGGTCCGAAGATCCGGACCCTTCGGTCTCTCTCAGGGCGAGCTCTGGGGCACCCGGCTCCCGGATTGTTCGGCGTTCGACGATAATCCTTACAATCGGCACGAAAGTTCTTTATGCTTGCAATTAAATTGCGTGCATGAGCAGAGATGTACTTCGCGCCACCGATGGGTGCGCACAGCAGTTTACTCTTTGCAGGACGGGTGCTGGCAGGCATGGATTTTGAGCAGTTGAGGACTTTTCTGGAAGTGTGCCGGTTGCGGAGTTTTTCGCGAGCGGCGGAAAAACTGATGGTGACGCAGCCGGCGATCTCTGCGCAGATTCGCACGCTGGAAAATGAAGTGGGCGCACGGCTCTTCGACCGCGACGGCGGGAAGGTCACGTTCACAGCAGCCGGCAAGGTATTCGAACCATTTGCCGAGCATTGTCTGCAGTGCCACAACCACATCACGGTCGCGATTGGCGAACTCCACCGGTCGCCGCGGGGCGAGATTTCTGTCAGTGCGAACGAGGCGACGAGCCTGTACGTGCTGCCCACGGTCTTTGCGCAGTTCAAGCAGCAATACACGCGAGTGGGGTTGAGCATCGTGAGGGCCGACCGGGCGCGCTCGATCGAGTCGGTGCTGAGCCGCGAGGCGGATTTTGCGGTGGTGTCGCTGCCACTCAAGGATCCCAGGCTGCTGGTGGATATTATTCATCGCGACGAGGTGGTGCTGGTTGCGCCGAAGAACCATTCGCTGGCACAGCGGGAGTCGGTCAAGTTTCCGGAGATTCTGCAACACTCTCTGCTGCTGCCCAAGCAGGGACGGCAACGGGAGCTGATCGAAGACCTCTTCCGCAGCTATGACGTGCAGCCGCGAGTGGCGATGGAGGTCGAGTCGAGCGAACTGCTCAAGAGGCTGATCGTCGCCGGGCTGGGCGTTGGGTTTCTGCCGCGCACCAATGTGCTGGGAGACGAAAAGGCGGGCACACTCCAGATCGTAAAAGTGGACGGAGTGCGGCTGAGCCGCGAGCTGGCGGTGGTCTATCGTAAAGACAAGACACTGACCCGGGCGGCGCACGCTTTCCTGGAAATCGCCACCGGCAGGGCGCGCCCCCATGCTCCGGCTCCGCCAGTGAAGAAAAGCAGAGGCTAGGTCAGGCCGCGATCAGTGATCGGCGTTTTTGGCCGCCTTAGCCGACGTTTTGCGCGAGGCGCGTGCCGGCGACGGAGCGCTGTTATGCGAATTGAGCGGCGATCCGGAAGGATATCCCGTGGACTGGCGGACAATGAGACGTGTGGGAATGGTCCAGTGGCGCTCCTGGGACGGCTCGACGCTTTCGGCGACGTCGCGAAGAGATTCGAAGGCTCCGCGAGCGAGATCCTTGCGCGACATGCGGACAGTGGTAAGAGGCGGGTAGACAAATTCGGCGAGATGGATGTCGTCGAAGCCGATAACCGACATATCCTGGGGAACTTTGAGTCCGGCGCGGGCCAGAACGCGGAGTGCGCCGATTGCCGTCATATCGTTCGAGCACATGACGGCGGTGGGCTGTTCGGGCAACGACAGAAGTTGCTGCATGGCGCGCATCCCGCCCTCAAGCGTGTGGTCGCCCTCGATGAGCCACCCGGGATCAGGGTGGACACCAATCTCTTCCATCGACTCAATGAAGGCGATCTTGCGGGACTGGGCAGAGCCCTGGCGAAGCGGCCCGCTGATGAAGGCGATGTTGCGGTGGCCGAGGGCAGCGAGATGCTGCACGCCCTCGCGAATTCCCTGGCGGTAGTCGACGACCAGGGCGCGAACCAGCGGGCTGGGCGGCCCGGCGTCGACGAAGACCATGGGGATGTCACGCGAACTGAGCTCCTCGAGCAGAGGCTGCTCGATGCCGAAGGTCATAACGGCAACGCCTTCGACGTGACGCTCCAGCATGCGGCGGATGCAGCTAGTCATGCGGGCGAGATCGTAGTTGGTGGAGCCGATGAGGATTTCGTATCCATGGGCGACGGCGATTTCTTCGAAGCCCTCGATGAGCTCGGGGAAAAATGGATTGGTAATCTCGGAGATGAGCAGGCCAAGAAGGCGAGTTCGGCCCGAGACGAGAGCTCTAGCCTGCGTGTTGGGGAAGTAATTGAGCTCGCTGATCGCTTTCCAGACGCGGTCGGCAAGCAGTTTGTCGACCGTAGGGACGCGGTTGATGGTTCGGGAGACGGTGGCGATGGAAACTCGCGCGTGCTTGGCAACGTCGCGAATATCGAGACGACGCTTTTCACTCCTGCTCTGACGAGGACGTTTTTTAGTGGGCACCCTTGCAGCCTTTCAACTTGACTTGGCCAGTGTAGAACGCATAAGTTCAAAGTTCCAGTAAACGTTTGCCGGAATTAAGATAGTAAAACGCTTTAGCGACATGGCAGTATGCTTATTCGTGAGGAAGGCGGTATGGAGGAATGCTGAACGCTCTCAGGGAAGAGGTCCTGGAAGCGAACCTGGAGCTGGTGAAGCGCGGTCTGGTGCTTTACACCTTTGGGAATGCGAGCGGCATTGATCGGAAAACGGGGCTGGTGGCGATCAAACCGAGCGGGGTGCCCTACGAGACGATGAAAGCGTCGGATCTGGTGGTCACAGATCTGGACGGCAAGATCGTCGAGGGCGAACTGCGACCCTCTTCCGACCTGGGAACGCATCTGCTGCTCTATCGTGAGTTCCCTGCTATCGGCGGCGTTGTGCACACGCATTCGGAATATGCGACGGCGTGGGCACAGGCCGGGCGGGAGATTCCGGCATACGGGACGACGCATGCGGATTACTTTTACGGGCCCGTTCCGCTGACGGATGAGTTGACGGACGAGGAGATCGGCGGCGATTACGTGCTGAATACGGGTCACGCAATCGTGCGGAGATTCAAGGAGCTGAATCCGTCCGCCGTTCCGGGGGTGCTGGTGAGAGGGCATGCGCCGTTTGCGTGGGGCGAGACAGCGATGGACGCGGCGCACAACGCCGTGGTTCTGGAAGCGGTAGCGCGGATGGGATATTACACGGCGACTCTGAACGCAGCGTGCGAGGGAGTATCGCAGGCGTTGCTGGACCGGCACTATTTTCGCAAACACGGCGCCAAGGCGACGTATGGGCAAAAGGACAGAGAACAGGGATCAGGGCCGCGGGAACAAGGTAGTTGAGGATCTGGTGTGGCGTCAGGGGTCAGGGTGTAGGAATTTCGTAACAACCAAGGAAACAAACATACATGCAGGCTCAACTTTTTGGAGCGCTCTCCACTTATTTTGCTGCGCCGGGTCACTCGCTGGCACACCTCAATTCAGTCGATATCGCCGTCATCGTAATTTATTTTGCGATTGTCATCTTCATCGGCTTCTACCTGAAGGGCTCAGCAAATACCAGCGAAGAGTTCTTCATGGCGGGCCGGGAAATGACGGCGTGGATTGCGGGCCTGAGTTTTGTCTCCGCCAACCTCGGGTCGCTGGAGCTGATGGGCTGGGCAGGATCGGCCTATCAGTACGGAATTCTGGCGACGCACTGGTACTGGATCGGCGCCATCCCGGCGATGCTCTTTCTCGGCATCATCATGATGCCCTTCTATTACATCTCGAAGGTCAATTCGGTCCCCGGGTATCTGCACCTCAGATATGGCGACGGAGCGCGGGCACTGTCGGCGGTGAGCTTCGCCTTCATGACGGTGCTGATGAGCGGTATCAACATGTACTCGATGGCACTGGTGATGAAGGTGGTTCTGGGGTGGAACCTGAACTTCAGCATCTGGGTGTCATCGATCACGGTAGCGCTGTACGTAGGGCTGGGCGGGCTGCGGTCGGCGATCTATAACGAGGTGCTGCAATTCCTGCTGATCTGGCTGGGCGCGCTGCTGGTGCCGATTCTGGGACTGATCGAAGCGGGCGGATGGGTCAATCTGAAGCATCAGATCAGTGCGCGGCTCGGCTCTGAATATGTGCATCTCTGGAGCACGACGGGGCACTTCAGCCAGAATCCGATGGGTATTCACTGGACTGGGCTTGTCTTCGGTCTGGCGCTGGTCATCAGCTGCGGATACTGGACGACCGATTTTCTCGTGGTGCAGCGCGTGCTGTCGGCGCGTAACCTGCGGTCGGCGCGGATGGCTCCGATCATTGGCGCGGCATTCAAGATGGCAGTGCCGTTTATCGTGATCCTCCCGGGCCTGATTGCGCTGTCAGTACTTCCCTATCATCTGGTGGGTGAGACGCAGGCGGTGGCGACGGGCCAGCACAGCTATAACGAAGTTCTGCCGCTGATGCTGGTGCGCTACTGCGGACCCGGTCTGCTGGGGCTGGGCGTGACGGCGCTGATCGCGGGATTCATGTCGGGAATGGCCGGCAATGTGAGCGCCTTCTCGACGGTGTGGACCTACGATATCTACGGCGCGTTCCTGAACAAGAAGGCCACCGATTCGCACTATGTGGCGATGGGGCGCTGGTGCACCTTTGTTGGCGTACTGATCTCGGTGGGCACCGCGTACCTGGTGCAGCACGCGGCGAGCATTATGGATTACGTGCAGGGACTGTTCAGTTTCTTTATTGCGCCGCTGTTCGGGACAGTGATCCTGGGCATGATGTGGAAGCGGACCACGAAGGCCGGAGGCTTCTGGGGACTGCTGGCGGGCACGTGCACGGCGATCGGACTGTTTGTGTGGGTTCACCTCGATCCCTCGGCGCTGCGCTACGTGGCGCTCTCACCGGATGCAAAAGCGCTGGCAGAGGATATGTATCGCGCGCTGTGGTCGTGGCTGGTGTGCGTAATTGTAACCGTCGTGGTGAGCTATGCCACAAAGCCGAGACCTCTGTCGGAGTTGGAGGGTCTGGTGTACGGCGTGGTTCCGCTGCCGGTGGAGCACGACGATCACTGGTATCAGAAGCCGATCGTATGGGCGGGTGTAATCGCCGTACTGTTCGTGATTCTCAACATAATTTTCTGGTAGGTGGAGGCAGCGGTGCGCGAAGAGATTTCGATCTGGTTTTTTGGCGGCGTGCTGTTCCTGATTTATGGCGTGATTGTTTTCATTGAGGGCTTATGGGAACTGGGCCACCCGCTGGTGAACCCGCCGGTGTTGAACAATCTGCACGCCCCGATATGGTGGGGGGCGATGATGGTGATTGCGGGACTGACATACACGGTGAAGTTCTGGCCAAAGAAACACAGGGATTAGGGATTAGGGATTAGAAACCCGGGAGACACGCTACGCGTGCTCCGATCAGAATTACATCGAGTTGAAACAGCTGGAAGGCGGAAAGATATGAAAAAGCAACTCACATATGGAGTCATTGTCGGCAGTCGCGGATTTTTTCCTCATCACCTCGCCAAAGAGGGACGCGAAGAGATCATCAAGGTTCTCGATGCAAACGGATACAAGGCGATAGTGCTTTCGCCGGAGCAGACACAGCATGGGGCGGTGCAGACTCCCGATGACGCGCGCCACTGCGCGGAGCTTTTCAAGAAGCACCGCGAAGAGATCGACGGCATCATCATCACGCTTCCCAATTTCGGCGAGGAGCGGACGATCGTCGACGCGATCCGGCTCTCGGGATTGAAGGTTCCGGTGCTGGTGCAGGCAACGCCCGACCGCACTGAGACGATGAAGATCTCGCACCGGCGCGACAGTTTCTGCGGCAAGATGTCGGCATGCAACAACCTGATGCAGTACGGAATTCCCTATTCGCTGACGGCGCTGCATACCGTCTCGCCGAGTTCCGAGGCGTTCAAGAAGGACCTGGCGTGGTTTTCGGCGGTGTGCCGGGTAGTGAACGGCTTCAGGAATCTACGCATCGGTGCGATCGGCGCGCGGCCGGCGGCGTTCAATACGGTGCGCTATAGCGAGAAACTGCTCGAACGGGCCGGCATCTCGGTGGAAACCCTTGATCTTTCGGAGATCCTCGGACGCATCGCGCGGCTGGAGGATACAGACGATGCGACGCAGGACAAGCTTGCTGCCATCAAGAAATACGTCCCCACGAGCGGCATCCCGGATGCTGCGCTGCTCAAGATGTCGAAGCTGGGCGCGGTGATCGACGGGTGGATGAAGGAGACTTACTGTACGATCAGCGCAATCCAGTGCTGGACTTCGCTTGAAGAGTATTTCGGCGTGGTGCCGTGCACGATCATGAGCATGATGAGCGAGAACCTCTTCTCGAGCGCCTGCGAAACAGATGTGGTTGGCGTGCTGAGCATGTACGGGCTGGCGCTGGCCTCAGAGACACCGAGCGCGCTGCTGGACTGGAACAACAACTATGGCGAAGATCCGGACAAGGCGGTGTGCTTCCACTGCTCCAATCTCCCGAAGCATTTCTTCGCCGATGTGGTGATGGACTTCCAGGCGATCATCGCCGGCACGGTGGGCAAGGAGAACACCTTTGGAACTTGCGTGGGCCGAGTGAAAGCGGGAGCGATGAGCTATCTGCGCTTCTCGACTGACGATTACACTGGCAAGATTCGCGGTTATGTGGGCGAGGGCGAGTTCACTAGCGATCCGCTGGAGACCTTTGGCGGCGCGGGCGTGGTGAAGATTCCGAGGATGCAGAAGCTGTTGCGGTACATCTGCGAAAAGGGATTCGAGCATCACGTGGCGGCCAATTTCTCTCAGGTGGCGAGCCCGGTGTATGAAGCGGCAACGCGGTATCTGGGGTGGGAGATGCATCACCACGAGGAGAACTAGCGACTAAAACTGTCCGTCGGTTCGAATATACGAACCGGGCGCGGTTGCGCCTTCGGCGCCGAAAAGGCTACTGGCGAAAGAGGCCGGTAGCCTTTTGTTGTGAGTCGATGATAAAACGTTTACTGACCGGAATGGCTATCTTTCGATAGTCGGGGAGAACCAGAGTGGCGATTGTTGCGGGAGTAGATTTCGGGACACTGAGCGTGCGTGTGACGCTGCTGGATAGCGAGCGCGGGCGGCTGAGCACGGCGAGTGCGGAGTATCCGCTGAAACGCAAGCGTGAAGACCCTGACTATGCGACGCAATCGCACACCGACCAGATGGACGCGCTGGTGAAAGCGACGCGAAAGGCGGTCGCGGATGCCGACGTAGACGGCGATGCGGTCGGCGCTATTGCGCTCGATACGACGGGATCGAGCGTGATCCCGGTGGGAGCGAATCTTGAGGCTCTCGATGACTACTATCTGTGGTGCGATCACCGGGCCAAGGTCGAGGCTCAGCAGATTACGGAGCTGGCACACAAGGAAAAGCTGGAAGCGATTGAGTGGTGCGGAGGCGTGTATTCGCATGAGTGGGGGTTTGCGAAGCTGCTGCACTGGCTGAGGCACAATCCTGAGAAACGCAACAGATTTGTAACTGCGTTTGAGCACTGCGACATGGTGGCCGGAACGCTGGCGGGGATCAGCGATGCGAGCAAGGTGAAGCGCAGCGTGTGCGCGATGGGTCACAAGTGGCTGTGGAATCCGAAGTGGGGCGGACTGCCCCCGCAGGAGTTCTTGTCGAAGCTGGACCCGTTGTTCGATGGGATTCGCGAAGAGTTGGCCGGCGAGTATCTGACGTCGGACAAGATTGCCGGGCGTTTGTCTCCACAGTGGGCTGAGCAAATGGGCTTGCAGGCCGGCATTCCGATTCCGGTGGGTGCGTTCGACGCGCACTGGGACGCGATTGGCGCCGGATGCCGCGAGGGCGATGTGGTGAACGTGGTGGGCACGTCGACCTGCATCATCGCGATGGAGAAGAAGACGACGCTGGTGCCTGGTGTATGCGGGGTGGTGCCGGGCAGCGTGCATCCGCAGTACACGGGCGTTGAGGCGGGACTGTCGGCGACGGGCGATATCTTCGAAGCGATTGCGCGGCGGGCCGGGACGAAGGTCTCAGAGTTGTCGAAGGGGCTGGAGCAGTATCGCGCGGGGCAGACGGGGCTGCTGCGGCTGAGCTGGGATAACGGCGACCGCACAGTGCTGGTGAATTCCGAACTGGGCGGCGTGACACTGGGATGGAACCTGATTCACACGGCACAGGATGAGCTGTTTGCGGCGATCGAGGGAACGGCGTTTCACACACGGATCATTCTGGAGCGCATGGCGGAGTTCGGAGTGCCGGTGGAGCGCGTGATCAATGCGGGCGGGATTCCACAGAACAACAAGGTGCTGAACCAGGTGTACGCGAATGTGCTGGGGAAGCCGGTGCTGGTTCCGGCGGGGATTCCCACCAGCCTGGGTTCGGGGATTTTCGCGCTGCTGGCGGCTGGGGCGTTTCCGACGATAGAGGCTGCGCAGGATGCGATGTGCTTGAAGTATGCGACGTATGATCCGGACCCGGCGGCGGTAGCGGTGTATGACCGGCTGTTTGGACTATATCGCGAAGTGTATTTCGCACTGGGGCGCGAGAATGCGGACGCCGCGCCGCTGGGCAGAGTTCTGCCGGAACTGAAGAGGATTGCGGCGGAGGTTTGCGGCGTCTAGCGAGCTAGTTCACCCTCATGCCGGGCATGGCGGAGTGATCCATGTTGTCGTGCCCCTGGTCGTCGTCCATTGTGGACCAGACCTTGTTCGGGTCGGACTCGTAGGGGTAGACGTGGACCATCCATCCGAATAGATGCGGGTGGAATTCGCCTCCTGCGGCGTCACACGCTTCTTTCGTTGTGATGGAACCACGCAGGCCGAACTTTGCGTTGGGGCCGAAGTACTCAGCCTTCTCTCCAGCGGGAGCTTTGCAGAAGTTGATGTGCTGATGCCAGCGCGCAATGCTCAGAGGAATGCGGGCGTTGAGCTCATCCTCACTGGCGTTGACGCGGTCTGTATACATGGCTCCGACGAGCTGGTACCCGCCGTCGGCGGTTTTCTTGTAAAGCAGCGAAGTCGGCTTCGATGGGTCGAAGCGGAAGCGGGCCTCGAGGCCGTAGTCGTACTGGGTGAAGTGATACTGGGCCTGAGGGACGTTAGGGAGAAAGATCTCGTAGCCGTCGGCGAGGGCCTTGCGGTAATCCTGGTAAGGCGCCATGGCTGCTTTGGCGGCGACCACAATTGCGTCGGCCTTCTGCTGGTCGCCAGGCTGCAAAGGCCTGAGGGACGTCATGTACATGTGGCCGGACATGTGTCCCATGTCTCCCGCAGAGGCGGTGATTGCGGTCGGAGTCGAAATTTTCCGCTGCTGAGCTCCGAGCGCGAACGAGGCAAAGGCGGACAAGCCGATGGCAAAACAAGGGAGCGCGATGGCTCGGGATCTCGGCGAGGGCTTGCGGATGGGTGAGAGTTGGATCACAACGTAAACCTCAGCGACGCTGCGTGCTCACTTCGATAGACGGAAGATTCGGGCGCGCGCCGCGCACCTGTGGACAGAGAGTGTCCGAATCGTGCCTTCAGATAAATGAACACACGGATATTGAATTAGTTTTTCGCTTGACAGAATTAAGTCTACATATGTAGATTTCTGCTCGATGAAGCTGAGGGTATCACCGCAAACGCTGAAGGTTCTGGAGGTTTTTCTCGAGGAGCCGTGGGAGTGGCGGTACGGGTACGACATCAGCCGGGTAACCGGGCTGAAGTCAGGCAGCCTCTATCCGATCTTGATGCGGCTGGCCGATCGGAGACTGCTGGAGACAGAGTGGGAGACGAATGAAGCGGGGAAGCCGCCGCGGCATTTGTACAGGCTGACTCCGGATGGCTTGCAACTGGCGCGGGAGCACCGGCAAGGGCGGCTGCTCAACACGCGACGCGCCGAGTTGAGCGAGGCAGAGGGGTAATGCCGATACTGCGCAGGCTGGCGGTGAGATGGCTGGAGGCCGTTGTTCGTAATGCCCCGCCGCCGTGCCGGGAGTGGGCCAGCGCCATGCTGCGGGAGCTGGACTTTATTGAGAGCGACTGGGCGGCGCTGCTGTGGGCATTGGGCAGCACCGCGGCGATATCGCGGCACTGGCTGCGCGCCTGGCACGCGTGGATTCGAGGCAGAGAGGAGGAACAAACGATGAAGGACACGGCGATAAAGGTGGCGGGTGTGTTGCTCGGAGTTCTAATTGCAGTGGCGGTGATGGCCGCAGGCGCGTTTGGGGTGCACGGGGTGTTGTTCCGCTTCTTCCCCGGTCTCCAACACGGTGGCACGCCATGGCCGGTGTGGGTTATCGCGCTGGTGCTGGAGGCGCTGCTGGTCGTCGGTACCGTGAAGTTGTGGCAAAAGAGGCGGCCGATGGCGGTTGGGATTTTGCTGGCGGCGGTGGTCTTCGGGACTCACTTCGTGATGCATATGGCGACCCACTGGAACGGGTGAGAAACGGGGTGCTTGCGTTAACGGAGAATCTCCACCAGCAGGACCCAGGCGCTGAAGAGGGCGGCGATGAAGGAGAAGGTGAATCCAACGGCGAGCCAATAGAAGCTGTGGGGTGTCCTGCCGATCAGTTCGACTCCGCCGACGCAGAATGGCAGGGTCGCAAGCTGAGCCCCGATTGCGCGGAAGGTGAGCCAGGTCAGTGGGTGTCCGGCGCGATTGAAGAAATAGCGGAGCTGTCCGGTGACCTGCGCGATCCACGAGACGAAGCCGATGCTGAAGACTTCAAGGCCGAGAAGTTTTGGAGACTGGCCAGGGATGAGAGCGACGCTCGAAATAAAGAAAACGTCGAGCAGCTGAAGCAGCGATTCTCCGGCGCGACTCGAGAGCCCGGGAAAGCTGATGATCTTACTGAGATTGAGAGATACCGCGACGAAAACCAGGCCGGTAAGCGTGGCGGCTGCTCCGGCCTGCACGGCGAGATAAGCGGTCCATTCACTGATCGAGTGCAGATCCATTGATTGCCGGCGGTCCGATGCTCGAGCCGCCGCGATCTTATCACGCGGACCACGGTCTCCTTTCGCGTGAAAGACAAAAAGGCTGTGCTGCCCCTTCAAGCAGGCAAGAGAGGACATGGAGAGCGAGCGGCCGATTCAATCTTGAGCTGAGCTTCCTGCCTACTGAACGATCGGAATCTCAGAGGCGAGCTTCAGATCGACGATCAAGTTCAATCGCTGGTCGATCTGGAAGAACTTGACCGCCTGCTTTGCGCCGACCGCATCCCGGAACTGCGGATAGTATTCAGAACGAAGCTTGGTCTTCGCCTCATCGTAATTGAGCCAGCGGCTCATGAGTACCTCGGCCTTCGCGTCATCCATAGTGGCGTATTGGCTGGCGTAGTCCTTGATAAGGCTTACACGCTGGTCTCCGATGACCTGCTGCTGGTGGGAATAGTCGCGGTAGAGCGGCCAGAACGCCTTTGCCTGTGCGTCAGTGAACTGCATGCTATGCGCGATGATGTCATTCTTCTGAGCCTGAACATCCGACCGTAACAAGGCGATGTCAGTGTCCAGGTCGCCCTGAGTCGTTCCGGAGGTTTGAGCGATTGCGCCTGAGGTTGTGAGAGCTATCGCCAGGATAGCCAGAACTCGTATTGGTCTCATGTCTTCCTCTTTCTGTTACAGCGTGGGCTTGCAGGATGCGCGGATAACACTTCGCCGATGACTTTACTCGCCATCCAAGCACTGCGCAATTTCCTTTCTTGACAGGGGAAATGGGATTCGAAATGTGATAGGCGGCGATCTAAAGAATCCGTAAGGCTACGGCTTTTTTATGAATACTTTCGCCTGGCTATATGGCTGGCGCGATCTCCTGAGTGATGAGGGGATTCCCCTCGGAGGTCATCCGTGGTCACTCATAAGGCTCACAATATTAGCTCTCCTATTACTGCTCATACGGTTTTCATTCTTCATCTTGAAAGCATGTTGCTGCTGGCGGAAGAGAAAAAGAGTCAACATCGTTCGGCAAATAGATGCGCAACGAAAGCAACACGGCTTTTACAGCAGGCGCCTGCGGCGGACGGCGGTATTTCTTGCCGCGCTGCTTGCCGCGAGCGTTTGCTGTGTGCGTGCACAATCCACGATGGGAAGCATTCTGGGAACGGTGCAGGATGCTTCCGGCGCTGTGATTCCGGGCGCGACGGTGACGGTTCATTCTCTGGACCAGGATCTGACCCGCAACGCTACAACGACTGATGCCGGGGAGTTTCTAATCGAGAACCTTAAGGCTGGGCACTACTCGATCAGCGTGGAACATGATGGGTTTTCGAAGGCCGTGGTGCCGGATGCGCAGCTCGATGCGCGGCAGGCACTCCGGATCCCGGTAACGCTGTCTGTAGCGGTGGAGTCGACCCAGGTGGTTGTCACGGCTACCGGATATCAGATCAATACTGAAGATGCGACGCTTAGCAATTCGAAGGACAACCAGCAGATCACTCAGCTTCCCCTGAACGATCGCGCAACGACCACGAGTCCCCTGGGGTCGCTGGAGGTGTCATCGAACGTGCAGCAGGACAGCTCGGGCAATATCGCACTGGGCGGGGCGAGCGCGTCGATGGTGAACTTTTCCGTTGATGGCATCTCGACGAGCAACGTAAGGCAGAATGGTGCACTGCAGGATGCGTATCCTTCGCTGGAAGGCATCGCCGCGGTGAAGGTAACTTCATTCAACAACAGCGCTGAGTTCTCGCAGGTAGGCGATGTGACCTTCACCACCAAGGGAGGAACGGATAAGTTTCACGGCAGCCTCTTTGAATATCTGCAGAACGATGCCCTCGACGCCGATCCGTATGGGTTTTCAGGGAAGGCTCCGAAGCACTTCAATACTTTCGGCGGATCGCTGGGCGGCCCGGTAGTGATTCCGCATCTTCTCGATCGGCGCGGCAAAACGTTCTTCTTTGTGGACTACGAGGGGAACCGGCGGTCGACAGCGATGGCGGAGCAGTTCCTGGTGCCGACCCAGGCAGAGCGTAACGGCGACCTGTCGGCGATTGGCGGGCCGGTGATCGCTCCGGGCAGCATCAATCCTACGGCGACGGCACTGCTGGCCTATTACCCGCTGCCGAATGTGGCCGGTCAGCAGAACTTTAACTATGAGAACTTTCAGCAGACGCCAGCGCGGACGGATGGGGCGGACGTACGCATTGATGAGACGATTTCTCAGAAGCAGACAGCCTATGCGCGATTCAGCCGCAAGAACATTACGGAGGACTATGCGAATCCGTTTTTGCCGAACGATTCGGACAGCGTACACAATCGCAGCCTGCTGGTGTCGCACACATACACCTTCAGCCCGCGGCTGCTGAACGAGTTCCGGTTTGGATTTACGAATGTGATTACGAATGTCGGATTCCCGATTGAAGGAGCTGACGCGCTCGACCAGCTGGACCTGACGGGCGTGAACATCAGCCAGCATCCGACGACACATGCGTTTCCTACTTTCAACTTCAGCGCGGGTACGGGATTTACTCCGATCGGCAGGGACAAGACGGGTGTTACACAGTCGAAGACCTTGCAGTTTACCGACAACGTAAGCTACAGCCTTGGCAAGCACGCCTTGAAGGCCGGGCTGGATGCGCGGCGGGTGAGGTATGCGGATATCGAGACGTTCCTGCCTTCCGACGACTTCGGTCTCTTCACTTTTCAGTCGACGTTCACGGGCAATGCATTCGGAGATTTTCTTGAGGGTGCGCCGACTACGCTGTTCTTTGCGGTGTCAAGTCCGGATGTGGCGGGAACGGCGTGGCAGTATGCGGTGTTTGCACAGGATACCTATCAGGTCACGAGCCGTTTGACGCTGAGCTACGGGCTGCGGTGGCAGATTCTGCCAGGCTTCCACGAGGATGGCGGCAATCTGGCGAACTTCGATCAGCGGAACAACGCAATCGTGGTGCCGGATGAGCTGGCGTCGTATCTACAACAGCAGAATATCGAGGCGTCAAATCTGGCATTTCGGCAGTCGTTCAACTCGTGCGATCTGAATTACACGGCTCTTCCCTGCACCAGGTATCTGACGGCGAGCCAGGATCATCTGCCGCAGTCGCTGCGGAATACCTACAAGGGCAACTTCCAACCGAGGGTTTCGCTTGCATGGCGGCCGTTCAACGACACGAAGACGGTAGTACGTGCCGGATTTGGCATCTTCACGATTACAAATCTCGGACCGCTGTCGTTCAATAACAGCGGAAATCCGACGTCGGCGCTGCATACCTACACGAATATGACGACTGCGGCAGGGACGCCGCTGATCCAGTTCCCGAATACTGCTCCTCCGAGCACTAAGGTGCAGTATGGCGGGGGCGGACTGGATCAGGGTGTGGATCCAAACTATCGCGATCCTCAGGCGAACCAGTGGAACCTCACGGTGGAGCGGCAGGTTACGAACAACGATAGCGTGCGGGCAAGCTATGTGGGCATGCACACCTACCGGCTGAGCATTACGGAAGACCTGAACCAGATTCCGGCGAGCACGACTCCTTACCAGACGACGGCGGCGAGCCCGTATGTCGATCCGCGGGCTCCGTATCAGAACTGGTTCACTCTGTGGAGCACGTTTAACGCGGGCAAGGCGAACTATGACGCGCTGGAACTGGAGTGGAGCCACAAGAACTCGCATGGCCTGTATTTCGACGCGAGCTACACTCTGGCGAAGAATCTGGCCGATAACCAGGGCGATACTCCGACGGCGTTCGCGGGAGAGGTGAACTACGGCATTCCGATCGCGGATCGCTTTAACGTCAACAGCGACTACGGCAATGTGGAAGGCACACGGCGGCAGCGCTTCCTGTTTACTGGCGTGTATCAGCTTCCCGTTGGACAGGGTCGTGCGTTCCTTAACGACGGCGGCTGGAAAAATGCGCTGCTTGGCGGATGGGAGATGAAGAACGTGACTCTGCTGCAGACGGGTCCGTGGCAGACGCCGAACATCAGCACGTCGTATGACGAGTCGAATACCAACGTCGTGAACCGTGGAGCGTACCTGCGTCCGGATCAGGTGTCGAACAAGCTGTACGAAGGTCAGTCGCGGGCGCGGTACTTCAATCCGGCGGCGTTTTCGCCTACGCCGGCGGGCGCAGGCCGGTTTGGCAATGCCGGTGTGGGCATCCTCGAAGGACCGGGCACGGAGGCTGTGAGCATGGGATTGGCGAAGGTCTTCAAAGTGACGGAGGGAGTGCATGTGCGGTTCGAGTCCACGTTTACCAACGTGCTGAACCACACCAACTTCGCTCCGCCGGCAACGCAGATCGACAACACGACGACGTTCGGGGTTCTGAGCGCTCCGCAGACTGCGGAGAATGCCGGGAACCGGACGGGGCAGTTCGCGTTAAGGGTGGATTTCTAATGCAGGGATTAGGGATTAGCCATTAGGGATTCGCGTCCGGAAATCCGGACGTCGAGCACCCGGCGTTCTGACAGAAAAAGCAGGTCCTTGGACTACGTGCGGCGCAAAAGATACGCCGCACTTCGCTCAGGATGACATCGTTGAGGTTGTTGGTCATTACCGCGTGACCTTCTCCTGGAGGCCGGGGCCGAGGGCAAGTTCGATGAGCGTCCTCTGCTCCATATCATGCGCCTTGGCTGAGCCGGTTGCGGGGCTGGCGGCGGCAGAGCGCTTGATGCTGAGCACATGGCGGTCGCTGGCCAGACGGCGCAGGCGCGGCAGCACGTAGGAGAGCGCGCCCATGTTTTCCGGCTCTTCCTGGACCCAGATAACTTCGTGGGCTTCGGGATGCGCGTCGATGGCGGCGGCAAGCTCGGCTTCGGGCCAGGGATAGAGCTGCTCGAGAAAGATGATGCCGGTCGTGCCGTCGCCGCGCTTCTGGCGCTCGACACGCAGCTCGTGGCCGATCTTTCCGGTGCAGATGAGCAGGCGCTTTGCGCTGGCGATGCCGGTTTCGGGCAGAACGTTCTGAAAATGCGGCCGCGTGAGCTCCTCGATCGGAGAAACGGCATCGGGATGACGCAGCATGCTCTTGGGTGTGAAGACGATCAGCGGCTTGCGCCATTTGCGCAGTGCCTGGCGGCGCAGCAGGTGGAAATACTGCGCGGCGGTGGAAGGCTGGCAGACCTGGATGTTGTCGTGCGCAGTGAGTTGGAGATAGCGCTCGATGCGCGCGCTGGAGTGCTCGGGGCCCTGGCCTTCGTAGCCGTGGGGCAGAAGCAGGACAATGCCGCTCAGCAGTCCCCACTTGTCTTCGCCCGCGGAGATGAACTGGTCGATGACGATCTGTGCGCCGTTGGCGAAGTCGCCGAACTGCGCCTCCCACAGGACCAGTGTTTCGGGATAGTCGCGGCTGTATCCGTATTCGAAGCCGAGGACGCCGGCTTCGGAGAGGACGGAGTTGTAGATGTCGAATGGGGCCTGGTCAGGTGAGAGATGGGACAGCGGAATCCAGGGCTGCTCGTTCTCGATGTCGATGAGAACGGAGTGGCGCTGATTGAAGGTGCCGCGCTGGCTGTCCTGCCCGCTGAAGCGGACTGGCGTGCCGGCGGTAAGCAGCGAGCCGAAGGCAACGGCCTCGGCCATGCCGTAATCGAAGGGGCGCTTGCCCTGGCCCATCTCCGCGCGCTGTTCCAGTAATTTTTTGATCTTGGGATGAACGTGGAAGTCCGCCGGATAGGACGCGAGGCCATCGGAGATGGTCTGAACCTGGTCGTGGGTGAGTCCGGTTTCGACTTCGTACTCGGACTTCCAAGGGTCCGCCTTTGAAGGACGACCAGTACTCGGGAAGACGCGCAAGATGCGGCATCTTCTGCATGGCGGTGGCAGCCTTCTGCGCTTCGGTGAATTCAGCCTGGAGCTCGCGCACGCGACCGGAGATGTCGACGCCGAGTTGCTTCGCGTAGAGCTCGGAGAGCGGCGGATGGCTCTTGATGCGGCTGTAGCGCAATGGCTGGGTGATGGTGGGGTCGTCGACTTCGGAGTGTCCATGACGCCGATAGCCGATGAGATCGATGACCACGTCGCTGTGGAAGGCGTTGCGATACTCGGCAGCGAGCGCGGCGATGCGCACAACGGCAGCGGGATCTTCGGCATTGACGTGGAAGATGGGGATGGGCAGCCGGCGGGCGAGATCAGAAGAGAAGCGCCAGGAGTTGGACTCGTCGGGCTCGGCGGTGAAACCGATGAGGTTGTTGACGATGATGTGAATGCTGCCGCCGACCGAGAAGCCCTCGACTTCAGCAAGATTGAGAGTCTCGGCCCAGATGCCCTGACCGGCGAAAGCGGCGTCTCCGTGGATGGTGATGGGGAGGACGCGGTCGATGCCGTCGGCGCCCCAGCGGGTCTGCTTGGCGCGGGCGCGCCCCATGGCGACGGGATCGACAGCCTCGAGATGGCTGGGGTTCGAGACGAGATGCAGGGCGACCCACTCGTCATTGCGGGCGTGAAAGACGCCGGTGGCTCCGACGTGGTATTTCACGTCGCCGCCGCCGAGAATGCTGCGCGGGTTGACGTCTTCGAACTTGGAGAAGATGTCGGCGGCCGGCTTGCCGAGGGTGTTGACCATGACGCTGAGACGTCCGCGGTGGCTCATGGCCATGACTGAGGTTTGAACGCCGAGTTCGGCAGAGCGGTGGAGCAGCTCGTCCAGGAACGGCAGAAGCGCGGTGACGCCTTCAAGGGAGAAGCGCTTGGTTCCGAGATAGCGCGACTGGATGACCGACTCGAAAACGTCGGCGCGCGCGAGCAGGTCAAGCACGTGCCGCTGCGCGTCGCTGTCGAGCGAGGGCGGTCCTGCCTCGAGGCGCTCGGCGAGCCAGTCGCGGCGGTCGGCGAAGGGGATGTGCATGAACTCGGCGCCGATGGTGGAGGCGTAGATGCGGCGGGCGTCGTCTGCGTCGGGACCGATGAGATCGAGCTCGGGGACGCGCACGGGCGAGAGGTATTGGTCGAGCGGGTCGAGCTGGGCTTGCAAATAGCCCCAGCGGCGGAAGGCGTCGAAAATGGAGACCCGCTCAGGGGCCTGTTCGCGCTGTGAAGGTTGCTGCTTTTGGGATCGTTTCTCGGAGGGAGGTGGTGCCAGCCTGGTTGCGCTCATATAAATTCGGATGGCAGCGCATGGCGTGTAGAAAAACGCGCGCTCGATGCATGATCGAGCGAAGCGCGCTGCATCACAACCTTCTATTTTACAGCTTTGCGCACGATAGGCGGAAATGCGGCGCTTGGAGGAATGCGATTGTTTACTATTCCGGGAGAAATTCCGGAAAGGGAGATAAACGAGGGCTAGGCTCCTTCGTCCAGAATGTAGGGAACGTCGATGCCGAGTGCCGTCGCCAGATCGTGCTGATGTTCCTGTTCCTGCGAGATGATCGTGCGAATCTGTTCAGCCAAAGCGTAGTGGCCCACACCTTCCGCCTGTTTTACACGATTGCGATAGGCCTTGATGGTTTCCGTTTCATTGTCGAGATCGAAGCGAAGCATTTCTTCCGCCTTCTCTGAGAGCTTCACTTGCTTTGGCGTCGCATTGGGGACCGCTCCGAGATAGTCGAGCTGGTCGGCGATGATCATCGCGTGCTGCAGCTCCTGCGCGGCGTGCAGTTTTAGCTCGGCGGCGATGTTCATCCACTGCGCGCCTCTCAGCACGTTGCTATAGACCGTGTAGGCAATAATTGCCTGGTATTCACGGGAGAGATCCTCCTGCAACCCTTCAATCAGCGTCTGCAACGCAGGGCTCTTCTTCTTAGCTGCCATCTGCTCCTCCATTGAGTGGGAAATCCGGTAGTTCCCGGCGAATAGCGGGGATTGGAACACTCTGAGCTTTGATGTCAATCCGGTGGTAGTGGATGGCCTGCGCGGGAGATCTGCGAGCAGGATGACGCTCGCTATTCCGACTCTAGTTGGCCGTTAGGCGCGGGTTGGATCGTAGTTCTCTCATCGGTTGCGCGTTCACCGGAATGCTTCTGCAGCAGGAGTAAAGCGAAATGATACGAAACGATGCAGCGAAATGCGATCTCACAGAGTAACGGAATCATGTCGGGCTCCAAGTGGATTGCAGGCAGTCGTGGGTTCGCTTCTGTGCTCGATACGCCGCGTTCTGCTCTGCCGACGGGTTTTTCAGCGAAAGCAAAACGCGGAGTTGAGAACCAAGGCAGAGGTTAGTTAACGACAGGGCCGAAGTTGCAGCCTGCCGGGGCGTTGAGAGTCGTTGTGGCTCCGACCAGGAACGGGTTCGGAGTTGGGCCAGTTTTGGTCGGGATCAGTTGGGTCCTCTGGAAGCCGGCGACGCCGAAGGGCGACGCGGAGCTGATAGCGGCAAGGTCTCCGAGGTTGTCGAAGGCGATGCCGTTGGGCGCAGCAAGGGTCTGGTTCATCCCTATAGGAACGCTATTCAGAGTGACGTTGGGTGTTGGGGAGCTTGTCGTCACGAGCTGGTTGGGCGTGAACTCGACGATGGTATTCGGCGCGTTCGCGTTGCTGGACCAGAGGTCGCCTTTGGTGTCGAAGACCAGCACCCAGGGTGCCTGGATGGATCCATTGCCGTCGTCGGAAAGAGTAACGCTGGGCGTAAGGGTGTAGTTGCCGCCGCGCGTGGGGAGCGTGTTGTTGTTGAACTTGAAGATGGTGGTGCTGGCGTTGTTGGCGATGTAGAGATTGCCGACAGCGTCGAAGGTGATCCCCAGCGGTCCCTGGAAAGCGGGGTTGGACGCGATCGAGACGACGGGAGATACGTTAGCCGAGCTCTGAGCGAGTTGTTGCGGCGTAAGGACAAAGACGGAATTGGCGCCGTTGTCGCTGACCCACAGGTTTCCGTTGGGGTCGAATACGGCCTGCTGCGGAAAGGCGAAGAGCGTTGAGTTGATAGTGACGGTGGGCATGGGGGCATTGTTGGTGCCGAGGTTATTGAGCTGGGCGGCGGTGAATTCAAAGAGCGCAGGAGGCATGGTTCCACCGGCGGCGACGGTGCCCCCGTCGATCACCCAGAGATTGCCCGCGGCGTCGAAGGTGACTCCCTGGGGTGCTCCGAAGACCGAACTGTTGATGCTGAGGTGAGGGGCGGGGTCGGGGTTTCCGGCGGTCAGCTGCGAGGGGGTGAACTCGACGACGTTGGCTCCATTCGCGACCCAGAGCGCTTTGTCGAGGACGGCGACGGTGGCCGCAGAGGGCTTCAGCATATTGGTGCGTGGTTCCGCAGCCGACGCCGGCGATAACGGCCAGAAAGCCGGCAAGGCTGGCGCTGGCAATGGCTGCGCGCCAGTTGATCGCCCGGGCTCGCGCTTGGAATTCGGGCAGCATGGGGAAATCGGCGGTTATGGGAACAACCGGGATCTCCGCGGTTCTCTCCCTGGCTTCGGGTTCGGTCTGGCGCACCAAGGTCAGAGCGCTATGTGCGCTGATTTCTAATTCGGTGTACTTTTCGTTGCTCACGGTTTCATCTCCTGTATGAAGCGATTTGGCCGGCGGTTTTGTCTCTTGCCCTGGCAACCCGGATATTCCGTCGGCAACGAGTGAACAGTACGAAGGGAGGGCGCACAATGTCGTTTGAAATGCCTGAAAAATGGCTGAGAGATATGTTGGGCGAGTCGCCCCACGCAGAGATGGCGAAAACGGCCGGGGTAAGTGGCTCAATTTCAGAGCAATAAATTGCGGAGGGTGCGTGGCACGGCTGCGGCGATGGCGCGGGAAGCGCAGGATCAGGGCGTCGTATTCCCTTCTCCCCGCGCGGTTTAGGAAAAGCTTGGGATTTTGTTGGGAGTGTTGCGAGGTGCTCGTTTCGGGCGTCTGACGATCCGTGGAAGGTATGCGACTATTTATCGTGCCCGACCATGTCTTTCACGTCGTAATCGAGATAGCCCGCAAGCGCAAAATCGTTGTCTCTGAAGAGCCGGTCATGCAACGCCCGCACGCTGCAGTGCTTCGCATCGCATTCCAGAAGGTCGCCCTGCAACTGGGTCCCGAGATGGACAGCCGCGGCCTGATAGCAGGCAACTACAAACTCGCTGCAAAATGCGCCGCCCTGTCCCCAGGCAGGCGCAGAATCGGCGATTTCATTTCCATAAGTCTGCGCCCGATTCAGTCCGTGCGCTCCTCCCTTATCCGACCGGAAGACGCTGCTGACGGCCTTACCCTTCGCATAGTTGATCATGCCGCCTTTCGCCCAGTTGGTCGCGGCATCGGCGGCACACGCGGCAAGTTCCGAATTTGTACAGGTATAAACCTTGTATGTGCCGTAGGGCAGGCGGGAGGTTCGCACCTTTCCAGAACCGCTGGCCTCAGCCACATCGGGCCTGTCCGAATAGCCGTTGCCGATCCACAAAAGGGCATGGACCAGGCTCGTCTGGCCTTTGTTCCTTCGCCAGAATTTGAGGCTGGTCAGTCTTTGACCAAAGCGGATTCCCTTGTGTTTCACCGTGGTGTTGTCGGGGGTGTCCTCCAGGAGAAGGACGTCACCGGGACGCAGTTCGGATCGCAGCACAGGTAGAGAGTACTTCGATATCCGTGAAACGACAATAAATTGTTAACCCTGCAGCGGGCCAATGCGATTGGCAAGCCGCCAGGCGACGGTGGCCGCCGAACGCGGGTCAGGGCTTACCGGTCCAGATCCTTGTACCTCTCCAGAATCAACCGTTGGATCACAGCGAAAATCATCGCGGTCGATACGCCGAACATGAGTGCTCCATCCGCCGCTTCAAGCGGACCGAGCAATTTCCAGGAGGGCGACATAATTATGTCGCCGTAGCCCAGAGTCGTGTAGTTGACCGCTGAGTGGTAGTACGCAGTTCCGAACTCCTGAAACTGTCCACAGACGAGGAATACACCTGCCCAGAGAGCGATCTCAAACAGGTGCGCTACGAACGCAAAAGAGAGTACCAGCGTGACAATCCCAACATCGATTCGGAAGCGTCTGCCGGCGCGGCCGACTTTTCTCTCATAGCGAAAGAAGTTTATCGACGACATCAACGCCAGCGCGTGGATGAAGAGCGTACATAAGACAGCGCCGCCGCCAACGACCAGCGGAATCAGGATCGCGACGCTATGGGTTTGAGGCATCTTTCTGCTCTCAAGCATCCTATCCTGCCACGTCGCGCGATGCGCAAATGACGCGAGCGGATTTGGATGGCGAAGTTATTGCCGGTGAGGTGCCGTCAGGCGGGAGGCGACGAGGGCTGCCAGGACCAGGAGGGTTCCGGTGACGAGGAGGGCGGCGCGGAAGCTGTGGGTGAGGTCGCTGGCGATGCCCATGATGTAGGGTCCGGTGAATCCGCCGACGGCTCCGACGGAGTTGATGAAGGCGATGCCGGCGGCAGCGGCGGTTCCGCGGAGTATGTAGGTCGGGAGGGACCAGAAGGGTCCCAGGCCGCTCCAGACGCCCGCAGTACAGAAGAAGATTGCAGCCAGCGACAGGGCGGGGGTGGCGGGGATGGCGCTGGCGATGAAACCCAGGGCGGCCGCTATGAGGCAGCCGCAGAGGTGCCATTTGCGCTCCCGGGAGCGGTCGGAGCTGCGGGCGACCAGAAGCATGGCCACGGCGGCGAGTGCATAGGGAATGGTGGTGAGGCCGATGACGCGGAGATCGCTGGCGTGGGTAATTCCCTTGATAACGATGGGCAGCCAGAGACTCAGGGCGTAGAGTCCGACGGACATGGCGAAATAGATGGAAGAAAGCAGCCAGACGGTGGAGCTTCGGAAGGCATGCGACAGATGTGTGGCGGCGTGGTGTGAGTGCGCGTCGACCTCGGCAATGAGCCACTGGCGTTCAGAGGGTGAGAGCCAGGGAGCCTCCTCGGGGCGATCGGTGATGACAAAGAAGACGGTGATTCCGAGAAGTATCGAGGGCAGACCTTCGCCGAGGAAGAGCCACTTCCAGCCCGGCAATATGAGCGATGCCATCGAGGCGCAGCAGAAGAGTGGAAAGCGGAGCGCCGATGACTCCCGAGACGGGGGCGGCGGTGATGAAAAGCGCGAAGGCGCGGGCACGCTGCGCAATCGGAAACCAACTGGTGAGGCAGAGGATGATGCCGGGGAAAAATCCGGCTTCGGCTGCTCCGAGGAGGAAGCGAGCTATATAGAAGGTGGCGGGTGAGTGGACGAGGGCCATCGATGTGGAGAGGAATCCCCACGCGACCATGATGATGGCGATCCAGCGTCGTGGGCCGAGACGCAACAGGACGAGGTTAGCGGGGATTTCGAAGAGGGCGTAGCTGATGAAGAAGAGTCCGGCACCGGCTCCATAGACGGTACCCGAGAATCCCAGGTCGTGGCGCATGGAGAGCGCGGCAAAGCTGAGGTTGACGCGGTCGAGATAGGCGCAGACGTAGAGCAGAAATAAAAAAGGGATGAGCCGCCAGAAGACCCGACGCATGATGCGAGCCGGGTCGACTTCGGAGAGACTGGGTGCCACCTGATAAGGATGCGACATGCTGCGTTCGACACTACCGGAGCGGGCGGACAAAGGGAAAGCTATAGGCCCGCTCTATCACGTCCGCCCGCTCCAACCCGGATGGCAACAAACTGATCTAGCGGCTTACCTTTAGTAAGACGGCTCCATATGCTGGGAACAGTGGCTGTATAGGTGTCTCCGGCAGCAGTGACTTCCCTGCCCTGCCAAAGGTCGCGGAGCTTAAAGCTTTTGGCGAAACCGATGTCGCGCGGGCGGAAGCTGATGGATTTCTCCGTTTCCGACCGGTTGAAGAGCGCAACGGCTTGGGCTCCGTTGCTGAGAGGCTTGGACCAGATCTCGGTCGGCCCTACGGCGGAGACGCGATCACCCTGCTTGCCGAGGGGATCCTGATCGACGGCGATGACCTCTTTATTAGTCAGCATGGCAAGGGTGGCAGGCGACATCTTGCTGAGGTCGTTGCCAGCGAGCAAAGGCGCAGCGAGGATAACCCAGAGCGTCATGTGCGTGCGGTACTGGTCTTCGGTCATGCCACCATTGCCAACTTCGAGCATGTCGGGATCGTTCCAGTGACCGGGGCCGGCGTATTTGGCGAGGCCGGCCTGTGAGAATCCGATTTCAGCCATGCGGCTGTAAGTGTCGTTGATGTCTCCGGTGGTACGCCAGAGGTTGCCACCGACCTCGGTGCCCCACTCCCAGACGTTGTTCCAGCCGTATTGGCAGAGGCTGTAAACGATGGGACGACCAGTGGAGACAAGCGCCTTATGCATCTTCTCGTAGGCGGCCTTTTGCATGGCGAAGGCTTTTTGCGGGTCGCCGCCGGATTCCTTCTTCATGAGCTCACCGAAGCTGCAGAGGTCGTACTTGAGGTAATCCATACCCCACTCGGTGTAGGTCTTTGCGTCCTGCTCTTCGTGCCCGTAGCTACCGGCATAACCGGCGCAGGTTTTGGGGCCGGGCGATGAGTAGATGCCGATCTTGAGACCCCTGGAATGAACGTAGTCAGAGAGGGCTTTCATGTCGGGGAACTTGCTGTTGGCGTGGATGACGCCGGAGGCGTCGCGTTCACCCTGCCAGGTGTCGTCGATGTTGACGTAGATGTATCCGGCGTCGCGCATGCCGCTGGAGACAAGAGCGTCGGCTGCGGCACGCACATCGGCGTCATTCACCTTTTCGGCGAAGTGGTTCCAGCTGTTCCAACCCATGGGCGGCGTGGCAGCAATGGTCTGAGCAGAGGCAGGAATGTAAGCGGTTACGAGAACAGCGAGGGCGGTGATGAATCTTTGTCCAGTCATGTTGATTTTCTGAGGGCTCCGGGACGCGAAATTCTGGCCGATGCGAAGTGTACATGAAAGAAAAGATCAGCGTGCCATTCGCTGGACGCTATGACCTTCTGTCATCCGAGGATTTGTGCCGCAGCACGCAGACCCGAACGCAGCGCGGCGTGGACGGTTCCCCAGTGCCCGGTGATGTCAGTGTGCTCGCCGGCAAAGTAGAGGGTATTCTCGACTGGCACGGCGAGATCATCGGAAGCGGTCAACGCTCCTGCGGGCGCATAGCTGTATGCGCCAAGACTGTAGGGGTCGGCCTGCCAGTCGTGGGCGTGGAAGCTTGTCAGCAGCGCGGGAAGATCGTTGCGGTTGAAGATTGTAGCGAGCGTGGCAAGTGCCTGGTCTTTCAGGCTTCGCCACTTGGGAGCGCTGCGCCGGTCGGGAGACGAAGGGCACGCGGGCCGGCGACCCAGCCGGTCAACGTGGGTGATGCATTCGGCGCAGCAGTCCACCAGGTGGGAGGCGTGCTTTCCTGCGCGAAGAGAAAGCTGAGATTCGGCGAGGATGGTTCCCAGAAGCGCTCACGAAAGACGAGCGTGATGCGGGTGGCAGTGCCCATGGCGAGTTTGCGAGCCGCGGCGACTGAATCCTGCGGCTCCGGGATGATGCGAAACGAGCCTGATTGAAGGACGCCCAGAGGCACAGCCACGACAACGCGTGCGGCGTGAACCTCAGGGATGTCGGGATTGGAAGTTGCAACGCGGACTTCGCCAGAACGCCAACTGATTGAGGCAACCGGCGTGTTCAAGTGCAACAACCCTCCGGCGGTGAGGAAACGGTCGCGAACATAGGCAGCAAGACGGTCGTAGCCCTCGATGATCCGGAAGGAGCAGTCGCCCTGTATTTCATGTTCGGCTTGTTGTTGTCTGCGAAGAGCGGCCGTACCGATGCGATTGGCGTCGGCAGCGTTAAATCCTTCGACATATGCCTTGGCTCGCATAGCGATATGTTCGGGAAGATGCTTTTGCGCCAGAAACTCAGAGAATGTCATATCGGGCGAAGCAGGCAGATCTTCGAGCAGATCGAAGGCTTCACCGAAAAATCCGCAGTCGCCGAGTTTGCCGTTTTCGAAACAGATGAATTCGCCCGTGCGCTCGTAAAGAGTGAGACCGGCTTCGCGGATGAGATCGAGGAGTTCTGGCGGCCGTCCGTGGACGAATTCTGCGCCGAGTTCAATAGGCAGATCTGTGGATGAATCGGGGACGGTGAGTAGGCGGCCGCCGATGCGGTCACGAGCCTCGACCAGGATGACTTTGTGGCTGGCATCACAAAGGCTGCGCGCGGCGGCGAGTCCGGCAATTCCGGCTCCAATGATCGACGTCGTCGTGGCGAGTCTCGTGCATGGAATCTAAATGATGTCACAGATGAAAAGAAGGGCCGGAGTTGGTCCGGCCCTGCAGGGGAGGTTTGATGCAATCTGGCAGGAACTCGAATCTGACCAGGAATTAGAAGCTGAAGCGCCCCTGGAACGTAATGATTCTGGACCCAAGTGCACTTCCCGCCTGGCCCAGTCCGGAGTTTGCGATGTTGTTCGAAATGCTGCTGGGATTGATGTTCAGCGTATTGAAGATATTCAGGAAGTTGGCCTGAATTTCGATCTTCGCGCCTTCGCCAATACCCGGAATCCTGGGCAAGCCGAATGCTTTGGCGAGGTTCATATCCACGTCACGGTAGTTCGGCCCGGGCATCGAGTTGCGGCCAACTCCCGGCGGAGGGATGAAAGCGGTTGCGAATTGTCCAGGATTATCGGCGATGGCATTCGAGTAATTCGGAACCGAGAAGTAATTGTTACTGAATTGAGGGTAGTTGGCGGGGTAGTTGGGGGGACGGATTCGTGCCCGGGTTAGTGAAGTTGCTTCCCGTCTTGAACGCGTTATTGCTTGAGTTGTGGCCGCCGGTGCCGTTGTAAGAGGGACGCAAACTCGAGAACCCGTAATTGCAATGGTTGCAATAGATCTGGTGCGGTGCGATATAGAACGGAGTCCACCCAAAGCCAGTGTGGTACGTAAAGATGCCACTGATCGTCCATCCGCCGGCGACTTTCTCTTTCCAGTCATTGCCGTGGAAGACAACCGGCTGCCAAATGCCGAACAGCTTGAAAGTATCTCTGATGTCGTAGTCCGACTGTCCGTAGGCGAACTGGGTGTTGAAAATATAGGGCGAGCGGAAGTACGGGCCCGAGTTCGTATCGAAGCTATGAGCCCAGGTGTACTGCCCTTCCACAGAGAAGCCCTGCAAGAACTGATGTTTCAAGTCGGCGATCATCATGTTGTTGTTCGATTTGCCCTGGTTGCCGGCAGTATTGACGCTATTGACCAGAGGATTGAGCGGCGCACCGAATGTGAACCCGTATCCGTTTGCGTCATAGTTGAACAAGAGGTGCTTGCCGGAGCTGCCCAGATAGGTGAGGGTACCCACCCATCCGTGCGATAGATCCATTTCTGTTTCAAGAGACCAGTGGTGCACATATTGCGTGGGCAGATTATTAGTCAATGCATTCAGATTCGCCTCTCCCACCGTTGGCAGTCCGGCAGAGTTAAATGTGGTAATCACGCTCGGGTTCGCCGGATACCCATTGATATTCGTTGGGCTTGAGGAAGTCGCGTAGAGAATATTCGGATTGATGTTCGCCGGACTGGTGCTGGTTCCGGGAACAGACGAAGTTCCCGGCGGGTTGAAGTCGTTGGCGTTCGCGTTGGCAATCTGCTCCTGGTTGTAGTTCAGACCATAACCACCGCGAATGACGATCTTTCCGTTGTAATAGTTCGGAGCCCAATTAAAACCGACCTGTGGCCCAAAGTTGAGCTTTTGGGCGTTCCATGCGTTGATTCCGGATCGAATTGTGATGCCGGTGAGATAGCTGGAGCCGCTGCCGAAGCGGAGAACGCCCATATTGTTGTCTTTATCACTAATTGGCCCGAAATAGGAGTATCGAAGACCGGCGGTCAGTGTCAGGTTAGGACGAGCCTTCCAGTTATCCTGAAAGAAGAAGCCCCAGATATTCTGACGGTTATCGTTGCGGAACCCGCCGGGAAAACCGGTGGTTGCCTGGAATGGGCCGCCCTCGGCTTCCGGAGCATCATTCAGGAAATCCCAGATGTTGTAGAAGGTATAGTTAGGCGCGCCGATCGGGTCGTTCAGATAGTAGAGCCGGGTAAGTTCACCCCCAAACTTCCAGGTCTGCGAGCCATGAATCATGGTCGCGACATCCTTGTAGCCATAAGTCCATTGGTTCAGATGCGCAGGCGCCGGCACGCCGAGCGATCCGAGGGAGATGTTGCCAAAGTTGAGTCCGTTGCTGGCATACCAAAGGGTCTGAGGCAGTCCGAATGGAGCCTGAGAATTGCTATCCAGTTCGTTATAGCGCCACCCGGCGGCATTGGCGCGGGCTTCGTTCAAGAAGTTTGCGGAAAAAATGTGATTCCAGATGCCCGAGAAGGCGTCGTTCACCTGCTCATGATGAAAGAGCTGGTAACCCAAAGCTCCGTTCAAATTGGTCTTGCTGGCTGGAACCCAATAGATGACAAAAGCGGCATGATCCTTGCTGCCAATCTGGCCATCCATACGCCCGTTGAATTGCTGAAAGTTCGTAGTGGTGGGGTTGCTGACTGTGTACAGAGCAATATCGGGGACATTCGAAAGGCCGCTGCCAACACCTGGATTGGCGGCACTTACCCAGGTGAGGTCCTGCGTCCCGAGAGGTGTGGTCAGCGGCGAACCGAGATTCAGGCCTTGTCCCGCAATGGTCCTGCAGTTTACGCCTTCAGTGAGTCCGTAGGCGCTGCAGGTTGTGGAGCCGACCACGGTGCCGTCGACGGCCGATCCCGGAAAGCCGAGAAATGTGGAAGCAATGCTGCCCGAGGGCGCAAGTCCGTTAAATTGGGAGGTTGGATACCACTCGGTGCCGGTTGCCCCGATAGTCTGCGCTTGCTTCTCGTACGCGAAGAAAGCAAATATCTTGTTCTTCCAGATTGGCCCCCCGATGCTGCCACCCCACTGGTTGTATCGATCCTCATCGCGAAGAAGACCGCGTTCCGCAGGAGTCTTCTTTGACCCGTCTGCATTAAATGCCTCTGCCGACCCCGGACCATTCCAACGCTGATACGCATTCAGACCGGGGCGGGTGATCTGGTAGAAGAAGCTACCGTGCAGATTGTTCGTTCCGCTCTTGGTGATCATTTCGACTACGGCACCTGCGAAGCGGCCATTCTCCGCGTCGTAGGCGTTGGAAACAATCTTGAGATCGCCGATCGACTCCGGACTTGGAGTAATGACCGTAGCTCCGCCCCAGACAGCACTATCCGTGCTGATACCGTCGATGGTGTAACCGTTATTCTCGTACTGGCCGCCGTTCACGTTGGCTGAAGGGCCGTTTTCAGTGGCGAAGATACTGCTGGAGTGTCCGAGGTTGCCACCCCCGCCCGATGAAGCTCCGGTCTGAGTACCTGGAGCCTGAAATCCGCCGCCTCCAGCTGCCTGCGCGCCGTCGGAGAGGGCTCCGGGCGCCAGGCGAATGAGACTGGTGGGGTCACGTTCATAAATAGGCATGTGTTCGATCTGGTTGCCAGAGATGGACGTTTGAGTATTCGCGGTCTCGGTATCGAGGGCCGGAATCTGAGAGGCATTCACGGTGACCGTTTCAGTGGAGCCGCCAGGCAGCAGCTGCAGGTTTACTGAGTTGGCCTGTTCTGGAATCAACTGCAAATCGCTGAGGATTTTCTTTTGGAACCCGTCTTTCGACGCAGTCAAGTCGAAATGATCGGGCGCGAGGGCATTGAAATTGTAGACGCCGCTGTCGCTGCTGGTGCTGGTAGTAATTTGGTTAGTCTGGAGATCCTTGAGGGTGATGGTCGCTCCGGGAATTACTGCCCCGCTTGGATCGGTGACCGTGCCCTGGATTGAAGTGCGAAATTGCGCGAACGCGGTTGTACTCATGCACAGGAAGGCTACCGCCATCACGCAGATCGCGAGAAGGCTGAGGGGGTATTTCTTCATACTGCCTCCAAAGCTCAGTTGATTGTGGGAAGGCCATGCTTCCGATCGCCTTTTCCCCTGTTTGACTTTCTCGTTTGTTGTTGGCACCCGCTATCAAGCGTCAGAGCACCAAGTAAATTCACGATCATCAAAATCCGCACACTTGCGGAATAGCGTCACGTCACTTCGGATTCAGCTAATGTACCGTTGGGCCCGCTGATTCTGGTCATGTGGTCCTCCCGGCATCGCCATCGCAACAACATGTTGTACTACTTCCGTGTGGTCTGATGCACCTCCGGGCATCTAGGAGTGACTCTTTTACCATCTTTGATGGACCTCGGCACAAAGACCCGATCCGGGCTCCGGAGGCAGCGGTGGTGAAGCGCCCAGGGGACCGTTGCCGGGCATTCTGCCGCGATGCTACAATCGATGGAGCGCGAAGTTTCTGCCGCTACATCTCATTCAGAACATGAGACTTCAGCAGACGGAGAGGTGGCAGAGCCCGGTTGAATGCACCTGACTCGAAATGTGATTTTGCCTCTTCTGCGCTGGCTGGCACCAAATCGCATAGGAGCTTTAAAGCTATTTTCTACAATGGTTTCGTCGACATAACTGGTCGCACTCGTCGGCACTGAATTGCACGAAATCAGAAATCGAAGGGACACCATATCGGACACCAGTTTCCGTCCCTTTCTCCTGCACGAGTAGCTTTTGAGAACTGCAAGCGAGTCGCTCCCGCGGGACG
>CAVRNK010000035.1:0-21948 GCA_963721995.1 uncultured Acidobacteriaceae bacterium | reverse complement strand
CGGGTGTGAGCAGTGCACGAGACTCTAGGCTCACTACTTTGTTTCTGCTTGCCGATCAACGTGCTATCGTGTTGCCCGTGCTTGATTCGCCCAAACCGTTGTCGCGCGAAAATGCCGTAATCATTGCCAGCCGCATGCTCACAGCGTATTTCCTGGCGTGGCTTATTTCGGAGCTCTTAAGCATTCCGGGCAATATTTATCACGTTTGGCACTACATGGGTATGCCGAGCTCGCGAGAATACGCCAGTAGCGACTCATACCTTCGATCGGTCTATGTTTTGCAGCTCTGCACCAATGTGATCAAAGCAGCGCTCGCATTTCTGGCGGCTGGGTGGGCATACCACTGCGGTCCAGGGATGACGAGATTTCTTCTTACTGACGCAGATAGGTCAGCCGACCCCGCCGAGCCGTAATCACTTCACAAGCTCGTCCATCTTCGCATCGTGGACGGAAATTTCGGCACGCCTGCGCCACTCGCGCTCGACAATCTCAAGCGCCTGGGACGCATCCCGCGCAACCTGTACCAATCCTCGATTCTCAGGCTTGATAAGACCTTCCTCGACCGCTGTATCGAAAAAGGCCAGCAACGCGTCGTAGTAGCCGCCCACGTTCACCAGTACACACGGCTTGGTGTGAATGCGCAGCTGCGCCCAGGTAACGATCTCGATAAACTCATCCAGCGTGCCGTAGCCGCCTGGCAGGGCCACAAAGGCCTCCGCGCGCGAAGCCATTAGCGCCTTGCGCTCATGCATGGTGCGCACGACATGCAGTTCAGTCAATCCACGGTGGCCGATCTCCAGGTCCATGATCACATCCGGAATCACGCCCATCACCTTGCCGCCCCCGGCGAGCGCGGCATCAGCGAGCGCTCGCATCGCACCGACGGTTGCGCCACCATAGACAAGTCCGTAATTCCGCTCGGCGATCATGCGGCCCAGGTCGCGCGCCGCAGCCAGATACTCGGGTCTGGAGCCTGGCGCAGAAGCGCAGAAGACTGCGATCCACTTCTTCCCTTCATGTGTCATCGTGAGTCCAGTCTAATTGGGATTTAAGATAGATATGAGACCTCCCATTGCAGCACCTACTCGACAAACTTAATCCCCAACAGCGTGAGGCAGTCCTGGCCGTCGACGGTCCGGTGCTCATCCTTGCCGGAGCGGGCTCAGGCAAGACGCGCGTCATCACGCACCGCATCGCGTATCTCATCGACCAGCGCGGCGTCGCGCCGGACTCCATCCTTGCCGTCACCTTCACCAATAAGGCTTCCGCCGAAATGGCTGAGCGCGTTGAAAAGCTCATCGGCCATTCCTCACTCGCAAAACCTGTGGTTGCGACCTTTCACTCCTTCTGCGTGCGTATGCTGCGCCGCGATATCGAGGCGTTGAGAATCGGCAACGAAGGACTCACAAAGAGCTTCGCAATCTATGACGAGGCTGATCAGCAGGCAGTCGTGAAGGCCGCCATGCGCCGCATGAGCCTCGACGACAAGCAGCTCACGCCGCGCGTGGTGCTTTCGAAAATCTCCTGGGCCAAGAACCACATGATCGATCCGCAGGAGTACTACCTCAACTCCTCGGATCCCATGAGCGAACGCATCGCACATATCTACGACACGTACAGGAAGGAACTGCGCAAGGCGAACGCGCTTGACTTCGACGATCTGCTGCTCGAGGCGGTGCGCCTGCTCAAGTCGTCGAGCGAGGTGCGCGAGCGCTACAACCGCCGCTACCGCTACCTGCTGATCGACGAGTACCAGGACACGAATCGCCCGCAGTACGAACTGATGAAGCTGCTTGCGGGAGAGGAGAAGAATATCTGCGCCGTCGGCGATGAAGACCAGAGCATTTATTCCTGGCGCGGCGCCGATATTCGCAACATCCTCGAGTTTGAGCGCGATTTTCCCGGTGCGAAAACCATCCGCCTCGAACAGAACTACCGCTCAACACAGGTCATTCTCGAAGCCGCCTCCGCTGTCGTCGCGCGCAACGCGCAGCGCAAGGGCAAGACGCTGTGGACCTCCCGGCAGGGCGGCTCGCTGATCGGCTACTACGAAGCTCCCGATGGCGAAAATGAGGCGCTTTACATCGCCGACACCATCCAGAAATATCTTCGGAAGTCAGGAGACGAAGAGCCTCGCGCTGCGGTGCTTTATCGCACCAACTCGCAGTCCCGGCTGATTGAAGAAGCCATGCGGCGTTACGGCATCAGCTATACCATGGTCGGCGGCTTCTCCTTCTACGAGCGAGCCGAGATCAAGGACATGCTCAGTTACCTCAAGCTGGTACAGAATCCCAACGACTCGATCGCCCTGCAGCGCGTAATCAATACGCCCGCACGTGGCATTGGCAAAACCACGCTCGAAACTCTCGAACGCATCGCCATCGAAACCGGTATCAGTACATGGAGCGCCATCGACCGCGCGATGCGTGAAAGGCTGCTGCCTTCGCGTGCTCTTATCGCACTCGATGCCTTTCGTCGCACAATCGAAGATGCACGCGCGATGCTCGCTCCCGGCTTTGCCGAGAAACTCGCCGCCGATGTCGCGCCCGAAGCGGATAGCAGCTTCGATATGGCTACCTCTGAAGCGGCGGACGAATCCGATACCGCCTTCGACTTCGGCGATCAGGCGCAGCACCTGCTCGCCTTCACCGACATTCCTGAAGAAGACCAGCTCGATGACGTGCCGCTCGATGCGACGGCCTTCAATCCCTTCGAAGACGAGCCGCCCGTTCCGCACGCCGCGCCTGCACCGGCATCCGAATCTGAAGGCAAGCCCGCATTTCGCAAACCGGGAGATGCCGCAACTCTGCCCGAGCTGATCAAGTTCCTCATCGATCGCACCGGGTACATCCGCTCGCTCGAAGAAGAAGGCACGCCCGAAGCCTTCTCGCGTATCGAAAACCTGAAGGAACTTGCCAACGCTGCTCAGGATGCGGCGGAGCGCGGCGAAGCGCTTGCTGAATTTCTCGACCACGCCGCGCTGGTCAGCGACACCGACCAGTACAAGGCTGACTCGCGCGTGACCCTGATGACGCTGCATGCGGCCAAAGGTCTGGAATTCCCGCTCGTCGTTCTGGCGGGACTTGAAGAAGGCCTCTTCCCCTTGTCACGCACGCTCAATGAGCCCGACCAGATGGAAGAGGAGCGCCGACTTTGCTATGTCGGCCTCACCCGCGCGATGGATACGCTGGTGCTCACCCGCGCGCGGTACCGGCGGCGCTACGGAAACGACATGCCCGATACCAGCCTGCCGTCGCGTTTCCTCGAAGAAATTCCGACTCACCTGATAGAGGACCTGTCCGGCGCAGGCAGGCCCGCGAGTACATGGGGCGGCTATGGCGGATATGCCTCATCGCGTTCGGACCGGTCTGGCTATGACGACTCATCCGTGCGGCACTACAGCTACGAGGATGAAGACCAGAGCGCGGTCTCGCGCGGCTCGTCATCGCGGCGATACCCGCAGCGGCCGTCTGGTTCTACCAACTCGAAACCCGGCAACTCGCTCGACAATATTGCGCAGTTCTTCTCGCAGCGAGGCGCATCGGTTCCGCAATCGCGGCCAAAGCTCGACATTCCCGCGCCCACCGGCAAGACCGGCCTCAGGAGCGGCCAGCGCGTTCGTCATCCCAAATATGGAGAAGGCGTGGTCTTTCGCCGCGAGGGAGACGGAGAAGACGCGAAGGTTACGGTACAATTTTCAAAGTTCGGAGTGAAAAAACTGGTGGAGAAATTCGCTCAGTTGGAGCGGCTCTGAGGCCACCGTCACACCGCATCGATAAGGATTCGAATGGCAAATACAAAAGCAACTACCGACACTGCAGAACGTAAGAAGCTGAAGCGTACTGCTCGCAAGAAGGCAGCGCCCAAGGCTCCCCGCACCACCCCTCGCGGCTCGAACAAGAAGAAGGTCAAGACGCTCACCCGCGGCCAAAGCAAGCGTAAGTAAAGCGGTAGTCGAAAGGCTTAGCGAAGCCCGCTCCGGAGAATTTCTCTCGCGGAGCGGGCCTCGTTCCGGATACACTCCCCTCAATCCACCATTAGAGGAGTCGGACTCTGCCGCCTCAGGTTCTTTGTTGTAAATCCATCGACAAGCTCATTGCTGAGTCTGAGAACCCCGAAACACGCCTGAAAAAGACCCTCGGGCCCGTCTCGCTTACCTCGCTCGGCATTGGAGCCGTCATTGGCTCGGGCATTTTTACCGTCGTCGGCACCGCGATCTCCGGCGAGAAGTTCGACACCTCCTCCATCCTCAACACTCCGGTTCTTGACTACCTGGTGCATCACACCGCGCTCGCCGGGCGGCCGGGCGCGGGGCCGGCACTGGCACTGTCGCTGGTGCTCGTCGCCATCGTCTGCGGATTCACCGGGCTGTGCTATGCCGAGTTGGCGTCGATGATCCCGATTGCGGGGTCAGCCTACACCTACACCTACGCCACGCTTGGTGAGCTGATCGCGTGGATCATCGGCTGGGATCTGATCCTCGAATACGCCTTCTCCAACATGGCGGTCTCGGTCGGATTCGCCGGCCACGCCGTCGCTCTGATGGACTGGTTCGGCATCCATCCCAACCTGCGCTGGATCTCGCCCGCTTACCTTCCGTCGGGCCTCGCCGATCTGCAGGGCAACATGCTCTATCCGCCGGGCTGGCACTTCGGTTTCAACATTCCGGCTTTTCTCATCGTCATGATCCTCACCGTGATCCTGGTCCGCGGCATCCGCGAATCCGCCGAGACCAACAACGTCATGGTGCTGCTCAAGATTGCCGCCATCCTGCTCTTTATCGGAGTCGGCGCGCACTACATTCATCCGACCAACTGGCATCCCTTCTATCCCAATGGCTGGTCGGGCTTCCTCACCGGCGGCTCGATCATCTTCTTCACCTACATAGGATTCGACTCCGTCTCGACGGCTGCCGAGGAATGTAAGAACCCGCAGCGCGATGTGCCTATCGGCATCATTGCCACGCTGATCGTCTGCACCATCCTCTACATCGGAGTCGCTGTCGTACTCACCGGCCTCATCAAATGGAGGGCGCTGGTTGACGATGCCGCCCCCATCGTCAACACCCTCAAGAAGGTCTACCTCGCCAACCCCAGCGGCGCGCTCAACTGGACGCGGCTCGCCATCATCATCGGCGCGATGCTGGGCATGATCTCCTCCATCCTGGTCTTCCAGATCGGGCAGGCGCGCGTCTGGTTTGCGATGTCGCGCGATCGGCTGCTGCCCTCGACCTTTGCGAAGGTACACCCCCGTTACCGCACGCCGGCGGTCGCCACGTGGGTGGCTGGGTTTGTGGTGGGCATACCGGCCGGGCTGCTGGATATCGGTACGTTCTCGGACCTCTCCAACATCGGCACACTCTTCGCCTTCGTGCTCGTCTCCGCAGGCGTACTCATCCTGCGCATTAAGGATCCGGGCAGGCATCGCGGCTTCCGCTGTCCCGGAGGGCCGCTCTTTCCGGTGCTCAGCATCTGCTTCTGCGTGCTGCTGATGGCCGGGCTGCCCATCATTACGTGGGTCCGCTTCTTCATGTGGCTGGCAATTGGACTGGTCATCTACTTCTTCTACAGCCGCCATCGCAGCGAGTTCTCCCCGCGCTCCTGAATCGTCATGGACATCGAACCGCTTCGCGCCTGGCTGTTGAGTCTTCCTCACGTCGCGGAGACGATGCAGTGGGGCGACAACCTGGTCTTCTGGGCGGGGGACAAGGCTGTCGGCGGCAGGATGTTCGCGCTGGCCAACCTGAGCAAGGACAGCCACGGCGTGCTCTCGTTTGCCGCCGGAGCGGAGCGCTTCGCCGAGCTGATCGAGATTGAGGGCGTCTTTCCGGCTCCTTATCTGGCCCGCGCGCATTGGGTTGCTATCGAGCGGTACGACGTCTTCCCATCGACCGAGCTGAAAGAGCATCTGCGCAACGCGCATGCGGTCGTCTTTGCCAGGCTTCCCAAGCGGACGAAGGATGTTCTCGCCTTGCCGGCGGCGGAGCGCAGGAAGCTCGTCGCGGCAAGGAAGAAGCAGGCGAAGTCGAAGAAGTAGAAGGTACCCCCTCCCCCTCCCAGCCTTCAGGTCTAAATCATTGATTCTGCTCGGTTTTCATGCGGCACTTTGGTGGAAAGTCATAGAAAATAAACTGGTTATGCGTACTTCATAGAAAATAAACTGGTTAGGCGTCGCTCATAGAAAATAAATGACTTACTGGCACTTCATAGAAAATAAAGGAGTTGCCTCGGTCTCATTGAAACAACAAGACTTACGGGCGCGTCATTGATTTCAGGGTACTTAGCAGGAAGACGAGCGCAAAATACAAAAACCCGAGGCGATGAAGCCTCGGGTTTTTATGTGTCCCATTTCGAGTATAGCGGGTTTGGCGAAATTCCCGGCCAACTTCGAAATTCCCGCCACTCCTGGAGCGCTACGGCCTCGCTTCGAAGACCATGTTGAAGGGCGTCTCGGTTGCCCGGCGAAAGTGCTTGAATCCGCCGGCGGCGACTGCCTCTCCGATCTTCTTCTGGCCGGCCTGAGCACCCAGACCGGCTCCGACCTCCTGCGAGAGCGAGGCGGGCACGCAGATCACGGTGGAGGCAGAATAGTAGATCCGGCCAACCGGGTTGAGGTTGGCGGAGACGTCGTCGCCGGCGATCGGCTCGACGATCATCCACGTGCCGTCGGAGGCCAGCGCCTCATGCACGTGCCCGGCCGCGCCCGCCGGATCGCCCATATCGTGCAGGCAGTCGAAGCAGGCGACGAAATTGTAGTTCTTGCCCGGAAATGACTTCGCCGGGGCAACGTCGAAGTGCACGCGATCTTCGAGGCCCGCCTTCTTCGCCTTCTCACGCGCCGTTGCGATGGAGGCGTCGTGGTAGTCGAAGCCGAAGAACTCCGATTCGGGATATGTTTGCGCCATGAGCAGCGTGGACGCGCCGTGGCCGCAGCCGACGTCGGCCACGCGGGCCCCGGATTTGAGTTTCGCTTCGACGCCGTCGAGTGCGGGTATCCAGCTGGTGGTGAGGTTTGCCAGGTAGCCGGGCCGAAAGAAGCGCTCGCATCCGTGAAACAACCCCGGCTCGTGCTCGTGCCAGCCGAAGCCCTTGCCGGTGCGAAAGGTCTCGGTCAGTTTCTCTTCATCTTTCATGCACGAGGCGACCATGTGGTAGAAGCCGGGCAGGTGAACGGCGCTGTCGTCCTGGGCCAGCGCGAACGACTGCTCGGGTGTCATGTAGTAGGTGCCGGTTGTGGCGTCGTACTCGACATAATTCGACGCGGCGCTGGCATTCAGCCATTCGCGCACGTAGCGTTCGGCAGTCCCGGTGCGGCGGGCGAGCTCGGCGGGGGTGAATTTCTCTCCCGCGCCCATGGTGCGATAGAGGTTAAGCTTGTCGCCTATGACGATGAGCGCGGCATGAAGGGCAGCGCCCATGTCTCCGACGGCCTGACCGAGCAGGGCGTGGAGCTTGTCCATATCAAGCGGACGGTTTGCAGTCTGAGTAGCCATGAATCTTCTCCTTGGGAAATGGAGTCATGCGGTCGCCTGGGAGGAACTGCCAGCGGCGTTGCATGAGCGGTGAAGAGAAAGGTCGCGGCGTGGGCCACCGTATGACGTGGGTGCGTCATTATTACGCTCGGTGAGCGATAAGACAAGCGAAGGTATGCAATTTCCCGCTTAATTTGCGGGCAATCCCCGGGCCGCCTGCCGGATCTGCGCCTGCTGCAATGCCAGCTTGTACGCGACGTAGTACTTGTAGATATTGGCCACGTAGGTGACGGTTTCCTGCCCGATGTCTTTGGCGGCAACTAGCTCCACGTTGCCGAACCAGATGTTGGGGTCAAGACCCATATCGGCAGCCTCTTTGCGCAGCCTGGCAATGCGGTTGGGGCCGGCGTTGTAGCTGGCGAAGACAAACAGCGTCTTGTTCATACGGTCGATCTTCGGGTCGTTGAAATATGTATCTTCAATGTTGCGCAGCATTTTGGTGCCGGCATGAATATTGCCGTCAGCTGTTCCTACGTTGGGAATGCTGATCGGATTAGCCGCCGCATATTTCGGGATGACCTGCATGATTCCCACCGCGCCGCTGGGGTTCCTTTTGCTCTGGTCGAGCAGAGATTCCTGGTAGCCCTGCGCCGCGATCATCAGATAGTCGAAGTCGTACTCTCCCGCATACTTCTTGAAGAGCTCAAGGTTGGCCTGGAACTTCTTCATCTCCTGCCCGGAGGTCGAATCCTTTACCCACTTGGTGTTTTGCAGATAGCGCCGCAGCAGGGTGTTGCCGAATGACGATCCCACGGAGTGGGACGCAACGAATTCGTCGACCAATTGCTGCAATTGCGGGTTGTTCTTGCGCATCACCCAGGCCAGCTGCTGTCCGCTGGCGATTACCAGGTCGGGTTGCGGCTGAATGTGATCGAGCACCTGCGACCAGAGGGCAGCCCGCTGTTTGGTCGTGACCGTCGCCGGGATCAATCCAGCGTTCACCATCTGCACCAGGTCGTCGTCCATCAGGTTCTTGTCGGCCGCCTTGATCACGATCGGCGTCTTGCCGGATTTTTGCAGTTGCTCGTTCGCCTTCTGCAGATTCTGGTAATACGTGGTGAGGGGATTGACGTAGACCTCTTTGCCGCCGAGGTCGGCGAGAGTGGAGAGCGGGGTGGATCCCGGCCCAGTGACGATGATCTGGGTTACATCGGTCTGGATCGGCGTCGAGAAAGCGACGCGTGCTTCACGGTCCGGCGTGACCACGATTCCGTGGGCAATGATATCTCCCATCCCTTCGGTCAGGGCCGCTTCTATCTGGTCTACCCGCACCGGAAGAAATGTAACCTTCAGCGGAAGCTTGCCGGTCTTCAGCTTCTGGTTGGCGAACTTCTCGAAGGCTTCCAGCGCCTCGTAGTTGATGCCCTTGGGCTTCCCATTGTCGTAGAAGAAGCTGATCGGATTGAGTAGTAGAAGAGCCCGGATATTCCGCCGCTTCACCATCTCATCGAGATCGCCGGTGTGATGCCCGAAACTAGTCGGCAGCGCTATGGACTTCGACGGCGCAGGAGGCTCGTCTGGTGAAGATACCTGCTCAGCAGGCGCGGCCGGCTGCTGAGCAGGTTCAGTGCTGGCCGGGGCGACGGGCTTCTTGCCGCAGGAGCCCGTTAAGAGAAGGGCGAGCAAAGCTGTTCCAACCGCGAAAGCCTGGCGGGACGAAGTTTTGGTTGTGGACATTTTCTCTTTCAAGAGCGGGTTTTGGGGGTGCGCTGGCGCTCGCCGGCTATCGTTACACCCCGGAGGAGATTGCGACATAGGCCACCGTAGACCTGGGTGGGCCATTATTACGCTCGGTAAGCGGGAAGACAAGCGGTGCCGCCGCCCCTGGTCGGCCCGGTCAGTTTCAACTCGCAGACCAGTTGAGAGCTCAATTCCAGGTTGCCGGTGATCCGTCCGCAATGTACGCGATCTCAAACACCCTGGTACACGAGCGCAGCGAAGTCAGCCGGGTTCTGGAACGAGTTGCCCCATTCCGCGTCATAGCGCGCTCCGGGTTTAGCCGCGACAACATCAGGCAAGGTCTTGCCCTGTCTTTTGAGAGCCGAAACTTTGTCGCGGATCTCAACCAACACGTCCCGGAACAGGATCAGGTCGGCTTTGCCGCCAACGGCTCCATGACCGGGAATGACAATGGTCTTGTCGGTGACCTTTGCGATGTTCGCTTCTGCGGCGCTGATGTGGCCGCCGATGCTGCCTCCTGACGCGTAGTCAATAAAGGGATAATCGCGGTTCCAAAAGGTGTCTCCGGTGTGAAGGATGTCTGCCTCGGGGAAATACACAAAGATATCGGAGTCTGTATGGGCAGGCGGGTAGTACTTCAGCATCAGAGTGGTGTTGTTGAAGTCCAGGGTGTGTTCGTCTTTGAATACGGTGGAGGGGATCGCACCTGCCGGGGCGGCTGGGAAAGTGTACTGCCAGTTGCCTTCGACGCGCGTGGGTTGGGAAAGATGTTTGCGCGTGTTCTCGTGCGCCAGAATACTGGCCCCGGCTTCATGGACCCACTCGTTGCCGCCGGTGTGGTCGAAATGCCAGTGGGTATTTATCAGTTGTTTGATGGGATCCCCGTTGATGCTCGCGAGGGCTTCAGAAACGTGCGGATGTGCAGTAATGATTCCCGCATCAATCAGTAGCTTTCCGGCAGGGCCGGTAAGAACTGCTATATTTCCACCTGCGCCCGCAAGGATGCTGATATTTCCGCGAAGGTTTTGAACTGTGACTTTCGTGGTGGCGGCTCCTTTGAACGCCCCTCCGACGAGGCCGCCTGTATTGAGTGACGCTTCGGGGACCATAAGATCCTCCTCTCGCTTTGCCCTTGAGTCTAGTCGACGTCCTCGGTCATTGCGCCTAAATCTGAAACAGAACCAGTCCCCTGTCCACTTCGCGCGTTGGCGGGGGGCAAGTACTGGCGGGGGCGCGAATTGCCTCTCGACGCGAAATTACAACGAAGTTTGCATCGCCTCCGCTGCTCCAGTACCGTCGAGTCATGTCCGGAGTTACGCTGTCGCTCTTTGGAAAGGTCGCTCTCATTACCGGAGGGTCGCGGGGCATCGGCGCCGAAACGGTGCGCCTCTTCCGCCAGGCCGGCGCGCGTGTTGCGTTCAACTATCGGAGTGCCAAGGCTGCTGCGGATGCGCTCTCTGCTGAGCTGGGAGGGCCGGAGAATTGCCTGGCAATCGAACAGGAGCTGGCTTCGCCGGAACAGGGACGGGCGCTGGTGGAGAAGACGGTCCGGGCTTTCGGGCGGATCGACGCGCTGGTCGCGAATCACGGCGTCTGGCCGCCGGAAGACGCGCCCATCGCAACCATGGCTGAGACGCAGTGGCGGCAGACGCTGGCTGTGAATCTCGACAGCGTCTTCGGGCTGACGCAGGCCGCAGTCGCCGAGATGCAGCGGCAAGGACGCAGGTCGGAGGATTCCGCCGCCGGGCATATTGTCTTTGTGAGCTCGACGGCCGGGCAACGCGGCGAGGCCTTCCACGCCGACTACGCCGCCAGCAAGGGCGCGCTGATCAGCATGACGAAGGGGCTGTCGACGGAACTGGCCCCGCAGGGAATCTACGTCAACTGTGTCGCGCCGGGATGGGTGGAGACCGACATGTCTCTTCCCGCACTGAAAGATCCCGCGACTGCTCCGAAGATCTTCGCTACGATTCCGCTGGGGCGGGTGGCGCGTCCAACCGAAGTGGCCGCTCCGATTCTGTTTCTTTGCACGCCTTATGCCGGCTTCATGAGCGGCGAGATCGTCAACGTGAATGGAGGGGCGGTGCTGGTAGGCTAGTGATGCAACAGAAAAATGGCGACGTGGATAGACCGGACAAGCCGTCGATTTGGGCCCCGCTCCTGGACCCGGATGCGTTTCACAAGCTCGTCAGCAAGAAGATGTGCTTCATCCTCTTCAACATTGGTACAACCATCTATTGCGTCCTGTGCGGGCAACTGAGATGGAATTTCACTTCCATCTTCGGTTTCTGCATTGCGCTTCTACTCATGAACGGAATAGCCCTCTTTTCTGCGAGACACTTTCCAAACTGGAAATGATTGAGACCTTGAATCGCATGAAGAATAGGCTCCTGCTGGTTTTTCTAGCCTGCGCTCTGGTCTCATTTGGCGCCCAGACCCACGCCCAGGCCGGCACCTCGCCGGACGCCAATCAGCAGAAGGCCAAGGCCCTGCTCAATGCCATGGTGCAGGCCATGGGCGGAGAGCGCTGGCTCTCACTGCAGAACTCCTATTTTCAGGGGCGGGTGTCGGGGTTTTACCAGGGGAAGCCCACGGGAGCGATCGAGGACTTTTTCCAGTGGCGCACCCCCACCGGCGAGGAGCGTGACGAATTCTCGAAGAAGCACGACGACATCGTCATCTACTCCGGCCAGGAGTGCTGGGAAGCCACCTACAAGGGCAAGAAGGCGCTGCCGAAAGACATCTGCGACGATTACCAGCGGCGGCGCAACCACTCGATCGACGTGGCGGTCCGGGTGTGGCTCAAGGACCCCAATACGATCATCGTCTCCGACGGCCAGACGCTTTCCGAGCGCCATCTGACCGACCAGGTGACGATGATCTCTCCGGCAAATGAGTCCATCACGATCCAGATGGACTCCGAAACCCACTTGCCGCGCAGCCGGACCTTCCAGTGGCGGGATCCGGTCTATCACGATAAGAACGAGGAGCGCGAGGAGTACGACGACTACCACACCTTCGACGGCATTCCCACGGCGTTCTCCATCACGCGCTTCAAGAACGGGGACATGACCAGCCAGCGGTTCCTCTACAAGGCGGCATATAACGTGCCGCTGCCTCCGGATGCGTTCAATATCGACGCTGCCGCGGCCAAGGTGAAGAAATGAGGCGGGAAGCAGGCAGGGAGCAATCTCGGGGCCGCTGTAAACTCATGGCACTGAATCCCGTCTATTCCTAGGCATGGGACACATGGTATCCACGGAGCTTCCGCCGCTCGCCCGGGCCGAATCGGTTCTTGAGCTGGCCGACTTCGACGAAGTCGTCCGGCTGTACCGGCCACGGATTTTTCGCTTTCTGATGGCTTCGCTCTCCGATCGCGATGTCGCGGAATCGCTGACCCAGGACTGCTTCCTCAAGGCGTATAACGCCAGGCACCAGTTCCGCGGGGAATCGAGCCTGAGCACCTGGCTGACGCGCATTGCGCTGAACCTGGTGCGGGATCATCTGCGCAGCCGGCGGATGCGCTTCTGGCAGCGCACGCGGGACACGGCTCTGGACATTGTCGACGTCGGCGAGTGGATTCCGGACGGGGCAAGCTCGCCGGAACAGGTCTGCCTGCAGCAGGAGCGGGTGCGGGAGATATGGAAGTCGGTCGAACAACTCTCGCGCCAGCAGCGCACCGTCTTTCTGCTGCGCTTTGTGGAGGAGATGGAGTTATCGGAGATCGCCGAAACTACCGGCATGAACACCAGCACCGTGAAGTCGCATCTCTATCGCGCCCTGGGCATCGTGCGCGACCGCGCTTCAGGAAAGTCCGAAGGTGAACAATGAACACATATCGAAACCAATCTCGTGACGCTTTGCCGCCCGATGAAGTCATGCTCGAGCCCGCCGGGCAGTTTGCCGCCGACCTGCGCAATCTGCGCTCGGCCGTGCACCGGGCAGCCGATCGCCAGACCGCGCAACCCGTTCCGTTCGGCTGGCTGAATGCGGCGAAGCGCCGCCACCGCACTGCACAGCGCCGCGTGGTGCTGGCGTGGAGTCTGGCAACGACCTGCGCGGCACTGCTTTGCATCGGCGCCTTACCGTTACTGCATCACGCAGCGCCCCCGGTAGCGGAGCAGAAAGTCGTCCATGTCCAACCTGTTGTGATCGACGACACCGCGCTGCTCGAGCAGGTCGACAACACGGTGTCCGAGTCCGTTCCCTCGTCGCTCGCGCCTCTCGACTCGCTGGATAACTGGAGCTCCACGACTCCTACGAATACTGAATCCTCGCTGAACGCACCGGAGAAAAAGAATGTCGCTCAATAACTTCAAGCACTCAGCAGTGCTCTTGTCCCTTGCCTCTCTCATCTCGCTGGTTCCCGCCGCGCCTGCCCTCGCGCAGGGGCGGGGAATCGACCCCGGACCTCCGCCGATGGAGCGGTCGTTTCGCGCCGGGGGACCCGGCCGCTGGTGGGACAATCCCAATGTCGCCCAGCAGGTTGGCATCACCGACGACCAGAAAAAGAAGATGGATGACATCTACCAGCAGCATAAGCTGCAGCTCATCGACCTGAAGGCCGCAGTGGAGAAGCAGGAAGCCATCATGGACCCGCTGATCCAGGCCGACCAGCCGGACGAAACGAAGATCCTCAGCCAGATCGACGCTATCGCCCAGGCGCGGGCCGAGCTTGAAAAGGCGAATGCCCGCATGCTCTTCGGCATTCGCACCGTGCTGACTCCCGATCAATGGAAGAAGCTGCGGACGATGGCGCAGGCCCGCATGCAGCAACGCGACGGCATGCGCAAATGGGGTGGTCCGCGCGGTGAGGGTCGGAGCGGCCCCGGCGGCGGACAGAACGGACCTGACGGTGGAGCGCCGCCCACGCCTCCCGGAGGCGCTGGTCCGGGAATCGAGTAAACGCAGCTCTTGTTAGATAAGAGAGGAGCGGGTAACCGCTCCTCTCTTTTTGTTTTCGAATGCACGGTAGTCGTGAAGTTCGCGAAGTTTCTGAAAAGCTGACTTTGCAGGCACTTGCCCGAAAAGCCGGTCATTTGGCAACTTGCCGAGGAATTACGCGAATTGAAGAGTTAAGTGAGTGCATTGGCCTGTTATCGTCAGTTGAGTTCATTTGCCGGTCGAAAGGCTGTACGTGTGTGCCATTCGTGGTGGCGACGGAGTTCCAAGTAGTGCATAGGTGAGAGAAATCCGGCAGGTGAACGTGACTGGCCGATGCGCATCCCGTGCGAACGATCGGGCAGGCAAAAGTCTACTTCTGTCGATGCCAGCCGCTACTTTGACACTGGCGCCGGTTGCTGACCGACTACCGTTGCTTTTGCCAAGAGCTTATCGAAGCGCGGATCGTTGCGCAGCGATTTCAAAGCTTCGTCTGTGCGCATGAATGGAGCATTGTTATAGCCGGCGTCTATGGCCTGCCCGAGATAGTTGAAGGCTTCGTCCCGGTGCCCGGTGCGAACGGCAAAGCCAGCGAGACCGTACCAGAGGTCAACGACTCCCTCGCGCGCAGCGTAGCTTTGATCTGCGCCGATCCTGGCGATTGTGTCTGTGTAATATTTTTTCGCCTCTTCGTAGCGTCCGGTGCTGGTCAGAGCCTCCCCGAGAACTCTGAGACTCTCAAGGGTGTCCTGGTGCTGCGGGCCAAGGGCTCGCAGCTGATCGTTAAAGGCACGTCTGGCAAACTCCTCGACCTCCTGGGGGCGCTGTTCTCTGAGCAGAATGTCGGCGAGAAGCGACCTGGACGCCGCGGTGTCGGGGTCATTCGCATCCAGTACGCGCTCTTGCGCTTCCAAAGTGCCTCGGATTAGTGTCTCCGCTTCTTCATATCTGTTTTCGTGCTTGAGCACCGTTGCCAGGTTGTATTGCGAGAGAAGAGTGTCGGTGTGTTCGCTGCCGAGAATGCGCTGGCGCGCAGTCAGAACCTGCCGAAGCAGCATTTCCGCCTCGGCATAGCGATGCTCCTCGGACAGCACATTCGCAAGCCCCTCCTGCGCGCCTATCGTGTAAGGGTGATCCGGTCCCACGACCCGCAACTCGATCTCCAGCGATTTTCGATACAGACTCTCGGCCTCTGGGTCGCGGCCGTCGATGAATCGGATCGTATTGGCAATTGCCGTCATCGTGTTTGCCGTATCCGGATGCTCCGGACCCAGGATGCGCTTCTGGATCTCCAGGTTCTCCCGATACAGCTTCTCTGCCTCCTCATAGTTGCCTCTATTCAAGAAGAGCGTGGCGAGGTCGTGAACGGTCTCTAGAGTATCGGGATGGTCGGGGCCCAGGTTTCTGCGCTCCAGATCGAGCAACTGGCGATACTCCGCCTCGGCTTCCGGAAAACGGTTCTGGCCTGCCAATGCTCTGGCAAGCCCGTCCATGAATCGCTGCGCCTGTGGATTCTCAGGGCCTTGCCGGCGACTGCTGATAGCGATCAACTCCCGTTCGAGCTTCTCCACCTGCGAATAATGCGCTTGCCGAAGCAGGATCCATGCAAGGTGATCCCTGGACTCGAGAGTGGAGGGATCGTCCGGGCCCAGGACGCGGCTTTGAGCATCGATTGTCGTACGGATAAGACGCTCAGCCTCCGTGTCGTGTCCTTCACGATGGAGGACCCATCCCATCTGGGCCATAGCTTCCAGGGTCTTACGATTGTCAGCGCCCAGTGTTCTGACCCGATCCCGCATAACACGCTCCAGCAGTGCGTGTGCTCGCGAGAAGAGGCCAAGGTTCTCGTAGGTCTGGGCCATGATCATCATCAGCTGCGAACGGACCTCGGGATCGCGGTCGAGCTCTCTCTCTATCTCATCTGACGACCTGTCGAGAATCTCGCGTGCCGTTACGGTGTTGCCCCGCGCTTCGCTGGGAGCAGAGACTCTGTACATGCTTGTCAGGAAATCAGTGATCCGGTCGGCCCGGTCGCGTTCCCGTCGGATGCTCCGAAGCTCGATCGCCTGGGTAACCGCAAAGATCACCCCCAGAAGCACGAGTAGGCTCACCAGCGTGACGCTAAGCCTGTGCCGCCGGATGTATTTGCGTGCACGATAAACCGCGCTGGGCGCATGCGCCAGAACTGGCTCGTTGCTAAGGTATCTGCCGATATCAGCGGCCAGTTCCATCGGCGTGGAGTAGCGGCGTGTCCGGTCCTTTTCCAAAGCCCGCAAGGTGATGGCGTCAAGATCTCCCTGCAACAGACCGATCAGGGCTCGCAGGTCCGCGTTGCGATTCTTTGCGCTCGATGCAGAATCCTCACCATGCGTGCGGAGTCGGGTGCTTGGGCTCGGCGCATCCTGCTCGCGAAGGCGCTGCAGAACCTCGTCATATGCCAGCCTTCGAAAATCGAATGGCAGCGTCCCACTGAGCAACTCGTAGAGCACCACGCCAAGCGAATAGACGTCGCTTCGGGTATCGATGTCCTCCCCGGCGGAGTCGGCTTGTTCGGGACTGATATAGCCAAGGGTGCCAACCAGCGCTCCGACTTGGGTGTGCAACGTCTTGACATTCAGACGCTGTGGGGTCGCTTTGGCCACGCCAAAATCGATGATATGGGGGAGTGGCTTACCGTCCACTTCGGTGACCAGGATGTTTGAGGGCTTCAAATCACGGTGGATGATGGCCTTCTGGTGAGCATGTTGGACCCCCTCGCAAACCGCCATGAGAAGCTCGAGCCGCTGACGGGTATTCAGCTTGTGCCGATCGCAATAAGCGGTAATTGGCAGACCGGCCACATATTCCATCACGAAATAGGGGCGGCCCTCGGCGGTTGATCCAGCATCGAAAACCTTGGCGATCGAGGGATGATTCATCAACGCAAGGGCCTGCCGTTCCGACTCGAAGCGGGCAATCACCTCCCGCGTATCCATGCCTGCCTTGATCAGCTTGACGGCAACACGCCGTTGGACGGGCTGCTTCTGCTCTGCAAGCCAGACTTCACCCATCCCACCCTCACCGATCAATTGCAGCAGTTGATAGAGGCCAATGAGCGTGCCAGAGCCCGGCTGCCCAGGGAGAGGGTCGGGTTTCGCGGATATCGTCTCGCTTCCAGCCATTTCCTCTTGCGGCTCTGGGGTTGCCGCGGATTCCTCTGCCTCCATTACGGTGTCTCCCTGCGACGGGATAGGAGCCCGGACCGTCAAGACGAGTCTACGTCCATCGAAATGTGATTGCGAAGACTAAGTCAATGTTGGCGATGTTAAGAAGAATAGCTATGAGCGGAACTCCCAGGCACCTGAATCGCCTTCCCCTGTTCGCGCGCCGCGCTCGTCCATATTTCGACGTCCCGGCAAAGTATTGCCGACTATCTACCCGTTGAACGTGGAGCGTCCGGCAACCTTCGCGAATGATGACTTGGGACTCAGTGAGTGCGAAATCGCCAATGCACTCATCGACCAAGAATCTCAATTCCAGTTGCCCTAAAGTCCTCATCTCAGACGAATGGTTCTTGCAGTTCCCTGAAAGGGGGGTTTACGGTAATTACGCACCACACGAGCTCGATATGCCTTCCGCGCAACGGCCCGTTACTTGAATTTCACCTCGATCACGCGGATCTCCGGGTAGTACTGGTTCCAGCCTTCGGCGACGTGGTCGAAGATCAGCCGGAACTCGCGGGTCTCGCCGGGGCCGATGGGAGCGGCGGAGACCGGTTCGGTGTCGATGTAGGGCTCGTGGGAGCGGATCAGGTTCAGAGGCATGGTTTCTTTCTGAACGATCTGCTTGGTGAAGTCGTTGAAAGCTACCTGGACGGTTATCCCGCTTACTGTCCGCGTTCCGTGATTGGCGATTGTCCCGTCGACATAGGTCGCCTTGCCGCCGGCCACGCTTGAGGCCTCACTCATCTTGAGATTGGAGATGGGCAGGTTCGCGGCGTAGGGATCGGGCGGCGCCAGTCCCGCTCCTCCCGGATTGGGCGGCGGCCCGTGATGGCTGCGCACCAGGATGACGCCCAGAACCAGCAGGACTACGATGCCCGCGATAATCCAGGGCGCAAGGGAGCGAGGCTCTTTTGTGGCTTTCTTCTCGGGGTTCAGGAAGTCTGGGGTCGGTCCGCCGGTGGCCATCAGCGCGATTCTACATCGGCCGGCGTAGCCCATGCCGCGGTCCGTGGAATCGGCCGCATGTTAACTCCAGAATTAACTAATGCAAATTTTTTGCTAAAGTAAGAAACTTCTAAGCCGAAAATGTCTCTATAGAGTTATCGACGTAAACGTGCTCATGACATTTTTTCGCTACGGAATACGCATTCATTGATGGCTGTAGTTTTTAAAAGAAAGGGTCGGCCATGGTTCACATCCCGCACCGTGCCATTGATCGCTCCGGCAGAGGCGGCAATTCCGAGAGGCAGGCATCGGATTACGTCTACCAGGCGGCAACCATCGCTGCCGCGCTTTTGCTGCTGCTGACTGCGGCAATCGTCTAAGACCGGTCTCCGGTCACGGGTCTGGCTCTCAGAGATCTACTCTTAAAGATCCATCGCGTACTGCGCCGGCGCGTCCAGTCCCGCAGGTTTCACTTCCTTGGTCAAATCGAACACCAGCCGCTCCAGCACCAGACGTTTGTCCGGAGGCTGGGAGCGCAGCTCCAGATCGGCGCGCGCGATCAGGCGTAAGGCCCGCGTGATTTCGCGGCTCGATTTGTAACGGCGCGCCTGCCGGATCAGGTCGTCGGCTGCGAAAGGCGGCATGCGGAAGCCCTGCCACAGCGCCTGCCAGATGGCGCGCGAGTCGCGAACATTCTTTTCCAGGATGACCAGCATCTGCCGGAAGGTCCGAGCCAGCATATACAGGTGGCCGATCGCTGAATCCTCGCCACCGTCCGAAGCATTCAAGAGGCCCTGCAGCAGTTCCAGAGCACGCGGGGTGTCCTTCGCGGAAATTGCATCCGTCAGCTCGTAGAGCGAACGCTGCTTGGCGGCGAGGACCATGGTTTCGACGTCGCCCAGCGTGACCTGGCGCTTGTCTCCGGCGTAGAGGACGAGCTTGTTCCACTCGCTGGCGATCAGCATCATGTCCGCGCCCAGGGCGTCGGCGAGTTCGCGCGCGGCGTCATTGTCGAAGCGCATCCCGGCGCGCTCGCTCTCGGCGGTGATCCAGCGTAGCGCATCGGCTTCGTCGACGCGCGCCAGTTCCACCATGCCGCACCAGTCGCCCAGCGTCTCGCGAATTCGCTCGTAGCGGTTCTTGTCCTCCATATCCATGCGGCGGGGGTCGGAGGGGATGCGGATGTGATCGGCGATGAACAGAATCAGGCACTGCGGATTCGGAGAGCGGAAATACTCTTCGATCGCGGCGAACTCTTCTTTTTTCGCGCCGCGCGTGTACAGCCCCTTGAGTCCGCGCACAAAAAAGACCTGAAAGGGGGCCATGAGCGACGGCGTGCGGGCACGATCCAGCACTTCGAAGATATTGGTCTCGGCGAGATCGAGGTCGGAGAGGCAGAAGTCCCTCAGCTCCGGCGGAACCAGTGTGTCGATGACCGCCCGACGGCAGCGCTCGTAGAGGAATATTTCGTCGCCGAGCAAAACGTAACCGGTACGGAGACGATTCTCGTGGACTTCCGCAACAAAACGGTCCGCGGCAGCAAAACCAGCGCCCATCTAGCGAAGCCTCCAGGGCGAGGAGTGATCAACGAACCGGCAAGGCGAAGAATCAACGGCGAGAAGGAAGAGGTCGAGCATCAGAACGACTCCAGAATATCCGACACCACCGCGTGCGCAAAGTCACGAGAGAGCCGGTCGACGGCCGACGGATCCTCCTGAATAAAGGTCACGAGGTCTTCGGTGGTTTCGTACTGCTGGCGAAAAAGGTAAGACGAGTTCTGAAACAGGACCTTGTGGTTCCGGTCGCTCATGACCACGCGCGCGCGGATGGTCACCAGAAAGCTCGACGACTGGCCGGTCTGCGAATTATAGGTCAGGGGAACCACCTGAAAGTTCGTGATCGTCCCATTCAGAGTCGCATCCGCGTCCGGATCGTTGCCGGGAACGGTGTGGTAGGAAGTCCGGCTGGAGAACTCCTTGATAACGGCCTGGGTGAAGGCTACTTCGGTGTGGTAGGACTGCGTCGCATTCTGAAAGACAGGCACGGCCAGCGTGTGGACCGTATTCGGCAGGTGCGCCGCCGAGCCCGCGGTGTGGTATCCGCAGCCGGTGATGAGAAGAAGACAGGCGGCCAGGGCTGCCAGACGAGCTCGAGACATGCTGGTCTATTTTCGCAGATGGGCAGCGCAGGAAGGGAACTTTACTGACGCCAGCACCCTGCGAAGGCTCTTAGCCGATGTGAGATTTCGCTTCGGAGGCCAAGCCTTTAACTGCGAGCTGCGTTTCGCGAATCATCAGAACACAGCCGCAAACCAGCGCGACGACCGCCGAGGCTCCGCATACAACGCCAATTCCGGCTGCCGCCTGGAAGGCCGATCTTCCGCCGTAATACACCGCGATAGAACCGGCGATCGAAATGACAGCCGAACTGGCAAACAGTCCGAGACCCAGGTAAAAGCAGCGAAGTGCTCGTAACAGCAGTTGAGCGCGCATTTGCAGATCGGGGAGCTGGGCCTCCGAGACCTCATAGCCTTTTGCACCTGGCTCGAGCTTTGCTAATTGCGCGGTCAGGGCGTGAGTGCGATCCGCCACGCGCGCGAGTCGATTGTTCGTGCCCAGCGCCAAAACAGACGATGCATTCGTGAGCACGGCCGGCGCCACCACGACGGTGAGGATCGAAAACGGATCGGCGGCCAACGTATATTCCAGCATTTCGTCCTCAGCGTTTCCAGATCCGTTAGCGGGTTTGGCTGCCGGAGCGGCAACCAAATGGCTAACGTCGAAAACGTATCACCCATGCCGTCTCTATTCAAGAACTCGGCCATTCCTGTTCTCATAAAAAGGTTGTCTGGGCTGGCTGATTATTCGTCGATTTTCGTCGCGAGTCGAGTGGTATCTGTCGCCCATCAGAACAACGCGGCGGTATCGGCTGCACATCATAATGTCTCAGTCAGGAGGTTTGATGGACTGCATTCGCAAAGCTGTAATCTTCCCTACCCTCGCCGCGATCCTGCTTCCCGGGGGAATTGCCTTTTCGCAGGATCACCATGATGATCATCACGACAACCACGTCTATGTCCACCATGAAGAGTGGAAGCATGGCTATCATATGCGCCACGAAGACTGGGATCGCGGTGAACGCATCGACTACCACCGCTATCATCTCCAAGAGCCCCCGCGCGGTTACGAGTGGCGTGAAGTGGACGGCAATTACGTTCTCGCCGCTGTCGCGACCGGAGTTATCGCCTCGGTTGTTGCAGCTTCAGCAGCACATTGATTACCAACGTCATCGCCGCCGATGGATCGTGGGGGCGCTTCTGCTCAAAGAAAACCGGAAGCTGGCTCACAATGTAGCCCTTCAGAAGCTGGCGACGATCTCAACTCTCCCGCAAAAACAAAACAGCCTGACTCGCGTCAGGCTGTTTGCATTTATTCGAATGAAGGGGATCAGGCCGGTGACGGGCTGCCTTCCGGGAAGCTGGCTCCGCGGCCCGGTTCGGGCTTGAGAACCTGCTGTACGTCGCCAGTCGCCGTTCCACCGCCGCCCGAGGGCTTCGGCGGAGGCAGCTCCTTGCCTTCGACGATCATGCGAATCTCGTTCGCATCGATCGTCTCGCGCTCGAGCAGGGCTACGGCCATACGGTGCATGGTTTCCTGGTTGTTGTCCAGAATTCCGTAAGCCGCCCGATAAGCCTCATCAACGAAGCTG
>CAVRNK010000034.1:0-31685 GCA_963721995.1 uncultured Acidobacteriaceae bacterium | reverse complement strand
AGATGGGGGATTAGAATCGGAGCACGATGATGGTGAAATCTTCTTTGAGGACCGTATATGGTGTCTCGCGGGTTTTGGGTATTGTAACGATCGCCGGTTGCTCTCGGCGTAGTTGGGAGATGGCGTTTGGGACGGATTCTCATGGCTGCTCCTCGCCATTCCGCTTTTCATATTAGGCTCATCTTGCGTCGCGCGCGCCCGTGATCGCTTACGTTGAGGCACGGGTCTGAGAGGGGCTGGTTACGGGTTAGCAAACTTAGCCGGGATGCGAGGGGCAAGCGGGCGCCTTGAGTAAAACCCTCATACAGGCTGCAGGCGCTACTCTAAGTCGTTATCTTCTATGGCTTAACATTCACGGCGGAATTCCGGGCTGGGTTGGACATATTCTCCGCGCCAGAGTGAAGACAATAGCGAAATCTTTTTCGTTGCAATGAGCCGCGCAGCTAGAGGTGTGGAAGCCCAGAAAGCGCGCACGCGGATTGAGGCGTACTTCTAACGCTGCTTGAACGGACATACCGTGAATTAGCAGCAGACAGGAGCAGTATCGCGAAGCATCCGAAAGCAATCAGAATTTTCATGAAGGGCCACTTCACCGGCTACCGCACTCCGCAAACTACAGCCGCGTCAACTAGGGCGTGTTAACACTACAGCCATCTAACTTCGGCAAAGTGAAAGTAGATGGAGATCACGGAAGAGCAGTACGCAAGAATCGAGGATAGCCTGCCAGTGCAGCGAGGCAATGTAAGTCTGTCGAACCTGCAGTTTTTGAATGCTCTGCTGTATGTGGCCGAGCACGGATGCAAGTGGCGTGGGCTGCCGAAACGATTCGGCAACTGGCATACCATTTATACGCGCATGAATCGCTGGTCCAAGAGCGGCGCCCTCGACCGGATCTTTGAAAAGCTGCAACTGGAGCAGATTGTGCGCATCCGTATCGAAGCTTTCAGCCTGGACTCGACCTTGGTGAAGGTGCATCCGGACGGCACCGGGGCGTTAAAAAAAACGGACCACAGGCCATCGGCAAGTCCCGTGGCGGATGGACCACTAAGATTCATCTGGTTGCCGCGGATGCTCGAACGGCCATAACCTTTGCTCTCTCTCCAGGCAACGCGCACGATGCACCCGAAGGCCGCGAACTCCTCAGGGATCTGGGGCCGATGCCCGAACGGCTGCCCCTGCTAATGGATCGCGCCTATGAAGGCAATGAGACGCGGCAACTGGTGCTCGAACTGGGCATGGTTCCCGTGGTTCCACCTAAATCCAATCGCGTCGATCCATGGCGCTATGACCGGGCACTCTACGGAAAGCGGAACGAAATCGAGCGGCTCTTTCGCAGACTCAAAGGCTACCGCCGCATCTTCTCCCGCTTCGAGAAACTGGATTGCGTCTTCCTCGCCTTCCTTTGCTTCGCCCTCATCGTCGAAGCTCTCAGATAGTGTTAACACGCCCTAGTTCGAAGTGATTGACGATGGGAGGCAATTTGAACAGCGGTGAGAAGAAGGAGCTGCGCTGCAATGGCCCCGCAGAGGTCGATGCAGGCATCGATTGGCGAACTCGTCCGGCTCGGCAAAAAGCTCTGGTGGCACTCATCCAGGATGGCGATCAAAAGCGTGCATGATACCGCCAGGAGCGCGGCACGCCGCCAAATAGGACGAAACCGCCCGTGCCTGCGATGTAGCGTCCGAAGCCAGCTATAGAGAAACGCTACGCTGACACCTCCGTAGCCAATGAAGTGGCCGGTCTTGCGGATGAGGTGGTGCACTTCTGCCCAGTGCGGCGTACTGATCGGGCCAAACAGGCGCACCCATAACGGATAGAGCCACCGACTCGTGTTTTCCGCCGACATGGTTGCCGTCGACTCAGCGACGATAACGGCAACGCTCAGCGCAGCCGGGAGCCAATCCAGCACACGGAAACGTTTGGAAGTGCGGGAAATTCCCATATTCACATTGTAGCGGTCGAAAAGTGGCTTCTTCGGACAATCTTCGCCAGACGAATGACCAGTGATGTTGGTGCTTTATGAGCATGTTGCATCGCAAAGTCATTGATGAAATGTCAGTGCTTACATGCAAAGTGACATTCCCGGGCGGCTTGACCGCCTGCCGTGGAGTCGATGGCACCTTCTCGTAGTCGGCGTTCTGGCTGTTGCCTGGATGCTCGACGGCCTGGAAGGGAAGTCTCGGCGGTTCGCTTAAGCCGCGATGGCCTCGCCCCCACCGATGCGCCGCTGGGGCTCAGCTCTTCTGTCTACCTGGCCGGTGCCGTTCTCGAGCTTTCTTCTTCGAATATCTCGCTGACCGCTATGGCGCGGAGCACCTGGAGGCTATTAGGCCCTGTAAGTCGAATCCGGATTCGCCTTGTTGCCAAATCCAAACGACGGATGCCTGGCAGCCTCTCGTTCGGGCGCTTGAAAAGTCATGATTCGATAGGTCGCTGCAACACCATCTAGTAGAAGTTCTTCTATTGAGGGATGGTGTTTATGAGTGAAGTAAAGCAGTCGAGACTATCTCCCGCGCAGAAGGCTGAGGTGTGGAGGCGATGGAAGGCGGGGGAGTCGTTGCATGAGATTGGGCGTGCCTGTGGCAAGCCGCATAACTGCATTCGCTGTGTGTTGTTGTCGCGCGGAGGGATTGCTCCAGCCGCTCGCCAGCGCTCTGGCATAGCGCTCACCTTGGCTGAGCGAGAGGACATTTCGCGAGGGATCGCTTCCGGCTCATCGATCCGCACGATAGCCAGCGGCCTCGGTCGGGCGGCGTCGACAGTGAGCCGGGAGGTCACGCGCCATGGCGGCCGTGCGACCTATCGCGCCCACGATGCGGATAGGCAAGCTTGGAAATCCGCTTTGCGACCGAAGAGGTGTCTTCTTGTCGGGAACCGCAAGTTGCGGAACATGGTCGCGAGTAAACTGGTGATGGACTGGTCGCCGGAGCAGATTTCCGGATGGCTCAAGACGCAGTATCCCGATGACGAGAGCATGCGCGTGTCCCACGAGACCATTTACCGAAGCCTGTTCATCCAGGCGCGGGGCGTGCTGAAACAAGAGCTGATGGAGCACCTGCGGAGCAAGCGGCGCATGCGCCGCTCGCTCCATGCAACGGTCAGCGGACAGTCCCGCGGCCAGATCGTCGATGCCGTCTCGATCCGTGAAAGGCCCGCGGAAGTGGAAGACCGAGCGGTTCCTGGGCATTGGGAAGGTGATCTGCTGAGCGGCGCAAAGAACAGTTACATCGCGACTTTAGTGGAGCGTCATTCACGCTTTGCCATGCTGGTCAAGGTGCCGGGCAAAGACACCGAAGCGGTCGTTCAAGCCTTGAGCCGGCATGTTCGTAAACTCCCGGCGACCCTGCGGCGTTCGCTGACGTGGGATCGCGGGTTAGAGATGGCCAGGCACAAGGAGTTTACAGTGGCCACCAAGGTGAAAGTGTACTTCTGCGATCCGCAGAGTCCCTGGCAGCGCGGCACCAATGAAAATACCAATCTACTATTGCGACAATACTTCCCCCGAGGAACCGACCTTGCCCCTATCTCGCAAGCGCAGCTCGACCAGGTCGCGCTGCGCTTGAATCAACGTCCCAGAAAGACCTTGGGTTTCCAAACTCCTGCAGCTAGACTCCAAGCAAGTGTTGCGTCGACCGTCTGAGCCGGCACATGATTTCGGTAACTTCGAGATGACCTTGTTCAAACTCCTGTTCCGCGGGAGTCCAAGTGAAGCGACACCCGCCGAAGTGCGGCATCGAAATTGCTCTCTCTACAACGTTGGCGCTGAGTCACATCAACCGGCTAGAGATTCGGGATGATCCTGACGTATGAATCGTCGCAGTTCCGAGACAGCGATCAAAACCCGGCTCCCGATTCTTCGAACAGACAGCTGCTTATTTGCGACCAGGTAATCCAGTGCACGCTCGCTGATGGAGAGCCGCTGGGCGGCTTCATGGCGGCTCACCAAAAGCTTGCTGTCTGGGATCGTGTCGGAGGTTCTGACTGGTTTTCTTGTTTCGCAACCCTGCTGAGTCACTAGGTTCCCTCCTATTTGCGGGATGCCGCGCCAATAATTACAAGTCGGCAATCACCGCCCCAGGTGAAATTGGTCAGAGGAAGAATCTCTGACACTCAAAGCTTTGCCTTCCGTCTTCGAATCGTCCAATACTTTCTATCTATGCCGCCATAACTTTCTGGCTATGGCTGAGGCACTAAGAGCGGTGCAGCAGGCACATAAAAGTGCCTTATTGACAGATTGAATTCCTGTTGCAAAATCTGAACGTGAGATTGCTTTCCACAGACATGATCGAGGATTTGTCGTGGATCTCGACGAAAGTCGACGGAGTCTCAGGGCCATGTCAGATCTCATCGAGTTCCGGCACTTCAAGTACATCCTTGCAGTGGCTGAAACGGAAAATATTACCAGGGCAGCAGACCGGCTTTTCGTAGCGCAACCCTCCCTCAGCAAGCAAATCAAAGACCTTGAGGACGATATCGGTATTCCGATCTTCCTCCGGAATCGAGAGGGGGTCGAGACTACGCCCGCCGGCCAAATCATTGTGGCCTATGCTCAAGATGCGTTATCGACGCGGACTGAAACATTGGCGATGGCTCGCGCTGTCCACCGAGGAGAAGTCCCGCCCCTCAGACTCGGATTCTCACCCTTTATCAAGTCGGGATTGCTTCAAATGTTCCGCGAATCGTATGCCCGCATGTTTCCAGTATGCGAGATTCAACTCGCCGGCGCAGACCCGACGAACACCCTGTTGCGTCTCGAACATGGAACTCTGGATGCGGCGTTTCTTCCAATGCCGGTAGACCGAACAGCGTTGATAGTGCGTGAAGTATCGCGGGAACCCTTAGTAGTGTGCATGCGCGCCGATGACCCTCTAACGCGCGAATCCGAGATTCCCCTCTCTGTTCTAGCTACAAAATTAAAGATCTTCCGGGATCCGGAAACTCATCCCTCAGCGCACGAAAGACTGATCGAAATGCTTTCGCAAGTTGGTATTAAGCCAACTGTCTCCTGTTTGGCGACTACACCGGCGGATATCCAGCTAATGGTGAGAGGCGGATATGGTGTTGCGTTGATCGACCAATCATCCGTCGTAGATGCTGACCTAACGACCAGGGCAATAGCTGGGGTTCGATGGACCGCTGACACGGCGTTTGTTCACAATTGTGAGTCATCGCATCCAGCCCTGCGAGTTGTCGCAAGAGTTCTGCAGAAAATGACGAAGAGCAAACTTCATAAGAAGATCAATTTGTCCCGTAAAGATATGCCTCTTCAACTAGATCTGCTCGCTTAGACGACAACAGCCATAATCCGAAAGTTATGGCGACATAGCTAAGAAGTATTGGACGGAAAAAACATCCTGCTCTACCTTTCGACCCATGACGGCAAGATTCGCGCCGTCGGAGGTGCAAATGTCTCGCAGGGTTCGAATCGCGATTGCCGAAATCCCGAGGCGAGTGCTCAGCAGACGGATTCGTCCATCTGCCTTCATTGCTCTCGCCCTTCTTACTCTTCCACTCGTCGCTCACGCGCAGGCTGCTGGCTCTCCATTCGATACTGGCTTCACCGCGATGCAAAACCTCTTCACCGGAACGATTGCCAAGGTTGCGAGTCTGATTGCTATCGTCATTGGCGGCTACGGTTTCGCACACGGGGAACCAGGCGCCAAGAAAGCCCTGGCTGGTGTCGCCGCAGGAACGGGAATTGCAGTACTTGCCGTCAACGTCCTTAGCTGGCTCTGGGGCGTTTAGGCAGCCCGCTGTCGTCGACTCGAAAAACCAGTGTGTGTTCCCCGGATGAGGGGGCTTATGACAGACTTCAGAACAACTCGAAAGCGAACAAATCGCGTTTTCACGAGCCTGCATAAGCCTCTCACTTATTTAGGAGTCGAACGCAGTCTCTTCTATTTCATCTGTGTGGGTGCAGTTGGGGCCTTCAATCTCTTCAATTCCATCCTTGCCGGGATCGCCGTGTTCCTGGGCGGGTTCGCCTTTGGCCACTGGGTCACCAACAGTGATCCTGCCTTCCTTCGCATTCTGGCGAGGGCAGAGCGCTACAAGCCCCGTTATGACGCCGCGAAGCAGCAGATTCCCATGGTGGAGGTGCGTTGATGCTGAACATCGCTCGTGTACTCAAACCGTGGAAAGAGGCGGCATCCCTGAATGCGCAGATCAATCTGTACGGCTTCTGGGACGCCACGACATTCCTTACGAAGAGCGGTGACCTCGGCGTCGTGCTTCGCGTCGGCGGGGTCGATTATGAATCTCTAGATACGGGGGAGCAGGAATATGCGGTCAAGCGGCTGGAAGCGGCGTTGAAGGCTTTCGGCCCTGGGTTCCGTGTCTATCAATATCTCTTTAAAAAGAATCGCCCTGAAATGCCCTTCGCACACTATGAAGATGCTGTTGTGGCGACAGCTGTGGAACAACGGCGTCAGTACTTCGAGCAGAAGCGTGACTATCTCTACACCGTGGAGATCTACTATTCGATTCTGCTCGAAGGTTCGCGGTCGAAGGCCGGCGTCGGAGCTGGCCTCAGCAGGCTCATCAGCGATCCGGCCGGCGGTCTTTCAGAGCTTCGAGCGCAGTTTTCAAACGGAAGCATGAAGACGCTGCTTCGTTCTCAAATTGACCAGGACCGGGCGAGGCTTCATCAGCGAGTGCTGGCTTTCGTACGCCAACTGGCTGACTTCGTATCCATTGAAGTCCTCGACCAGAGGGGACAGCTCCATTTCTTCCGAAGGCTGTTAAATTTTGACGATTGGCGCATTGCCGGTTCGCCTCAGGCCACACAGTTTCTCGATTACCAGGTGACGAACTCCGATATCGAGGCCGAACGGGACCATCTTCGCATCGGCGATCATTTCGTCCGTGTGCTGACGATGAAGGAGGCAATTGCGGAAACCCGTCCGTTGGTATTGGACGCTTTGCTCAAGATCCCTGCGAACTTTCATGTGGTCACGGAATGGGTGCCTTTGCCGATGGCCAAGGCTCGGAAGGAAGTGAACAAGCGACGCCGGCATTTCAACCTGTCGAAGACAGGTTTCATCTCGCAAATCGGCAACGACACGACCAAGACTAATCCCCGCGACGTCCTCATCGATGAATCAAAGCAGGCGGATATTGAAAACTTGGGTGACTGTCTCAGGGCATTAGGCGATGGGCAGTCACTCGGCGACTTTTCCCTGTGCATCGTTCTCTACGATCGCGAAAAATCTGTTGTCGATCGCCTGATTGGGGAATTCTCTGGCATCTTCACCAATGCAGACGGAAACCTGTTCGCAGAAACCTACAACCAGCTCAATGCTTACTTCGCAACGGTCCCGGGCAACTATCCTCAGAACTTTCGCAGATTGTATCTGCTCAACAGCAACTACGCGGATCTCTCATTCCTGTTCACCATCCTGCCGGGCGAAAAGGCAAATCCGCATCTCGGTACGGAATACTTGGCTGCGTTAGAAACCGACAACGCCACGCCCTATTTCCTGAATCTTCACAATGGCGAAGTCGCTCATACCTTGATCCTAGGAATGACGGGGAGTGGCAAGAGCTACCTGGCTAATTTCGTCCTTCAAAATGCGCAGAAGTACGCGCCACAGACATACATCTTCGATATTGGTGGCAGTTTTCAATCATTAACCCATATCTTCGGCGGAACCTATCTGAATGTCGGCCACGAGTCGCGCGACTTCACGATCAACCCCTTTTCGCTCGAACCGACGAAGGACAATCTGCAGTTCTTGTTTGGGTTTTTCCGGATTCTGATAGAGGGCAACGAACAGCGCCACCGGCTCGACTTCAAAGAAGAGCGCCGGCTGTGGGAGGCGATCGAGCGCGTCTACATGCTTGAACCGGATCAGCGGACGCTCTCCAATCTAGCGAGCATTATCGGCGAATTGAAAGAGCGGTTGCATCGCTGGTCCCAGGCCGGACAATACGGTTTTCTGTTCGACAATACGCACGACACGCTTTCCTTCAGCCGTTTTGGAACATTCAACTTCGCCGGCTGGAGCGACGCGCCCGATGTTCTGGAGCCACTGCTCTTTTACGTCCTCCATCGTGCCAGCAATGAGATCACAGATCCGGCGAAGCTTCCGACCTTCAAGCTATTCCTGCTCGATGAGGCATGGCTCTTCATCAAGAATGAGACGATTCGCCAGTACATCGTCCAGGGACAAAAAACCTGGCGGAAACACAATGCCGCCATGATCCTGGCCACGCAATCGATTAAAGAGCTGCAAGAGTCGGGCATGTTGCAGATCGTTGCCGAGAGCTGTCCTACCAAGATCTTCCTTGCCAACCCGGAGATGGACCGGGATTTATACCGCGAAGCTTTCCACCTGAACGATACCGAGCTCGAATTGATAGCCGGCCTGGTGCCGCCAGGCCAGATGCTCATTCGTAAGGCGCAGTCCTCGAAGAAGGTTCACCTCAATGTTGACTCGGTATCGCACTGGATGGCGACCAACAATGCCCGCGACAACCTTAAGAAGCACGACTATTTTGCGCGGTTCGGGATCGCCGACGGACTGCGCCGTCTTGCCCAGGACTATCCGTTCCAACCAAGCACGCTGACCGGGACAGCTGCAACTCAATAGGAGGAACGCATGTACCGAATACCGTCCGTTCTCGTTCTCGCCGCTATCTCGACTTCCACTGCATTTGGTCAGGACGCGTCTGCTCGCACCGTCCAGTACCACGCGCAGGACATCGTCCCCATTCACGCCAAGCTGAAATACACGACCCTGATCGAGGTTCCTCCGACCGAGAAGATCATGGAGGCGGCCACCGGCGATAAGGATTTCTGGGTCGTAGATGTCGTCAGCAATTTTTGCTTCGTCCATCCGGCGAAGGAAGGTATCAGCTCCAACCTGAATCTGATCACGGATAAGGGCAACATTTATTCATTCACATTGCAGGATGTTTCGGGGACATCGCAGGTGCCGGACCTAAAGGTGTTGATTCAGCCCGCGGACCGCTCATCGATCATAGCGTCGACTGGGCCGTCGCAGTATATCCCGGCTGCGCAACTCGAACAGTCCAAGCAGGAACTTGTTGCTCTCCAGTCGCATGTCGAGCAGGCGGTCGACGAATACAAGAGCTCTTATCCGCTGCAACTGAAGTTTGACTACTCTTACAAAGCGAACGAAGCACCGTTTGATATTCAGTCCATCTATCACGATGACAAGTTCACCTACATCAAGACCACCGCGCCAGAGAAATTCAGCGTCTATGAAATGAAGGACGGCAAGCCAAATCTCGTTTCTTATGACCTCCGCGAGGGCACGTACATCATCCCCAAGGTCATGGATTCGGGTTATGTGGAACTCGGCAAGAAACGCATGGACTTTTCGCGCAAAGGGTAGCGTCATGCAGAGTCCGACCAATGTACCCCCGATCAGTGATGAGCTCCATGATCTCCCGGAGTTGCGCCGGAAGTCAGTCGAGCCCAAAGGTGTCCTGCAGAAGAATCTGAGAGTCTTCCTGTATCTAGGAGCGGCGGCCCTCGTCATCATCGCCGCCATCTTCAGCTCCGGAGGGAAGAAAACGCCCAACGCGCAGTCAGCCTCTGGCAAAGGTGCGCCGCCACAACCCACCGTGCAGGACAATACCGACAATAATGTGCAGGATCTAAAGAATCAGCTCGCCGCGGAGCGGCTCAAAGAACAGCAGCAAGCCGCGGTCGCTGCCGCACCCACCGGGGACACCTCATTCGCGACCGCCACAGCTGCGCAGCAGGCGGCGGCCGCAGCCTACGGTCCTACTGGCCAGCCCGTTCCATGCGTTCCTGGGCAGCCGTGTTCGCAAGCAACTTATGGGCAACAGAACGCTGCTCAACCACAGCTCTCACCGGCCCAGCAACAGGCTCAGCAACTCGCGGCAAAAGAGCGCGAACTGGCATTTAACGCTCGCTTTGCTTCCAATCTTGTCTATGTCCATGGAACAGATACAGCCGCGCAGTTTCGGGGACAAGAAGGAGGTGCGCCAAGTGGTTATCAACTGCCTTTAGACAGGAACCCGGCGAGCTCCGCTTCGGCGACTGCCAGCAACTTCATTGCGCCGCGGGCCGCAGGCGAACAGCCATCGCCGCCGCCCGATCCACTTGCCGGAAAGCACAACACGGAAGTGAATATCGATTCAGCTGTGGGTCAGCCGTATGTCATCTATGAAGGTCTGACGATGGACACGGTGCTCATGAATCGGCTCGATGGTGACGCAGTTGGCCCAGTCAAGGTGCTGGTCTCGAATCCGGTCTATTCACACGACCGCCAGCACGTCCTTATTCCGGAAGGCACTATTGTGTTGGGAGAAGCCAAGAAGATTGGAACCTCTGGTTTTGGCCAACAGCGGCGCCTGGCCGTTGCCTTCCACCGCATGATTATGCCGGACGGCTATTCGGTCGATCTCGATCAGTTCCAGGGCCTCGACCAGATCGGAGAGGAGGGCTTGAAGGACAAGGTGAATAACCACTACCTCGAAATTTTCGGCACCTCCATCGCTCTCGGCGTGATCGCGGGGGCTGCCCAGATTACACAAGGCGGTGGGGTCTATGGCGGCTCCGGATCCCAAGCCTTCACGAACGGTACCGCGTCGTCGGTGTCGCAGTCCGCGACGACAATCCTGGATCACTTCATACAGATACCGCCGACGATCACGATTCGGGAGGGACATCGCGTCAAAGTTTACTTCACGCAGGATATGTTGCTGCCCGCGTACGAGAACCACACCATTCCCCAAACCTATTAAGGAGGCAATATGCGCCGTTCCGCCCTGGCTGTTGCATTACTCTCTACCCTACTTGCCCTACCAGGTTGCAAAAAGAAAGCGGCGTGCGATCCGGCTGATTCAGACGCCGTGTGCAAAGCATTTCAACAATGCCTCCGCTCGGATACCTCACTTGAGGTCTGCCGAATGGGAGAGAAGGACGCCAACAAAATCTCGAACGGATCACAGAAGCCCGCTCCGCCGCCGCAACCCTAGCCACCAAAGCACTGATTTTTCCGAACCAGGAGGTCCCCCAAATGAAGCGAGTCACTCTCACACTCACCGCAGTTTCTTACTTCGTAGCCGCCACTCTCGCACATGCACAGTTCGGCTCAGGTATCGTCTACGATCCCACGCAATCGGCCCACGCGATCTCGCAGATCAAAAATGAAGAGAACTCAATCCAGAATGAGGCCCAGCAGATTGAGGAGGGTCAGAAGATATTTACTAACACCACCAAGATTGCCGCCACAGCCATCCAAACCTACAACACTGTCCAACAGCAATACAACCTCTATCGCCAGATGATGCTTGCGCCGCAGATGCTCTATTCGCGGTTTCTCTCGCCGCCGACCGACCTGAGGATGCTACAACAAATCTCGAACACTTACGGCAATTCCATGGGATGGCTCAATTCCGCGAATACCGGAAACGGTGCTGCGGCCTCCTACCAGCAGGTGAGCGTGCCGCATACGAGCAATATGGTTCCTGGTTACGGCACGACGAGCACTGTCGGCCAACAGCAGATCGCAGCGCAGGGAGCAACCGTGGACATCGGCGACTCCGTGATGAGCAACAACCTCGCAGTGCTGGGCACGATCCGGGTAAATCAGACAACGAGACAGACGGACATCGCGACCCTGGAAGCCGCCACGCATAGCAACGATTCAAGCCAGCAGACCATCATGGCTGAACTTCAGCGCATCAACCAGGCCCTGCTTTTGCAATTGCGAACCATGCAGGACGCAAACCAGATCTATGCCAATCTCGCTCTGCAACAGATTATCGCTCAGAAACAGCAGCAAGACGGCCTGAAGGCAGGATTTCAGGATGCTGCCAACTATACAAACACCTATCAGACGCACATCGCGCCCGCCTACAACGGCGGCGCGCAAGCCCTGACCTACTGATTAGCGACTTGGAGTGGGAGGTGAGGTATGGGAGTGCTGAATTGGATCACGCAGGGATGTGACGCTCTCAGCACTGCCGCGTCGCCCACGATTGACGCATTGGGCCTGCACATTTGCATCGCGCTCGCTACTATTATGCTCGTCTGGTTTGGCGTCCAGGAATCCCTTGCGTCAGCGCATGGCGGCACCGGTTTCCAGGTCGGGAAGTTCCTCAGCTTTTTCATGCTCATCACCTTCGCCTATACCTTCGTGCGGTTCTACGACAGCAGCATCCCAGGAATCGGTCAGTCCTTCCGCGGCTTCATCAACGGGGGCGCGCAGTATCTCGTCACGGTCATCGGCAACGAAAGCATCACGACAATTCAGAACACGCTCAGCCAAGCACAGGCGAATAGTGGTCCCGGTGTGGTGAAGGCCCTGATGAATCCCTACTACGCCATCGTCTATTTCGTCATTCAAGCTCTGATTGCCACGCTCTCTGCGGTCGTCAGCGCCATCGTGGCCTATGGTGCGATTGCCAGCGCTGTTGTCGGCCTGCTCGGTCCCGTGTTCATACCGTTTCTTGTCTTTGACAAGCTGGAGTTCTTGTTCTGGGGATGGCTGCGCGCATTCATCGGGTTCTGTTTCTATAAAGTGCTGGCGGCGGCCGTTCTGAGTATTCTTGCGCATCTACTGGCACAGTATTACTCTCAGCTGGCCAACTTCTCCGACCCCGGCAACATGGTACAGGAGCTCCCGCTGCTCATTCTCCTGGTTCTGGTCAATGTCTACATCCTCTTCAAGATTCCAGCCATGACCATGAGCATCTTCTCTGGATCGACCGGTGGGCACGGCGGCGGGATGGGCGGATTGATCACGGCTGCGATTCTCAGGGCAATTTAGGCGACGAGGAGACATTCCAATGACGACCACAGCGAAACCGGTATCTGAGATTACGCGAGCGGCGGAACGCTACCTCGAACAGTACGGCGACCCACTGGTGATGAACACCTATTTGAAGGTCACAATTCTGGTGTTGGCCGTGGTCTGCCTAGTGCTCGCCGCCCTTGTCTTCAGGAGTCAGATGGCCCTCGCCGGTGTCCACCCGCTGATTGTGCGCATCAACGATGTCGGCAGGGCCGAGGCGATCGACTATCGCAACTTTCAATATCGTCCGCAGGAAGCCGAAAACAAGTATTACCTGTCGCGCTGGGCTGAGCTCTATTTCAGCCGCAATCGCTTCACCATCGAGCGCGATCAGACCAACGCACTCTATTTCCTGAATGGTGATGTCCAGCGCGCCGTCATCGAGCAGGAGCGCAAAGACAATGTCATTCAAACCTACACAAAGGAGGGATCACTTCCGTATGTCGATGTCGAGATCAAGAATGTCATTCTCGATGATCTGCGACAGTCGCCATATTCAGCTCGCATCGAATTCGAGAAAGTGTTTACGAACCCTGCGGATCATTCCGAGATCAAGCGAGAACGATGGACCGCCAGCGTCACCTATGTCTTCCGGGAGAACGTGAAGAACAACGAGCTGGCCGTCAATCCCCTGGGATTGACCATCGTGCGCTTCCGGGCCGACCAGGCGTTCAGCTAGAGAAAGAACCGATCAGAGAGGCTTTCAAGATGTCGAACCAAGCTGCCAATCCGGCTGCTCCACCCTATTTGTCGCTTCAGCTGGCGTTAAGAGCACTGCCGAACCCGACATCAGTAAGGGTACGTACCAGTTTGCGCTCTTCAAGCGGTGGCCTTTCGTGTGCTGAGGTGCCACCGCGGCCGTCTGCGACCTTCCTTGACCGGCATGCGGATGAGAACTTTAGTTCAGTGGACGTCTGCCGTTCTGTATCCCGCCTTCTGTTCGGTCACGGCTTCGGGGCCAATCCGGCGCCCTGCGGCAGCTCGCTCTTCTGCTTCCGCTACCACCCCATCACGCAACAATCGCGTGCCGGGGACCCCGGTTATTGCGTGGCCCTGCGGGTTACGGTTTCCCTCCAAATCCTATTCGGGAAGTACACCGAAAAAATTTATCAGGACCCTCCGTAAATGCAGAGCTTCGGCGCTTGGGAGCCGAGCCCCTCGCTTGGCTCCGCCTGGTGTGACCCGAGCAGGATCGGGAAATTCAACAAACGGAGACCCAGTCATGTATCAGAACAAAGTGAACCTCATCGGCTTCCTCGGCAGTGATTCAGAAGTTCGCAACGCCAACAACCGCAGCTTTACCACCTTCTCCGTAGCAACCCAGTCCTCCTACAAGGACAAGAAGAGCGGCGAACGGGTTTCGCACACCGAGTGGCACAGTTGCGTCGTCTTCGGGAAGCTTTCTGAGTTCGCGAGCACACTGAAGAATGGCGCGCATGTACAGGTGGAAGGCGAGCTCCGCAGCCGGGAGTACGACAGCAAGAAGACCGACTCCAAGCAGCGCGTCTGGGAGATCCGCGTGGATTCGATTCTCAAGCTCGACCGCGCTGAAAAGGCCGGACCGGAAGATCAGAAAAGCGACGACGCTTCAGCCGAGGAGCCGGCCGCTTAGGCCGCTCGCTTTTCACCACGGAAGCCTGGCGGTGACGCAGGGCTTCCACCCCCCATTGAGGTTGCCGCTATGAGCTTCGAACTGATCCTTCCATTCCTTCGGCCAATCGAGCCGCTCTTGCTCGATGAGAGCATCAGCGAAATCATGGGCAATCCCGATGCGACCTGGTGGTATGAGCGCGATGGGATTATCCGCCGGGAAGAGACGATCCAATTCGATGCTGGAAGGCTTCGCACCGGGCTCGAGGTGATTGCCAATCAGCTTGGGAAAAAACTCGACGAAGACAATCCGGTGCTCAATGCGCAGCTCCCGGACGGCAGCCGGCTTGCTGCCGTCATTCCTCCGGTAGTGCAGCCGGCACCCGCATTGACGATTCGAAAGTTCACCAGTCGACGATTCACGGTCGATGATCTCATCGCTCGTGGCACACTTACCAAGCCCCTCGCAGACTTTCTGGAAGAACAGATTCGCCGCGGAAAGACGCTCTTGATCAGCGGCGGAACGGGCAGCGGAAAAACGACCCTTCTCAACATACTGGCCCGAGCAATTCCTGACTGCGAGCGCATCGTTGTGATCGAGGATACGTCGGAGCTGCGCATCCAAAAGCCAAACGTCCTGGCCGTCGAATGCCAGACAGATACCTTCAAAGCCAACATCTCTTTCGACGATCTTCTAAAGTCTGCCCTTCGCTGGAGGCCGGACCGGATCATTCTGGGCGAAGTACGCGGAATCGAAGCTCGAACGCTACTCGATTCCTTTAACACCGGCCACGCTGGATCGCTGGCTACGATTCACGCCAATTCCGCCGAAAAGGCTCTTCATCGCTTCGCCAATCTCGTCATGCGGAATCATGCGCAAACGACCTTCATCGACACGGAGGCCGAGATCGCCGATTCGGTCGACTTCGTGGTCCATATTGAGCGCCAACCGGGTGGCCGCGTGATCCGCGAAGTGCTCCGGATGATTGGGTACGACCGGGATGCCAAGCGGTTCTTGATTGAGCCTGTATTCGAGGTGCAACATGCCGCAGCATAGAAACCCAATTCGAGTTGATTTGGCCTATGAATACCTCAGCCGTAGCTTCATGCCCGGCGAGAACATTGCAGTGCTTCTGCATGGTGAATCTCCCGCCAAAACTCAACAAAGAATCGTCAGGTTCGAGTGTGCGATTGCGCCGCGTTATCTGAGGTGGCTAGCCCATGAGAACACCAGCGGAGCGAACGTCTATGTGGCTGCCAATCCCTTACTTCCCGGCAGCCGAAAACGCACCAAAGAATGCATCGACGTCGTCCGCCACCTATATATAGATATCGACTCAGATGGCGATGCCCGTCTGGCAGCGGTTCGAGGTTCTGACGCGGTTCCCAAACCGAGCGTCATTCTATTCACATCGCCCGGCAAATACCAGGTGCTCTGGCAGGTCGATGACTTCAGGTTCTCGCAGCAGGAACACCTGCTCAAACAGCTCGCCATTGCCTTCGGTGGCGATCCGGCATGTACGGACTGTAATCGCGTCCTCCGGCTGCCGGGTTTCCTGAATCACAAATACGATCCCGCACATCTGGTCACGGCTGAATACCTGAGCAATTCCATTTGGCATCCAGACGATTTTCGACTGGATGCTGCCCTGCTAGAAGCAGGCCCGATGCAAGCGCAAACCCGCTGGCAAAAGAATTCCGTGCAAAATACGAATTCCGAAAATGACTGGGCGTGGGTTTCGCACGAGCTCACCATCGGAAGAGATGCCGTGAAGCTAACTCGAGTCCTTGCGGATCGCCGGTCCGACAAACCAAATCCACTCTATTACGCGCAGCGGACAGTTGACGTTGCTTCTGCCAGACTTTGGCTGCTCGATGGAGTTCCATTCGGCGATGTCGTCACGATGCTCGAATCGCGTCGTCGCTTTGAGATTTCTAACCTGCAAAACCTGGTCCGAGCGCATGAGATCGCCCGGACTGCACAACACATGATCAACCGGGCAAATATTGCCTGAATCGCTTCCCAGAGGATAAATAAAATGCCATTACTTGAAGTCATCCAAAGCCGACAGGTCAGCGCATCTGTCCGACTCGACGAAACCACCGCAGCGTTGGTCGACCAGTACGCCACATTTATCCATGCATCCGCAGACGACGTTGTGAGTAAGGCGCTTCACTACGTCTTCGCCAAGGATCGAGACTTCCAGGACTATCTAAAAAGCTCTCTAGCTCGTCATGTAACGCCGACCCTGCGTGTGCGCAAGGTCAACGTCACCACCGATAGCAAGAGAAAGCCTGTTCGCAATGCCGTCAGCGGGGTGGAGGCGATGGAATCCGCGCGGGTGCAGAAGGCATGACCCGCCCACAGAATCCGTGGCGGAACGAAGGCGGTGCTTCGCACCGGGAGCATTTTCGACACTCCACCCCTCATAGGGTGCTGCCAAGGAACCTCGGTTCCTTACTGCAAACCCGAAGCATCCACAAGGCTTACGAATTGTGCGTTCCTCGTTAGGAACTCTGGTTTACAACAAGGAACCTCGTCACGGCAGGTTAGCGGGAGGTGATATGCAGTCTCAATCAGGAGCGAACGGCTCACAGTCTCGGCGCCTCCGGGGACGCGCGGCTCGCTCTCAGAGCATTGGAACGAAGCTGACGCTCGATGAAGAGGGAGAAGTGCTCGCAACCGCAGAGTCGCTGGGCAAGGCACCAAGTGAATGGGCACGCGAGGTAATGCTTCTGGCGGCTAGGCATACGATGACGCCAGAAGAAAATAGCGCGCTGTTTACCGAAGTCCAAGCGATTCGCTTGCTCCTGATCAATACATTGGAGCCGCTCCTGCGCGGCGAAAAACTGACGTCCGAACAGTTCAAGGCGTTGCTCCGCTATGTGAGAAACAACAAACGCAAGGCGGCCGACGAGATACTTGCCAGCTATGCCAACGGGGCTGCGGAGGAGTGATGATGCAGACGCAATGGGGCCGCAGAGAAACCATAATTTTCCCGCCACATTCGCCTCTATACAGTTGCGGCGCAATTTTCCTTTCGCTCATTCTGACAGGGTTTTTCCTGTATCTTCACTTCGCGATCGCGATGTCACCACTTCAACGTTTCTATCTGCCGTATTACTTTCGCACCGCGGTCGCTAGCGCTGTCCACCGGACCGATAAATACGCGATGTTGATCGTCGCAGATGGCGCAAAGCGGAGCCGTGCGGCAAGAGACAGCGACGTCATCGCCGGGTCGACAGCTCAGATTGGAGAAAAGCCGATTCCGCTGCAGTTGTCCGAGCCCGCGCGTGCGTCGGGTCTTCTTTTTCTATACCGTGCGCCGAAAACGGAATACCTTAACAAGCCTCTCTACAACTACTTTCACAGCACACTGTATGGCGGCGAGAGCATGGGGGAAATCTTTAGACTGCCGTTGTCATTCGGCGTCGCGGTGCTCCTACTTCAGCTGCCTCTCTCCATTCAAAAAGACATCAAGAGATATAAGGAAATGAAGTATGGGCGGCGCCTGAAGGGTCCCGTTCTCGTCTCTCCTCGGGAGTTCAACAGCGCCGTCCAGGGTGATGGCATCGGCTTCAAGACATTAGAAACTGAAGCCATGATGCGCGTCCCCTTAGGTGCCGAAGGGCAGCACATCGAGTTGATGGGCGACACCGGTGCCGGGAAAACGACGCTCATCATGCAGGTGCTTCGGCAGATCCAATCTCGTGGTGAGTCTGCGATCATTTACGATCCAGCCTGCGAGTTTATCCAGCGGTTCTACGACAGGGATCGCGAAGACATAATTCTTAACCCGCTAGATGCGCGGTGTCCGTACTGGGGACCCTCAGAGGAACTGCGTCGACGCGCCGAAGCGAAGGCGATCGCCGCGTCTCTTTACCAGCCCACCACCGATCGTAAGGGAGAGTTTTTCGTAGAGACGCCACAAAAGATCTTCGCCCACTTACTGACTTTCGGACCTACGCCACAGCAGCTAGTCCATTGGATGGCGAATCCGGAGGAGATCGACCGGCGGGTAGAAGGAACGGAAATGGCCAGCATGATTGCCAAGGGCGCACAGCAGCAGCGCAACGGTGTCCTGGCATCTCTCGGATTGATCGCTGATAGTCTGCGAATGCTCCCTCCGAAGGAGAAGGCTGGCAGCACTTGGAGTGCTACCGAATGGTCAGAAAGGCGGCAGGGGTGGATCTTTATCACGTCCAAACCAAGCGAACGCGAAGCGCTTCGTCCGCTGCATAGCCTATGGATCGATTTGCTTGTCTTACGACTGCTAAATGAACCAAAGAGTAACCAGCGCCCAGTGTGGTTTGTCCTAGACGAGCTCGCTAGTTTGCAGCGGCTACCGCAGCTTCATGCAGCTATCACGGAGAACCGAAAATCGAGGAACCCGATCGTGCTCGGATTCCAGGGGAAGGCACAGCTTGAAGTCATCTATGGGCACATGGCTGAGGTCATGCTGTCCCAGCCTGCGACAAAGATCTTCCTAAAGACCACAGAGCCGAAGGCCGCTGAGTGGGTGTCGAACGCCATCGGAAGAGTGGAGATCGAGCGGATGCGGGAGACGCGCTATGACGGCAGCCGGTCCGGTAAGAACTTCGTCCTGGATCGTCAGGTCGAGCCCTTGGTGCTGGACTCAGAAATCTCCGGATTGGCCAACAAGCACGCCTACCTGAAGCTGGGAAATTATGTTGCACGATTCTCATTCGCTTACAACGACATCCTGGCAAGCACACCTGCGTTCGTTCCACGGCCAATCGAAGACGACGACCTGGGATTTGACCCGAAGACGCTTGAAAAGAAGCCCGTCAAGGGTGCCTCTTCAGCCATTAAAGGGCCGGTTGATGAGAAGTTGCAGCAGGAGGTCGCTCAGACGACCTTCTCGATGGGTAACTGACAATGTTGAACATCTCGAAGCCTCTTGCTGCCAGCCAGGCTCAGACTTATCACGGCAAAGAATTTGCGTCTCCTGAGCAGAACTATTGGCAGCAGAAGGGTGCGACATTAGGCGAGTGGCATGGAGAGCTTGCGAGGAAATTCGGCTTAGGCGGTGCTGTCGCCTCCGATGATTTCGCGCGTCTGGCACAAGGGCAGCAGCCGAGGACCGGTGACCAGCTTGTCAGCCACCGTGCAGTCCACGAGTACCTAACGCCAGATGGAAAAACCGTCTCCCCAGTCGAACATCGTGCCGGTTGGGACGCGACATTTTCCGCTCCCAAGTCCGTCTCACTGACCGCGCTGGTTGGGCATGATGACCGCGTGCGGGATGCTCACCGGGAGGCCGTAAAGTACGCGCTCTCAGAACTTGAGCGGTATACGCAAGCGCGTATCGGTGGAAACCATCCAGCTCAGGCCACTGGGAAGTTTGTGGCCGCGACGTTTGAGCATGACACGGCCCGTCCCGTGGATGGATACGCGGCCCCGCAACTGCACACGCACGCCGTCATCTTCAATATGACTGAGCGATGTGATGGCACGATAAGGGCCTTGCAGCCCAGAAGTCTCTTTGAAAGCCAGCAGTTCGCGACGGCTGTTTACCAATCCTCGCTGATGTTTCGGTTGTCGCAGCTGGGATACGAACTCGAGACCGGGAGAAGCGGAGCCCCAGAAATCAAAGGCTACTCGCGAGAATACCTCGACGCGAGCAGTCCACGCAGTCAACAGATTCGGGTATATCTGGAGACAAATGGCTATCAGGGGCACGAAGCAGCTCAGATTGCCGCTCACTCGACGCGCGACAGCAAACAGATAGTTTCTCAACAAGAAGTGTTGTCCGCACATCGAAAGTTGGCCGATGAATACGGAAATCAGGCGACGAAGGTAGTTTCCACTGCAAAGGAACGCTCTCAGTCGCCAGAATTTCGCGAAGCTGTTTCGGATAGAAACGCGAGAGCTCAGGAGGCAGTCAGTTATGCCAGAGACCGCAGCTTCGAGCGCGAAGCAGTCACCGACGAGCGGCTACTATTTCGAGACGCGATCCGACGTGGCATGGGATTCGTGACCTATGCAGAAATACGATCGGTTTTTGATAACCGCATTGATCAAAGGGAGTTCCAGCTTGTTTCGAACAATCCACATGACACAGCGCGGCAGTTCACCACAAGCAAGACGGTGGAGGCCGAGAAGGCCGTTGTCGATCACATGATCTGCCGGCAAGGCATGAGCCGGCAGATTATGTCGATCCAGGAAGCGATCCGGCTCACAGACATCCAAGCACACCTGAATGATGCACAAAGGAGCGCAGTCGAACAGGTTCTTACGTCCAGCGATCAGATACAAGGCATTCAAGGGGCGGCGGGATCCGGCAAGACCTCGGTGCTCGATGCCATCCGACAAGGCGCAGAGGCTCACGGGTTTGCGGTTGAGGGTTTCGCTCCTACTTCACGAGCCACTCAGCAGCTGCGCGATTCCGGCATCTCCGCAGGCACGCTTCAGGGCTTCCTTGCCCAGGGTGGGAGGGAGGAATTTGCCGGCGATCCGACCCGCAAACATCTCTACCTGCTGGACGAGTCTTCGCTTGCTTCAACCAGGCAAATACGTGACTTTGTCGAGCGCCTAGGGCCGCACGACAAGGTGCTGCTTGTCGGAGACATACGGCAGCATCTCGGTGTAGACGCGGGAAAGCCTTTCGAACAATTGCAACAAGCCGGGATGCACACAGCACAACTCGACCGAATCATCCGCCAGAAGGATCCGGAGCTGTTGAAGGCCGTCGAGCACCTTTCCAGGCACGAAACAGCGGTCGGAATTGCGATATTGCATCAGCACGGTAGCATCACCCAGATCGCCGAGTCACAACAGAGGTTCGATGCAATTGCCAAAAATTACGCGTTGCAGCCGGAGAGAACTCTGATTGTCTCCCCGGACAATGCTTCTCGGCGAGAAATCAACGAGGCTGTTCGCCAGGAGTTGAAAACGCATGGAGTCGTCGATGCGATCGATCACCAATTTGCGGTGCTCAGTCCTCGCTCCGAGATGACCGGAGCCGATCGCAGATGGGCTTCACGATACGAAGTGGGAGATGTTTTGCGATACCAGCGCGGAAGCAAAGAGTTGGGCCTGGAACGCGGTAGTTATGCTGAGGTGATCGCGGTCGACGCGAAAATCAATTCGATCACGGTCCAGACGGACACAGGAGATATTGTCAGTTACGACCCAGCGCGGGTGCGAGGAATCGACGCCTATCGTGAGGCGGAAAAGAGCTTCGCCATCGGGAATCGGCTACAAATGACGGCACCGTATCGTAACCTGGATCTTCCGAACCGTGCTTTGGGCACGGTGGAGAAGATTGCCAATGGTGAGTTGACGGTACGAATGGACAGCGATAGAACCGTCACCTTCGATCCGCGCGAGATGCGCCACTTTGACCACGGGTATGCCGTAACATCGCACAGCTCTCAGGGACTGACGGCGGAGCGTGTCCTCGTCAATATGGATACGAAGATGCATCCTAGTCTCGTTAACGCGCGATTTGCCTATGTTTCGATATCGAGAGGATCCCATACAGCGCAAATCTTCACGGACAATGCCGCCGAATTGGGCGAGCGCCTCAGCCACGATGTGTCGAAAACATCTGCGACGACTTTCGCCAAAGACGAAAAGCCGAAAGAGTCTCTGATTCAGGATCGAAGCCTGACGCGGCAAGCGGAAATCGGAGTCGAACTGTCGATCTAAGCAGGGCTTGCCACGACGTTAAACCCGACAGACAGTTCGTCGTGAATGCTGGGGCTGGAGCCGTATCCGATCGATGCAGACACCGCCATCGGCGTTGCCGCGCTTGCCCGGATGCTCTCAGCTCTGACGATTTGATCGCGCTAGCATCGATGCTTCACCGCCCGGCCATTGTTCCCCGCCGTGGATCTATCCTGTTTTTCTTTGCACACATGAGAAGAAGACATCCTTCTCATACCAGCCCGCCCGGAGCTGGCCCATATCCCAGCCTTCGCGGTTCAGCAGCGCGCAGATTTTACGACACCCGCAGCGCACACCGCTCTGTGCGATCTCACGGATCCGCATCCGCAAGCCTTCCACAATTCCGATGGCTCTGATAGCGATAGGAACATCTCACCATCAGAAGAACTTGGCAGGCGTGCGGCTCGCTCGGCCGATACTGGCCACGTAAATGATCGACCATCGGACGGCGCCGAAGGCTCCAGAACTTTTTCTGAGCACATCCTGCAACACACACCTAGCCATGCATGTTTCAGTACCACAACAATTTGCTCCACCGAAAACGGCTTCTTCTTCGTTATGCAAAATCTCCCTTCAAATTTTGCATAAGACTAACATTCGGGTTGGCTCAGAAAAACCGGGCGCATCACATGTTCCAGTTGTCTCACCCCCACTGGCACATTTCGAGCCTAGCACTACATTGCCTTGAAATTCGCTATTTCAGACCAAGCAGGGCTACCTGTGGCGAACTGCGGTAGAGATTCGGCCGGGCGTCGCAAGTGTTGAGAAAATGAACTGACTTACATGCGGCCCTAATTTTGCGGTAGTTATCGAAAACTGAATAGGAGTAGAAGAGCCCATCCGTGTCCGATATGCTATAGCCCTTGCCCTTCGTCTTAATCAGATTGGCGACGCGCCACAAGCCAAATGTGTTGATGGTTTGCTTGAGGCAGCGCGATAGAACAGAGCCCTGCCCAAAATTGTTACTGTCCGAGATAAATATAGCGCGCCTGCTTACGCGCAACATCTCGGAGACCGCCTTTGCCGGGTCGGGCACGTGGTGGAGACAGGCAAATTCACAAACTAGATCGAACTCGCCGTCTTTGAAGGGCATCGAGCATGAATCTCCATCCACCATGGACTCGTGCGGAATTCCCTTCTGATACGCGATTTCCCTCAATTCCCCAGATGGTTCAAGTCCCACGAGGCGTATGTCCGGAAAGCTGGACTTGAGCGCAACAAGTGCTCTTCCGGTTCCTGCACCCACGTCGAGGACAGAAGCTATGTTGTACAGCGAAATGATGGAGGACATGAACGCCAATGCGAAATTGTGCTGATCATCGGCTTCGATGTGCAGCTTGTCATACTGTTGAGCCGTGGCGGCATAGTAGGCTCGCTGAATGCTGACTTCATCCGACGGCATTAAAGTCTCCTATTGTTGATAGTGACGGCTCGCATGGCCCTCTTGATGACGCAAATACGGCAAGCACCTGAACCCGCGCAGCGTTCGACCTTGCGCGGATCGCCGTCGTCGCGTTCTTCCTTTGTCGGCTCCGACAGCCAGGGATTACCGCCGACGAAGCGCCGTCAGATGTCGGCTTTCTGGATCATGGTCCCGATGGTATAGCAGGAGCGCCTAAGCATCAACCGCAGCTCTGATTGTTGAGGAAACGCGCCGGGCCGCGCATCACCCGCCCCCTTATCCTCGCTCTCTCTTTTAGCGGCCAAGCCAATATGCGCCGCAAATATAGAACAGCACACGAAGATGTCGTGGAACGGGGTTCGGGATGAGCCAGAAAGGCAAAATGCGCTGCTAATTTCACGATGTATCTCGCTGTGGCCTCCACCAGTACTGACGAAGAGCCCATCGCTGGACTTAGTAGGCCGCAATCGGTTGCGCTTCTGCGCATGGTCGTCAAGCGGTGGCTTCCGGTGGCTCACGCTGCTGGCAGGACTTGTGCCACTTACCCTGGAGATCGCGGTACCCGAGCAGAATCCACAGGGAACACTACGAGGCATTGGGGGCTGTTCGAACATCACAAGTTTCAAAGACGGTAACGGTGTCGGTCATCATCGATGGGTTCTCCTGGTGTTGAGTTGAGTGGGACCACCCGGCCGAATCCAACCTGGCGACGCCATGCGATCGATCAGACGAAGTGCACTCGCGCCTGTGATCCCATTGATATCCGCCCGTTCTTCGCCTACGGCTAATCGGTGTTTCAAGGTCCGCAAAAAGCTTGCGAGATTTCGTGATTCGTTGCGACGGGTGCGGAGAGAACATTCCCGCGACGGTCGAGACGTCGCCTGCGCCGTGGATCGCGATAATGTGTCCGGTATATGGTTGGCCCCCGGCGCTACCTGGCTAGGGAAGTATTACAGGGCAGACTCAACACGCCAAGCCGTCATCGCGGTGCCTTCTGGCAGATACTCCGATGCAGTCGCGATGTAACTAAATCGATCGTTCAGAACATTTCGCCGGCGTGAAAAAGCGTGCCCTCCGTCGCGCTTCTCATTGCTTTTAGCAAGATAGCTGTCGAGCTCGATTTCGTACGCCCATTCCGCCCTCGGGAAGCCTCCAGATCCGCAGGCAGTCCATGGTTTCGATGAAGGCGGTGCTTTTCGAGGGCAACTGGCGCCTTCCTTGGCATCGCGTTGTGTTGATTAAAACAGCGAGGAACAAGGTGGCTTTGCGCGCCTTCCATCCACTTCGCCGATCCCTGTCGTACCCTTCGCTTGGCCGCTCCGGGCCATCCCTTCGGGCGAGCGCCGACTGCGCGCCAAAGTCACAAAACAACCTTGTCACTGGCCGCGCCCTGCCACTCGAGATTACGCCGGGGAACGGTCGTCGTTCTGCCTGCCTGCCGTTCAGCCGTTTTTGTCTCATCGCGCTGGTGAGAAACAAAAACGCCCGTCCGGGCAGCCAGGAGCCAAAAACAATGGAAGGAAGAGGACAAAGACAACAGCAACGGCAGTCGGCTAAAGAAGTAATCGCCGCCAACGTGCAACACCTGATTGAGCAGCTTGATCGAGGGCAGAGCGACGCGCTGACAGCTTACCTCACCGCCATGAGCCGCTTTCACAACTATTCTTTCGGCAACATTCTCGAAATCACACGACAGAAGCCGGACGCAACCCGCGTCGCAGGGCTCTACACATGGAACCAGCTTGGGCGCAGAGTGAAGAAAGGCGAGAAAGGCATCCGGATTCTTGCTCCGATCATTGGCGTCAAATGCAAGCCGCAGGAAGAAGCTGAGAAAGACCTCATCCGGCAGAATGTCCCCCTCTTGGTCGGCTTCCGTGCAGCTTATGTTTTTGAAAGATTATCTCGTGATTCGCGGCCCGAGATTCTACGCGCTCGACGTAGCGCGCGACACACCTCAGGGCGCCCGCGATCACAGCAGCTACTGCTTGGACCTCAGCCGTTCCTTTAGGAAGGGCACCACTTCGGACTCATCGGCATTCTGGTTCAGATCCGAAGGAAAAGTGTCCTTCAGGAAGCGGATCATTTCAGCACGATAAAAACGTTGACTTTCAATCGCATCGAGGAAGAAAGCAAAGGCTACCGGATCGTTACGCCGGGCCAACTCCTCTGCTGCTTGTGCGCGAACCCAAACGTACGGAGATCCAGTGACTGCCTTTTCTAGCCAGGGGATCGCGTTTTCCCCGTAACCATGCAGGATGGCGTACGGAATCGATGAGAGATCCCTGCCAGTCGGGTCGGGGTCGCCCGGGGTGAGGAGGAGTGCAGCCAGATGTGGCAGATCGCCCGGTTGCGGATTCCACGTCAGGGCGATCCGGGCTTGCTCGGCAGAGGAGCCGCCCGCCAAGGCAATCTTCCACAACCATCCCTGAGCCTCCGGGGATTTGAACATTCCCAGATATAAGGCAAGCTGGCGTTTCGCTTCCTCGTTTCCTGACGAGATGACATCTGGCGCCGCCTTGAGGATTGCAGCATCCGCGGCGGCAATGTCCGCTCCGGATAGTCCCTGGTTCGAGTAGTGCACGAGAAATCCAAGAGCCTCGATCGCAGCCGGGATGAATTTGGAGTCCTGGGAATCCAGAAATCGGATATCGTCGGCTACAAACTGGGTTCGGTATTTTTGGAGGGAAGGCGCACAGATCAGGTGCGCGAGCACTTCGCTCGGACCGTCCTCATGGATCAGTTGCCGAACGAGAGCATTCACTTGATCCTCGGGGAAAAATCGAAGAGCCGATGCTGCAAGCTGGGCCACCACCTGGTTTTCCGAATAGAGTTGCTGGGCGATGGCGCGCATTGCGCGAGCGTCCGGCGCGGCCGCAGTGAGGTTTGGGAGGTAATCGCCCGCGAGTGTACCCAGATCGGAAGGAACATTGGACAATAGACCCCGCAACCACATCTCACGTTGACCGGCAGGAGCAGCCTGTACTGCGAAGGTTGTCCAATCCGATGCGATGGAATCAACCATCCGCATCTGCGAATCGTGAACTTGAGTAACCCATCGAACGGCATATTTACCGGGCGGCAGCTTCGGGAACAATATGTGAAGCGGAAGCCTATCCGCAGGAGAGTTCAACGGAGCCACCCAGCCACAGAGAGCACCGTTTTGATCTCCCCTGCTTTCCAACTGCCCGGAAGGAATAACGGCACCCTCATGCAGCAATTCCACTCGATTGCAGCCAATGTCTCCGATTGCCGTCCGGAACGGATAGTGAATCTTTCCAGTCGGCTCCGTGTGAATCCAGATGGGCTCCCCAACATAGGCTGGCTGATCCATAGTCACCGAATAAGGGATAACTGTGATGCGGCCAGGGTACCCCTGACTCAAAGCAGGCAGGAAGCGAAGCAGAATAAACACGAGCAAGAAAATGCGCATTCGGTAAACCATCTGGATCACCCGCACAACGGCCTCGTGGTATTTGACCGCCTCGTTGGTACCGTGTCACCAAGCGGGCGACTTCAGAGAACTCCTTCGATAGCCGTGGCCACATCATCACTCAATTCCTCAGCCCTCTGCAATGCCCCCTTTATCCTGACAATCTCCAGTTCTCGGGAGGCGATCTGGCCAGCCGGTTCGTTGTGCTCATGTGCTGCGCTTAGGCTACGTTGATGACTGGCGAGCATCCGCCTGAAGATCGGGACGGCGCTCTTTTTGGGCTGTGCATGGGTGCATCCGAGGCAGATTAAACCTCTGGGGCAATGCTCGCCTGTGGGCAGAGCGCAAAGATGTGTTCCCATGTCACGCAAGTTGCAGCTTGCGGCAAAAGCAGCCCACTCCTCCGCAGTCGGGTTCTTTAGGCCATCTTCACCATAGTGTGCGTTGTACAGACCGCGGACCGTCTTCCGGTACTCTTCGACGAGCCGGGAAGGATAGAGCTTAGCGTAGATCATCACCGTATCCGGGGAGGCATGGCCGAGCAATGCCTGGATGATATGCACCGGGGTATTGTTGTTCAGATGTTCGGAGGCGAACACTCGCCGGCAGTCGTGCGGCAGCAACACAAGCGGAGAGCCGTCGGAACGCCTGGCTTCGGCAAGGATGGAGAGTTCACGAATGCGGCTGCGAATGGTCTCAATGCCAGCAGTGCTGGGATGGCGGATCCCCTGAAGAAGGTACGGCGCCGGAGGGCGAGGTCGCTTTTCCAGCAGATCCCAATGATCGCACACCGGCACAGAGTCGCTGTTATAGAACCGCTTTACATGGCGAATGATCTCGGCCAGGACGCGGCCGAGGCTGTCGCCGATGGGGATGACGCGAGCGCGATCAAACTTCGAGGGCTTGATGTGCAGCAGGTAATAGATGCGTCCATCGGCGAGCGATCGCCTGAGAATGTCAAGGGTGGTCAGTTCGCTGGCTTCTTCGATACGCAAGCCGCTCTGGACAAGCAGTTCGAGCAGCGCCCAATCCCAGAAGGTATCGACCTCATCGGACCAGGGGTAGCCGCGTGAAGTGCTGATCTTCGGTGCAGCCAAGGCCGCCTTCCAACGCTGGAGAGCGAAGGCGCGAATCTTGGGCATCTCGCGCTCAAGTTCAAGGATGGTGGCGGTGATACGGGCGCGCGTACGCGCACGCGCCTTTTCGAAGCCATGGCCAAGAAGTGTGTGCCGATTGACAGGAATAGTGCGTGGAGCAAAAGACGCGAATGGGGAATCAGGCTCAGTCGCCCATGCACAAATATCGGAAAAGAAGGTGCGCAGTTCCACCAACCAGCTATATGCGGTCGGATGTGCTTCTTCTCCGGTGTCAGGGCCACGCTGGACAGCGCGAGCCCGGGCAACGGCATAGGGAATATAGTCGCGCACATGGCGTGGCAGGACCGCGGAGCAGCATTTTACGCTGGGATGCTTTTCGTGAATGAATCGCCAAAAGTGAGCGATCTCGCATGGATTTATGCCGCAAAGTGCGGTACACGTCGCTGACCCGAGCTTCATAGGTCTCCAGATACAGAATCATGACCTGGCGGAAGCGAGGCGGAACGCCTGAGATCTCCACCAGTTCAGAGGCGGTCAGCCGCCGGCGCCGGCTGTAGCGCGCGGAGCCTCGCTTGGGAGTGCGCGAAAAGATACCGAACGAGCAAAGCGCTGCGTCCAGCGCGTCTGTGCCCTTCGACCATCGAAGATGGAGCACCTTCATGTCCTCTTCCTGAATCTGGCGCAGACTGTCGTAACCACGCACAAGGAGAATGCGAAGACCGTTACAAACGGCTTCATGACGGTTCCGAGCTCCCGTCCAGGTAATACCCGCGATAGCTCCCAGGAGCAAGCGATGCTGCTGTACGAGCGGATGCTCTTCCGGCAAGCGCACAATCCACTGGTTGACGCGTACATCATGCAACCACTCAATCGATGGAACGACCATGCGGGTCGGTACAAGGACCCGAGCGCCCCAGGTCCAGAGCTCAGATGGTCGGCCAATACCGGCGGCCCACTTGGGCCAAATCTTCTTCTCGAACTGGTTCCAGCGTTGCTGCAGGGTTGATCCGCTCGAGCGATCGAGAGCATCGGCCAAATGCCTGCATGCGACTCGCATCCTGTTTTTCTCCTGAGTGCACGGCAGGCGGAATCGAGTGACCAAGTCGCTGGTAATCGAAAGCAACTTGTCACGGTTGTAGCGCTCGTTGCGCAACTTCATCGCTTCTTCAAAGATGTTCATCCTTCTCTCTCATCTCCTTTTCCTCCTTCGCGTTTTAACCTCATCCCCTCCGCGAAAACCCCTAGCAGAGGCGTCCCTTCCCGCCGTCAAGGGTGAAGCTCGCGCCAGCCAACGAACGGCTGCCCTGTGACGGCTCGGTCCGCCTCTGCTGAACAGCTCTCCGCTACGAGGGGATGAGGTTGTTCCACCGCTCGTAAAGGAGAAAAGGGCATGCAGAGAGTCGAAAAGCAGGACATCTACACTCGAATCACGAATGAGATCGTGAGCCATCTCGAGCGCGGCGTGAGACCGTGGGCCAAGCCCTGGAACGCCGAACACGCAGCTGGGCGAATCACGCGGCCTCTCCGCCACAACGGGAAGCCTTACAGCGGGATCAATGTGCTGTCTCTGTGGGCCAGCGCGATGGCACAGAACTTCGCGGCTCCCATCTGGATGACCTTTAAGCAGGCCACCGAGCTTGACGGACACATCCGCAAAGGAGAGAAAGGCTCGCTGGTCGTCTATGCCGATTCGATTACTCGCAAAGAGACCGATGAACAAGACCGGCGATGAGATCGAGCGCGAAATCCCGTTCCTCAAGGGTTACACCGTATTCAACGTCGAGCAGATCGATGGGTTGCCGGCGGTCTATTATGCGAAAGCAGCCCCACAGCTTGATCCGGTTGCTCGGATCGAACGTGCAGAGAGGTTCTTCGCAGCTCTTGGTGCAGCCATCGGCCACGGCGGGAATCGCGCGTTCTATAGCGTCACTAACGACACAATCCAGATGCCGCCGTTCGTGAGCTTCCTGGATGCGGATAGCTACTATGCGACCCTGGCCCACGAATGCACGCACTGGACCGGGAGCACGAGCAGGCTCAATCGTGACTTCGGTGGACATCGTTTCGGCAGCGAAGGCTATGCGCTCGAGGAACTGGTCGCTGAGCTTGGAGCGGCGTTCCTGTGTGCGGACCTCGAGATCTCTCTGGAACCTCGCGAGGATCATGCATCCTACATCGCGACCTGGTTGGACGTTCTCGCCCAGGACAACCGCGCCGTCTTCACGGCTGCAGCTCATGCCCAGCGTGCAGCGGAATACATCAACCGCACGGTTAGTGAAAACACCGCACAAGTCCCCGTGACTTGTGCGACCTGAATGGCCCGCACATGTCCTCACTCTCATCAGGACTCTTCTCCTGCAGACTTGAGTCCGGAGGCTTGTTCGATCGTACGGTCGAGTTCCGCGATGGTCTGGTCGTCATAATCAAACGCATACTGTGCCGCTTTCCGGGAGGGCCACGTTCGTTGCGCTGCACTTCGATCGGCGCCCGTCTTCACGGCAGCCAGGGCGCTGACCATCGCATGTTGATCGACGCGCATATACAGATCAGCCGTCGTGCTGAGGTGAGCATGTCCGAGGATCTCTTGCGCAACCTTGATGTTCCCGGTTGTGTCGAGAACTCCCTGAGCCAAGGTATGACGGAAAAGATGTGGATGAACGGTCACACCCGCCTTACGAGCGATGTAGCGCAGCGAAGACTCGAAGGTTGCGTAGCAGAGAGGCTTGCCATGTCCCTTGCGCGCTGCAATCCAGAGAGCATTTACCTCGCCGGAAGCGCGGCGTTCCGTGCTCAGATACTTGTCCAACAGCGGCCAGAAATCATCAGTGACTGGCACGCGATGTTCATCGCGCGCGCCCTTCAAGCGTACTGTGATCGTGCGCCGCTTGCGATCGATGTCCTCCAGCGTCATGCCTAAAACGCCGTGTCGACCGGCGAGTGTGCTCCAGTCACCTATGCGCTGACCGGCACGACTGAGCAGTGTCAGTATCGCCTTGTCGCGCCACGACGATGCCGTGTCGATTAGCTTCTGAATCTCCGACGGATCAAGGCGTCGGGGAACAGCACGTGGCACACGTCGCCGAAACCCATCGCGGTGTGGTCTGTGCTGTGGCAAATCGCGTCCCATCATGCCGTGACGGGGCACGTCAGCAAGTGGGTTCCCAGATGCCGGGTTGACGCGGCCGTTCCATGGGCCCTGACCATCTTCCGTGTCGCAGCGAATGCAGTAATCAAAATACGATGAGAGCACGCTGATGCGGTGGTTGATAGTCCGTGGCTGTCGTGCCTTCTGCACACGACTCGAAGTTATGGCTCCCTGCCTGCCGCCCTGTGCGAACTCGGCAATGTAGTTGCCGACGATCTGACGGGTTACATGGTCTGGATCTCCGCCGGCGTGATGCAGCCAGCTGAAGAAATGCGCAAGCCCATGGCATAAGCCCGCTGCGTGTAGGCGGACAATCGCGCTGGCTCAGTTCAGTCAGGAACTGATCGCATGATCCAACGCTCACACCTCGTGCATCGCAAACGCGAAACGAGGCAACGAATCCTTCGGTCCTCTCTGGATACTGTAGATCGCCATAACAGCCATTTTCCTTGGCTGGTATCGGTGGGAGCCCTGAGGTGCATCACGCGCTACATCGGCGCGTAGAATCTCGGCCGCAAATCACGAGATAAGATG